>NZ_JBIRJY010000009.1:0-209181 GCF_044329785.1 Streptomyces sp. NPDC017529
CTGCTGTTTCCCGCGCTGATCGGTCCGATTCTGCGGATCAGGGAGAGCAGGCTGTGGGGGTGGGCCGCCGGGATGGTGGCCGGCATGGTGGCCGTGCAACTCGTCACGGACTTCCTGGTGCCGCAGGCCCCGCAGACTCCCGAGGGATTCCCGATCTCCGTCTGGGAATTCTGGTTCGGTTACAACTTCCCGCCGGTGCGGCTTTTCGAGTTCGTGCTCGGGATGGTGCTGGCCCGGCTGGTGCTGGCGGGGCGTTTTCCGCGGGTCCGGGTGCTGCCGGCGTCGTTGCTGGCGGTGGCGGGGTACGGGCTGGCCTTGGCCGTGCCGTTCCTGTACGGCCTGAACGTGGCCACGATCGTGCCGGTCTCCGTCCTGATCTGCGCGGTGGCCATGGCGGACGTCCACGGCACTCCCACCGTCCTGCGCAGCCGCTGTATGCAGTGGCTGGGCGAAGTCTCCTTCGGCTTCTACCTCTCCCAGTACGTGGTGATGTACTTCGGCCGCACGGCGTTGATGCACGAGCGGCTTTTCGACCCGGTCGCCGGTACGGCCGTACTCCTCGGCTTCTTCGGCGTCACGCTGCTCGTCGGCTGGCTGCTGCTGGTCTGCGTCGAACGTCCCGTGATGCGCCGCTGGGCCAGGCCGCGCAAACCGCCGCGGATTTCCGTACCCCCGCCCGCGGAGGCGGTCGATCCCCCCGTCCCCAGCCTGCGCTGACCCCTTCACCATCCCCCTCTCCCGCCGAATTCCCGAGAACGCCGAGGAGCCCTCTCATGCCCGTCATCGACGTGGACGGCTTGCCCGTCCACTACACCGCCCAGGGAAGCGGCCCCGGCCTGCTGCTCGTCCACGGGACGGGGGCCGACTCGGAAAGCAACTACGGCCACCTGCGGCAGTACTTCACCGACCGCTTCACGGTGATCACACCCGACTACTCGGGCAGCGGGCAGACCCCGCTGCCCGAGGGGGAGCTGACCGTCGACCGCCTCGTCGACCAGGTGGTCGCCGCCGCCCGCGAGACGACCGACCAACCCTTCGACATCGTCGGCTTCTCGCTCGGCGCGGTGGTCGCCGCGACCGCCGCCGCCCGGCACCCCGGACTCGTACGGCGACTGGTGCTGGTCAACGGCTGGGCGCGCGGCGACGACCCGCGCCAGCACCTCACGATGGACCTGTGGCGCCGGCTGGCGGAGGTCGGCGAGGAGTCGTTCGCGGCCTTCAGCACGCTGGTGATCTTCTCGCCCGCCTTCCTGGCCGCCATGGGCGACGAAGGCGTCAAGGAGGCCGTCGCCGGGGTGCGGGCCACGCCGGGCACGCTCCGGCAGATCGAGCTCGACCGGGACCTGGACATCCGGGACCGGCTCTCCGCGATCAGGGCACGGACGCTGGTCGTCGGCTCGGCGCAGGACCAGCTCGTCCCCGTCGGGCACGCCCGCGAACTCCACCGGGAACTGGCCGGCAGCACGTACGCCGAACTGGACAGCGGCCACTTGGCCGTCTTCGAGAAGCCCGCCGAGCTGGTGCGGCACATCCAGGAGTTCCTGGCCTGACACCGGCCCACGGGGGAGGCGGCTTCCGTGTACGGACAAGGAGACAAGGAATGACCGAGTCGCTCGTCCGCGCCGGGCGAGGGGAGCGGAGATGAGCCTGCTCACCACGGCACCGGCCACCGGCGCGGGGCCCGGCACCGGGCGGCGCCGGGTCCTGCTGGCGCCGGTCACCGCGGCCCCCTGCCGGCCGCTCACGTACAGCGACCTCAAGGGCCTGCTGTGGACCGACGTGATGTACCGGGCCACCTCCCACCTCGCCGACGTGACCTACCGCTACAGCCACACGACGTACGACTGCACCGAGCAGACGGCCGGTTTCTGGGAGTACCTCGACCGCGTACAGGGCGACATCGACTACTCCGGCCTGTCCGAGGACGCCATCGGCGAGCTGTACGCCCGCTATCGTGCCGAGGGCGGCCCGGTGCCGCCGGACGCGCTGCGGCCCTACCGCGAGGCCGTCGAGCACCACGGCTGGACCCACCCGGCCGCCGCGCGGATCCTGGAGAGCCGGGCCTCCCAGTACGCCGCACTCGGCCTGTACGACCCCGGCCTCGGCCGGCACCAGCCACCCGCCTTCGGCCTGGAGGAGGCGCTCGCCTGCCTGAACAGCCAGGGATTCTGCCTCGACCTGCGAGCCGACGGCGGCCCGGTCTACCTGGACGCGACCCGGTACGGCATACCGCTGCGGCAGATCGTCTCGGCTGACGGGCAGCCCGGCCACCTGGCCTGCACGCTGCGCGAACTGCTGCCCCTGGCCGCGGAGTACGACGAGGTGGTGCTGCTCTTCGACCAGGGCCTGGACCCCGACTACCGGCTCCTGCAGCGGGTGCTGTCGTACGCCGGCCCCGACGTCCACCGTGTCGCCCTCGGCGGGGTGCCCGCCGACGGCCACCTCCGCTCCTCCCGGCACGGCGCGGGCAAGAAGCGGCACGACCACACCGTCGCCGACCTGATCGACGACATCGGGGCGGGCCACGAGCCGGCGGTGACCAGCCTCGGCGTACGGCTGTACTTCATCGCGGCCCTCGGCCCGGGGCAGCGGCAGCCCTTCCGGAGCGACCTGCTGCGCTGTTGCCTGGACCGGGCGCGGCGGCTGCTCGACCGGGAGCCCGCCGGGTACGGCTCGCCCGCGGAGGCCGCGGCCGCGCTCACCACGGCCCTGGACGGGCACCGGGGGCGCGACCATCTCTACGTGGACCCCTACCGGCTCACCTCGGGCCTGCTCGCCGGGCACCGCGGACTCCCGGTGGCCGAACTGGCGACGGCGGTGTTCACATGACCCTCTCGCAGGATCTGCTGCGGCGGCGGGCGGCGGAGCACGTACGGGCCGCGCATCCCGCCCTGGCCGCACGATTCGACTTGGACGCGGCCGACGGCCTCTCGGCGGCCCGGTCGGAGGTCGCGTCGCTGGCCGAGTCCGCCGACATCCAGGCCGTGGTCGTGCTGCGCCGCTTCTCCCTCGCCCCGTGGGTCCGTGCCACGTGCCACTTCGCGGCGGGCGTGGACACCGGCCGCGCGGCGCGGTGGCGCGGGGCGCTCACCCGTACCGTCTTCCTGGCCGGCAACCCGGACCAGCTGCGGGACCGGTTCGCCTTCGACCACATCGGCGAGGACGGTTCGGCCGCCTGGCTCGGTCCGGCGCCGGCCGCCGCATCGGCCGCGCTGCGCCGGCTGCTGAAACGCTTCGAGAGTGACCGCGCGCTGCCGCCCGCGCCCGCCACCAAGATCCCGGTTCCCGCTGCGGCGCACGGGCTGCCCGCGAGGCGGCCCGTATGCCGGGACCTCTACGTCGCCACGGCCGGGATGACGCTCTCGGGCTGCCTGGGCCACCTCAACCACCTGCTCGTCGAAGCGGTCCTGGACGGGCTGATCGCCCCCGGCGACCAGCTGACGGTGCGGCAGGTGCCGACCCTGGCGGGCACGTCGGCCCCCCTCGCCTCCCTGCGTATCGGCGCGGACGCCCGCCACCCGGAACGGCTCAGGGCGTACGCCGCCCTGACGGAGGGGACCGCCCGCGTCTGACGGTCCCGCGGCCGCACCGGCCGGCCTCACCGTCGCGAGAACACTCCCCGGGCCCCCCACAAAACCCCCGTCGCCGCCAGCACCACCGCCAGCGCGACCCACGGCAGCCCGGCCAGGCCGGCGGGGCCCAGCATCAGGCCGCCGAACAGTGCGCCGCCTCCGATGCCGATGTTGAACGCCGCGACGTACAGGGAGGACGCCGCGTCGGCGGTGTCGCCGGCGAGCCGGAGTACGGCCGTCTGGAGGCTCACCGGCAGCGCGCCGATCGCGAAGCCCCACAGGGCGACGGCGGTCGCCGCCACCGGGGCCAGGTGGACGCCGAGGCCCAGCGCGGCCAGTGCGGCGGCCATCACGCCCGCGGTGCCGAACATGACCAGCCGCGGCCGGCGGTCCACCAGCAGCCCGCTCAGCCACGTGCTGACCAGGCCGGCCACGCCGTACACGGACAGCAGGGTGCTCAGTGTGCCGCTGCTGACGCCGCCCTCGTCCTCCAGCAGGGGGGACACGTAGGTGTAGAGGGTGAAGTGCCCGAGGATCATCAGTGCCGTGGTGACGACGACGGGGCGCAGGCCCGGCAGCCGCAGTACGCGGGGGATGTCGGCCAGTCGCAGGGCCGCCCGGTCGGGGGTGCGGGGCAGGACCCGGACCGCCACGGCGAGGGTCACCAGGCCGATGCCGGCCACCGTGCAGAAGGCCGTGCGCCACCCGGCGGCCGACCCCAGGACGGTGCCCAGGGGCATGCCGAGCACGAGGGCGGCGGAGTTGCCGCCGAAGACGATGGCCGTGGCCCGGCCCGCGCGTCCCGGGTCGGCGAGCGCGGCGGCGTATCCGGCGACGATCGAGAAGAACACGCCGTGCGAGGCGCCGCACAGGAAGCGCGCCACGACCAGCATCGGGTAGTTCAGCGCGAGCCCGGAGAGCACCGTGCCCAGCGCGAACACCGAGCACACCACGATGAAGAGGCGCTTGCGCGGCCATCCCGAGGTGCGGGCCGTCAGGGGCGCGGCCATCAGCCCGACGGCGAACGCGTACACCGTGACGAGCAGTCCGACGCGGGCCTGCTCGACGCCCAGGTCGGCACTGATCAGCGGCAGCAGCCCGACGGGCAGCAACTCGGTGGTGACGACGACGAACATGGCCACGGCGAGTACGGCCAGGGCGGTGCGGCGGCGGGCGGGCGAGGCCACGGGCTCCGGCGCGAGGGCGGTGTCGGCAGCGGTGGTCACATGGCCTCCTGATCCAGGGCGCGGGCGAGGAACACGCGGACCAGCCCGAGCCAGTCCGCCCGGTCGGCGGGGTTCATGAGGTGGCCCGCGCCGGGGAGTTCGGCGTATTCGGCGCCGGAGATGCCGTGTGCCATGCGGCGGGTGCTGGCGGGCAGCACCATGCGGTCACTCGCGGGGGCCACCACGAGCGTGGGCACGTTGATCTTCGGCAGGTCGCCGTGTACGTCCACCCGGCAGACCAGGTCGAAGTGGGCGAGCGCGGGCAGCAGTCCGGCCCGGGCGGCCGCCGTCCGGGCGTCGATCTCCGTCTCGGACAGCTGGGACAGTTCCGTCTGCGACAGGCAGGCCAGGCAGGCCACCCGGGCCGCGGTGTCCAGCTGTCCGTTCCGGCCCAGGGTCTGGATCAGCTGCGCGGTCAGCCGCTGGGCGGGGTCGGGGGAGGCGAAGCCGGCGGTGAGCACGAGTGCCGTGATCCGGCCGGGGTGCCGGGTCGCGGCCCGTACGGCCACCGCGCAGCCCAGCGACTCGCCGATGACGGGGAACGTGTCGTGCCCGGCCGCTGTCGCGGAGTCGACCAACAGGTCGGCTAAGTCGTCGAGTTCGAGTGGGCGGGGGGATTCGGGGGTGCCGCCGGCGCCGGGGTAGTGCGGGCCGATGACGGTGTGGTCCCGGGCCAGTTCGTCGAGGACGAGGCCGTAGTTGCCGAGAACTCCTCCGCCCGCGCCGTGCGCGAGCACCAGTGCGGGCCCGCTGCCCTGGACGATGACCTCGCGCGAGGAGGAAGGGGAGGGGGTGTGGGAACCGGACGTCAGGGGAAGAAAACGCTCAGTGGTCATGCCGTTCACGCTAAACTCTCACATCAATGTGAGAGTCAAGTGCCCCACGCGGAGGTGGCGGGATGCGCATGAAGGAGATGGTCCGGCGCACCGGGGTCCACGAGCGGCTGCTGCGCTACTACGAGGAGCAGGGGCTGCTCTGCCCGGACCGGCTGCCGAGCGGCTATCGCGTCTACGACGAGGCGGACGTGGAGACGGTGCACCGCATCCGCTGCCTGCTGACCGCGGGCCTGCCGACCGCCCTGATCGCCCGGCTCCTGCCCTGCGTACGCGACGACGAGGACCAGCTCGTGCCCACCTGCCCCGAGCTGCTCGGCCAACTGGACGCCGAGCGTGCGCGCATCACGCACTGCATCGAGCAGCTCCAGGCCACGCGCCGGATGCTGGACTCCGTCATCACCGCCGCGCCCGAGGGGCTGTTCATCCCCTCCGCAGGCCGTCATGCCGACTCCCAGGCGGGCAGCCCCGCCTGACCGCCACCCGACGGGACGGGCCCCGGAAGCCGGTGAGCTTCCGGGGCCCGGTTCGGTGGTGCTCAGGGGCTAGGGAGCGTGCGCCGGGTTGTCGGGGGTCGGGGAATTGGTCGTGGTGGTGCGGTGGGTGGACCAGGTCGTCAGGGCCGTGGCGCAGGCGTGGTCCAGGTGGCGCAGGCCGGTGAGGTCGAGGGCGACCGCGCGGTCGTGCGGGAGGGCCTCCAACTGGTCGAGGAGCTTGGGGAGCCGGAGGAAGGTGGCGTTGCCGAGGGCCCGTACCCGGACGGGCTCGGAGGACGGGGCGTCCAGGCCGGAGATCTCCAGGTGGACGTGGGAGGTCTCCCAGGCGGTCTTGGCGATGGCCAGGAGGAGGCCGATCAGGACGCCTTCGAACATGTTGGTGACGACGATGGCGATGGCGGTCGCCGCGAGGACGACCGCCTCACCGCGGTGCTCGCGCCACAGGGGGCCGAAGTCCCGCAGCGGGAGGAGCTTGAAGCCCGCGTGGATGAGGACGCCCGCCAGCGCGGCCACCGGGATGATGCCGAGCGCCGCGGGGAAGGCCGCGGCGAAGATGAGCAGCCAGGCGCCGTGCATGACGCGGGACGCCTTGGTGCGCGCGCCCGCGTGGACGTTGGTCGCGCTGCGGACGATCACCGCGGTCATCGGCAGGGCACCGAGCACACCGCAGACGGCGTTGCCCGCGCCCTGGGCCATCAGCTCCTTGTCGTACTGCGTACGCGGGCCGTCGTGCAGCCGGTCCACGGCCGCGGCGCTGAACAGGGACTCGGCGGACGCGATGAGGGTGAAGGCGAGGATGGTGCCGAGCGCCCCCACGCTCGCGAGCGCGGCGAAGTCCGAGCCGCCCGGCGGCTGGACGGCGGAGAGCAGGCCCTTGACCTCCACGCGTGCCACGGGCAGGTCGAGGGCGAAGACCGCGAGCGTGGCCAGCGCCACGGCCGCGAGCGGGGCCGGCAGGACGCGGGCCGCGCGCTTCCACCGCGGCCACAGCACCAGTACGGCGACGGTGCCCGCGCCGACGCCGAGGGCGGCGAGGGCCGCGCCGGACCCGGCGGTGCCGGTGACCAGGCCGGGCAGCCCGCCGAGGTTGGCGAGGCCGCTGCCGGGCGCCTTGGCGTCGGTCAGGGCGTACAGCTGCCCGGCGATCAGGACGAGTCCGATGCCCGCCAGCATGCCCTGGACGACCGCGACGGAGATGGCACGGAACCAGCGGCCGAGGCGCAGTGCGCCCATGGCGAGCTGGAGGAGCCCCGCGATCAGGACGATGGCGCCGAGCGCGCCGAGCCCGAACTCCTTGACCGCCTCGTAGACGAGGACGGTGAGGCCGGCGGCCGGACCGCTGACCTGGAGGCTGCTGCCCGGCAGGAGCCCGGTGAGCAGGCCGCCGACTATGCCGGTGATCAGGCCCAGTTCGGCGGGTACGCCGGAGGCGACCGCCACGCCCACGCACAGGGGCAGGGCCACCAGGAAGACGACGATGGAGGCGGTGAAGTCCGCGCGGAGGAAGGGCCAGCGGGGGGACGACTTGGGGGATTTCACGGGTGCGGCCGCGTTCGCCGGGCGGCCGGACGGGGCGTCGGCCGCGGGGATGGTCCCGGTTTCGGGCGCCGGGGTCGGCGTCGCGCCGGTGGTCGTTTTCGGTGTCATGACAGGCGCCTTCAGAGGGGGAGGAAGGTGTCGGTGGCGGAGTCGTGCGCCGAGACCTGGCCGGTGTGGACCTCGTAGTACCAGCCGTGCAGGGCCACTTCGCCGGCGTCCACGCGCTCGCGTACGCACGGGTACGCGCGCAGCCGCGCCAGCTGTTCGGTGACGTGCTGCTGGACCGCGGTGGCCACCGTCGGCGCCTCGTCCCTGGGCAGTTCGCCGGAGAGCTGCTGGGTCAGCCAGGCGCGTACGTCGGGGGCGCCGGCGAGGTCCTCGCGGCGCGCCATGGCGCCGACCGCCCCGCAGTGCGAGTGCCCGCACACGATGATGTCGGCGACGCGCAGGACCCGCATCGCGTACTCGATGGTGGCGGCCTCCGCGCTGGCCGGCATGTCCGGCCGGTGCGGCGGTACGGCGTTGCCCGCCGTGCGCAGTTCGAAGAGTTCGCCGGGCAGGGCTCCGGTGATCAGGGAAGGGATGATCCGTGAGTCGGAGCAGGTGATGAACAGGGCGAGGGGCGACTGGCCGTCGGCGAGCCGCTGGTAGGTCTCCCGCTCCTCGTGCGCGGCCGCGATGCGGGCGTTGAAGGAGCGGGCGTTTTCGATGAAGGTTTCCACGAGGGAATGTCTCCTGCTGGTCGGAAAGTGGTGCCATGGGGGGGCATGGCAGAACCCGTTCGACTGGTGCGGAGCAGGAAGCCCCGGCGGTGTCGCTCAGCAGCGGAAGACGCAGTGCAGACAGTGCAGGGCGGGGCGGTTGCCGAGGCCTGCTCTCGATGTGGTGAGGGACGCTGCGCTGCCGGTGTGTGGGGGCAGGCAGAAGGCCGTGGGGTACGGGTGGGCCGCGCGGGGCGCCGGCGGGAACGGGCGGCGGTGCGGGGACGGCTCGCCGGGCGCCGTCCGCGTGCAGCGGCGTGCCTGGTTGCGGTCCTTGTCCTTCTCGCGCCCGGGGTCCCGTTCGTTGTCGCGCCGGTAGAGGTTGCCGGTGTTCGTGGTCCGGTCGGACGAGACCTCGACGGGCGGTCCGTGCGCGCCTGCCGGTGCGGTGGGCGTGAGGGAGTACGCGGGGGCCGGCGCGGTGGCCGTGGCGGACGGGGTCTTCGCGCCCTTGACCGCGGCCGTGCCGATGAAGACCAGGGTCAGGATCGCGGCGATGACGCCGAGGAGGCCGACCGGAGTGGTGTGGGGGGAGCGTCGGTGCTGTGGGTACCCGCGCGTCCGGGCGCGTGCCTGGGCGCGGGGCGGCTTGGGGGGTCGGGACCGCATGCGTCACCGGCCTCGGGTCGGTTGCCGGTCCGGGCGGTGGCCGCGCGTGAACGCGGTGCCCGGCGGGCTGTGCGGCTGGTTGGCGGCGGTGTAGTGGGCCGGGTGTCCCGCGGTGTCCGGGCGGGTGCGCAGCGCCCCGGGAAGCGCGTGGCTGATCATGCCTGCTCCCCGGAAGCCGGAGCGGGCGCCGGAGCGGCAGGGGCGGCGGGGGCGGTCGCGTCCGGACGCGCGCCGCGCGCCCGGCGGCCCGCCAGGACGAGCAGCGGTACGAGCCCGAGCGCCAGGACACCGCCGCTCAGGGCCAGCGTGGAGTACCCGCCGGTGGCCACGACCAGGCCCGACGCCATTCCTCCGGTGGCTCCCGCGATGGCGATGCCGACGTCGACCAGCCCCTGCGTCGAGGCGCGGGTGGCGGGCGGTACCGCGTCGGTGACGATGGCGGTGCCGCTGACCAGGCCCAGGTTCCAGCCGAGCCCCAGGAGTACGAGGGCGGTGGCGAGCGCCGGTACGGAGTGCGCGGGTGCCAGCGCGGCGAGCACGCCGGCGGCGAGCAGGACGGCGCCGGAGGCCGCGGCGACCCGCAGCCGCCCGATCCGGTCCACCAG
Organism: Streptomyces sp. NPDC017529; assembly: GCF_044329785.1. NCBI lineage: Bacteria > Bacillati > Actinomycetota > Actinomycetes > Kitasatosporales > Streptomycetaceae > Streptomyces > Streptomyces sp. NPDC017529. The sequence continues at coordinate 9,643 of NZ_JBIRJY010000009.1, forward strand.
CAGCCCGGTGAGCGGCGACGGCAGGTACATGGCCGCCACGTGCAGGGCGATGACCAGCCCCGCGGCCTCTGTCGGATGGCCGTGCGCCCGCATGTGGACGGGCGTCATCGTCATGATCGCGATCATGACCAGCTGGGTGAGCGTCATGACCGCGGTACCGGTGACGACGCCCCGGGTGTCGGCACGCGGTGCGCCGGGCACGGCGGGTGCCGGGTCGCCGGCCTCCGGTGCCGCGGCCTCCGCCTCCGCCAATTCCTGCGCCAGCCGCAGCGGATCGGGCCGCAGGAAGATCGCCAGCACCACCGCTGCCGCCGCGTACGCCACCACGGCCAGCAGGAAGGGGCCGGCCAGGTGCGGGATCCCCCACCCGTGTGCCACGTCGCCCGTGACGCCCACCAGGTTCGGACCGGCCACCGCGCCGAGCGTGGTGGCGAACAGGACCAGGCTCACCGCCCGCCCCCGCCGCGCCGGAGCGGCCAGGTCGGCCCCCGCGTACCGGGCCATCAGGGTCGTCGCCGTCCCCGCGCCGTAGACCAGGAGCGAGAGGAACAGCAGCGGTACGTTGCCGAGGGCGGCGGCGAGGACGACACCGAGGCTGCCCAGGCACGCGGTGGCGTACCCGGCGGTGAGGCCGGGCCGCCGGCCCCAGCGCTGGCAGATCCGGCCGATGCCCACGGCGCCGAGCGCGGCACCGCCCGTGAACAGGGCGGCGGGCAGCCCGGACAGCCCCGTCGAGCCGAGCATCTCCTCGGCGAGCAGCGCGCCCACCGTGATGCCCGCCGCCAGTCCCGCGCCGCTGAGGACCTGGGAGAGGGCGAGCACCGCCAGGACGCGGCGCTGCTCCGGGGGTTCCGAGTGCTCCGGGTGCTCCGGAATCTTCGTGGCGCGGCCGTGGGGGGCCGGTTCGCCGTGCCGAGCGCTCATGGGTCCGTTTCCTCGTTCTCGGGCTGCCCCGAAAGCGCGCTCAGGGCGCGCCGGCAGGCTGGAGCGCCGCGATGTCCCGCAGCGACATGCTCAGCTGGTCGTGCAGGAAGCGCACGATCGTCCAGTGCGGCAGGGCGCCCTCGTCGAAGGGGCCGAACTCGCGCACGTACAGCGGTATCCAGCGCAGCGCCTCTTCGATCACCTGCTCCCGGCCGGGTTCCTGCTGGTAGTCGTCGTAGCCGATGCTCCGGTGCTCGATGAAGAATCGTCCCGGCAGGCGCTCCTCGCAGAACTCGCGGTACTCGCGCGTCTGGAGGATGAGGTAGTGCCAGATCTCGTCGATGTCCTGCTCGACGGGCAGGAAAAGTCCGCTCAGCTCCTCGCGGTGGCGGGAGACCAGGTAGAGGTAGCGCAGGCACTCGGTGACCTGCCGCTCGACGTACTCGGGCGCCGCCCCGGTCAGGCCGGTGAAGTGCGACACCACTTCGGCGTGCATCCGGTCGCCGAGCAGGGCGGTGAGGTCGCCGGTGCCGACGGGCGGCTGTTCGTGCGGCTGCGTGGTCATGGTTCTCCCGTGGTGTTCCGTGATCCCGTACGCATTGATCCAGTACGTGTGGGGCCCGTACGCGGTGATCCCGTACGCGTGCGTCCCGTACGCGCCGGCCGTTCAGCGGCCGGGCGCCGCGCCGTCCCGGTCGAGCCACGCGTACTTTCCCGACCTGCCGATGGGCAGGTGCGCGCGGTGGGCGTCCCGGCAGGGCAGGCCGGTCAGGTCCTCGACCCCGGCGCGCAGCGCCGCCGCCTCCGGCGCGGTGAGGGGCTCGCCGTCGAACGTCGTGTACCGCAGCTCCGCCCCGGTCCGGTCGGCGTCAACGCCCAGCTGGTGGACGAAGATCCGTGGCGAGGCGGCACCGACGCGGTCGTCGAGGTCGCCCTGGGCGACCGGGCCGCGGCCGTGTGCCGAGGTGAGCAGCTCCTTCTCGCGGCCGCAGAACCGGGCGATCTTCGCCGGGTCCGGCGTGCCGTCCAGCGTGCGCGCGCAGTCCCCCGAGCGGTAGCGGATGAGCGGCATGTACGGGTTCCGCACGCTCGACACGATCATGCTGAAGATCTCGCTGCCCGGGACGACCGGGATCAGCTCGACGCTCATCTTGTCGAGGTACGGGTGGTACCGGCCGTTCCGGTCGCTGTAGTAGAGGTAGCCCAGTTCGGTGCTGCCGAAGAGGTCGATCACCGGGCAGGCGAAGTGCTCGTGCAGGAAGCGCCGTACGTTCACCGGCGTGTACTCGTACGCGTGCACGATGCTCGCCGGCTGCGGGAACCGGTCCCACAGGCCCCAGTCGGTCACCTTCCGCACCAGGTGCGCCAGGTGGTAGCTGGAACAGTCGAGGTGGTACCGGCCCCGCGGGTGCGCCTGTTGGGCGGTACGGATCTCGGCGAGCATGCGTTCGACGTCGTCGCGGTCCCACCGTGCGGGGTCGAGCCGCAGGTTGACGTAGCACGTGCGGTCGTCGAGCCGCCGGTCGTCCAGGTCCGGTACGGGCGCGGGGGCGGCGTCGGCCGGCGCCCCGCGCTTCCTGGCGTTGACGCGGGCCACGTGCTCGGTCGCCAACACCGTCGTCAGCGAGACGCGTTGGCAGCCGTCGTGCCAGGTGTCCGAGATGTCGGGGTGCTCGCTCCACAGCTGGTAGTAGGAGTTGAGCAGGAAGTACGGGGGCCTGATGATCTGCATTCGGGCGTGGTTGGTGCCCGTGGAGAGCACGTACTCCGCCTTGCCCGCGGCGAGGGCGTCGGCCAGCACCGGCGTCATCCAGTTGTCCGGAAAGCCGTGGGCGATCTCCGGCTTGTCGAGTATGGGGAAGTGTCCCCGCTCGATCGAGGCGCGGTAGATCGGTATGTCCTTGATCCGGTTCACGATGTCGGCGGTCGGTTGTCCCGGCCGGCTCGGCTGGCCATCCATGGTCACCCTCAGGTCTGTCTTTGTCTGGCGGACGGGGAGTGATCGGTGTCGCGTGTGATGTGCCGGGCCCTCGTGAGGTGGCGGGAGCCGGCCGGCGGTGTGCGGGCCGCCGGCCGGCTCCTCGCCGGGAAGGCTCAACGCCCGGTCAGGAGATACACCCCGTCTTGGGCGCGGCCGTGGTCGCGCTGATGCAGCCGGACTTCGTGGCGCTGATGCAGCCGTCCTTGCCCGCACCGCGCGGGGAGTTGAGGGCGACCCACTCGCGCCACACGCCGTCCTGGGCCATCTTCTTGATCAGCTGTTCCATGTCCGTCGAGCCTCCGCAGGAAGGGGAAGGGTGGAAAGCGGCGACGATCAGCCACACGAGTTGTGTGGGTGCCGCTCCCTAGAACGTAAAAGAAAGACCAAGTGATCGTCAAAGGGTCTCAATACGTGGATGGCTCAAACGGTGGCGCGCGAGGGTAGTTTGGCTTGATCTTGCGCGTTATGGCCACAGATCGGAGCGGCATCGTGGCTGGTTGTGGCTGTTGGAGGCCGAGATTGCGCGGGGCGGCGGCAGGGTCGGGCGGCCGATTGGTCTAGCGCGTACATGTCAAGTATGACCTTGGCTGGAACCGCGCGGGTTGTCCTGATGGCGACAGGTCTGCCGTGAGGTGAATGCCCGGTGGATTTACCGAAGTCGTCGCGGGATGGCGCCCGATGTGATTCCGCCCGTATCGGGTGCTTCGGGCGCCGCGGGGGCGGGAGCGGGACGGCCGCCCCGCCGCCGCCCTTTCCCCTCGGACGAACCCGGCGCGGACTTAGTCCGTACGGGAATCGGAACACGAATCCGGGCGCGAATCCGGGCGCGGCTCCGCACCCGAACCGGCGCGCGCGGCCGTACCCGAATCCGTGCCCAGCGGACGGGCGGCGACCGTGGCTGTGAACAGTTCTTCGCCGTTCTGGTGCGCCGTGACGCGCGTGTGGACAAGACCGGAGGCGTCCGTACGCGGCGTGCCCCCGGGCGGGAATTCGGCCGTGAATCCGTCCGGGGAATCCCCGGTACCAGCGCCGGAATCCGGCTGCCCCAGCACCGTTGCCGATATCCAGCACGGTGCGTCCAATTCCGCGTACCGCGTGAAGACGGTGCGCAGGCCGACGGGTATGACCTGAAGCGGGTGCAGCGTCGCGTGAACGGCCTGGTGGGCGGCCTCCAGCAGCAGCATGCCGGGCGCGTGGTCGACCGGGTGGTCGAAGATGACCGGGTGGGTGGTGTCCGTGCGCAACTGCCAGCGGTCGCGGGTGTCGGTGGGCGAGAGCATCACGCTCTCGAACTGGTCGCGTGCCACGCGCTGCGGTGAGATCGGCGGCGGCAGCGGCACGGCGCGGGCCATGGCCTCGCGGGCGTCGCCGTATTCTCCGCGGAGGCGGCGGTAGATGGCCGGGGCGTGGCTGGTGAAGCGGGCGACCGCGGTGCCGAGCCGGGCGCCGTTCCGCGTCGCCTCGACATCCATGGTCAGTGCACTCAAAGTGTCCTTGCGGCGTTTGATGTCGGAGCAGCTGATGCGTAGTTCGATCTCGGTGGGGGCAGTCTCGGTACGGAGTGCGTCAGGGTCCAGCGAATAGGTGAAGTGGTCCCAGATCAGTTGGTGACCGAACGGCACGTTGTAAGCGAGGTGCGAGAGCAGCGGAATGGTCTGCCGGATCGTCTCCACGAGCAGGAGCGGATCGTGCAGCCGGTTTCTTGAGGAGTAGAACGTATGGGTTCGCGGCCATTCCGCGGTCACGACATGGACGTCCGGGGCCGACTCGCGCCAACTGGTGAGCAGGACTTCGGACAGCGCCTGCTTGTGTACATACTCCTTCGGCACGGTCGTCGTCAGCGTGTGCGGGGACGGGCCGGCGGCAGCGGGAGTGGGAAATGTCGGAAGCTGGCCGGTGGTGCTCATGCGGGTATCCCCCTGAGGAGTGTCTGCAGGTCCGGTCCGTTGCGGCCCGATGTGGTCCGCCGGTGACCCTCACGGGTGGTCCGCTGCGTACCAACTCGGGCCGCTTCGAGGGCGGTGCAGCCTCGCAGCGTGAGAGCCTCGGCTTTCATAAAATAAATAGTATTCGTTTTGTTTGTCGAGGGAGCTGATGCGGTCCATGCAGGAGCGTGCGGTCAGGACACGTGAGGTCATCCTCCGGGCGGCCGCCGAGGTGTTCGACGAGTTCGGGTTCAGCGGCGCGAGTATCAGCAAGATCATGAAGCGTGCGGGGGTGACACAGGGCGGGATGTACTTCCACTTCCCGTCCAAGGAGGCGCTGGCCCAGGCCGTGATGATCGAGCAGGGCGGCGGCCTCGAGCTGCCCCCGGGGGAGGACGGACTCCAGCGCCTGGTCGACATCACGCTGTACCTGGCAGGGGAGCTCCAGACCAACCCGACGCTGCGTGCCGGGGTACGACTCGCGGTCGAGCAGGGCGAGTTCGGCGTCCAGGACGACTCCGCCTACCGCGCCTGGGCCGACCAGTTCGCGGGGCAGCTGCGTGCCGCGCGCGAAAAGGGCGAGCTGCTCCCCGACGTGAACGTGGACGAGCTGTCCTGGGTCCTGGTCAGCGCCTACACCGGCACCCAGCTCTTCTCGCAGATCTCCTCCGGCCGCACCGACCTGCACCACCGCGTGGTCTCCCTCTGGCGCTACCTGCTGCCGGGCGTCGCGGAACCCGCCATCAGGCCCCAGGTGAGCTTCAAGGCGGGCCAGGGGAGGGCGGCGGCGTGAGCGCACCGCGGACGCGCCCCCGGCGGGTGGTGGTCACCGGGGCGACCGGATTCATCGGTTCCGCGGTACTGCGTGAGCTTCTGGGCACGAGCGCCGGTCCGCGTACGGACACCGGTTCGCGTACGGACGCCGGTTCGCATACGGGCGTCGAGCTGCGCGCCGTATCGCGCAAGCCCCCCACCGCCGGCCCCGCTTCCGCCCCCTCCCCCTCCCCTTCACCCTCCCTCTCGGCCGCCCTCGAATGGTTCCCCGCCGACCTCGCCGACCCCGCCTCCTTGCACGGCGTCTGTGACGGCGCCGACGTCCTGCTCCACCTCGCCTCCTTCATCGGCCGGGACGCGGACGAGTGCGAACGGGTCAACGTACGCGGCACACAAGCCCTGGTCGACGAGGCGGTACGCGCCGGGGTCGGCCGAATCGTGCTGCTCTCCACGGCCGCCGTGTACGGCGCCGGACCGCACGCCGGCATCGACGTGGACGGGATCACGCCCGCCCCGGTCTCCGCCGCCAGCCGCACCCGGCTCGGCGCGGAGCGGCCGGTCCTGGAGGCGGGCGGCACCGTGCTGCGGCCGGGCCTGGTGCTCGGCGCGGGGGACCGCTGGGTCGTCCCGGCGCTGGCCGAACTCCTCGACCGGGTGCCGGCGCGCTGGGACGGCGGGCGCGGTCTGCTGTCCGTCGTGGCGGTCGACGATCTGGCCCGCCTGTTCGCGCGGCTGGCCCTCGCCCCGCACGGCACTCCCGCGGGTGTGCATCACGCCAGTCACCCCGTCCCCGTACGCAATGGGGATCTCATGGACACTCTGATCGCCCACGACGTGTTCGGCCCGGTCGCGGACCTCCCCGAACTGTCCTGGGAGGAATGCCTCGCGCGCCTGCGCGACTGCCCCGGCCGCGTGAGCGAACGCCAGTTCGCCCTGCTGGCCGGTGACCACTGGTACCGCAGCGACGCGGTATGGGCGGCGGCGGGCTGCGCACCGGGTCCCGCCCCGCTCGTACGGGTGGCGGAGGCGGCCGGCTGGTACCGGGACCACCTGACGGCACGCCGGGCCACCTAGAACCCGGCGCGCCGCCCGGCGGATCAAGACACGAACCGCACAGTGGCCAGCGTCCGGTCGTCCGGTTCGTCCGCCAGGACGCGGTAGGCGTGCGCGGCGGAGGTCAGGGTCATGTGGTGGTGCCAGCCCGGGTAGGAGCGGCCCTCGAAGTCGTACAGGCCGAAGTCCGTCTCCAGGGCGCGCAGGGTGGCCGCCGGCAGCTGGTGCAGCCGGGCGAGGCCGAGGAGCTGTCCCAGGCGGCGGTGCGCCATGTTGGTGAGCCACACGCGGGCCGGACGGCCGGGGCCCGGCTCGGTGAAGGCGCGGTAGGTGTGGTGCGAGTTGGGGAGGCGTACGGGCGTGGGCGCGGACTGGAGCAGCCGCGGCCGGGCGCCCGGGTCGCCGGGCATGCCGGGCGTGGCCGGGGTGGCCAGGGCGGTGGCGGGCGGCACGGCGATGACGAAGTCGCGCCCCTGACGGGCCAGCGCCTCGATCAGCCGCACGGAGTCGGAGTACTCGCTCAGGTCCGCCACGACGGGCGCCGGCGGGCAGGACGTACGGGCGGCCTGCGTCTCGACGAGGTCCAGCGCGTGCGCCCACATCGGGCGGGGGCCGTGGGCCTCCGCGGCCGGGATGCGGTTGCGGCGCAGCAGTTCCGGGTCCTCGACCCACTGCGGGGGCAGGAACAGCCGCCAGTCGACGGACACGGCCGTGCTGCCGCCGCAGTCGCCGGAGGCGGCCGCCGCGGCGGCGGTCGCGGGAGTCGCGGGGGCCTCGCCCACCGGCAGGAACATGCCCATGGCGAGCTGGCAGCTGACGGTGCGTCCGGCCGAGGAGCAGAAGCGGCGGTGTACGCCCACGGAGTGGCCGCCGCGCTTGGGCAGCACCGCGGGGGCGAGGACCCACGCCCGGGGCGGAGTCGTCGCTTCCGCCCGGCGTACGAGTTCGCGCCGTACCGGGCCCCAGTCCCAGGGGCTGGCGTTGAGGAACTGGTGCAGCGACTGCGAGGCGGTGGGCGAGTCGGAGACGGCGGCGGCCAGCCGGCGTACGGACTTCTTGCCTTCGGTGGTCAGCAGGGCCAGCAGGTAGGAGTGGGCCCAGCGGCGCTGGTCGGTGCGCGGCAGGTGGCCGAAGAGGGCGTCGGCGAAGGCGGGGAAGTCGCCGGTGGCGGCGGCGGTGGTGCCGGCGCGCTCGGCGGCGGTCGTGTGATCCGTGCAGGTCCCGGCATTTTTGCCGTTCCTACTGGCGCCGGCCTGGTGAGACCTGGTGGACTGTGGAGTCCGGCTGGTCCCGTTGGTCGCGCCGGTCCGGTTGGTCCTGGTGGTCCGCTTGGTTCCGCCGGGTCCGCCGGATCCGTTGGGGAAGGACTCGGTCGAGACACCCGATACGTCGCGGACGCCGGGCTTGTCGGATGTGCGGAAGGCTGAGAAGGGGTGGCCGGAGGGGAGGGACGTGGAGAGGGAGCGGGCGGGGGTGTGGGTAGCCGGATGTGCGGTTTCTGTCGTCATGAGTGCGTTTCCTCCCGTGGTCATCCCGTGAATCGGGCGCCGACCAGCAAAGAATAAAGAACGATCGTTTTTTTTGCGACCCCACGAGGTCGGGGACTGTTTCGGCCGTGTCCGCACGCGGGCTCGGGAGGGGGAGCGGGCGCCGGTCCGGGGCCGGCGCGAGCGTCCGTTAGGGGCCGGCGCGGGGATGGGGCGGGGCCGGTACGGGCACCGGTGCGGCGCGGGCCGCGAAGGGCTCGGATTCCGCTTCGGGAACCGGTTCAAGACCCCCCTTGATCGATCCTGGTTCCCATACTGATCAAGTCTCCGCCAACTGCCGCCACCGCGATGCGGGCCGCCAAACCCGGCTCTAGCATGGGCGGTTGGGTGTCACCAATACGGCGCTGGCAACCGAGGGCGATCACCGAGGCGGGACAATGGCGCGACAGGACCGAGCCGAGCGGACACGCCGGGCCCTGCTGCGGGCGGCCTCCGACGAATTTGCCGAAAAGGGGTACGCGGGCGCCTCGCTGGCCCGCATCAGCACCGCCGCCGAGGTCACGATCGGCGCCCTCACGTTCCACTTCGCCTCCAAGGCCGCGCTCGCCGACGCCGTCAGGGACTCCGGGTGCGCGCTGACGCGGAGCGCCCTGGCCTCCCTCATGGCGGTGAGCCGGCGCACCGGTGCGTCCGGGCGCGGCGAGTTACGGCGGGTCGTCACCTTCACGCGCACGCTGGCGCGGCTGCTCGAAGAAGAGCCGGCCGTACGGGCCGCCGCGCGGCTCGCCTGGGACTTCCCGGCCGACGGCAACACCTGGTACGCGATGTGGCTGCCGTCCCTCGGTGACCTCGTCGAACAGGCGCGCCCCGACTTCGCCGGCTGGACGACCGCCGAAGCCGTCACCGCCACGGCGGTCTCCGTGGTGACCGGCGCCGAGTTCGCCGCCCGTGCCGGCGCGCCGCGCGGCGCCACCTCGGGGCTGTCGCCGTGGGACCACGTGGACCGCGTGTGGGGCCTGGTGCTCGGAGCGCGGCCGCCGCTCGCGCTGGGCGGCGACGAGAACCCGGTGGGCGCCGGGACGCTGTAACGGCTGTCCGGCCGGACGGCCGGGCCGCGGGCCGCGGGGTGCGAGGCGCCGCCGCGACCGGCGGTCGGGACAACTGGCCGGCGGCCGGGGCAACTGGTCGGCGCAAATGCGTACGCAACCGCCCAACCACCCTCATTCGACTTCGCGAAGTCGTCCGCGATCCACCCCCCGACCACAAAAACATAGCGAACATTCTTTATTGTCCCTGCTGACAGCCAGTCAGCCAGTCGCAGCCGGCCACCACCGTCGGCCGCAGCCGGCCCGCACCCCACAGCCCACCGTTCGCACTCCGCCCATCAGGCAACCAGTCGGCCGACGCGACCGACCCGTCTCCCCGGGGGCCAGTCCTTGTCCGTGCCCGCCCGCCCCGCCGCCTTCCCGCCGCCCCTCCCCGGGCGGCCGGCCAGCACCCAGGAGGCGTGGATCGAGGACCTGTGCAGACACCTGTTCGTGTCCTTCAACAGGGCCGACCACCACCTCAAGGGCGAGCAGTACCTGCGGGGGCTGCTCACCACGCCCGGCCGCAAGTCGATCCGCAACATCGCCCGGTCACTGGACGACACCGGCGCCGCCCAGCGCCTGCACCACTTCATCTGCAACGCCCCGTGGAACTGGCGCGCCGTCCGCGAAGCCCTGGCGGACTATCTGGTGGAGCGCGCGCAGCCGCGCTCGTGGGTCGTACGCCCGATGCTCATCCCCAAGACCGGCACGAACTCGGTCGGCGTGCACCGCCGCTTCGTCCCGGCCACCGGACAGCTGGTCAACGGGCAGCTGGCGTACGGCCTCTGGTACGCGGGCCACGGCCTGGACGCCCCGGTCGACTGGCGCCTGCACCTGCCCGCGCCGGGCACCGCCGATGCGACCACCCCCGACGGTGACACCGGCGGCTTGGCCCAGCTCCTACAACTCGCGCGGCGCGCCGGGAGTTCCACGCCCGTGGTCTGGGACAGCCAGATGCACCACGCCGAGGCCGTGCTCGGCGCGCTCGCGCCGGTCGGCCTGCCCGTGATGGTCAGGATTCCCGGCTCCGTCGCGCTCCTGCTGGTGGACCGCACCGGGCGGCCTTCGCGCCGGGGCGCCCTCCCCGTGCAGCGCATCCTGGCCTCGCAGGAACGGTTCGGCCTGCCGGTCCGCAACGTCGCCCCCGGCGTACGGGCCCTGGCCGCCCGCGTCGCACTGGCACGCACCGGTGGCACCACCGGGACCCCCGACGGCGGCGAGCTGCTGCTCTACGCCCAGCGGCACGACGACGCCGGGGGGCGCGGCGCGGGCGCCCGCGCGGACTTCTGGCTGACCACGCTGGCCGGGACGTCCCCGGCCGACCTGCACCGGCTCACCAGGGCCGCCGCGCGCGTGGCCGACGACAGCACCCGCGTCGGCGGCCGGACGGGGCTGCGGGACTTCGAGGGGCGGTCGTTCGCCGGTTGGCACCGCCACATGACGCTGGCCTCCGTCGCGTACGCGGTCGAGTCGCTCACGGCGCTGGACGCCGCCCGCCCGGCCGGGGACCCGCGTTCGTCGTCGCGCCCGCGGCCGTATCCGTACGCGTACGGATATCCGCCGCCGCGCCGTGCGCCCCGTAGGCGCGTCAGCGGGCCGCCCCTCACCCTCGCGGGGTGAAGGGCGGCCGCGTACGCCGGTGACGGCGCGTCACGTGTGACACGGGTGCGCCTCAGCCGCCGAACGTCCAGCTCAGCGAACCGTCGGCGGTGGCCAGCGTCGCCAGGATGACCAGGTCCACCGCGCCGAGCGCCATGCCCAGGACGGCGCGGAAGCGCCGGGTGGTGTGACGTGCCAGGGCCAGCGCTCCGAGTACGAGGGCGCAGGGGCCGAGGACGACGTTGGCGACCAGGGTGCCGACGAGGCCGAGCACGAACGCGGCCACGGCCATGCCGTCCGCCTGCCCGTGCGGCGTGCCGCGACGCGACGTGGCGGCGGCCTTGGTTTCCGGCTCGGTGGCGGTTCCGGCGCGCCGGGCGTCGGCGCCTCGGGTGTCGCTGCCTCGGGTGTCGGTGTCGTCGTCGTGGTCGGTGATGAGGGTGGTCATCGGGACGCTCCCTCGGTCTTGTCGGTGTGGTGGCGGCGCTCGCGGATGAAGAAGACGAGCAGCCAGCAACTGATGGCCACTGCCGCGATGATCGTGACGGGGACCGGGAGGTGTGCCGCGGTACCCACCAGAACCCCCAGCAGGAGGAGGGCTGCGACAAGGAAGAGCATGATCTGCCTTTCCGTTTCGGAGGACAGTTGTTCACTCAGGTTCCCACTGTAGGGGTGGTGAAACTGGGAGAACAGTTGTTTACTGGATGGCATGAGTCACAGCCACACCGCCGGGGCCCGGCAGGCCCGGAAGGAGCGCACCCGGCAGGCCCTGCTCGACGCGGCACTCGGCCTGCTGGCGGAACAGAGCCTGAGCAGCCTGGGGTTGCGCGAGGTGACGCGGGTGGTCGGCGTCGCGCCCACGGCCTTCTACCGGCACTTCCGCGACCTCGGCGAACTCGGAGTCGCCCTGGTCAGGGAGTCGTTGGCCAGCCTCCACGCGACGGTACGCGCCGTCCTCGCCGAACAGGACGGAGCCGACGAGCGGATCGACCACACGGTGGCGGTCGTCGAACGGTACGTACGCGAACAGCCCGCGCACGTCCGCTTCATCGCGCGCGAACGGCACGGCGGCGTACGGGCCGTACGCCAGGCCATAGCGGACGAACTGGACCGGTTCGCGACGGAGGTCGCGGTCGCGCTCAAGTCCCAACCGGTGTCGGAGGGCTGGAGCGACGAGGACGTACGGATGCTGGCGGAGTTGTACGTCGACCGCCTCGTGATGACGGCCTCCGCGTTTCTCGACGTGAGCGACGGGGGCGACCTGGACTCGGAGCGCTGGCACTCGGTCGCCCGCACCGCGCGGCGCCAACTGCATCTCATCAGCGTCGGCCGCCAACACTGGCGCGACGCCGTTTCCTGATCGCCACCTGTTCGCGCCTGATCAATAAGGTGCGCATCTACGTCATTTGGCTCAATTGTCAGTGGGTGGGTCTAGCGTTTGCCGTGGGTCAACTACGCGGGTAGCGGGAGGCGGACGCGGTGACGAACGACAATTCCCAACCACCGATGGCGTGGCGGTACTGCGGCAATCAGATCAAGTTGTGGCGGACACAAGCGGAGGTCAGCCGCGAGGAGCTGGCGGATGAGGCCGGGTATGCGGCCGAGTACGTGAAGTCAATGGAACAGGGGCGGCGGAGGCCGACGGTTCATTTGCTTCAGGTCGCGGATCAGGTGTGCGGGGCGCATGGAATGTTGACGGCGGCGAAGGAGTACTTGCAGCCGGAACGGTTTCCGTCGTACTCGGCGGAGTACATGCGGTGCGAGGCCGATGCGGTTGCCCTCAGCTTCTACCAGGCGCAACTCATTCCGGGGCTGCTCCAGACGGAGGAATACATGCGACGCCTCATGGAGGAGCGTTGGCCTCCGCTGGACCGTGAGACGGTCGAGCAACGCATCACGTCGCGGCTGGAGCGCCAGGCCCTGCTGGACAAGGAGAGTGTGACGTTCAGCTTCATCATCAGCGAAGCCGTGCTGCGATACCCGATTGGCACCGGGGAAGAGCATAAGCATCAGCTGCACCGCCTGCTGAAGGCTGGCGAGCGACGGAACGTGACCCTTCAGATTCTGCGCCTGGGGGGTGGAGTGAGCCCTGCGCTGTCTGGGTCGTTCGTCTTGTTGGAGACGGCCGAGCATGACCGTCTCGCCTACGAAGAAGGCCACTTGGGAGGCGTGTTGTGTGCAGACCCGGATAGGGTCAGTTCCGTCAGTCGAAAGTTTGCGCTACTCCACCAAAAGGCCATGGACCACGAGGAGTCGGCGCGGTTCATCAGAAAGCTGACGGAGGAACAGTGAACGCCAACCTAGCGTGGTTCAAGAGCAGTTACAGCAATGATGAGGGCGCGGAGTGCGTCGAGATAGCCACCTCCGCGACCACTATCCACGTGCGGGATTCGAAGGACCCGCAGGGCCCTCGGCTCGTGTTCGGGGTCGGTGCCTGGGCCGCGTTCCTGCCGTACGCCAACGCTTGTGGCGGGCCTGCCACCCGCTGACGGAGGAACGGTGAACACCAACCCAGCGTGGTTCAAGAGCGGCTACAGCAGCACCGACGGCGGCGAATGTGTCGAGATAGCCACCTGTCCGCACGTTACTTACGTGCGGGATTCGAAGGACCCGCAGGGTCCTCGGCTCGCGGTCGGGGCTGATGCCTGGGTCGCGTTCCTCGCGTACGCCAACGCTTGTGGCGGGCCTGCCACCCCGGCGTGAGGGGGTAGCAGGCCAGGCCCAGGAGGGCGGCCGTGAGGTGGCCGACGTCGGTGAAGGTGCGGCTGGTGAAGAGGGGGGCTGCGTAGAAGAACAGGACGCCCGCGGCGTACGCGTACCGAAGGGGGCGCCAGGGGATGCGGTACGTCAGGACGGCGGCGACGCCGGCGAGCGCGTAGCTGACGCCGACGTCCAGCGTGTTGACGGCGGAGCGGGGTGCCGCGTCCGCGTGGATGGCGAGTGCGAGTACGCCCTCGCTCAGGTAGCTGGCGCCGATGTGGGCGACGCCCATGACCGCGAGCCAGCGGCGGGTGCCGAGCCAGCGTTCGGCCGGTACGTGGAAGACGTTGAAGACGACGAAGTAGAGCGGCCAGCCGCCGCCGTCCAGCCACAGGGCGCTGGTCAGCAGGACCCGGCCGGGTGACAGCAGCAGGTTGTGGATGTTGGTGGAGCGGCGCTGGAGGACGCGCTCCAGGATGTCCGGGGTGAGCTGGTGCATGATCACCGACGTCCCGAAGAGGATCGCGAGCCAGATGAAGGTGCCGGGGGCCCGGCACACGTACGACCGGATCGCACGGGGGAGGGCGGCCGGGCGGAACGAAGCGATCATGGTGCCTGTATACGGCACTCACCGCGCCGGCCTTTTGTGGCGCAGGGCACACTCGCGGGTGAAATAACCGGGGAGGTCATCCCCGTTTAACCAGACGTCCCACTGAAGCGGGGAGAGATTCCCCGTTTCGCTGAAGCCGGGTTCCGGTTTCGTGAACGACTACGCGACGACGTGACGACGAGAGGAACGTGCCGACATGACCGCCACCCGTACCCGCCCCGGCGGCGCAGCGACCCCGCAGCACCGGCTGCGCGCGGACGCCGTGCGCAACAGGGAGCGGATCATCGGGGCGGCCCGTGAGGCGATGGTCGAGTTCGGGGCCGAGATCCCGCTCGATGAAATCGCTCGACGCGCCGGGGTCGGCAATGCGACGCTCTACCGTCACTTTCCGGATCGCCTGGAGCTGATCCACCACGTAACGCTCTCCGTCATGGACCGCACAGCGGACAAGGCGGAGGGTGCGCTCACCGAGGAGCCCGATGCCTTCCAAGCGCTGAGGCGCTTCGTCTTCGCCGCGGTCGAGGAGCGGATCGGCGCCCTGTGCCCGCTGCTCTCGGACGGCGTCGACAAGGATCACCCCGACCTGCTCGCAGCGCGCGAACGCCTGGAGGGGGCCGTCGAGGCCCTGATGGGCGCCGCGCGCGACAGCGGCCAGCTGCGTACCGACATCGCCGTCGGTGACCTGATGGTCGCACTCACTCAGCTGACGCGACCGCTGCCTGGAAGCGGTTGTACCGACTTCGACCGGTTCGTGTACCGGCACCTGCTGCTGTTCCTGGACGGCTTGCGGGCGCCCGCGCGTTCGGAACTGCCCGGAGCCGCGGCCACGCTGGAGGACCTCCGGCACGCCTAGCGGCCCGTACGGCACATCCTCCCGTACGGCGGAACCTTCGGCTCCCTGCGACCGACCAACAGGCCGGGGCGCCGGTACCGCCGCGCCGGGTGACGCCACGCGGCCGTGGCCATGGCCGTACGCCCGGACGTACACGCATCCGCTCAACACCTGATCAACACGTACTCAACACCAGCTCAACACCACATCGGCACCGCATTTCCACATAACGGCACCACGCTCACGCCTTATCCACGTCCCGTTTTCTTCGCTTACGTACCACTAGGTGGACCCGCCCATGTCTGAATCGGCCACGTACGTCGATCCCCGGCGCTGGAAAGCGCTCATATTCATCGCCCTGGCGCAGCTCATGGTCGTGCTCGACGCGACGATCGTGAACATCGCCCTGCCCTCCGCCCAACAGGACCTGGGCATTTCCGACGCCAACCGGCAGTGGGTCATCACGGCGTATGCCCTCGCGTTCGGCGGCCTGCTGCTGTTCGGCGGGCGGATCGCCGACCTGTGGGGCCGCAAGCGGACCTTCGTCATCGGCCTGGTCGGCTTCGCGGTGGCCTCCGCCCTCGGCGGCGCCGCCGCCAACGAGGGCGTCCTGCTCGGCGCCCGTGCCCTTCAGGGCGTCTTCGGCGCGCTGCTGGCGCCGGCCGCGCTGTCCCTGCTCGCGGTGACGTTCACCGAGGCGCGGGAGCGGGCCAAGGCGTTCGGCATCTTCGGTGCCATCGCCGGTGGCGGCGGCGCCGTGGGCCTGATCCTCGGCGGTGTGCTGACCGAGTACATGAACTGGCGCTGGACCTTCTTCGTCAACATCCCGTTCGCCGTGGTCGCCGCGGTCGGCGCGCTGCTGGTGATCCGCGAGCCCGCGGGCAGCCGCAACCCGTCCCGCCTGGACGTGCCCGGCGTCATCCTGGCCACCCTCGGCCTGGTCTCCCTGGTGTACGGCTTCACCCGCGCCGAGTCCGACGGCTGGGGCGCCGGTATGACGATCGGCCTGTTCGTGGCCGCCGCCGTGCTGCTCGCGGCGTTCGTGCTGGTCGAGTCGAAGGTCAAGTCCCCGCTGCTGCCGCTGCGGGTGCTCACCGACCGCAACCGGGCGGGCGTCTACACCTCGCTGGGCCTGGCCGTGATCGGCATGTTCGGTCTCTTCCTGTTCCTGACCTACTACATGCAGATCGTGAAGGGCTACACGCCGGTCACGACCGGTCTGGCCTTCCTCCCGATGATCGTGGGCATGATCACCGGCTCGACGCAGATCGGTGCCCGGCTGATGACCCGCGTACGGCCGCGGCTGCTGATGGCCCCGGGCTTCCTGCTCGCCGCCGTCGGCATGCTGATGCTGACGCAGATCGACCTGGACACGTCCTACCCGGCGCTGATCCTGCCCGCGTTCCTGCTGCTCGGTCTCGGCATGGGTACGGCCTTCATGCCGGCCATGTCGCTGGCCACGCACGGCGTGCAGCCGCGCGACGCGGGCGTCGCCTCGGCGATGGTCAACACCTCGCAGCAGGTGGGCGGCGCGATCGGTACCGCCCTGCTGAACACCATCGCGGCCAGCGCCACCACGGCGTACGCCACCTCCCACGCGAAGGGCGCGACCTCGCTGCCGCTGCTCAAGCTGGAGTCGATGGTGCACGGCTACGCCAGCGCGATCTGGTGGGCGGTGGGCATCCTCGTCATCGCCGCCGGTCTCGCGTTCACGCTGATCAACACCGGGCACCAGGGCGGCGGCGGACCGGTCGCCCGCTCCGGTGACGGCGCGGACGCGAGCGCGGACGCCGAGGCGGACGTGCCGATTCCGGTCATGGCGCACTGATGCCGCTCATGGCGCGCTGATACCGGTCATGGCGTGCTGATACCGGTCATGCCGGACCGGTACCGGCCATGGCGGGCCGGCCACCGGTGGTGCGGCGCGTACGGACACGTACGCGCCGCACACGTGCGTCCGGACCGCATAGGGCGCGACCGGGCCGGCCGCGGTCAGTAGATGACCGACACGATCCGGCAGGCGGCTTCGGCCAGGACGCGGTTGCCGTCGACGCGGGCACGGGCGAAGGCGGTCTCCGGCTGGATGCCGCGGGTGCACAGGCGCCAGGCGGTCTCCGCGTCCAGGTGGACGGCGGCTGCGGGGCGCCCTGTTCCCGGCTCCGCGAGCGACCAGTGGTCCCCGGTGGCGGTGGCGGTCCAGGCGCCGCCGGCCGGGCCCTCGACGCTCACCCGGACCTGCGTCCCGGCCGGGGCGCCGACCTCACGCAGGGTGTGGGGCAGGGCGCGCAGAAAGGTGTCCAGGACCACGGACAGCAACCCCGGGTCGGGGTCGGTGGCCTGGCCGGTGGCATGGCGGATCTGCTGGCGGTGGGTCCAGAACTCGGTGAGGTCGCGGGCGCTGTCCAGCCACATCGGCGCCGGGTCGGCACCGGCCCAGGAAACCCCCAGCGACAGCGCACCGGGGTCGGTGGCCTCGAAGAACCGGGTGACCTGACCGCCGACCAAGCCGAGGGTGTCGACGAGCGCGGCGGGGCTGATCCGGCGGCAGGCGTCCACCCATTCCCGGTTGATGCGGTGGATGAACCGTTCCAGCGTCTCGCCCGGCGCGAAAGCGGGCCCCTCCCGGTACCCGTCGCGGTCACGGGCGAGGCGTCCGTAGAAGTCGCCCAGGAGGTGGGCGGCCAGATCGCGCACGGTCCAGCCCGGCACCGCCTCCCTGCCCCAGTCGGCGGGCGCCAGGCCGCGCAGCGTGGACATCAGCGCGGCCCGCTCGGGTGCGAACAGCGGGCGGGCGTCGATCGGGGCACCGAGCCAGGAGTGGTCCGGCGTGTCATCGGAGTGGATGCTCATGGCCCAAGCCTGCCGAGGGCAGGCCCCGATGACGATCGAAATACGCGCGGCCGGGGCCGCCCGCCCCGGCTCCTCAGCGGAGCCAGGGCAGGTCGGCGCCTTGCGGTTGCAGGCCGTCCGCGACCGTACGGCAGATGGCGGCCAGTTGGCCGACCTGCTCGGGGCTGAGCCGGTCGAAGATCGCCGCCCGCACCGCGGCGACATGGCCGGGGGCGGTCTTCTCCAGGACGCGCAGGCCCTCGTCGGTGAGGACGGCGTTCTGGCCGCGCTTGTCCGAGGGGCAGTCCTCGCGCCGGACCCAGCCGCTCTTCTCCAGGCGGGCCACGGCGTGCGAGAGCCGGGACCGGGTGATCTTGGCGTTCTGGGCCAGCTCGGTCATCCGCAGCCGGCGCCGCGGTGCCTGGGAGAGCTGGACGAGCAGCCCGTAGTAGATGTGCGGCATGCCCGCGTCACGCTGGAGCTGGCGGTCGAGATGGTCCTCCAGGAGCGTGGTGGCATGCAGGTACGACTGCCAGGCGTACTGCTCTTCGTCGCTGAGCCAGCGAGGCTCACCTGCGGATTCGTTGCTCATGCCATCCACTGTCTCACCGCTTCCTCGTTTCTTGAAGTTTTAACCAAGGGTGATGGGGCGGAAAAGTGCAGGTGAGCCGCTGCGTGCCGGGCGAGGTTTTTTACAGGAACATTCCCTAAGAAGGCCGCTTCACAACCGACGGCAACCGTTCAGGAAGCGGCGGGAATGAGCGTCTGGGCGCGCACGGCCGCGGCGAGCGCCCGTTCGTCGTCACCGTCCGCCACCCAGGCCGCCACGTCCAGCGCCGTGTCGGTCAACTTGATCACGTGCTCGTCGCCGTGCGCGGCGGAACGCTCGAAGACCTCCTCGGGAACGAGGCCGCCGACCCCCTCCAGCGGCGGCTGCGCCTCGCCGGCCGCGTAGACGGACGTGATCGCGGCGCTCGCCGCCCACACCGCTCCCAGCGACGCCGCCCACAGCTCGCGCGGGAGCGCGGGCAGGGTGCGCAGGACGGCGTTCGGGGCGGTGGCGGTGTGCACCATCAGCACGCCGTGCCCGTGCCCGTGATCCAGGTAGCGGTGCACCGTGGCCCGGACGAGCGCGGTGAGCTGGGCGCGTACGGCCTCCGGGTCGTCGTGCGGTACACGCAGCGAGTCCACGGTCGCGAGCCAGCCGGGCGTGCCGGGCAGCTGGGCGAGCCCGTCGAGCGGCAGAACCTGCTGGTCGGCGATGCGCGGCAGGACCGCCAGGGCTTCGGCGGGGGAGGCGGCGCCGGCCGGGTTCACCGACACGGGGAGGGTGGTGTGGCGGGCGGCCCAGTAGCCGAGCGCGTGCGCCAACTCCGCTATGCGCGGCGCCTCCTCGCCGTCGTCCAGGAGGGTGCGTACGGCGTGGCCCACCCGGATGACCGGATGCGTCGCGGCCCCGGCGACGCCCGGCAGCAGCCGCGGCCACCACTCGGCGAGCACGTCACGCCAGGGGCGTTCGGCGACCTGCCGGGCGAAGTACGCGGACCAGTCGGTCACCCGGCGCGGATCGCCCAGCGCCTCGCGCCAGTTGGCGCCGGTGATTGCTCCCTGAGGGCTCGGGACGTCTTCGAGATGCTTCTCGTAGTGGTCGATCCAGCGGTGCACGGAACCCGCCTGCCCGTGCCTGACCAGGGCTTCCACCGCCATCGGTCCGTGGTTGGCGAGGAATCCGCCGAATTCGGGGCCCCAGGCGTGCAGACGCCCCAGGGCTTCGTCGAGAGTGCCGTCCGTCGTGTCCATGGGCCGACGCTAGGCCGGACGGCGGGCGGGCGTAACGGACGCAGGTCCTACGTCCCCGTACGGCGTTGGCCGTAAGGCCGCAGGCCGGGGGCGTTGTCAGTGGTGGGTGGGATGGTGAAGCAGTCGGACCGCGGTCCTTACCCGACAGGAGGTGTCGGGTATCGGGGGGAGGGTGGACGCATGACGAACGACGAGACCTTGGGGTGGGCCGGCTTCGTGGCGGCGCAGCCGGAGTTGGCGGAGCGGGTGCGGGCGCGCTTCGCGGCGTACCGGCACCACGTGCTCGGCACGCTCCGCGCCGACGGCTCACCCCGCCTGACCGGCATAGAGGCGGACTTCCGCTTCGGCGACCTGTGGCTGGGCATGATGGCCAACTCCCGCAAGGCGCGCGACGTGCGGGGCGACCCGCGGTTCGCACTGCACGCCAACCCGGGGCCGGACACGGGCATGGGCGGCGGTGACGTACGGGTCGCGGGCCGGGCCGTCGAAGTGACCGACCCGGCGGTCAAGGCGCGTTACGTGGAGGCGGCGCAGCCGCCGGAGCCGTTCCACCTGTTCCGGGCGGAGCTGACGGAGGTGGTCCGCGTGTACGTCGACGATCCGCACATCGTGCTGGAGACCTGGCGGCCCGGCGGCCCCCTGCGCACCATCCGGCGCGGCAACGGCGCCGAGCCGCCAGAGACAACCACCGAGCCCGAGACAGCCGACGCGCCCGGGTGAGCGACGCTTTCGGCCCGGCGCGTCCTGGCCCGGCCCGGCCCGTCAGGGCCTCAGCGAGTCGTACGGGGATGTCTCAGTGCGTCGTACGAGGGCGGTGCGCTCGGTGTGCACCGCGCGGGCGGTGCTGCCCGTGGGGCTCGCGGGTGCGGTGGGTCCGGAAGACGTACAGGGAGACGGCGAACATCACCGCGCCCAGGACCAGCCCCATCCGCACCGACTCCAGGATGGACGGCCCGGACGCGTGGGCGATGCTGTAGAGGTAGCCCATCGCGGTGCCGAACAGCGCTCCGTACGCCAGCGCCCGCACCTCGGTGATCAGGGACGACTGGACGCGGACCAGCGCCAGGCCGAGCGCTCCGCTGACAACGGCCGCGATCAGGCCCAGCAGCCAGGCGTGGCCCAGCGAAGAGCCGCTGGTGCGGTCGACGAAGACGGTCCACAGGCCGAAGAGGACCGCCGCGGCGACGGGTAGGGCCGTGGCGGCGGGGGATCTGCGGTGCGGCCCGGTGGCCGCGTCGTGCTGGTGGACGGTCGCGCCGTGTCGGTGGACGGATGTCTCCATGACGGGCTCCTCTCACTCGCCCCCACTCCAGGCCACACCCGGACCCCGCGACCGTCAACCGGAGCGGTGCCTCCGCCGGTGCCCGCGCCTTCGGGCAACCAGAAGGCGGCGGGCGCCGTCTTCAGGATGGGAGAGCGACCACGAGCGGCGCTCCTCGGGGCGGGGCTCCGTGCCGGATGTGACAGGTGTCTCACGGGCGTAGTGGCCGCAGAGGCCGGTGGGGGCCCTGGGGTCGGCCTCGGCAGCCGTCCTGACCTGCACTTCCCCGCACTCCGGCGGTATCCGATCTCCCGGCTGGGGACGCAGGGTACTGCATGATCACAAAAATAGGACCACGGCATGGGAATTCTGTCCGGATTCCAGCCGTTGTTTCCTTCGGAAGGGGTACACGGGCCAGACACCCGGTGTCCCACCGCCACCGTCCCGCGACCGACTCATCGCAAAGGGAGCACACGCATGGCAACCCGTGCCGTCGCCCGTCGTCAGGCCACCAGCAGCGGTGCTGACGGGGCCAGCAGCGTTCGCGCCGTAGGCGGGGAGATCGCCGACCGCGACCTGGTCGGCATGTACCTCGACGAGATCGCGCGAACACCCCTGCTCGACGCCGCCAGGGAGGTCGAGCTCTCCCAGACCATCGAAGCGGGCGTCTACGCCCGGCAGATCCTCGACGGGGTCGTCGAGGACGGCAACGCCGCCGGCGGCACCCGCGAAGAGCTGGAAGCGCTGTCCGAAGAGGCCGAGAAGGCCAAGGACGTCTTCATCCGCTCCAACCTCCGCCTGGTCGTAGCGGTCGCCCGCCGCTACCCGCGCGCGGGCCTGCCCCTGCTGGACCTGATCCAGGAGGGCAACGCCGGCCTGGTGCGCGCGGTCGAAAAGTTCGACTACGCGAAAGGCTTCAAGTTCTCCACCTACGCGACCTGGTGGATCCGCCAGGCGATCACCCGCTCCATCGCGGACCAGTCGCGCACCATCCGGCTCCCCGTCCACCTCGTGGAGGAGCTGGGCCGCATCCGCCGCGTACAGCGCGAGTTCAACCGGGAGAACGGCCGTGACCCGGAGCCGGCGGAGGTCGCGCAGGAGCTGGGTTCCACGCCCGAGCGCGTCACCGACGTGCTGGACTGGGCCCGCGACCCGGTCAGCCTGAACATGTCGGTCGACGACGAGGGCGACACCCAGTTCGGCGACCTGCTGGAGGACACCTCGGCCGCGTCGCCCGAGCAGTCCGTCCTGACGCTGCTGCGCAGCGAGGAGCTGGAGGACCTGATCGACCGGCTCGACCACCGTACGGCCTCGATCATCAAGGCCCGGTACGGCATCGAGGACGGCCGCGAGCGGACGCTCACCGAGGTCGGCAAGCAGCATGGCCTCACCCGCGAGCGCATCCGGCAGATAGAGAAGCACGCGCTGCTGGAGCTGAAGCGGATGGCGCACGACACGGGCTTCGACGCGGCGGCGTAAAGGCGGCGCCGTAAGTGTTCCGTCGTGTCGTCGGTGGCCTGACGTGACGGAAGCGGACTGATCCGGGCGCCGGCCCGGCAGGTCTGCCTCGGCCTGACCCCTTCCCCACAGACGAGCCCCGGTGCCGTTCCCCCCCTCGGCACCGGGGCTCTTTGCTGCCCACTCATGCCCGTTTAAGTCTGCCGCGCGCCCGTATGTGTTTACTTCGCGCCAATCTGGCCGTACCTTGGCCGTGAAACCACACGGTCGGGCACGAGACAGGCACACACCACCATGTACGCAGCGGAGCGGCAGCAGGAGATCCTGCGGCTGGCACGGGAGAGCGGGCGGGTCGACGTCCTCTCCCTCGCCGAGGAGTTCCAGGTCACCGCCGAGACCGTACGGCGGGACCTGAAGGCCCTGGACCGGGCCGGCCTGGTCCGCAGGGTGCACGGCGGCGCCATCCCGGCGGGCCGCCTGGACTTCGAACCCGACCTCGCCGAGCGCGACACCGTCGCCGCCGACGAGAAGCAGCGGATCGCGCGGGCCGCGCTCGCCGAGCTGCCCGGCGGCCCGGCGCCCGGCAGCGTGATCCTCGACGCGGGCACGACGGCCGCCCGCATCGCCGCGGAACTGCCGCTGGAAGCCGAGCTGACCGTCGTCACCCACGCCCTCCCCGTCGCCGCGCGGCTGGCCGACCACCCCGGCCTCACCCTGCACCTCGTAGGCGGCCGCATCCGGCACCGCACCCGGGCCGCGGTGGACGACTGGGCGCTGCGCGCCTACCGCGAGATCAACGCGGACGTGGTGTTCCTGGCGACCAACGGCTTTTCCCTGGAGGGCGGCCTGACCACCCCCGACCTCGCCGAGGCGGCCGTCAAGCGGGCGGCCATCGCCGCCGCGCGGCGCGTCGTGCTCGTCGCGGACAGCAGCAAGTTCGGGCAGGCGCACTTCGCCCGCTTCGGCGGACTGGACGACGTGGACCTGCTCGTCACCGACACCGGGCTCAGCCCCGACGACGCCCTCGCCATCGAGCGCGCGGGCACGGAAGTAGTGCGCGCATGATCCTCACCGTCACCCCCAACCCCAGCCTCGACCGCACCTACGAGATCCCGGCGCTGGAGCGCGGCGCCGTACTGCGCGCCACCGCCGACCGGATCGACCCGGGCGGCAAGGGCGTCAACGTCTCGCGGGCCGTCGCGGCGGCCGGGCACCGCACCCTCGCCGTACTGCCGCTGGGCGGCCCGGCGGGCGCCGCCCTGGGCGGGCTGCTCGGCGCTGAGGGCATCGAGGTCGCGGGCGTACCGGTCGCCGGGCAGACCCGCTCGAACATCTCCGCCGTCGAACCCGACGGCACCCTCACGAAGATCAACGCGGCAGGCCCGGAACTGACGGCGGACGAGTCCGAAGCCCTGCTGGAGACGGTACGGACCCGGTCGGCCGGAGCGGACTGGATCGCCTGCTGCGGCAGCCTGCCGCGCGGACTCCCGCCCACCTGGTACGCGGAACTCGTCGCCAGGGTGCACCGGGCCGGGGCGCGCATCGCCCTGGACACCTCGGGGCCGTCGCTGACCGCGGCCCTGCGCGCACGGCCGGACGTCGTCAAACCGAACGCGCAGGAGCTGGCGCAGGCCGTGGGCCGCCCGCTGCGCACCGTCGGCGACGCGGCCGAGGCGGCGCGCGAACTGCGGGCGCTGGGCGCCGGCGCGGTGCTCGCCTCGCTCGGCGCCGACGGGCAGCTCCTCGTCGACGCGACCGGCGCGCACTTCGCGTCCGCGCCGGTCGCGGCCGTACGCAGCAACGTGGGGGCGGGCGACGCGTCGCTGGCCGGGTTCCTGGCGGCGGGCGGCGTGGGCGTACGGGCGCTGGCCTCGGCCGTGGCGTACGGGGCCGCGGCGGTGCAGTTGCCGGGCAGCGCCATGCCGACGCCGGCCGACCTCGATCCTTCGGCGGTGGTGGTGGCCGGGGCGGTGCCGGTGGAGACGGCGCTGCGGGAGCCGGCGCCGTGACCGGGCGAGGGCGGCTCCGGCCGCCCCGCGTACCCGGGATTTCTGTGGCTGGGCTGGGACTTGATGCGAGCGAAGGAGCCCGCGATGAGTGAGCTGATCACCGCGGAACTGGTCGACCTCGACCTTTCCGCCGGTACCAAGGAGGCGGCCGCGCGGTCGCTGGCCGAGCGGATGGCCGCGGCCGGCCGGGTCACCGACCTGGACGGCTTCCTCGCGGACGTGGCCGCGCGCGAGGCCCAGATGCCGACCGGCCTGGACGGCGGCATCGGCATACCGCACTGCCGCAGCGAGCACGTCACGGCACCGACGCTCGCCTTCGGGCGCAGCGCCGCCGGCATCGACTTCGGCGCCGCGGACGGACCGGCCGACCTGATCTTCCTGATCGCGGCACCGGCGGGCGGCGACGCCGACCATCTGACGATCCTGTCGTCGCTGGCCAGGCACCTGATGGACGAGGAGTTCACGGGCGCACTGCGCGCGGCGGACGACCCGCGGGCGGCGGCCGCGCTCATCCGGGGCGAGGCGCCCGAGGCACCCGAGCCGTCTGAGGCGTCCGGGGCTCCCGAGCCGTCCGAGGCACCCCACGTACCCGACGTCCCCGAGGCGCCCGAGCCGAACGAAGCCGCGCCCCCCTTCCGCATCGTCGCCGTCACCTCCTGCCCCACCGGCATCGCGCACACCTACATGGCCGCCGAAGCGCTGGCCAAGGCAGGCCGGGACGCGGGCGTGGAACTCGTCGTGGAGACGCAGGGCTCCGCCGGGTTCAAGCGGCTGGACCCGGAGGTCGTCTCCGCGGCGGACGGCGTGATCTTCGCGCACGACGTGGAGGTGCGGGACAAGGCGCGGTTCGCCGGGAAGCCGACGGTGGACGTCGGGGTCAAGGCAGGCGTCAACCGGCCCGCCGAACTGATCGCGGAAGTACGGGAGAAGGCCGCGCGCGGCGACACGTCCGCACCCGCCGCCGGTCCCGCGCCCATGGACCGGGACGGCGCCGCGGGCGACGGCTTCGGCACACGGCTGCGCAAGTGGTTGATGACCGGAGTCAGCTACATGGTGCCGTTCGTCGCCGCGGGCGGCCTGCTGATCGCGCTGGCCTTCGCTGTCGGCGGGTACGGGATCAACAAGGCACCGTCCGTCGCCGAGCACTTCGTGTGGAGCGAGTCCGCGAGCTGGGCGGCCCTGCTCTTCCAGGTCGGCAGCGTCGCCTTCGGCTTCCTCGTCCCCGTACTGGCGGGCTTCATCGCGTACGGCATGGCCGACCGGCCGGGCCTGGTACCCGGCTTCGTCGGCGGCGCGATCGCGCTGACCGTCAACGCGGGCTTCCTCGGCGGCCTGATCGCCGGTCTGATCGCGGGCGCGGTGGTGATGGCGGTCCAGCGGGTCGAGGTGCCGCCCGCGCTGCGCGGGATCATGCCGGTCGTCGTCATCCCGCTGGTCTCGTCGGCGCTCGTCGGCTTCCTGATGTTCCTGGTGGTGGGCAAGCCCATCGCGCAGCTCCAGAAGGCGCTGACCGACTGGCTGAGCGGCCTGTCCGGCGCCAACGCGGTCATCCTGGGCGTCATCCTCGGACTGATGATGACGTTCGACCTCGGCGGTCCGCTCAACAAGGTGGCCTACGCCTTCGCCGTGGGCGGCCTCGCCAACCCCAACGAGGGCAGCCTGAAGGTGATGGCCGCGGTGATGGCGGCGGGCATGGTGCCGCCGCTGGCGATGGCGCTGGCCACGACCGTGCGCGGGCGGCTGTTCAGCAAGACGGAACGGGAGAACGGCAAGGCGGCCTGGGTGCTGGGCGCCTCGTTCATCACCGAGGGCGCGATCCCGTTCGCGGCGGCCGACCCGCTGCGCGTCATCCCGTCCGCGATGGCGGGCGGCGCGGTGACCGGCGCCCTGTCGATGGCCTTCGGCTGCACCCTCCGGGCCCCGCACGGCGGCGTCTTCGTGGTCCCGCTGATCGGGCAGCCGCTGCTCTACCTGGTGGCCGTGCTGGCCGGTACGGCGGTCACCACGGCCCTGGTCGTCCTCCTGAAGGGCCTCCGCAAGACACCCGCCCCCGCGGCCACCGCCCCGGAACCGGCAGTGGCGGAAGGCACGCCGGTGGCGGTCTGACCGGAAGGGCACGGAACGACGGTGGCCGGTCCCGAAGGGGACCGGCCACCGTCGTGTCGTATGCGGCGTACGGGATCAGGCCGCGCTGCCCGCCTGCCACTCGCTCCACGACATGTTCCAGCCGTTGAGGCCGTTGTCCGGCTTCACGGTCTTGTCGGGGGAGTTCTTGACGACCACGACGTCACCGATGAGCGAGTTCTCGAAGAACCACTTGCCCGGGGTGTCGCCACCGCCGCCCCTGTTGTCCTGGAGGCCGACGCAGCCGTGGCTGGTGCCGGACTTGCCGAAGATCGACGGGCTGCCCCAGTAGTTGCCGTGGATGAAGGTGCCGGAGCGGGACAGCCGCATCGCGTGCGGGACGTCCTTGATGTCGTACTCACCGCCGAAGCCGACCGTCGAGCCGTCCATGCGGGTCTGCACGAACTTCTCCGAGATGACCATCTGGCCGTTGTACGTCGGGTTCTTCGCGCTGCCGCCGGAGATCGGGATCGACTTGACGGTCTTGCCGTCCCTGACCACCGTCATCGTCTGGGTGTTCATGTCGACGGTGGAGACCTGGGAACGGCCGATGTCGAAGGTGACCGTCTTGGACTGCACGCCGGTGATGCCGTTGCCGCCCTTGACCCCGTCCAGGTCGATCTTGAGGGTGACCTTGGAGCCGGCCTTCCAGTACTGCTCGGGGCGGAAGTCCAGGCGCTGGGCGCCGAACCAGTGCCCGACGACCTTCTGGCCGCTGCTGGAGGTCACCGTGATGTGGGACTGGACGTCCTTCTTGTTGGTGATCGCCTTGTCGAAGTTGAAGGACACCGGCATGCCCACGCCGACGGTCTTGCCGCCGTCGGGGGTATAGGAGCCGATGAAGCTGTTCTTCGAGGAGACGGTCTGGAAGGTGGCGTTCTCGGTGGCCGCCCGGCCCTTGTCGTCCTTGGCGTTGGCGACCAGCTTGTACTTGGTGCCCCGCTCCAGCTGGACCGACGGCTTCCAGGAGGAGCCGTCGGCGGCTATCGAGCCCTTGACCTTGGCGCCGTTGTCCACCTGGACCAGCTGTACGTCGGTCAGCTTGCCGCCGCTGACCGTGACGCCGGTCTCGTTGATGCTGGCGTTGGTGGCACCGTCCTTCGAGGTGACCGAGATCTTCGCGGTGGAGGCGTCCTTGGCGGCCGCCGCGTCCGCCCCGGCCTGGCCTCCCTTGCCGTCCTGGCCGCCGGCCGAGGCGTCGCCACCGCAGGCGGACAGGGCCAGCGCGCCGGCGGCCAGGAGGGAGGCCGCCGCGAGTCCACGGCGCAGCCGGCGCTTGGTGCGGGACGGTGCGGGCGGCGCGGTGTTGTCCGGCATTGTCACGGGCTGCTCCATGCAAGGGTGTTGTCAGTCAGTGCTGGTAAACAGCAACTACGGGCGGGTTTGGTTGCACTCCCCGAATCGTTGTGACGAACGTCACGCCAGGGGTGGCAGGGGCGCCTCGGGCGGGCCGGACAGCCAGGCGCGCAGGGGTTCGCCGTGTTCGTCCAGGGCGGGCGGGGCGCACGGGGCGGCGACCGGAGTCGCGGACAGCCGCAGCGGGCTGCGCACCTGCGGCACCCGGCCGGCGCCGACCGGCACGACCGGGTCCAGGCCGAGCCGTCCGGCCAGTTCCAGCGCCTCGCCGACGGTGTTGACCGGCCCGCACGGCACGGCGGCGGTCAGCCGCTCGGTCCAGGTGTGCGGGGTCTCCGCCGCCAGCAGCCCTTCCAGCTCCTTGACCAGTTCCGCGCGGTGCCGTACCCGGTCCTGGTTGCGCGCGAAGCGCTCGTCGTCGGCGAGCGCGGGCGCGCCCAGCGCGTGCGCCAGCGCCCGGAACTGCCGGTCGTTGCCGACCGCGACGGCCAGCGGCTGCCCGTCCCGGCAGGCCAGCGTCTCGTACGGGGCGATGCTCGGGTGCCGGTTGCCCATCGGGCCCGGGGCGCGGCCGGTGGCCAGGTGCCCGTACGCCTGGTTGACCAGCGAACCGAGCAGTGAGGAGAGCAGGTTGACCTCGACGTGCTGCCCCCGCCCCGTACGGTCCCGGTGGCGCAGCGCGGCCAGGACGGCGGTGGTGGCGTCCTTGGCGGTCAGGACGTCGACGAGGGCGACGCCCGCCTTCAGGGGCGGGCCGCCCGGTTCGCCGGTGACGCTCATCAGGCCGCCGACGGCCTGCACGACGAAGTCGTAGCCCGGCAGGCGCGCGCCACCGCCGGAGCTGAAGCCGGTGATCGAGCAGTGCACCAGGCCGGGGTGGGCGGCGAGGGTCGCCGCCGGGTCCAGGCCGTAGCGGGCGAGCGCGCCGGGCCGGAAGTTCTCGATCAGCACGTCGGCCCGGCGCGCCAACTCCCTGGCCGCCGCCGCGTCGTCCGGGTCGGCGAGGTCCAGGGCGAGGCCGCGCTTGGAGCGGTTGGCGGCGTCGAAGTAGGCGGCCGTGCCGTCCGGGGCGAAGGGCGGGCCCCAGGAGCGGGTGTCGTCGCCGGCGCCGGGCCGCTCCACCTTGACGACGTCGGCGCCGAGGTCGGCCAGTGTGGCGGCGGCCAGCGGCCCGGCCAGGACCCGGCTGAAGTCGGCGACGAGAACGCCCTCCAGGGCCTTCGGAGTGGCGGGCGGCTCCTGGCCGGCTGCGGTGGCGGGCGGCTGCGGCACGTGCGTACTCCTCGGGTCGGAGGGCGGTGTGCCGCCATGCTCGTGGACGATCTTCGGGTGGGGGAAGTAGGAGATACGTCACTTGTGGGACTTAAGTCTCATCAGTCCCCTGTCAAAGGTCCTTGACATGGTGTCTACTACTGGGATCCACGGGCCCGGAACCGTACCGCGGCGCACTCGACCTGGAGGACCGCATGCTCCCCTCCGTCTCGCTTCTCCAGCAGATCGGCCTGGCCATCCTGCTGGCCGTCACCGTCGTGTGGGCCGCGAGCCTGGCCAGGATCGCGCGCCGCACCCGCTTCGAGATCCCGTCGGGGCCCGGCTCCCGGCCGACGCTGGGCGCGGTGCCGCGGCAGACCGGGCCGGCCGGACCGCCGTCCGAGCGGGTGGAGCTGAGCGCCGCCGAACGCGAGGCGTTCGCCGGACTCGTACGGCAGTGGGACGGCCGCGAGCGGCACTGAGGGGCGTCGGGCCGGGGCCGCGCGAGACCCCGAGCGGCGCGCCCGGCCTCAGCGCACCGGGCCGAGCTTCAGCAGCGCCAGCGAGGCCAGCATCTGCACCGCCACGGCCACCCCCGCCTTGAGCGTGGAGAGGTGGTGCTGACCGCGGATCAGCAGGATGGCCAGCAGATAGCCGAAGCCCCAGGTCGTCCAGGCGACGGCCTGGACGAGGGTCGAGCCGTGCGGCAGCCACGTCGCCAGCACCAGCCGCGGCAGGTCGGTGACCCAGAACAGCACGACGAACAGGCTGACCGTCGGCTCGAACCGGCCGTTCCCGCCGATCGTGCGGGCGATGGCGTGGGTGACCACGCCCAGCGCCAGGCTGGCGAGCAGCACCCCCGCCTCCGCGATGGCCGCCAGCTCCAGCGCCTGCCGCTGGTCCATCGCCCACTGCTTGCGGAAGGGGTCCACCGACACGATGCCGAGGGCGCCGCTGATCAGGCACAGCAGTACGGCAGCGCTCCAGGCGCTGCGGTCGCGTGCCTCGTCCATCACCTCCACCGGCCGGTACCAGAGGCCCAACAGCAGGCGGTGCCACCACAGCCGGCGCGGCTTCGGCGGCACCGGCTTCTTGCGGGGCGGCGGCTGGACGAGCGTGGGGGGAGGCGGCGGCGCGGACATACGGCCGTTCTACCACCGGAGTCAGGAGGGCGGATCCGACGGGTAGAGGTCACGGTACGAGGGGAAGCAGCCGCCGGGGGTGTCCACCGACTCGGCCGCCAGCACCGCCTTGACCATGGCGCGGGCCAGTGCGTCGGCCCCCGCGGCCAGGATCTCGTTGAGTGCCCCGGCCTGCGCGTGTACCCCGAACGCGGGGTCGGCGGCGGCCTCTTCCGCCACCGGCGGGCGGGCGCCGGTGGCGAGGGCGAAGACCGTGTCGCCGTCGGTCAGCAGGTGGGCCGGGCGTACGGCGCGGGCCAGGCCGTCGTGCGCGGCGCCCGCCAGCTTCTGCGCCTGGGCGCGGGTCAGGTCGGCGTCGGTCGCGACGACGGCGAGCGTGGTGTTCAGGGGCGGGCGCACCGAGGTGGCCGAACGGTGCTCGGAAGCGGTACGGGCCTCGGCGAGGCGGCGCAGCGCGTCGGCGTGCGCGCCGGGGGAGGGGAGCCCGGCGCCCTGCCCTCCGGCCAGTTCCTCGCAGACCTCCCCGTACCTGCCGTACAGCACACCGGTACGCGGATCGACCACCGATCCCGCGGCGTTGACGACCGCCAGCGCGGCCACCGTGACACCCGAGGGCAGGACCAGGCTCGCGGTGCCGACACCGCCCTTGACGCCGCCGGCCACCGCGCCCGTACCGGCGCCGGTGTTGCCCTGCCCGACCGGAGCGTCCAGTTCCGTGCCGGCGGCGTCCTCGACGGCCGCGCGGCCCAGGGCGGCGTCCGGGCGGGCGCGCCAGTCGCCGCCCCGGCCCAGGTCGAAGAGGGCCGCGGCCGGCACGACCGGGACGACCTGCGACGGGTCGGGGCCGACGCGGTAGCCGCGGCCCTGTTCCTCCAGCCAGGCCACCACGCCTGACGCGGCGTCCAGGCCGAAGGCGCTGCCACCGGTGAGGACCACCGCCTCGACGCGCTGGACCAGGTTGCGCGGGTCCAGGGCGTCCGTCTCGCGGGTGCCGGGGCCGCCGCCGCGCACGTCCACGGCCGCGACGGCGCCGCCCTCGGGAGCCAGTACGACGGTGGTGCCGGTCAGCCGCCCGCCGCCGACGCGCTGCGCGTGCCCGACCCGCAGCCCGGTGACGTCGGTCAACGCGTCACGCGGACCACTGCGTTGCGGCGCGGGAACGCCGTCGGGCAGGTCGCGGGCGTGCGGAGCGGGAGGGTCGGGCGGTTGCTGGGCGTCGGCCATGGCACATGCGTACCACGGGTGAGGCGAGAGCGGTACGGGCCGCGGCGGGCCGGTGTCAGTGGCCGGCCGGGCCCATCACGATGACCGGGTGCTGCGCCGGGTCCAGCGTCCGCAGCAGTTCCTGCATCACCTCGGGCTTGAGGCTGATGCAGCCCTGGGTGGGGCCGTCGTGGTCCACGTGCAGCCAGACGCCGCCGCCCTTCTCCGCTCCCTGCGGGCGCCGCTGGTCCAGCGGCGAGGACCCCTTGACGCGGTTGTAGTCGATGGCGATGACGTAGTTGAAGGCGCCGCCCAGCGGCTCGCCCTCGACGCCGGTGCCGTGCGCGACGAAGCTGTCGTTCCGGTCGTACGGCAGCTTGGTGCCCGGCGGCGGGGCCAGCTTGCCGCCCGCGTCGCTGAGCGTGAACACGCCCTGCGGCGACCGCAGGTCGCCGTACCGGTGGTCCTTGGTCCAGCCCCGGGACGCGTTGTGCGCGGGCCACTGGGTGCCGGGCCGCCAGTCGTCGGACTTCTCGGCACGGGTGTAGAGGACGACGGACGAGTCGTGCGCGTCCACGCCCTGCCCCGTGACGACCAGGACCTGCCGGGACTCGGCGGGAATCTGCTTGCGGACGGCGTCGCTCAGGCCCGGGATCGCCCTCGGGGCCGGTGCCGCGGCAGCGCCGGCGGCGGCGTGCCGTGGGGCCTGCGAGGCCGAGGGTGCCGGGCGGGCCTGCTCGGAGCGGTGGCCGTCGTGGTCGTCGCCCGAGGCCGGCCAGGCCCACAGTGCCGTGCCCACCAGCGTGGTCAGGGCGAGGCCGCTCACGGCCTTGCCGCGACGGGTCATCCTTATTCGCGTACCGCGTTGCTGGGCGTGGCGGGCAGCCATGTTCGTGGCGTCTCCTCGCCCGTCGGCTCCGGGCCGGTGGGCTGTCGTAGGTATAAAACGGGCAATCTGCACCCTACACCGTCCATGGAAACGTCCGGCCCCGCCCCCGCGCCCTTCATGCGCGACAGGGGACCAATGGCCGAAAGAAACGGGTCCTTTGGCCGGAAGGTGGGCGCGGGGGAGGGAAGGGGCCTGGGGCGACGCGCAGCTCCCGTCCCCCGCCTCTCGTCCCCTGTTTGCCCGCGGCCGGGTGGCGGGAGTCAGCCGTCCAGCGCCTGCCCCTGACGCGCGGTCAGCGTCGCACCCACCGCGACGGTCGCCGAAGCCACCAGCCCGGTCAGCAGCACCGCGGCGTTCCCGGCGAACGTGCAGGACAGGACCAGTACGGCGGACACCGGCAGCACCAACTGCTGAGCGGGCCCGCGCTTCTGATGCCGGGAGTGGATCAGCCAAACGGTGAACATGAACAGCGCACCCGGCACGGTGACACACGCGGACGCGGCGAAGAGCGAGACGTGTGCCTCGCCCACCGCCTGCTCCACCGCCACCTCGATGCCCGCGCCGATCGCCGCCGCCGAGCCGAAGACCAGGTAGTGCCCGTAACCCCACAGGAACGCCTGCCGGTTCGAGGTCAGGTGCAGGTGGATGGGGACCGCGAAGTAGATCCAGTAGGCGGCGAAGATCAGCAGCAGTCCGCCCGCCGCGATGGGCAGCAGACCGGCCAGCTCATCCTGCTCGTCCACCGCCGACTGCACCGCGACCGTCGCAGCGGCGACCGTCTCGCCCAGCATGATGATGACGAACAGGCCGTACCGCTCCGCGATGTGGTGCGGGTGCCAGGACGTCTGGTGGTCGCGCTCCGCCAGGGCGGGTACGGCCATCTCCGCGACCGCCAACGCGAGGAACACCCACGGCCGCGCGCCCTCCGGGGACAGCAGTACCGCCAGCCAGCCGATCTGGCACAGGCTCACCCCGGCCGCGTACCGCAGCGCGGTGGTCCGCTCGGGGCCGCTGCTGCCGTGCGCGGCCCGCAGCCACTGCGCCACCAGCGCGAGCCGCATCACCAGATAGCCGAACCAGACCACCGCGAAGTCGCCGTCGAAGGCGCGTGGCACCCCCGCCGCCAGGATCAACACGCCCGCCATCTGTACGAGCGTCACCACCCGGTACAGCGCGTCGTCCGTGTCGTACGCGGACGAGAACCACGTGAAGTTGAGCCACGCCCACCAGATGGCGAAGAAGAGCATCAGGTAGCCCGGGATGCCGTGGCCCGGGTGGGCCTCGGCGAGCGCGTGGACGAGCTGCCGGCCGGCCTGCGCGACGGCCACGACGAAGCACAGGTCGAAGAAGAGCTCCAGCGGGGTGGCGGCGCGGTGCGCCTCCGCGCGTCCGCGTGGGGCCATACGGGCCATCACGAGCGGGGCCCGGGGCGGGCGGTGGGCGTGTGACGGGTGCCCCGCGTCCGCGGCGTCCGCCTCACCCGGCTCGTCCAGCACACATAGCGCACACAGCGCACACAGCTCATCCGCCGCTCCTTGCTCCCGTACCGCGTCGAGGCCCGGACCTCAGTACAGTCCGCGCGGCCGGTCACCGCCACGGGACGCGCGGGCACCCCCGCCGGTCGGAGGACGGGCAGCGCCCGGCCGCGCCGCCCCGGACGCCGGGCGGTGCCGTCGCGGGCGCAGGCCGGCGCCACCGCCCGGCCCTGGAACTCCTCGGCCGCGACGCACGTTCTCGGTAAGGAACCCACGTGGGAAAGGAGGTGCGTGCCGTCTTGCCCGTCGACCGTCGCGCCCCGCGGCCCGGACCGGCCCCGACCTGGCGGGACGCACCCTCGCCCGGGCGCCCGTCAGATGATCGAATGCCACGTATGAGCGATAGCGCGCGTGACACCGTACTGGCCCCGCTCGACGCCCGCATGGCGGACCTCGAAACCCTCTACGAAGACCTCCACCGCCACCCCGAACTCGGCTTCCAGGAGTCCCGAACGGCCGCCGAAGCGGCCCGCCGCCTGGCCGCGAACGGCTACGACGTCACCACCGGCATCGGCCGTACGGGCGTGGTGGGCGTGCTGCGCAACGGGCCGGGCCCGGTGGTCCTGCTGCGGGCCGACATGGACGCCCTGCCCGTCACCGAGCGCAGCGGCCTGCCGTACGCCTCCGCCGTCCCCGGCGTCATGCACGCCTGCGGCCACGACGTGCACGTCACCTGCCTGGCGGGCGCCGCCGACCTGCTCGCGGCGGGCCGGGAGCACTGGTCCGGCACGCTCGTGGTGCTCTTCCAGCCGGCCGAGGAGGTCGGTGACGGCGCGCGGGCGATGATCGACGACGGGCTGTTCGGCACGGGCGGTGGCGAGGGCCGGGTGCCGGTGCCCGACGTGATGCTCGCCCAGCACGTCGCCCCGTTCGGCGCCGGGCTGATCGCGTACTGCCCCGGCGCCTGTATGGCGGCCTCGGACAGCCTGAAGATCACCTTTCACGGCACCGGCGGCCACGGCTCCCGCCCCGAGACCGCCATCGACCCGATCCTGATGGCCGCCGCCTTCGTCCAGCGCCTGCAGTCCGTCGTCGCCCGCGAGATCGCCCCCAAGGACCGGGCGGTCGTCACCGTCGGCTCGTTCCAGGCGGGGGACGCCCCCAACGTCATCCCCGACCAGGCCGTGGTGCAGCTCAGCGTCCGCACCTTCGACGAGAACATCCGCGCCCAGGTCCTCTCGGCCGTCGACCGCATCGCCAAGGCCGAGGCCACCGCCTCCAACGCCCCGCGCGCGCCCGAGACCGAGGTGCTGAACACCTTCCCCGTCACCCGCAACGACGACCGCACACTGGACGCGGTCAACGCGGCCTTCACCAACCTCTTCGGCGCCCAGCGCGTCTTCGGCTACGAACCGGCCGCGGGCAGCGAGGACGCCGGCCTGATCGCCACGGCGGCGGGCGCGCCCCTCTACTACTGGTGGCTGGGCGGCTGGGAACCCGAAGAATTCCGCGCCGCCATGGCGTCGGGACGCCTCGCCCAGGACATCCCCTCCAACCACTCACCCCACTTCGCCCCGGTCAAGCAGCCCACCCTGACCATGGGCGTCCAGGCCCTCACCGTCGCGGCGCTGAGCCACCTGGGGGAAGGGAAGTGAACCGGGAGGGAAAGCGCAGATAGGCGACGACACCCTGAAGGACGAGGGCGGCCGCGACGGCCGGGGCGACGCTCCAGGGCAGTACCCCCGCCGCGGCGAGAGCGGCACACAGGGGGACGGTGAGCAGGGTCGGCAGTACGGAGACGGCGGCGTAGCGGATGCGGTCGCGGCGGGTCATGGGCGGGCTCCTCGGTTCCGGTCAGCGCCTTGGTTCTGGTCAGGGGTGTCGATTCCGGTCGCGGCTGCGGTACGCGCCCGGTCGAGGTGGTCGGCGAGACCCCGCCAGGCGTCGGCCTCGGCGTCCGTACCGGCCGCGTGGCCGGAGCCGCCGGCTTCCAGTGCGCCCGACACCGCCTCCGGGTCCGTACGCCATGCTTCCCGTACCCCGGCGGACACCCCCGCGTCCCCGCCGCTGAACAGCACGCCCAGCTCGTCCATCCGCGCCGCCAGCCGCCGCACCCGCCGGTCCGTGGCCGGCACGCCCGCCTCGCGCAGCCGCGCCGCCCTGCGGTACAGCTCGGGCCACTCGACCCGCAGCAGGTAGTGCGCCGCCGGGCCCAGCGCGGCGCCCCGGGTCGCCAGCACCTGGAACTGGTCCGCGTCCAAGTGGCGGCGCAGGGCCTGTTCCGCCGACGGGCCGGTGCCGCCGATCGCCTCCAGTGCCGCCAGCAGGTCGGACGCCCCCGGTTCCGCACCCGCCGACAGCGACGCCTCCAGCCGCCGCAGCCGTTCGCGCAGCGTCTCCAGCGCGGACAGGGACTCCTCGACGCCCGCGAGGTGGTCCCGCACCAGGCGCAGCGGGTCGATTCCCGAGTCCAGGCAGACCGCAATGGTCTCCAGCCCCAGGCCGAGGCCGCGCAGGGCCAGCACCTGGTAGAGGCGCGCCGCGTCGTCCTCGGTGTACTCGCGGTGGCCGCCGGCGGTACGGCGGGACGGGCTGAGCAGCCCGATGGCGTCCCAGTGGTGCAGGGTCCTGACGGTCAGTCCGCTCGCCTCGGCGAGCCGCCCGACCTTCCAGGTGGTGGAAGCGGTCATGTCCCTACGATGCAACCTGACGTCGCGTCGGGTTCAAGTCCGCCGACGTCCGGCTTCCGTTTCGTGGGCGGTGCCGCGTGTGCCGTGCCTTGACCTTGCCCTTGGGGAAAGACGCAGCCTCGGTGGCGGCGGGGGACATCTCCGTGCGAGGAGGGCCCGTACGAGGAGGGGGAGCGGGTGGGCAAGGACACGGAGCCGGGACCGGGGACGGAGACGGAGACGGACGGCGAGGCCGGGACGGCGGCCGGGGGAGCCGGAGGAACCGGGGGACTGAACGCCGGCCGAGGGAGCACGAGGACGACAGCCGCTGGAGATCCGCTACGCGGTGCTCTCCGACACCGGGCTGGTACGGGACGTCCCGGGCACGGTCGCGGACCCCGCCCGCGCGGTGCGGGAACTGGTCGCGCCGGCCCACGGGGCGGGGGCGCCGGACAACGTCGGCTGCGTGGTGGCCGACGTGGTGACGGGCGAGGCGGCGGACGTACCGGCCACCGCGTAGGGCCACCGGTATCGTCCTACGGACACCGCCGTACCGCTGTCCCGCCGTACCGCCGAGGAGTCCCCTTGCCCGAGCCGATCGCGAACGAGCAGGTCACCGACGGGCGCCGGGCCGAGGGCGAGCGCAGGCGGCGCGCCCTGATCGAGGCCACGCTGAGGGTCGTCGAGCGGGACGGTGCGGCGGGGGTCACCCACCGCACCGTCGCGCGCGAGGCGGAACTGCCCACGACGGCCACCACGAACTACTTCGAGAGCGCCGACGCGCTGCTCACCGCGGCGCTGACCAGCGCGTTGGAGATGGACGCCGAGCGGGTACGGCAGCTGACCGAGGCGCCCGTGGACGGGCCGGGCGAGGCGGGTGCCCGCGGGGACAAGCGGCGGATGCTGGCCCGTCTGATGGCCGGGTCTCTGGAGGACCGCGGGCTGCTGCTCGCCGAGTTCGAGCTGTTCCTGCTCGCCGCCCGCCGCCCGGAACTGCGCTCCCAGACCCGCCTCTGGTACGAGTCGCTGGCCGGCTTCGCCCGCCCCTACACGCAGGACCCGATGCGCATCACACTCTTCACCCGCGCCTACGACGGGCTGCTGCTGCAAGCCTTGCTGGCCGACGAGCCGCCCACGGCCGAGGAGTTCGAGACGATGCTGTGGGAACTGCTGCCGGACGAGGGGTAGGCGGGACCGGTGACGGCACGGCTTCGGAGGCGGCACGGGCTTCCGGGGCGGCCGGCGAGAACGCTCGGGCCGGTGGCGGCGGGCCGCACCCGGTGCTGCCCGTGCCGGTCCACCAGCCGTGAGGGCCGGGGCCGAGGACAGCGTCCGCTCTCCCCGGCCGCGCCCAGGCCGGCGCCTAAGCCAGCCCCTTGAGCATCCCCTTGAAGTAGAGCTGCGGCAGCCCGTACCGCTTTAGGAACCACATGTCCGTACGCTCCTTCGTCGTGTCGATGAAGGGAATGGACGGCGCCGGCTCCAGGTCGTAGTCGAACTCGGCGAGCAGCATCTTGTGGCGGGCGGTGACCAGCGGGCAGGACGTGTAGCCGTCGTAGCGGGCCGTGGCGGGACGGCCGCGCAGCCCGGCGCGCAGGTTCGAGACGACGACCGGCGCCTGCTTGCGGATCGCCGCACCCGTCTTGGACGTCGGCAGGTTGGCCACGTCACCGATCGAGAACACCTCGGGGAAGTCCGGGTGTTGCAGCGTCGCGCGGTCGGCCTTGGCGTAACCGAAGGGGGACGCCGGGTCGGCGAGCGGACTGTCGGCCACCCACCGGGGCGCGCGCTGCGGCGGCACCGCGTGCAGCAGGTCGTAGTGGACCGTCTCCTTCTTCCCGGTCGCGTGATCGACGATCTCCGCCTGCCGTGCCGCGCCGTCCACCTGCGTCATCTCCGACTGGAGCCGCACCTCGATGCCGTACCGCCGCGCCGTCTCCTCCAGCGCCTTCGAGAAGACCGGCACCTTGAACATCGCGGGCTCGGGCAGCACCAGGATCGTCCGGATACGGCCCAGCACCCCGCGCTTGCGCCAGTAGTCGGCGGCCAGGTAGGCGATCTTCTGCGGGGCGCCGCCGCACTTCACCGGCCCGGACGGCATCGTGAACAGCGCCGTACCGCTCTTCATCCGCCGGATGAAGTCCCAGGTGAGCGGGGCCAGATCGGGTCGGTAGTTGCTGGAGACGCCGTCGTGGCCGAGGGCCTGCGCCAGGCCCGGTATGCCGTCCCAGTCCAGGCTGAGGCCGGGGGCGAGCACCAGCCGGTCGTACGAGATCGTCCGCCCCGAAGCGGTGCCGACCGTACGCGCGGCCGGGTCCACCGCCGCGGCGGACTCGCGCAGCCAGCGCACGCCGGGCGGCATGACCTCCGCCTCCGTGCGCAACGCGGCGCGCAGCGGTGCCTGGCCGCCGCCGACCAGCGTCCACAGCGGCTGGTACCAGTGCGTCTCGGACGGTTCGAGCACCGCGATGTCGCGGAGCCCGGCGCGCCGCAGCCGGGCGGCGACGGTGATGCCCGCGGTGCCGCCGCCGATGACGACGACCCGGTGGTGGGCCGAGGTACCGGACGACGGGGTGCCGGACGAAGAGGCGCCGGACGACGGTGCGATGGGCATGGGGTCCTCCTGGAGGTCGGGGATCGGGAGGGTTACAAGCGGGGGATGCTCGTCACCGCCATCGAGACGGCGAGCACGGTGACCAGCGACGCGAACGCCGTGGACAGCGCCTGCGGCCGCACCCGGGCGGCGACGCGGTTGCCGAGCCAGCTGCCGAGGGCGGCGCAGGCGGCGAAGGAGGCCAGCAATGGCCAGTCCAGACCGCCCGCACCGGCCCGGGTGACAAAGGCCGTACCGGAGTTGACGAGGATGACGAGGAGGGAGGTGCCGATGGCGACGGGCATCTCCAGGCCGAGGACGAGGGTCAGCGCCGGCACGACGACGAAGCCGCCGCCGACGCCGAAGAAGCCGGTCAGCAGGCCGACCGCGGTGGCGGTGGCGCCGATGCGGAGGGCGGAGGTGAGGCGGGCGGAGGTGAGGCGGGCCGTGTTGGTGGGGCGGAGGGGGGCTTTCGGGGCGGGGTCCGCGGTGGTGCCGGGGCCGGGGCGGGGGCTGGTTTCGTGTCCGGGGCCGCGGCTGGACCCGGTTTGGTGTCCAGGTACGGGGCCGTGCCCGGTTCCGCTGCCGGTTTCCGAGCCAGGGCCCGCCGACCGCTTCTTCTGCCGTTCGCGCCACGCCCGTACGAGCATCGCCACCGCCACCGCCAGCATCAGCCCGGCGAACGCCGTCATCAGGGCGTCCGGGTCGAGCGACGCGCTCCAGCGGGAGCCCAGGAACGTGCCGGCGGTGCCCAGCGCGCCGAAGGCCGCGCCCGCCGCCCAGCGGACCCGGCCCGCGCGGGCGTGGCAGGCCAGGCCGGAGGCCGCGCCGATACCGACGACGACCAGCGCGCCCGCCGTGGCCTCGTGCGGGGACTGGTGCAGGAGGTAGACGAGGGCGGGTACGGCCAGGATCGACCCGCCGCCGCCGAGCGCGCCCAGCAGCAGCCCGATGACCAGTCCGCACGGCAGCGCCGTGAAGGCTATGAGCTGCATGACCGCTGACGAACTGTCGGCACCGGCATCATGGTTCCTCCCCGTGTCCGGCCTGCGGTCACGACGGACACGCGGCCCGGGGCGCGAGTTCGACCGCCTGGCTGTCGCTGGACCACTCCGCGACGAAGGCGAAGCGGTCGCCGCGTACGACCGTCTCGCGCCACTCCACCGGCCGCTCCCCGGACCGCCCCAGCCGCTCGATGCCGAACGCGGGCTCCCGGTCGGCCAGCCCCAGCAGCCATGCCTGGCGGATGTCGGGCAGGAACGGATAGATGCGCTCCCGGCCGCCGGTGACCTTCACCCCGCAGCGCTGCTGTAGCTCGCCGTACAGCGACGTGTGCCGGAAGCCTGCGTCGAGCAGCGGCTCGGCCACCTCGGCGGGCATGTACGTGGTGTCGTGCGCGAGTGGTTCGCCGTCCGCCAGGCGCAGCCGCTCCAGCACGATCAGCGGCGCGTCCGGTACGAGCCCGAGCCGTTCGGCGACCGAGCCGTCCGCCGTCCGCTCCAGCCGGAGCACCTCACTGCGCTGCTCCACGCCCTGGCTCTCCAATTCGCGGAAGAGGCTGTAGAGCGAGCCGAGCGGCTGCTGTATGCGCCGGGTGTTCAGACGGCTGGCGCGGCCGCGCTCGGCGATCACCAGACCGTCGGCGCG
This sequence comes from Streptomyces sp. NPDC017529, assembly GCF_044329785.1. Lineage (NCBI taxonomy): Bacteria > Bacillati > Actinomycetota > Actinomycetes > Kitasatosporales > Streptomycetaceae > Streptomyces > Streptomyces sp. NPDC017529. The sequence goes on from NZ_JBIRJY010000009.1 coordinate 50,322, forward strand.
CAGCTTGCGCAGCGCCTCGCGCACGGTGTGCCGGCTGACCTCGTACTCCCCGGTGAGGCGGTGCTCGGCCGGGAACTCGTCGGTGAACTCGCCCGCTTCCATGCGGCGCCGCAGGTCTTCGGAGAGCTGGGCCCACAGGGGCAGCGGCGAGCGCCGGTCCAGGGGACGCGGGCCCGAGGGGTGTGCGGTCATGAAGTCGCCTCCGCGCGGGTACGGGCTACAGGTACGGGCCGGGCCGTACGGGCGCGCCGTCCCGGGGTTCTTTCTCGTCGTCCACTGCCGAACTTGTCGTCGGCAGCCCCGGATGCCTAATGTACGTACATCCGTGCATCCGCACAACACACCCCCCGCGGGGCCCGCGGAACCGGGCCCGCAGGACCACGGAGGTCGACCGTGCACTTCGCGCAGTACTACCTCGACTGCCTCTCCCAGGCGTCGTATCTGATCGGTGACGAGACCACCGGACGTGCCGTCCTCGTCGACCCACGCCGCGACATCGACGACTACCTGCGCGACGCGGAAGCGGCCGGGCTGCGCATCGAGCTGATCATCGAGACGCACTTCCACGCCGACTTCCTCTCCGGCCACCTGGAACTCGCCCGCGCCACCGGAGCCACCATCGCCTTCGGCGAGACCGCCCGGACCGGCTATCCGATACGTCGGCTGCGGGACGGCGAGCGCATCTACCTGGGTGCGCCTGCCGAGACCGGCGGGCCCGCCGACGGCGCCGCGGCCGGTCCCTCCGGTGCGGCTGGGGTGGCTGAGTCGACCGGGGTTGCCGGGGTCTCCGGAGCGGCCGGCGCCTCTGGTGTCACTCTCACCGTCCTGGCGACTCCCGGCCACACCCCGGAGTCCATCTGCCTCGTCGTCCACGAACACCCCGACGCCGACGAGCCGTACGGCGTGCTGACCGGCGACACCCTCTTCGTCGGCGACGTCGGCCGCCCGGACCTGCTGGCCGCGGCCGGGCTGACGCCGGAGGAGATGGCGGGCCGGCTCTACCGCTCCCTGCACGACAAGCTGCTCATCCTCCCCGACGCCACCCGGGTCTTCCCCGCGCACGGCGCGGGCTCGGCCTGCGGCCGCAACCTCTCCACCGAGACCACCTCCACCATCGGCGACCAGCGGCGTCTGAACTACGCGCTCCAGCCCATGACGGAAGCCGAGTTCGTCCGCCTGGTCACCGCCGGGCAGCCCGCCACCCCCGGCTATTTCGCCCACGACGCGGCCCTGAACCGCGACGGCCACCCCCTCCTGGACACCGCGCCGCCCGCGGCCCTCACCCTCGACGAGGCGCTGGCCGCCCACCGGGACGCCGGCGCGGTCCTGCTGGACAGCCGCTCCCTCGCCGCATACACCGAGGCGCACTTCACCGGCTCCCTCCACATCAGCCTGGACACCCGGTTCGCCGAGTACGCGGGCAGCGTGGTGGCCCCCGGCACGCCGATCGTCCTCGTCAGCGACCCCGGAACGGAGTCCGAGGCCCGCCTCCGCCTGGCCCGCATCGGCTACGACCACGTCCTCGGCCACGTCCAGGACCCGGCAGCCCAACTCGCCCGCCACCCGGAACTGGTCTCCCGCACCCGCCGGCTGTCGCCCGGCGAAACACCCTCCGCCGAAGCCCAGCTGGTCGACGTGCGCAACCCGGCCGAGTACGCGGCGGGCGCCCTCCCCGGCGCCGTCAACCTCCCTCTCGCGAGCCTCCCCAGCCACTGCGCCACCTTGGACCCGGATCGCCCGGTCGTCCTCTACTGCCGCAGCGGAAACCGCTCCGTCATCGCCGCCGCCCTGCTGGAGGCCCGCGGCTTCCGGGACGTACGGGATATCAGCGGAGGGTACGAGGCGGTGGCGCCCGCTGCCGGGTGAGGGCGGCGGCGGAGGCGTGAGGGGCCGGCGCGGAGCAGGAGGGCCAGGCAGGCCACCGAGCACCCGGCCGCGGCCCAGCGCAGCGCTCCGTCCGGGTCCGTACCCGCCGGGGCGAGACCGAGCCCGGCCGTCACGGTGATCGCGCACTTGGTCAGCCCGGACGCCTCGCCCGCGCGGTCCGGGCCGACCACCGCCTGTGTGGCGGTCAGCGCCAGGGCGCCCGCCACGCCGAGCGCTGCCGCGGCCACGGTGGCTGCCGCCAAGAGCGCGGATCGCGGCATATCGCCGCCCGGCGGACCACCGGCCCCGGCCAGCACCACCAGCGCGGCAGCCGCCAGCCCCAGGCAGGCGGCCATCACGGGTTCGGCGGCGCCTGGGCGTACCCGCCCGGCCACCGGCCCGGCCGCGGCCATCGCTGCCGCCGGCACGAGGAAGGCGGTCCCCGCGCCCAGTACGGACATCCCCTGCACCTCCTGAAGAGCGAGCGGTACGACGAACAACAGCACCACCGTCGCCGCGTTGGCCACCGCGCCGGCCGAAGTGAGGGCGACGTACGGCCCGTTGCGGAAGAGGGACGCACCGGCCAGCGGGTGCCGCGACCGGCGCTCGCCCCGCACGAACAGCACTCCGAGGGTCACCGCGCCCGCCGTCCACCCACCGGCCCGCCACCACGCCCCCATGCTCTCGACGGCCATCACCAGGCAGACCGGTACACCGGTGCCGGTGACCAGCGAAACCCATCGGTCCCAGCGGTCCCGGCGAACCCGGCGAACACCGCACCGGGCGCCGGGCACTCGTGCCGCCGCGTCCCGCGTCTCCGCCGCGTCCCGCGACTCCGCGGCCTGCCGGGCGCACAGCGCCGCCGCGGCACACAGCGGCACATTGACCCAAAACACGGCCCGCCAGGACACGGCCTGCGCCAACGCGCCGCCCACGAACGGCCCGCACGCCGTGGCCAGGCCGGCCAGCCCCAAGGCGTACCCGGTCGCGACACGAGCCCGCCCGGCCGGGTACGACCGGGTCAGCAGCGCCAGCCCCACGGGCATGACCAGCGCCCCGCCCACCCCTTGCAGCACCCGGGACGTCACGAGGAACGGTAACGAGGGCGCCAGCGCGCACGCCGCAGACGTGCCCCCGAACAGCACCAGCCCCCGAACGAGCATCCGCCGCCTGCCCAACAGATCCCCCAGTCGCCCGGCAGCAGGCATCAGCGCCCCGGCCGCCAGGAGATATCCGCTGATCACCCACGGCGCGGCGCCGGCCGGGGCATGCAGGTCACGGCGGATCACGGGCAGGGCCATGTTCAGCGCAAAGGCATCCAGCTGCACACAGAACCCACCGATCGCCACGGCCACCACGGCCCACAAACGCTCACGCGAAGCGGCGCTTCCGTAGTCGCCACGACTCCTCTGGAACATCCGGCACACCGGTCCACCTCTCGCGCCGCGCGGGTCGGCGCGGCGCAGCACGTACGGATGAGGAAGGTGAAGGGTGGGGGATTGGGTGTGCCGGAGACGGGGCAGAGAGTCCAGGGCGCTGCACGGGCACGCTGCCCGGGGGCACGAGAAGCGACGCCGTCCGGGGACGCCGCGAAGACGGCTGCACATGCGGGCCGTGCGCGCGGTCCGTACGGGCCTTCGCGCCGGGCCGGCTGGCGCCGTACGAACAACGTCGTACAGCGGACGTTCAGCGGTTGTTGATCCGTGATCTTCAAGCTGGTCCGCATGTTGCGTCGTGTGATCTCCGAGCATGCAGAAACGACCCGGGAACCGCAAGGGCCCCCGGCGTCCTCGTCCCCGATAGCCCTCACCTGGCACGGCGAGCCGGGACGTCACGAGGAGCTGACCCACACCATGCTCATGGGGCAGGCCAAGCGGGCCGCCGCGGCGCTGGCCCGGCTCGGGGTACGGTCCGGCGACCGGGTGGCGGTGCACCTGCCGCTGGTGCCGGAGTCGGTCATCGTCACGCTCGCCTGCGGTCGGCTCGACGCCGTCCGCACGACGCTGCCGGTCTTCCTGACCGCCCCGGAACTCGCCGAGCGCGCCCGCGAGTCGGGTGCCGAGGTGGTCGTCACGGCGGACGCCGCGTTCTGGGACGGCGCGGTACGGCCGGTCAAGCCGGTCCTGGACCGTGCCCTGCGGCGCGACTGCCCGCAGGTGCGGTCCGTGCTGGTGGTCAACCGCAGCAGCCGCCCGGTCTCCTGGACGGCGGGCCGCGACCACTGGTGGCACGAGGCCCTCGCCACCCGCTGACGCTCCGCCCGCGCGATGCCACATCCGGAGCCCCGCCGCCGCGCTCGCAGCACGAGGCCGCCCGTTGCCGGGCCCGTCGGCCCGCCGCTGGAGCGAGGCCGGCCGCCGCTGCTCCCGTTCCCGCCGGCCGTACCCTGGAGGGGTGAGTACGACCCCTGAATCACGGCCCGAGGCCGACACGGAGCGGCCGGAGCGGCCCAAGGCTTCCGCGGCCCTGATCTTCGACGACCCGCTGAACCAGCAGTCGTCGGACGACACCGACCGCGGCTGGGGCGAGCGCCCTTCCGGCAACGACAGCGCCGCCGACCTGGCGCGCTTCCTCGACGAAAAGCCGCCCCACCACCTCTGACCACCGAGGAGCCGGGGCGGCTTCGCCGCGGGACGAGGGCCCGGGCCCTCTACTGCTGCGTCTTCTGCGTGACCACCGAACCGGCGCCGCCACCCACGGCCGAACCCGCGCCCGCGCGGGAGACCGAGCCGTTGCGCTGCGCGACGAGCGCGTCCCGGATCTCCGTCAGCAGCTCGACCTCGGTCGGTGCCAGCGGGCTGTCGTCCACCGGCTTCTTGGCGTCCTGGCGCGCCTTCCACTTGTTCATCGGCAGGATCATGAGGAAGTACACGACCGCCGCGGTGATCACGAACGTCAGGACCGCGCTGAGCACCGATCCCCACAGGATGTAGATGCCGTCGGTGAAGTCGCCCGACTTCGCGTCCGTGTGGCAGGTGGTGAGGCAGGTCTTGTAGTGGTCCAGGTTCTGCGACCCGAGGGCGCCGACGATCGGGTTGATGACGCCCTTGACCACGGCGTTCACGATGTTCGTGAACGCGGCACCGACTACGACGGCGACTGCGAGCTCGATCACGTTGCCGCGCATCAGGAATTCCTTGAATCCCGTGAGTACGCCCGTCTTCTCGCTCACCTGAAAGCCTCTTTCCACACTCACTACGAACAGTGCAACGAACAGCACCGCAACTTACGGCAGGGCAGTGCGCCGCTGTCCAATCCTGTGACCTGAACCGGTGAGCGGACGACACGTCCGTACGGATTGGCGCCGCGTCCCGGCCGGCCGGGGAAGGGCCTTCCCCGCGGCACGCCGAACGCGCCCCGCCACTTTCGCCAGTGTGGCGCCCATATCGGACAAAGGCCACTCGATCATGGGTGGCGGTCCTCATGACTGCCCCCGCCCGGCCGAGGGCTCGTGCGCCGGTGCCGCGCAGGCGCTCGCGGCGCCGCCCGTGCGGCCCTCGCTGCTCGCCTGGGCGGTGGCGGCCAGCGCGGCGGCCGTCATCGCCAGCCCTGCCGTCACGGACCGCCGCCGGTGCCGCACCGCGCGCCGCAGCCGGTGACGTCCGCCCCGGGCCCGTACGGGTGTGAAAAGCGCCACCTCGTGTGACGGCGGGAGCGGGAGGGACGGCGCGGAGCAGCGGGCCCGGAGGGCGGAGTCGAGGGTGGGGTCGTGAGCGGAACCATGAGCGGTATCGAGAGAGGAGCGGGACACGGTAACCACCGCCTGCGGAGCCGGAATCGGTGCGGACGGGCTCCACCGTGCCGGACTTCGCCGATGCCCGCTCGGGCCTGTGGACAGCCGGAACGGCTACCCACGGGTTGTGGAAAACCCGGTCACCCGACCGGGTCCCTACGGCAGCTCGATGCCCAGGTCCCGCCCCAAGTGCGCACCCGCGCACGCGCAGACCCGCTCCGCCGCGGCCGGCAGTGCCCCCACCGCGTCGGACAGCACCTCCCGCAGCCGCCCGACGTTGCGTCCGAAGACCTCCAGCACCTCTTCGTGCGAGACGCCCGCGCCGGTCTCGGCCCCCGCATCCAAGTCCGTGACCAGCGTCAATGAGGTGTAGCAGAGGCCCAGCTCGCGAGCGAGCACGGCTTCGGGGTGGCCGGTCATACCGACCACCGACCATCCCTGCGCCGCGTGCCAGCGCGACTCGGCGCGAGTCGAGAAGCGCGGCCCTTCGACGACCACGAGCGTCCCGCCGTCCACCGGCTCCCACCCGCGCCCCCGGGCCGCCGCCAGCACCGTTTCCCGCCCCGCCGGGCAGTACGGGTCGGCGAACGACACGTGCACCACGTTCGGCACGCTGCCGTCGGCCTGCGGCACCCCGTCGAAGTACGTCTGCGCCCTGCCCTTCGTGCGGTCCACGAGCTGGTCGGGTACGAGCAGCGTCCCCGGCCCGTACTCCTCGCGCAGTCCGCCCACCGCGCACGGCCCGAGCACCTGCCGTACACCGGCCGACCGCAGCGCCCACAGGTTGGCGCGGTAGTTGACGCGGTGCGGCGGCAGGTGGTGCCGGCGGCCGTGCCGGGGCAGGAAGGCGACCTGGCGGCCGGCCACCTCGCCCAGGAAGAGCGAATCACTGGGGGAGCCGTAGGGGGTGGAGACCGTGATCTCCGTCATGTCGTCCAGGAAGGAGTAGAAGCCGGACCCCCCGATGACACCGATCTCCGCGTCAGCCATGCGGCCAGGTTAGGTACGGGCCCGCGAGCAGGAAAGGGCGGTGCGCGGCCGCCGGCCGGCAACGCCGAAAGCCCCGCCGTCCTGGGACGGCGGGGCTCGGTGGAAGAGCGGCCAGGGCGCTGCCGGCTGCTGCCGCAGCGCCTCTGAGGTGGTGCGGGGAAGTCGCTCAGGCGGCCGACGTGCTGGGCGTCGAGCCGGAGCTCTTGCCCGAGGTGCTCGACGAGTCCGCGGACGACGACTTGGAGTCGCTGCCCGACGAGGACGACGAGGTGCCCGTCGACGACGAGGCCGAACTCGACGCGGGGGTGCTGCTGGACGACGAGCCGCGGCTGTCGTTCCGGTAGAACCCGGAGCCCTTGAACACGATGCCGACCGCGGAGAACACCTTCTTGAGGCGTCCCTGGCAAGCGGGGCACTCGGTGAGCGCGTCGTCGGTGAACTTCTGCACCGCCTCAAGGCCCTCGCCGCACGCGGTGCACTGATACTGGTAGGTCGGCACTGTGACTTCCTCCTGGCACTCTCACTCAATGAGTGCTAACGACGCTCCATAGTGCAGTATTCCGGCCCGTCAGTCCACTGTTGCCGGAGTTCGGTGACCGACCCCACGTTCGACGACCAGTGTTTCGGAGCGCGGCACCAGGTGTCCCCGGAACACCGCCAGCACCACCAGCGCCAGCGCCGTACCGCACAGCGGCACCAGGAAACCGGCGTGCGGACCGAAGTGGTCCGCCAGCAGACCGGCCGTCGTGGAAGCCGCCGCCTGGCCGAGGCCGACCGCGCCGGTGAGCCACGTGAAGGCTTCCGTACGGGCCGAGGCCGGGACCAGGGAGTCGACCAGCGTGTAGCCGGTGATCAGCGCCGGGGCGATGCACAGGCCGACCAGCAGGCCCACCGCGCCCATCAGCGGCGCCACGGTCACCGACCACAGCGGGGTGGTCATCAGCGCCAGCAGCGCGTACGCGACCAGGAGGCGGCGCCGGGGGCCCACCTTCCAGGAGAGCGCGCCGCACACGATGCCGGCCAGCATGTTGCCCGCCGCGAAGACGCCGTACAGCAGGCCGTTGATGCCGGGCTGCCCGATGTCCTCGGTGAACGCCGTGAGCGAGACCTGCATGCCGCCGAAGACCGTGCCGATGCCGAACAGGGCCGCGACGAGGACGCGCAGGCCCGGCACCGACAGCGCGGAGACGCGCTTGGCGGAGCCGTCGGAGGTCCGGTGCACCGGCGGCTGGCTGCGGCGCTGGGCCGCGAAGAGCAGGCCGCCGCCCAGCGTCAGGGCCGCCTCCGCGACCAGGCCGGCCGCCGGGTGGATGCCGGTGCACAGCGCGGTCGCCAGCACCGAGCCGACGACGAAGGTGAACTCGTCGGTCACCGACTCGAAGGCGGTGGACGTCGGCATCAGGGGAGAACCGGTCAGCTTGGCGGCCCACCGGGAGCGCACCATGGGGCCGATCTGCGGCGTCGAGGCGCCGGTCGGCACGGCGATGACCAGCAGCGCCCACAGCGGGGCGTGCGCCAGCGCCAGCGTGATCATCGCGGCGACCGCCGCGGCGTGCACCAGTACGCCGGGCACGAGCACCGCGCGCTGCCCGAACCGGTCCGCCAGCTTGCCGCTCTGCGGCGCGAACAGCGCCATGGAGACGCCGGTCACCGCCGAGACGACACCGGCGGTGCCGTACGAGCCGGTGGTGTGCTGGACGAGCAGCAGGATGCTGAACGTCAGCATCGCGAAGGGCTGACGGGCCAGGAAGCCCGGCAGCAGGAACGCCCATGCGCCGGGGGTACGCAGCAGCTGCCCGTACCCGGGACGGACGTCCTTGGCCGGCGCCTGCTGCTGGGAGGTCTTCTGGAGGGCGGTCCCGCCCTGCGCGCCCTTGCCCGCGTTGTCCTTGACCGCGGATGCCACGGCCGAGCCTTTCTACCGCCTGGTAGCGCGCTGCCGCGAGATGGTCACGGGGTGCGCGCCGAGAGCTGTCCTCTCGCGCAGGACCGAGTGATACCGCGTGGTCCGCACCGGGGAGGTGGCTGCGTGTGGCAGGGGACCGCGGCCGCCGAGCGGTCGCGCCAGCTCTGCGTCAGGCAGAGTTGGTTCCTTTGATTGCTGCTTCATAGTACAGGCCGATACGCGTGAAGCCCCGGCGTCAACCAGGGCTTCACGGGAAAATTTCTTCGATCCGGGGAGCGGGCGGCCGCCGGGGCTGGCCCGGCTCCGCCCTCAGCGGGCGGGCGTGTGCGGCGGCCGCCCCCCGGCCCGTCCTTCCGCGTGGGAGCCGGGCCGGGCGCCCCGGCGCTTGCCCTGCGGCCGCCCCGGCTCGGCGCCGGGGGCCAGCCAGCCGGCCAGCTTGCCGTGCTTAGAGACGGCCTGGAGCCGGTTCTCGACCGCGTCCCGTACCGGGTCCGTCGCCACGACCAGCAGGTCGTCCCCGCGCCGCAGCACGGTCGTCGGCGACGGTACGAAGCTGGTCCCGTCCCGTACGACGAGGGTGACCGCGGCCCCCGGCGGCAGCCGCAGCTCGCTGATCTCCACGCCGTGCATCCGCGACTTCGCGCTGATCGTGGTGGACAGCAGATGACCGCGCAGCCGCTCCAGCGGCGCGGACTCGATCCCCAGGTCGGCGGCTTCCTTGTCGTCCCCCAGGCGCAGCTTCCTGGCCAGCCAGGGCAGCGTCGGGCCCTGGATGAGCGTGTAGACGACGACGAGGATGAAGACGATGTTGAAGACCCGTTCGCTGCCGGGCACGCCGCCCACCATCGGGATGGTGGCCAGCACGATCGGTACGGCACCGCGCAGCCCGGCCCAGGACAGCAGCGCCTTCTCGCGCCAGGGCACCTTGAAGGGCAGCAGGCCCAGGAAGACGGAAGTCGGCCGGGCGACGATGGTCAGGATCAGGCCGATGACCAGCGCCGGCACCGCGTCGTCGAACAGAGTGTGCGGGGTGACCAGCAGGCCGAGCAGTACGAACATGCCGATCTGGCCGATCCAGCCCAGTCCTTCGGCGAAGCCGCGGGTGGCCGCGGAGTGCGGCAGTTTCGCGTTGCCCAGGACCAGCGCTGCCAGGTAGACGGCGAGGAAGCCGGAGCCGTGGGCGAGCGCGCCGGCCGCGTAGGCGGAGACGGCGATGGCCATCACCGCGATCGGGTACAGGCCGGAGGCGGGCAGCGCCACGTGCCGCATGCCGTATGCGCCGAGCCAGCCGATGGCCAGGCCTATGGCGGCGCCGATCGCCAGTTCCAGGGCGATTTCGCCAATGAGCGTGTACCAGTGCTCGACGGGACCGGCCGTGGAGAACGCCACGACGAGGATCACCACGGGGGCGTCGTTGAAGCCGGACTCGGCTTCCAGGACACCGGTCAGCCGGGCGGGCAGCGGCACGTTGCGCAGTACGGAGAAGACCGCCGCCGCGTCCGTGGAGGAGACCACGGCGCCGATGAGCAGCGCCTGGCGCCAGTCCAGGCCCACGAGGTAGTGCGCTCCGGCCGCGGTGACCCCCACGCTCACCGCGACACCGAACGTCGACAGCACGGCGGCTCTGGGCAGCGCCGGTTTGATCTCTTTCCACTTCGTGCCGAGGCCGCCCTCGGCCAGGATCACGACGAGCGCGGTGTAGCCCAGGATCTGGGTCAGTTCGGCGTTGTCGAAGACGACACCGCCGAATCCGTCCTGCCCTATGGCAATGCCTATGCCCAGATAGATGAGCAGGCTGGGCAACCCGCTGCGGGAGGAGACGCGGACCGCGGCCACCGCGATGAGCAGGACGAGGGCGCAGATCAGCAGGAGTTCGTTGAGGCGGTCGACAGTCAGGAGCTGGTCCTTCCTCGTGTGCGGGCCGGGGCGGGCGCGGCTGCGGAGCGGACGGGTGTTCGGCGGGGCTTTCCTTACCGTATCTAGTTACTAAGGCTAACAATTTACCATTGCTTGAAGCTCTGGGGCGTCGGCGGCTACACCGCGTAGGGCTCGGCGGACCCGTGCGCCTATGGTTGCTCCAGCACTCCCACCCTGCCCCTCGAAGGACAGAGATGCCCGCCAACAAGTCCGCCCCCGCCCCTGACAAGGCTGCGAAGAAGCCGAAGAAGAAGGGGCGGCGCGGCCGCCTCGCAGCGATCACGGTCGTGCTTCTGCTCGTGGCGGGCATCGGCTACGGCGCGTTCTGGGGCGTCAGCACCGTCCGCGCCTCGTACCCCCAGACCACCGGCTCGCTGAAGCTGGCCGGCCTGACCGCCCCCGTCGACGTCTCGCGCGACGCCAACGGCATCCCGCAGATCTACGCCGACACCGACGAGGACCTCTTCCGCGCCCAGGGCTTCGTACAGGCCCAGGACCGCTTCTGGGAGATGGACGTGCGCCGCCACATGACGGCCGGCCGCCTCTCGGAGATGTTCGGCCAGAGCCAGGTCGACACCGACTCCTTCCTGCGCACGCTCGGCTGGCACGACGTCGCCAAGCAGGAGTTCGACACCAAGCTCTCCCCGCAGACGAAGAAGTACCTCCAGGCGTACTCCGACGGCGTCAACGCCTACCTCAAGGACCACGAGGGCTCGGCGCTCTCCCTGGAGTACGCGGCGCTCGGCTTCCAGAACGACTACAAGCCCCAGAAGTGGACCCCGGTCGACTCGGTGGCCTGGCTCAAGGCCATGGCCTGGGACCTGCGCGGCAACATGCAGGACGAGATCGACCGGGCCCTGATGAGCAGCCGCTTCAGCCCGACGCAGATCGACCAGCTGTACCCGAAGTACCCGGCCAAGCGGAACCGCCCGATCGTCGAGGGCGGCGCGGTCGACCCGGTCACCAAGGAGTTCGACCCGAAGGCCACCCCGGGCGGCGGCACCCAGACCAACTCCGGCAAGCCCGGCACCGGCACCGGTACGGGCACGGGGACCGGCAACGGAACCGGCACCGGTACGGGAACCCGCAGCGCCGCTTCCGCCACCCAGGGCCTGAAGTCCCAGCTCTCCTCGGTCGCCAAGTCCCTGGAGAAGATCCCGGCGCTGCTCGGCCCCAACGGCAGCGGCATCGGCTCCAACTCCTGGGTCGTCTCCGGCGCGCACACCACCACCGGCAAGCCGCTGCTCGCCAACGACCCGCACCTGGCCCCCCAGATGCCGTCGCTCTGGTACCAGATGGGCCTGCACTGCCGCACTACCGGCGCCAAGTGCAACTACGACGTCTCCGGTTACACCTTCTCCGGCATGCCGGGCGTGGTCATCGGCCACAACCAGGACATCTCCTGGGGCATGACCAACCTGGGCGCCGACGTCAGCGACCTGTACCTGGAGAAGATCAACGCCAACGGGTACCTGTTCGACGACAAGCAGCAGCCGTTCAAGACCCGCAAGGAGACCATCAAGGTCGCCGGCGGCGCGAGCCGTGAGATCACGGTCCGCTCGACCAACAACGGTCCGCTGATCTCCGACCGTGACGACGAGCTCTCCAAGGTCGGCAAGCAGGCCCCGGTGGGCAACGCGGCACCGGACCGCGGCGACGGCTACGGCATCTCGCTGCGCTGGACCGCCCTGGACCCGGGCAAGTCGATGGACGCGGTCTTCGAACTGAACCGCGCCAAGAACTGGACGGACTTCCGCAAGGCCGTCGCCGACTTCGAGGTGCCGTCGCAGAACATGATCTACGCCGACACCAAGGGCAACATCGGCTACCAGGCGCCCGGCCGCATCCCGGTCCGCGGCAAGGGCTACGACGGCAGCCTGCCCGCGCCCGGCTGGGACCCGAAGGCCCGCTGGACCGACTACGTGCCCCAGAAGGCGCTGCCCAACGAGTACAACCCGGCGCGCGGCTACATCGTCACCGCCAACCAGGCCGTCGTCGACCCGGACAAGTACCCGTACCTGCTGACCAAGGACTGGGGCTACGGCGCCCGCAGCCAGCGGATCAACGACCTCGTCCAGTCGAAGATCAAGGACGGCGGCAAGGTCTCCACGGACGACATGCAGACCATGCAGATGGACAACAGCAGCGAGATCGCCAAGCTGCTCACGCCCTACCTGCTGAAGATCGACCCCAAGGACGCGTACGTCCGCGAGGCGCAGAAGCTGCTGGAGGGCTGGGACTACACCCAGGAGCCCGACTCGGCCGCGGCCGCGTACTTCAACGCGGTCTGGCGCAACACCCTCAAGCTGGCCTTCGGCAACAAGATGCCCAAGGAGCTGCGGGTCGAAGGACAGTGCCTGTGGGTACGCCCGGCGGACGACACCGGCCCGGTCGACGACCAGGACAAGCCGGTGCGCGAGTGCGGCGAACGCGCCCCCGACCAGGCGCAGCCCGACGGCGGCGACCGCTGGTACGAGGTCGTCAGGTCCATCATCGAGGACCCGAAGAACGACTGGTGGAAGACCGAGTCCCGGCCGGGGCACACCGTCGACAACAACCGCGACCAGCTCCTCGGGCACGCCATGAAGGACGCGCGCTACGAGCTCACCAGCAAGCTGGGCAAGAACGTCGACGCCTGGAGCTGGGGCCGCCTGCACCAGCTGTTCCTGAAGAACCAGACCCTGGGCACCAGCGGTCCCGGCCTCCTCCAGGGCCTGTTCAACCGCGGCCCCTGGAACCTGGGCGGCGGCGAGGCGGCCGTGAACGCCACCGGCTGGAACGCGGCCGGCGGCTACGAGGTCACCTGGGTGCCGTCGATGCGCATGGTCGTCAACCTGGCCGACTTGGACAAGTCGCGCTGGATCAACCTGACGGGCGCCTCCGGTCACGCGTACAACGCGCACTACTACGACCAGACGGACAAGTGGGCCAAGGGCGAACTGCTGCCGTGGGCCTTCTCCCAGAAGGCCGTCAAGGCCGCGGCCGAGGACACGCTGACGCTGTCGCCGTAACGGGGCGCCGACCACGTACGCCGGGCGGGCTCGAACCTCTTCGAGCCCGCCCGGCGCTGTTTCGGACGTGCGCGACCGGCGGCCTACGAGGCGAACCGGTGCACGCCCCCCGGCGTCACGGCCACGTCCACCGGCCGGTCGTGCGCCTCCGCCGGCACCTCGGCCAGCACTTCCGCGTCGTACAGCAGCACCACCCTGGCCGGGCGCACGTCCGCCTTCTCCAGCCGCTCCAGGACCCGGTCGTACGAACCGCCGCCGCGCCCCAGCCGCATCCCGCGCCGGTCCACCGCCAGTCCCGGCAGCAGCACCGCGCCGGCCCCGGTGACGGCCTGCGGGCCGAGCCGGGGGCCGGCGGGCTCCAGCAGCCCCCGCCCGGCGCGTACGAGGCTCTCGGCGCCGTCGTACGCGGCCCAGTCCAGATCGTTGTCGGGCAGCAGCACGGGCAGCAGCACCCGCACACCGGCCGCGTGCAGCTGGTCCAACAGCGCGTGCGTGGACGGCTCGCGCCCCACCGACACGTAAGCGGCGACCGTGCCCGCTCCCGTGAGCTCCGGCAGCGCCAGCGCACGGCGTGCCAGCACCGCCCCCGCCGCCCGGATTTCACCGGACGGCAACGCGCCCCTCGCGTCCAGGAGACCGCGCCGCAACCCGCGCTTCCCCTCGTCGTAACCGCTCATGATGCGCTCCGGCTCCCGCTTCTGTGACCCGTTCCCGAGACCCCATCTTCCGCCGCAAAGCGCCGGTTATCGTGATCCGCATGACTCCATCGCGTACTCGGATCACCAAGGCTGTCATTCCGGCAGCCGGTCTCGGGACCCGCTTCCTCCCGGCGACCAAGGCCACGCCCAAGGAGATGCTGCCGGTCGTCGACAAACCCGCCATCCAGTACGTCGTGGAGGAGGCCGCCACCGCCGGACTCTCCGACGTCCTGATGGTCACCGGCCGCAACAAACGCCCCCTCGAAGACCATTTCGACCGCAACTACGAGCTCGAAGAGGCGCTGGACCGCAAGGGCGACGAGTCCCGGCTCGCCCGCGTCCAGGAGTCCAGCGACCTGGCGACCATGCATTACGTCCGCCAGGGCGACCCGAAGGGCCTGGGCCACGCCGTCCTGTGCGCCGCCCCGCACGTCGGCGACCAGCCCTTCGCGGTCCTGCTCGGCGACGACCTGATCGACCCGCGCGACCCGCTGCTCCAGCGCATGATCGAGGTGCGGGAGCAGCACGGCGGCTCCGTCATCGCCCTCATGGAGGTCGACCCCGCGCAGATCGGCCTCTACGGATGCGCGGCCGCCGCCCCCGACGGCGAGGACGACGTCGTACTCGTCTCCGACCTGGTCGAGAAGCCGGACCCGGCCGACGCGCCCAGCAACCTCGCCATCATCGGGCGGTACGTGCTCGATCCGGCCGTCTTCGAGGTGCTGCGCACCACCAAGCCGGGGCGCGGCGGCGAGATCCAGCTCACCGACGCCCTCCAGGCGCTCGCCGCGGACCCGGACCTCGGCGGCCCCGTGCACGGCGTCGTCTTCAAGGGGCGCCGCTATGACACCGGCGACCGTGGCGACTACCTGCGTGCCATTGTCAGACTGGCATGCGAACGTGAGGACCTGGGCCCGGAGTTCCGGACCTGGCTGCGCAGCTTCGTCAGCGAGGAGATGTGACACCGTGAGCACCACCACCGACCGGACCACCCACCGAGAACGCGTCTGGTCGGTGGCCGAGCACCTCGACGACGTACTGTGCAAGATCCATCCGCTGGAGCCCATCGACCTCCACCTGCTGGACGCGCAGGGCTGCGTCCTGGTCGAGGACGTCACCGTCCCCACCGCCCTGCCGCCCTTCGACAACAGCTCCATGGACGGGTACGCGGTCCGGGTCGCCGACGTCGCGGGCGCGACCGGCGACTTCCCCGCCGCGCTGACCGTCGTCGGCGACGTCGCCGCGGGCAGCGCCGAGCCCGCCGCCGTCGGCCCCGGCGAGGCCGCCCGCATCATGACCGGCGCGCCGCTGCCGCCGGGGGCCGAGGCCGTCGTGCCCGTGGAGTGGACCGACGGCGGTACGGGCCGCGGCCCCGCCGAGACGATGCGCGCGCACAGCGCGGCGCCCGAGGCCGCGGGCGGCGAGGTCCGGGTCTACCGCCCGGTCACCGAGCGGCAGCACGTCCGCGCCCGGGGCAGCGACGTCCCGGCCGGCGAACTGGCCCTGCCGGCCGGCGCCGTCCTCGGCCCCGCCCAGATCGGCCTGCTCGCCGCCATCGGCCGCGCCTCGGTCCGGGTGCGGCCGCGCCCCCGCGTGGTGGTCCTGTCCACCGGCAGCGAACTGGTCCAACCCGGCGAGCAGTTGGGGCCCGGCGAGATCCACGACTCCAACAGCTTCCAGCTCACCGCCGCCGCGCGCGACGCCGGCGCCATCGCCTACCGGGTCGGCGCCGTGGCCGACGACGCCGAGACGCTGCGCGCCACCCTGGAGGACCAGCTCATCCGCGCCGACATCCTCGTCACCAGCGGCGGCGTCAGCGTCGGCGCGTACGACGTGGTCAAGGAGACCCTCGCGGACCTCTCCGCGGAGGAGGGCACGGTCGAGTTCCGCAAGCTGGCCATGCAGCCCGGCAAGCCGCAGGGCTTCGGCCTCATCGGCCCGGACCGCATCCCGCTGCTGGCCCTGCCGGGCAACCCGGTCAGCTCCTACGTCTCCTTCGAACTGTTCGTACGCCCCGCCATCCGTACGCTCATGGGCCTGCCCGACGTGCACCGGCACACCACTCGCGCCACCTGCGGCGAGGCCATCGCCTCCTCGCCCGAGGGCAAGCGGCAGTTCCTGCGCGGCCGGTACGACGCCGGCACGGCCACCGTCACCCCGGTCGGCGGCGCCGGCTCGCACCTGATCAAGGCGCTCGCCCGCGCCGACGCGCTGATCGTGATCCCGGAGGACGTCACGGAGGTCGCCGAGGGGGCGGAGGTGGAGGTCGTGTTGCTGAGGTGAGGGACGGGGCATGAGGGACGGGGCGTGAGGGGCGCGTACCGGCTGCGCGCGGACCGCGTACGGACCGCGGGCGCCGGGTGCGGCAGGGCGGCCGGCGCCGACCTGGCCGGGTAGCCGGGTGGCCGCCGGCGCCGGCGGGTACGGTGTCGTCGCACAGGCGGCACGGTCCGGACCGGGAGAACGATGAGCAGCGGCCAGCAAGACCTCACCCATCTCGACGCGACGGGCGCGGCCCGCATGGTCGACGTCACGGAGAAGGACGTCACCGCGCGCACCGCCCGCGCCAGCGGCCGCGTCCTGGTCGCGCCGCGCGTCGTCGAGCTGCTGCGCGGCGAGGGCGTCCCGAAGGGCGACGCGCTCGCCACCGCCCGGATCGCGGGCATCATGGGCGCCAAGCGCACCCCCGACCTGATCCCGCTCTGCCACCCGCTGGCGATCTCCGGGGTCGAGATCGACCTCCGCGTCGCCGACGACGCCGTGGAGATCCTGGCCACGGTCCGCACCACCGACCGCACCGGCGTGGAGATGGAGGCCCTGACCGCCGTCTCGGTCGCCGCCCTCACCGTCGTCGACATGGTCAAGGCCGTCGACAAGGGCGCGGTCGTCACCGACGTGCGGGTCGAGGAGAAGTCGGGCGGCAAGTCGGGCCACTGGAGCCGGTCGTGACCGCGCGTCCGGGGCCGGAGGCCACGCACCCCGCGGACGGCGGCGAGCGGGAGCCCACCGCGAACCCGGGGCCGGACACCGCCCCCGGCCGTACGGCCGGCACGACCGCGAACCCCGGCCCGGGCACCGCCCCGGCCGCCACCCCCGCGGCCCCGGCCGCTTCGGCGGCCCCGGCCACTCCGGGCCCGGAAACCTCCACCGGCCGCCCCGGCTCCGCGGCCCGGCCGCCCCGGGCCCTCGTCGTCACCGCGTCCAACCGCGCGGCAGCCGGCGTCTACCCGGACCGGGGCGGGCCACTGCTCGCCGAGGGGCTGGCCGCACTGGGCTTCACGGTCGACGGGCCGCAGGTCGTCCCGGACGGCGACCCCGTCGAGGCCGCCCTGCGCGCCGCCGTCTCGGCCGCGTACGACGTCGTCCTGACCACCGGCGGCACGGGCATCTCGCCCACCGACGGCACCCCCGAAGCCACCCGTCGCGTCATCGACCACGAGGTCCCCGGCATCCCCGAGGCGATCCGCGCGGCGGGCCGCGCGAAGGTACCCACCGCCGCGCTCTCCCGCGGTCTGGCCGGAGTCGCCGGACGTACGCTGATCGTCAACCTGCCGGGCTCGACCGGCGGCGTACGCGACGGCCTCGCCGTCCTCGCCGACCTCCTCCCGCACGCGGTGGACCAGCTGCGCGGCGGCGACCACGGCACTTCCCCGGGTACGGGCGCGAGCGCGGCACCGGCCCCCGGGGGCTCCACGGGGAGCGCGCACTGAACGCCCCCTGGCCGGTCGTACTGGCAGACGGTGACACCGCCCTCCGCCCCATAAAGGTGCGCGACCAGCGGGCCTGGCGCGAGGTCAACCGCCGCAACCGCGACTGGCTGCGCCCCTGGGAAGCGACCATCCCGCCGCCTCCGCCCGGCATCCCCGCGCCGCACCGGCCCACGTACCGCCAGATGGTCCGCCACCTGCGCGCCGAGGCGCACGCCGGCCGGATGCTGCCCTTCGTCGTCGAACACCGCGGCCGGCTGGCCGGGCAGCTCACGGTGGCCGGGATCACGTGGGGCTCGATGTGTTCGGGGCACGTCGGCTACTGGGTCGACGAGGCGGTGGCCGGCCGCGGGGTCATACCGACCGCGGTGGCGCTCGCCGTGGACCACTGCTTCCGTTCGGTGGGGCTGCACCGCGTCGAGGTGTGCATTCGCCCGGAGAACGTCCCCAGCCGACGGGTCGTGGAGAAACTCGGCTTTCGCGAGGAAGGCCTGCGGCCGCGGTACCTGCACATCGACGGCGCCTGGCGTGACCACCTGGTATTCGCGCTGACCGCGGAAGAGGTGCCCGAGGGTCTGCTGACCCGCTGGCACCGGGAGAAGCCCAGCACACCCCACAAATGAAATACGTGTTCGAATTCGTCCATCAAATGGCCACATTCGCGTGCGGCTGATCTCAACAATCACAAAAAAAGTTCGAGATATCAGCCAGATCGTGCGACACACCGGCCCAATTGGCGGATGGCCCCACGCAAACCCCTCTACCGTGTGAGGCGTGAGCAGCAGCGGCCTCATCTACGCAGTCATCGTCGGGGCCTGGGCCGCCTACTTGGTGCCGATGTGGCTCCGCAGGCAGGACGAGCTCAATGAAGCCCGGCCGACGGAGCGCTTCAGTACCGCCATCCGGCTCCTTTCCGGGCGGGCGGCCATGGAGCGCCGTTACGCCAAGGGGCAGGAGGGGCAGGGCGGCGGCTCCACCGACGATGCGAGCGATGCGCGTGAGCCGGACGCCGCGGCCGGTGCGGCCGACGTCCGGTCCTTCGACGCGCCCGCGGACGAGGCGCCGCCCGCCGACCGGCGCCAGCCTGCCGCCGAGCCCGGGGCCGCGCCCCGCCGTCCGGCCAAGAAGCCCGGCTCCGCCCGGCCCTCCGCCGCCGACCGCATGAAGCGGGCCAAGGTGCTGGCGCGCCGCCGGCGCACCATCACCGTCCTCTTCCTCGCCTTCACCGTCGGCACGATCGTCGCCGCCGTCGGCGGCCTCGCCTTCCTCTGGGCGCCGGCCATCCCCGGCGTACTCCTCAGCGCGTACATCGTCTACCTCCGCGCCCAGGAACGCCGCCGCTTCACCTTCACCATGGACCAGCGCCAGGCCGAGGCGGCGGCCCAGCGGCTGCGGGAGGGCAGGCCACGCCCTTCGCAGGCGTCCCAGCAGCCCCCCGCCGACGAACCCGCCGCTGAGGACGCCGCCGTACCGCCCCCAGCGCCCGCGCACCCCGCCCCGCGCCCCGAACCGGCCTCCACCGCCGGCCGCCGCGCCCTGGTGGAGGAGACCGACCATGCCGAGTGGGTCGACCAGCAGCGCGCACGCGAACGCACCGAGCCCGGCGGCTGGGACCCGGTCCCCGTCCCGCTCCCTACGTACGTGACGGCCCCGGTCGCCCCGCGCGCCACCAGCCACGTCGACCTGGACGCCGACGATGCCTGGAGCTCCGCCCGATCCGGCCCCGCGGGCGAGGCCCCCCAGCCCGCCCCCACCGCCGACCCGGCCCGCCGCCCCGCGACGGGCCGCCGCACCCGCGGCCGCACCCCCCTGTTCGACCAGTACGCGGACGACGACCGCCCCCGCGCGGCGAACGAGTGAAGCCCCTCGGCTGACCAGCACCGGAAGCGATTTCCGAGCACCCCGCCATGGATGCTAGAGTTTCACTCGTCGCAAGGGCCTGTGGCGCAGCTGGTAGCGCACCTCGTTCGCAACGAGGGGGTCAGGGGTTCGAATCCCCTCAGGTCCACCGACGGACTGTTCCCGGGTCAGCTCGGGAGTGGTTCACGAGATCCCGTCCGATCTGCTGATCGGGCGGGATTTCTGCGTTCCCGGGCGGTTTGCTCGAATCTTGTCCGAGGGCCGGATGAGGGTGCCGTGCCTCCGTAGGCTCGTCGCATGCCAACTGAGGACATACCGCAGACCCTCGCGAAGCACTGGCAGGACTGCACGGACGTGTACGACTTCCTGGAGCAGATCCGCCTCCGGCCGGGTATGTGGCTCCCCGGCGGGTCACTTCACCACTTGCAGGCCATACTCGTCGGCTACCAGGTGGCCCTCGGTGTGCACTCCGTTCAGGAGTCGTGCGACTTCTGGGACGGAGGAGCGTTCAGCCAGTGGCTCGGCAAACGCTTCGGTGGCAACAGCCCGCGCGGCTGGGCTCACGACATCGAACGCAACACTCCCGAGGGCTCGACGCCGGTCGAGGAGTTCTTCCGGCTCCTCGACGCGTACCGCAGTGATGCGGCACCGGGTTCGGAGCCGGGCGTCCGGAGGGGCTGGCCTGGCATCGAGTACATGAGCGACACGTTCGTCACCCTCTTCTGGCGCAAGCGCCTGTTCACGGAGGCGGCGCAGCGTCTCGGAGAACGCGGCTTCCGTGTGATCCACCTGAAGGCCGGCCAGTGGAACACGGAGCGGGACATGCACCGGGCCATCGCCGAGGCCCTGGACTTCCCCGGCTACTACGGGCACAACCTGGACGCTTTCAACGACTACCTCGGCGACGTGGCCTGCTACGGCAGCTACGACGAGGCCGACGATGCTCCCGAAGGTGCCGGACTGGTACTCGCCTTCACCGACTACGACCGGTTCGCCACAACCTGCCCCAGGGCGGCGCAGGTTGTCCTGGACATCATCGCCGGCCAGGCACGCCGAGCGTCCGTATTCGACCGCCGCCTGATCTGTCTGGTCCAGAGCAACGACCCGCGGATCCGGTTCGAGCCCGTCGGGGCCGTGCCCGTCCTCTGGAACACCGATGAAGCACGCGACGACCGCCGCGGATGAGCAGGCGACGTTCCGCCGGCGGGTGATCGAACCGGAGTTATCCACAGGGGAGTTGCTTGTCGGTCCCGGACTCTAGAGTTGATCGGTATGAGGTCGGTGGGCTTCGTCTGGGGTACCTGACCGGGTATCCGATGGCGGTGGCAACGGGAGGGCACATGGCCAAGGAACGGGCGTTCGGGACGTATCAGCTGGCCGAGTGGCTGGGGATCGAGCCGAGGCATGTACGGCGTGCCGAGACGCGGGGACTGATTCCGCCCCCGGACGTGGGGGACGAGCGGTGGTCGGAGACGGTGGCCAAGACGCTGCCCGACCGGGTCGAGGAGATCCTGTCGGTGGTGGGGGACGAGAACTACGTGATGGCTCAGGACGCCGGGAAGACGGGGCGTCGTAAGGCGGTCAAGGGGGAGACGTTCGGGCCGCATCAGCTGGCGGGGGAACTGGGGCTCCAGCGGTGGCAGGTCGGCCGGGCCGGGCAGCGGGGGATGATCCCGCCGCCGGACGTGGACGACAAGCGCTGGTCCAGGGAGGTCGTGGAGGATCTGCGCGGCCGGGTGGAGGGGATACGGGAAGCGCTCGGTGAGCATCCCGGGCTGGGGTCGATCGACGCGGCGAAGCATCTGGCCGGGCGTACGGGGCTCGAAGTCGAGCGGGAGGACGTGCGGGTCCTGGCCGAGCAGGGGCTTCTCCGGCCGGAGGGAGAGTTCCGCGGATACCCGATGTTCGGGCTGGAGAGCCTGGACGCTCTCACCGAAGCGCAGATCGCCGCCGTGGTGGGGGAACGGCAGCGGTGGACCGAGCAGAGTGTGACGGCCAAGGAGGCGGCGGCGTTGCTGGGGTGGTCGGCCGGGAAGTTCGAGGTCACGGCCGAGCGGAACGGGCTGGTGCCGGGGCGTCTGGGGCGGTACGACCGGGCGGAGGTGGAGGGACTTCCGGCGCGGGATGGCAGGGGGAGCCAGTAGATCCGGTAGGCCTGGTGGGCCTGGTGGGCCTACGGACTAGGTCCGGTAGGTCTCATAGGTGACGGCTCGGCGGGTGATGCGGATGCCGCGGCGGGCGAGATAGGTGAGGGGGTTGATGTCGGATCCGTACCGGCGGGACGTGCGCACCTCGAAGTGGAGGTGGGGGCCGGTGGTGCGACCGGTGGCGCCGCTGTAGCCGATGCGGGTGCCTGCCCGGACGCGCTGGCCGACGTGGGCGGTGATGCGGGAGAGGTGGCCGAAGAGGGTGTAGTAGCCGTCGGTCATGCGAATGGTGACGGCGAGCCCGTAGTCGCCCGAGCGCCTGGCCAGGACGACGGTGCCGGCACCGACGGAGGAGACCGGGGTGCCGGTACGGACCGCGAAGTCCACGCCGGTGTGGTGGCCGGCGGCCCAGTGGCCCTTTACGCCGTAGGGGGAGCTGACGCGGGCGTTGGCTGCGATCGGACGGGTCCAGGGGCCGGCTGCCGCGGCCGGGTTCGCCTCGGCCACGGTCAGACTGAGAACGGTGCCGATGGCTGCCGGAACCATGCCGTGCAGCAGGAGTCGTCTGCGAAGCCAGTTCATAGTTGTGAGGACACGCCCTGGGACGGGCGGGCGCATCCGGGGAGGCGTGGTGGGCGCCCGAACGGCGGAGTAGTTCCCCGTACGGAGTGATCTTGGTGGGGGACGGGATTGGGAGATGCGGGAGGGCGCTGGGAGGAGGGGGAAGGGGAGGGGCGGGGGCGGGGGGAGCGGGGAAGAGAGGCTGGCGCCGATATCTCGCGAGGGATGGGGCGGGCGGGGTCAGGGGGCGTGGGTGGTGCTGTCGCGGAGTTCCAGGTGGGGCAGCTCGGCTTGGAGGCGGCGGGTGGGCGCGCCGTCGAGCAGGGACAGCAGCTCCTGGGCGGCCAGGCGGCCGAAGCCGGCGGTGTCGCGTACGAGCGAGGTCAGCCGTGGGTGGGTGACGCGGCACAGCGGGGAGTCGTCCCAGGCCACGATGGACAGGGCGGCGGGTACGGGGACGCCGCGCCCGGCGGCCACGGCGACGCCTGCCACGGCCATCACGTCGTTGTCGTAGACGATCGCGGTGGGTGGGCGGGGAGCGGCGAGGAGGTGGCGGGTCGCCTCGGCGCCCTGCTCGTCGGAGTAGTCCGTGGACACGGAGCGGACGTCGGCCGGGTCCAGGCCGAGGCGGGCGGTCTCGGCGCGCAGGGCCGCGACGCGGCGGTCGGTGTGCGCGAGGCCGGGCAGGCCGGCGATGTGCACGATGCGGCGGTGCCCCAGCTCGTACAGGTGGTCGATGATCGACCGCATCGCGGCGGCGTCGTCGGCCCAGATGGTGGAGAGAGGGAAGGGGGGCGGGAGAGGGGCGGCGGGGGTGGCGGGAATGGCGGGGGGTGATGGGTGGGAAGCGGGCTCGGCCGCAGGCATGGGTGCGTCCGTCCCCGTTCGCGTGTCGCCGATGACGACCGTGGGCAGGGCCAGGGAGGCCAGGAGGCCGGGACGGGGGTCCTGGGTGCGGGGGTCCACTACCAGGACGCCGTCCACGCGGCGCTCGGCCCACCAGCGGCGGTAGGTGGCGCACTCGGCCGCCAGGTCCTCGACGACCTGGAAGAGGAGCGCGGTGCGGTGGGCGGAGAGGGTCTCCTGAATGCCGGAGACCAGTTGGAGGAAGAAGGACTCGACGCCGAGGGTGTGGGCGGGGCGGGCGAGGACGAGGCCGACGCAGCCGGAGCGTTCGCCGGACAGGGCGCGGGCAGCGCTGTTGGGCTGCCAGCCCAGTTCCTCGGCGACCTCGCGGATGCGGGCGCGGGTGGCGGGGGAGACGCCGGCGCGGTCGTTGAGGGCGAAGGAGACGGCGGAGGGGGAGACGCCGGCGCGTTCGGCGATGTCCTTCATGGTGGGGCGGCGGCGCGGGGGAGCCGCGGGGAGGCGGGGGCCGTCGGCGTTCGCGGCCGGCGTGCCGGTGGTCATGTCGTCCGTCAGCTCCTCCGGTCGGCCCGGGTCCCGTGGTGGGGCGATCCTGCGGCTAAACCGCATTAGTCGGCCGGGCTAAAGCGCATTAGGTGGTTCAGGATCACGGCGTGCGTGCGGGAAGTCAATCGCCGCGCGCGAGGTGGTGGGGGAGACGAACTCCCGGCTCTTGTTATGGAATTGAGACGGCGGAGGTGGGGTGAGGTTGCTTTAGCGCATTAGTGCAGGCGGGGAAGGGGTGGGATAGGAGGGGGGCGGTGGATGAAGCGGTGGGTGCGGCGGGAAAGTTGGGGCTGGTGGATTGACGGGAGCGGGGGTGGGCGACAACGTTGGCACCGCTATCCGGCGGCGCGGCCGGTCGTGTGCCGGTCCGTGCGTGGCTCTTCGCTGTTTCCTCGCTGCTTTCCTCACTGCTTTCCTCGCGGTTTCCCGACGCGGGAGCGCTCCCTGACGGGACGCGCCTCCCGGGCACAAGCGTTTCCCCGACGCAGGAGTGACCATGACGCGCAGGCACTTGGTTCCCGTACGCAACGTCCGTCACGACCGTTCCCGTACCGCCCTCACCACCGCCTTCGCCGCCGCTCTCGCGGCCGCCCTGTTGTCGGCCACGGCCGCGTGCGGTGTCGGCGGGGTGGAGGGTTCCTCGGCCGCCGAGGGGCAGCCGAAGCGGACCGGAAAGGTCTCCGGCGAGATCACGTTCCGCACGCTCCAGCTCAAGCCCACCTTCACCACGTATGTGCAGGGCGTCATCGACGCGTTCGAGAAGAAGTACCCGGGGACGAAGGTGACCTGGGAGGACGTGCCGGGCGACGGCTACAACGAGAAGCTGGTCGCCGACGCGCAGGCCGGCGGGCTGCCGGACGTGGTCAACCTGAACACCGACTCGTTCCAACTGCTCGGCGACCGGGGCATGCTGGCGGACGTCGCCAAGCTGGATCCGAAGGGCGCGAAGGAGTACGTACCGGGCGCGTGGGAGCAGTACAAGCTGCCGGGCAAGGGGGATGGCGTCTACGCGTACCCCTGGTACGTGACGCCGGAGATCCTCACGTACAACAAGGAGCTCTTCGCCGCGTCCGGGCTCGACGTGAACAAGCCGCCGACGAGCGTCGAGCAGTTCTTCGACTACGCGGAGCGGATCGCGAAGGCGTCGGGCGGGCGGTACAGCGCGTTCATGGCGGATCCGAAGGGGCGGCTGCCGGGCGACTGGCAGAAGATGGGGGTGCCGGTACTCGACCGGGAGAAGAAACGCTTCACCTTCGACACGCCCAAGGCCGTCGAGTGGGTGCAGCGGATGAAGAAGCTGTACGCGATGGGCGCGATGCCGAAGGAGTCGCTCACCAAGGCCGACGACCTCGCGCAGCTCTACGGGGCGGGAAAGCTGGTGTTCGGGCCCGGGTCGCCCGGTGTCATCAAGGACGTCCGGCGCAACTCCCCTTCGGCGTACGTGAAGACGCAGGTGGCCAAGGCCGTCACGGGGACGCTGGGGCACATCGGCATCTACACGCAGTCGCTGGGCGTACGCAAGGACACCAAGCACCCGGACGCGGCGGCGGAGTTCGCCAAGTGGGTGACCAACGGGCCGAATCAGGTCGCGTTCTCGAAGCAGGTGACGATCTACCCGTCCAACGCCAAGGGGCTCGCCGATCCGTACTTCGCCAACCGGGGCGACGGCAAGGACCCCGAGACCCTGGCGCGGAACATCGGCGCCGAGGAGCTGAAGTCGGCTCAGCTGGACGCGAACACCCCGGTGGAGTGGACCACCCAGGTCGGTGACGCTGTGGTGCGCGAGATGCAGAAGGGAATCAAGGGGGAAGAGGCTCCCGAGGCGGCGGTGAAGAACGCGCAGGACTCGGCCAACAAGATTCTCGCGAAGCAGCAGTCGCAGCAGTCGCGGCAGAAGCGACAGTGATCGGGGATGGCAGACATCGAGCGTGTGGGGGGTGCCGCCGCAGCCGGGCCGGGGGCGACCCCCCAAACCCCAGCCCCCCAAGTTCCGGCATCCCAAACCCCAGCCCCCCAAGCCCCGGCCCCCCAAACCCCAACACCTCAAGCCCCGGCGCCCCCCGCGTCCCCGGTACCTCTGGTGCCCCCGGCACCCCCGGCGGCACAAACACCGGCCGCCCCAGCCATCACCCCCACCCCCGACCGACGAGCCGCCCGGCGCCGCCGCAAGGACCTCGGCGCGGAGACCGGGCTGGTGCACCGTCGCTGGTGGGCGCCGTACCTCTTTCTGCTGCCGGGGCTGGTCATGGTGGCGCTGTTCAGCCTCTGGCCGTTCGTGAACACCGTCATCCTGTCGCTCACCGACGCGCAGATCCTCAGAGGCGGCCGGTTCGTCGGCCTGGAGAACTACGGCCGGGCGCTGGACGACCCCGACTTCTGGACCGCGACGTTCAACAGCGTCCTGTACCTGGCCGTCGTCGTGCCCTGCCTGGTGCTGCTGCCGCTGGCCCTCGCGGTCCTCGTGCAGCGCAAGGTCCCCGGGATCGGCTTCTTCCGGTCCGCCTTCTACACGCCCGTCATCGCGTCGGCGGTCGTCGTCGGACTGATCTGGCAGTGGGTGCTGCGGAGCGACGGCCTGGTCAACACCGTGTTCGAGAAGCTGCACCTGGTCTCGGGGCCGGTGCCGTTCCTCACCGACTCCACGATGCTGCTGGTGTCCGCCATGATCGTCACGATCTGGAAGGGCCTGGGCTACTACATGGTCTTCTACCTCGCGGCGCTGGGGAACGTGCCCGGGTCGCTGTACGAGGCCGCCGCCCTCGACGGCGCGGGGCCCGTACGCCGTTTCCTCAGCATCACCATTCCCAGCGTGAAGCCGATGATGCTGCTGGTCGGAACGCTGTCGGCGATCTCCGCGCTGCGTGTCTTCACCGAGATCTACATCCTCGGCGGGGAGAGCGGCGGCCCCGGCGGCGGCGCCCGGACGCTGCCGTTCCTGATCCGCCAGGTCGGCCTGGGCTTTGCGGGGGAGACCGGCTACGCGGCGGCCGTATCGATCCTGCTGTTCTTGCTGACGCTGGTCTTCAGCCTGCTGGGACGCCGGTTGTCGAAGGGGGACGAGAGGTGAGCGCGCCGACCTCGCCAGGCGTACGGCGAGCCGGTGGCCGTGGTCGCAAGGCGGCCATCGGGCTGACCGGCCGCTACCTGACGCTATGCCTGATGCTCGTGGTGATGCTGGGACCTATCGTGTGGCAGTTCCTGACCTCGCTGAAAGGGCGGGGCGAGGACGTCTACGGGGGCGTGCTGCCCGGCCAGCCGACCCTGGACAACTACGTGCGGGTCGCCGAGTCCTTCCCCCTGGTGCAGTACGTCGGCAACACGCTGATCGTCGCGGCGCTGGCCGTCACCTCCAACTGCGTGTTCGCCGCGATGGGCGGTTACGCGCTGTCGCGGGCCGGGTGGCCGGGGCGGCGGGTGGTCTTCACGGTGCTGGTCGCGACGCTGATGTTCCCCTTCGAGACCGTGATGATCTCGATGTTCCTGACGGTCCGCTCGATGGGGCTGGTGGACACGCTCGTCGGGGTCTGGCTGCCCGGCGCGGTCTCCGTGCTCAACCTGATGATCATGCGGGCCGCTTTCCTCGCCGTCCCGAAGGAGGTGGAGGAGGCCGCGGTCCTGGACGGGGCCGGCGAATGGCAGCGCTTCACGAAGGTGTTCGTGCCGGCCGCGAAGGGCGCGCTGGCGGTGGTCTGCCTGACCAGCTTCATGGGCGCCTGGGACGACTTCCTGTGGCCGCTGATCGTGCTGACCAACAGCGATCACTACACGCTGCAACTCGGACTGAAATCGCTGGCCGGAGCCACCACCGTCAACGACCAGCGGCTCATCGCCGCGGGGGCGATGGCCGCGCTGCTCCCGATGATGGCGCTCTTCTTCGCCCTCCAGCGGTTCTTCTTCCGCGGCGTGGGCGAAGGGGCGTTGAAGACGTGAAGGGAAGCGATGTGACGATGCCTGCCGGAGATCCGCCGGCCGATCCGACCGGGGCGGTGCCGCGCCTCGGGGCCAATTACACGCCCAGCCGGGGCTGGTTCCACCACTGGCTCGACTTCGACCTCGACGACGTACGCCGCGACCTGGACTCGCTCGCGGCGCTCGGCCTGGACCACGTCCGGGTCTTCGCCCTCTGGCCGGTCTTCCAGCCCAACCGGTCCCTCGTACGCCCCCGCGCCGTCGAACAGCTCGGGCAGCTGGTGGACGCCGCCGCGCAACGCGGCCTGGACGTCGCCGTGGACGCCCTCCAGGGCCACCTGTCCAGCTTCGACTTCGTACCGTCCTGGCTGCGTACCTGGCACCGGCGGAACCTGTTCACCGACCCGGAGGCGTTCGACGGCGCGGCCCGCTACCTGGAGGCGCTCGCCTCGTCGCTCGCCGGGCGTCCCAACTTCCTGGGTATGACGCTGGGAAACGAGGTCAACCAGTTCTCGGGACCGCCGCACCCGGACCCCGACCCGTGCACCCACGAGGAGGCCGGGCAGTGGCTGGCGCGGCTGCTGGAGGTGTGCGAGCGGGCCGCGCCGGGGCGGCTGCACACCCACGCCGAGTACGACGCGGTGTGGTTCCAGGACGGCCACCCCTTCACACCCGCGCAGGCCGCGCGGCTCGGCCGGGCCACCACCGTCCACTCCTGGGTCTTCAACGGCACGGCCCAGCGGCACGGCCACGACGGGACGGCGACGGTGCGGCTGGCCGAGTACCTGGTCCAGGTGGCCACGGCGTGGGCGGACGACCCGGCGCGCCCGGTCTGGCTCCAGGAGGTCGGCGCGCCCGCCCCGCTCGTACCGGCGGAGCACGCCGCCGGGTTCGCCACCGCCACCCTCGGCAACGCCCTGACCTGCGAGGGGCTTTCCGGCATCACCTGGTGGTGTTCGCACGACGTGTCGCGGGAACTGGCGGACTTCCCCGAGCTGGAGTACGGGCTCGGGCTGCTGACCTCGGACCGTGAGGTGAAACCGGCCGGGCGGGCGGTGGCCGACGCGGCGGCCCGGTTGCGCGCCGAGCCGCCGCGGCCGGTGCGCCGGAGCACCGCGCTCGTCCTGGACGCGGGGGAGGAGAGCACGGCGCCGCACCGTTCGGTGTGCGCGCCGGGCGGCCCCTTCTTCGAGGCGTGGGTACGGCTGGCCGGCCAGGGCGTACGGGCGGCAGCCGTGCTGGCGGGCCGGGCCCGGGACACCGCCTATCTGGGGCGCCGGGGGATCACGGAGGTGGTGTGGCCTTCGGACGTGAAGTGAGGCGGTGCAGGCAGCGGGGTCGGGCAGCGGACGGACCGGGGAGGCCGGAGTGGACGACGTGGAGACGGGCGGGAGTACGGGGACCGGTACGGCAGGGGTGACGCGGCGGGGGCTGGTGGCCGGGGCCGCGGCGGTCGGTGCCGGGCTGGCGCTTCCGCTGGGTGGGGGCAGCGCGGCAGCGGCACAGACGCCGCGCGGGGGCCGGGCGGCGGCGGGCTCGCTCCAGCCGTACGCCTCGTATTGGTTCCCCGACAGCTTCCCCGAAGGGCGGGAGCCCGACCCGGGGGCGGTGTGGCGCAGCCTTAAGAGCTGGCGCCCGCAGGACGACGCGGACCTCCCGTACAACATCGCGACCGTGCCCCTCGCCAAGCGCTACACACCGGTCCCCGCCAACGCCACCGCGCGCGCCGGACAGGCCCGCATCTCGGCCCTGGTCTCCTTCGCGGGCACCGCGGGCAACCCTTCCCAGGGCAGCGCCAAGGCGGACTACTACGCCCTCACTCACTGGGCATACCTGGACGAACTGGTCTTCTGGGGCGGCTCCTCGGGGGAGGGCATCGTCCTCGCCCCCAACGCGCCCGTCACCGACGCCGCACACCGCAACGGCGTGCCCGTCCTGGGCAACGTCTTCCTCCCGCCGACCGCGTACGGCGGCGAGCTGACGTGGACACGGGAGCTGGTCCAGCAGGACGCGCTCGGCCGCTTCCCGCTCGCGGACAAGCTGATCCAGGTGGCCCGTACGTACGGGTTCGACGGCTGGTTCCTCAACGGCGAGACCGACGGCGGCGACGCGGCACTCGCGCGCCAGGTGGCCGACTTCGTGCAGGCCCTGCGCAAGGGCGCTCCCGAATTGCGCATCACCTGGTACGACGCGTTCAACGCCGACGGCCGGGTCGGCTGGCAGGGCGCACTCAACGACAAGAACGCGATGTTCTTCCAGCGCGGGGCCGACAAGCTGTCCGACACGGTGTTCGTGGACTTCCGGTGGAGCGCCGCCCGGCTGGCGTCGTCGGCCGCGTACGCCCGGCGGCTGGGCCGCTCGCCGTACGAGCTGTGGGCGGGCGTCGACGTCGAGGCCAACGGCTGGAACGCGCGGGTGGACTGGGACGCGTTCGTGCCGGAGGGCCGCGACCACGTGGTGTCGTACGGCCTCTACCGGCCGGAGTGGACGCGGCGGGCGGGTGACACTCCCGGGCAGTTCCACGCGCGCGACGACCAGTTCTGGGGCGGGCAGGACACCGACCCGTCCGCACCCGCCGGGCCGGGTTCCTGGCGCCCGGCGGCCCGTACGGTCGCGGACCGGTCGACGATCACGTCCGTACCGTTCGCGACCACGTTCAACGCGGGCCACGGCACGGCCTGGTACGAGGGCGGGGTGCGCACCGGCGAGGCCGAGTGGAACCACCTGGGCCTCCAGGACCGGCTGCCGGGGCGGCGGTGGGCGATGTGGGCGGACGGCGCGGGAACGTTCCCGCGCCCCCGCGTCGGGTTCGACTTCGGTGCGGCGTGGCGGGGCGGCAGCAGCCTGCTCGTCGAGGGCACGCTCGACCGCCCCGTGACGCTGGAACTGTTCCGGACCCGGCTGCCGCTGCGCGCCGGCACCGTCATGGAGATCACGCACCGCGCCGACGCGGGCTCGGCACCCGTCACGGTGGAGGCGGCCGTGGCGTACGCGGAGCCGGGGACGGCGGGCGGGCCGCCGAAGTTCCGCCGCATTCCTGCCCGTACGGTGCGGGCCGCGGACGGCTGGGTCACGTCGGCCGTACGGATCGGGGACGGCCCCGGCCGCACCGCGCACGTACTCGGCGTCCGGCTGAGCGCGCCCGGTGGTGAACCCGCGCGCTGGCGGCTGGGCGCCCTCGCGGTACGAGACGGCGACCCGGCCGCGTATACGCCGGCGCCGCCGGGCGCCGTGCGGCTCGCCGCGTCGCGCGTCACGGGCGACGGCACGGCCGAACTGCGGCTCACCTGGAAGCCGTCGGACAAGACCGCGGCCAAGGGCGTGCCCGTACGGCACTACGAGGTGCACCAGGTCCTCCCGGACGGGAAGCGGCGCTTCCTCGGCGGGACCTGCGGAACCGCCTACTACCTGCCCGCGCTGCGCCGTACGCCCGGCGAGCCGGGCACCCGGCTGGAAGTGCGGGCGGTCGGCGAGCCGTACACCGCGTCGGCAGCCGCCACGGCCGTATTCACCTGGTAGGCCACGCGCCCAAGGGGCAAGAAACCCGCAAGACCCGCACGCACTCGGTATCCGCACTCGTCCCGTACCCGCGACGCACCCATCGGAGCGCCTTCATGCACGACGACCGCAGCATCGTCGAACACCGCCTACGCCGTGTCCTGAAAGACCGCATCCTGCCCGCCGTCCGCAACCGGTCCGTGCCGCTGACGGTCGAGCGGTGGGAGGCGCCGGGCGAGCCGGTGCCGCCGGCCGAGGGGCTGGCCGCCCCCTACGAACCGGCGAAGACCGGGCAGGAGTGGGGGCCCGCCTGGGGGACCACCTGGTTCCGGGTGACCGGGCAGGTCCCGGCGGAGTGGGCGGGACGTACCGTCGAAGCCGTACTGGACCTCGGTTTCGAGGCGAACATGCCCGGCTTCCAGTGCGAGGGCCTGGTCTACCGTGCGGACGGCGAGGCGGTGAAGGGACTCAACCCCCGCAACGACTGGGTGCGCGTCGCGTCGCCCGCCGAGGGCGGCGAGGAGGTCGAACTGTACGTCGAGGCGGCCTCCAACCCGGTGCTGGTGGACCAGCGCCCCACCTACGAGGGCGACCGGCTCACCGCGGGCCACGCGCCGCTGTACCGGCTGCGGCGGATGGACCTGGTCGTCTTCGAGACCGAGGTGTGGGAGCTGGTGCAGGACCTGGAGGTCCTCGGCGGGCTGATGCTGGAGCTGGACGCGGCCGACGCGCGGCGCCACGGCATCCTGCGCGCCGTCGAACGGGCCCTGGACGCCGTCGATCTCAAGGACATTCCCGGCACGGCTGCGTGCGCCCGCGCGCAGCTCGCGGACGTCCTGGCGGCCCCGGCCGGCGCCTCGGCCCACCGCATCAGCGCGGTCGGCCACGCGCACATCGACTCCGCCTGGCTGTGGCCGCTGCGCGAGACGGTCCGCAAGGTGGCCCGTACGTCCTCCAACATGGTCAACCTGATGGACGAGCACCCCGGGTTCGTCTTCGCGATGTCCCAGGCGCAGCAGCTCGCGTGGATCAAGGAGCACCGGCCCGAGGTGTTCGCGAGGGTGCGGGCGAAGATCGAGGCGGGGCAGTTCGTGCCGGTCGGCGGCATGTGGGTGGAGTCGGACACCAACATGGTCGGCGGCGAGGCGATGGCCCGGCAGTTCCTGTACGGGAAGAAGTTCTTCCTGGACGAGTTCGGGATCGAGACCAGGGAGGTGTGGCTGCCGGACTCCTTCGGCTACACGGCGGCCATGCCGCAGCTCGTGAAGCTGTCGGGCTCGACCTGGTTCCTGACGCAGAAGATCTCCTGGAGTCAGCTGAACAAGTTCCCGCACCACACCTTCTGGTGGGAGGGCATCGACGGCACGCGCGTCTTCACCCACTTCCCGCCGGTCGACACGTACAACTCCGACCTGGGCGGCAAGGAGATGGCGCACGCCGCGCGCAACTACCGCGAGAAGGGCCGCGGCACGCGGTCGCTGGCGCCCTTCGGGTGGGGCGACGGCGGTGGCGGCGCCACCCGCGAGATGCTGGCCCGCGCCGCCCGGCTGCGGGACCTGGAGGGTTCGCCGCGGGTCGAGATCGAGCGGCCCGACGCGTTCTTCGAGAAGGCGCACGCCGAGTACCCGGACGCGCCGGTGTGGGCGGGCGAGCTGTACCTGGAGCTGCACCGCGGCACGTACACCTCGCAGGCCAAGACCAAGCAGGGCAACCGGCACAGCGAGTCGCTGCTGCGCGAGGCCGAACTGTGGGCCGCCACCGCCGCCGTGCGGGTCCCCGGCTACGCCTACCCGTATGACGACCTGGAGCGGATCTGGAAGACGGTGCTGCTGCACCAGTTCCACGACATCCTGCCCGGTTCGTCGATCGCCTGGGTGCACCGGGAGGCCCGCGAGACGTACGCGCGGGTACGCGACGAGCTGTCCGCGATCGTGGCCGCCGCGCAGACCGCGCTGGCCGGGCCGGGGGACCGCGCGATCGTCTTCAACGCGGCGCCGCACGCGCGCGGCGGTGTCCCGGCGGGTGGCGCGGAGCCGGCGCCCGGCCAGGGCGGCGCCCCCGTCGCCGTACGCCCGGTGACCGTGGAGCCGCTGACCGCGGACGGCCGGGCCACCGGCGGCTACCGCCTCGCCAACGACCGGCTGCGCGTCGACGTCGACGCCCGCGGGCTGGTCGTGTCGGCATATGACATTGAGGCCGGACGGGAGGCCGTCGCGCCGGGCGCGGCCGCCAACCTGCTCCAGATCCACCCCGACTTCCCCAACATGTGGGACGCCTGGGACGTGGACGAGTTCTACCGCCACAACGTCACCGACCTGGTGGCCGTGGACGCGCTGACGGTCGTCGACCCGGGCCCGGAACGCGTGTGCGTCAGGGTCGCCCGGTCCTTCGGGCAGGGCTCCACCGTCGAGCAGTCGCTGACGCTGCGAGCGGGCGCGAAAGTGCTGGACATCGACACCGAGGTGGACTGGCGGGAGACCGAGACCTTCCTCAAGGCCGCCTTCCCGCTGGACGTGAAGGCCGACCGGTCCGCGTCCGAGACCCAGTTCGGGCACGTCTTCCGCGCCACCCACACCAACACGTCCTGGGAGGCGGCCAAGTTCGAGATCTGCGCGCACCGCTGGATCCACGTCGAGGAGCCGGGCTGGGGCGCGGCGCTGGTCAACGACTCCACGTACGGGCACGACGTCACCCGCGACATCCGCCCGGACGGCGGCCAGACCACGACCGTACGGCTGTCCCTGCTGCGGGCGCCCCGCTACCCGGACCCGGAGACCGACCAGGGCCGCCACCGGCTGCGGTACGCGCTGGCCCCCGGCGCCGGCATCGGGGACGCGGTGCGCGAGGGGCACCGGATCAACCTGCCGGAGCGCACGGTGCGCGGTGGCGGCCCGGTCGCTCCGCTGGTCGGTGTCGACAACGACGCGGTGGTGGTCGAGGCGGTCAAGCTGGCCGAGGACCGCGGCGGCGACGTCGTGGTCCGGCTGTACGAGTCGGGCGGCGGGCGCGCGACGGCGACCCTGACGGCCGGGTTCCCGGTGGCGGGCGCGGTGGAGACGGACCTGTTGGAGCGGGAGTCGCAGGACACGGGGCGGGCGGTCGGCGCGGTGCGCGACGGGCGGGTCGGGCTGACGCTGCGGCCGTTCCAGATCGTGACGTTGCGGCTGTCGCGGGGGACGGAGGGCTGACGGGGCGGGCGGGCCCGCCGACCGGCCCCGCCCACCCTCACCACCCCGCCCTCACCACCCCCCGCCCCCCACCACCTTGAGCACCTCGCCCGCGCCGTCCTCGGCCGCCATGCGCCGTGCCACCGCGGCCGCGGCCTCCCGGTAGGAGGGGTCCCGTACGGCACGTCCGATCGCGTCGGCCAGGCGCTCGGCCGCGGCCCCGGTGCCGTCCGCCGCCAGCTCGCGGAACGGCACCGGTACCGGCCCTGGCGCCGCACCCACCGCCGCCAGCCGGGCGGCCCAGAAAGGCTGGTCGGCGGCCACCGGAACCGGCACCGCCGGGACACCGGCCCGCAGCCCGGCGGCCGTCGTGCCCGCGCCCGCGTGGTGCACGACGGCCGCCGTGCGCGGGAAGAGCAGGGCGTGCGGCACCTCGCCGACCGTCAGGACGTCCCCGCCGCCCTCCGGCCCGTTCAGGCCCGCCCAACCGGACTGGACCACGCCCCGGACCCCGGCGCGGCGCAGGGCGCCGACGACGTTCGCCGTCAGCCGCTCGGCGGCGCCGTCGTCCCGGCCGGCCGCCGCCATGCTGCCGAAGCCGACGAAGACGGGCGGCGGGCCGGACGCGAGGAAGTCCTCCAGCAGGGGCGGGAGGACGGCGTCCGGTGCCGTGTACGGCCACCAGTTGCCGACCAGCTCCAGGCCGGGGCCCCAGTCGGCGGGCCGGGGCACGAGCGCCGGGCTGACGCCGTGCAGCACCGGACGGCTGTGCCGGCCGCGGAGCCGCCGTACAGCGCGCGGCGCGGCGTACGGCAGCCCGAGCTGCGCGCGCAGCTCCCGTACCCCGTCCGCGTAGAGCCGGTCCACCACCCGCAGGGAGAGGCGGCCCGCGGCGCGGTTGCCCCAGCGGCCGAGCGAGCGGGTGCCCGCGACGACGGGAGGGAAGTCGCCGGTGGGGGCGTTCGGCTGGAGGTGCAGGTCCACCGACGGGATGTCCATCGCCTCGGCGACGTGCCGGCCGAGCGGTGCGGTGGTCGCGGAGAGCAGCAGCAGGTCGGTGCCCTGGGCGGCGGCTTCGGCGACACCCGGGCCGAGTGCGCGGACGAAGGCGGCGGCCCGGCGCAGCAGGTCGCGCTTCCCGCCGTCGGCCCCGTCCGCCTCCCGCCGGGGATCGGCCGGCAGCGCCCGGAATTCCAGCCCGGCGGCCCGTACGAGCTGCGTGTACGAGTCGTCGGTGGCCAGCGCGACGGTGTGGCCGGCTTCCCGCAGGCGGGCGCCGAGGCCGGTGTACGGGGCGATGTCGCCGTACGAGCCGGCCGCCGTGAGGAGGATCTTCACGACTGCTCCGGAAGGGCGGGCGGTACGCCGGGGGCTTGGCGTACCGCGTTGGCGAGCACCGCCGTGCGCAGGTAGGCGGCGAGGCCGGGACGCTGCTGGGACGGCGGGACGACGAGGGCGAAGGCACGCGGGTCGGCCGCGAAGTCCTCGGCGATCCGGCAGTGCATGTCGGTGGGGCACGGCGTGAACCAGCGTGTGACGTGCAGCCGGTGCTCTTCGGCCAGGTCCATGGCCTGGTCGCCGTCGGCGGCCGCCCCGGCGTCGAAGGCGGTGAGCAGCCGGTGCCGCCACTCGCCCGCCTCGGCCATGAGCCGCGCCCAGTCCTCCTTGGTGTGCGCGGCGGCCCGCGCCATGGAGCGCCGGTGGCCCTCGCTGTGCTGCCACTTCAGGTGCGCCTCGGTGGCGTAACTGAGGTCGAAGGCGACCTCGCCGAACACCTCGAAGCGCTCCTCGGGCGTCAGCTCCACCCCCGTACGCTGCACCTCCATGGCCCGCTCGGCGACCTCGACCAGCCGCCGCAGCTCGGTGATCTGCTCGTTGAGCAGGCGGTGCCGGGCGCGCAGGTGATCCAGCGCGTCGGCCTGCGGGTCCCGGAGGATGGCGGCGATCTCGTCGAGGCCGAAGCCGAGCTGCCGGTAGAACAGGATCTGCTGGAGGCGGGCCAGGTCGGCGTCGTCGTAGCGGCGGTAGCCGGCGGGGCTGCGGGCGCTGGGGGAGAGCAGGCCGGTCTTGTCGTAGTGGTGCAAGGTGCGCACCGTGATCCCCGCGAAGCCGGACACCTGCCCGACCGAGTACTCCATGACCTCCGCCTTCCGCCGCGCGAGCCGAGCCCGCCACGCCCCGCCGGGGCTGCCGTACCCCGTCCGGTGCGCCCCGTTCCGTACGCGCAAAGACTGCGGCCTGACGTGAGGTGAGGGTCAAGCGGGGCCCCGGCGGCGGGTGTGGCCCGGCGGGCGGATGGCCGATGCCGTACCGGGCACCGTGGACAGCGGCCCGGCCACGGCCAACGATGGGTCGCTGTTACACGGCCGTGTGGCCGCCGTGAAACGGGCTGCTTAGCGTGGGGGCAATCTGGGCGGAGACGGATACTTGTCGTAAATGCCCATGCCAGTCGACTGAGGTACCCGTGCGCTCACTCCCCGCGATAGCCTGCGCCGCCGCGCTTTCCGCCGCGCTGCTGCTGTCCGGCTGCGCCGATCCGCACGGCCTGCGGGTGGCGGGCCCCGCCGTGTCCCCCTCGCCGCCGTCCGGCCCTGCCGAGGTCACCGACCCCGTGTACGTCTCCGACGCGGCGCGCCGCCCGCTCCAGCGCCCGGCCTCCTTCGCCCTCAACGACTCCGTGAGCCTGACCGGCCTGCGCTGGACGTCCTGGGGGGACGCGACCGCCCAGGCCACCGGCGGGCTCAGCGGCGTCTGGTGCGAGCCCGAGTGCGAGGAGCAGCCGTACGCGGTCAAGGTCACGCTCAGCGGGCTGCTCAAGCCGGAGCGGCGGGACCGGCGGGAACAGGGCGCGTTCTACTCGCGGGCCACGCTCGTCTCCGACCGGCTGCCGCCGGACAAGGCCGCCGCGCTGGGCAGGGTCAGCCTCCACACCCCGGAGTTCTAGTACGGCATGGGACTGCGCGCGAAGATCGGCATAGCGATCGCCGCCACGGCTGCCGTGGTGGCGGTGCTCATCGGCGTGCTCGTGCACAACCGGACCGTGGACGCGCAGTTCGGCCTGGCGGCCGAGTCGATCGACGGGCGGCTGCAGAGCCTGGTGCAGGACCGGGCGGCGGGCGTGGACACCGGCCGGGCGATCGTCGACCCGCCGGACCTGCCGGGCCCGCTGAAGAAGGCCGTCGAAAACGGCAAACGCGGCGTCTACCTGGAGCCCGGCGGCCCCGCCCCGCACCTGTGGGCCGCGAGCAAGCTGAACGGCGAGATCATCGCGCTCAAGCGCCCGTACGTACGGGAGCGGGAGGTCCTGCGCAGCCTGGACCGCGTCCTGTGGGTGTCCGGCATCGCGGGCACCGGCCTCGGCTGCGTCGTCGGCCTGCTGGTCGCCCACCGGCTCGGCCGGCGGCTGACCACCTCGGCGGGCACCGCGCAGCGGATCGCCGAGGGCGACCTGACCGCCCGGCTGCCGCGCGGCGGCAAGGACGAGATCGCCCAGCTCACCACCGCGGTGAACACCATGGCCGACGCGCTGGCCGCCCGCCTCCAGGCCGAGCGCGACGTGACCGCGAACATCGCCCACGAACTGCGCACCCCCGTCGCCGGGCTGGTCGCCGCTGCCGGGCTGCTGCCGCCCTCGCGCCCCACCGAGCTGGTACAGGACCGGGCACAGCGCGTACGGGGGCTGATGGAGGACGTCCTTGAGGTGGCGCGGCTGGACGCGCGTACCGAGGAGGCCGACACGGAGCTGCGGTCGCTGGGCGAGCTGGCGCGGCGGACGGTGGCGGCGATGAGCGCGGGCGCGACGCCGGGCGCGGGGCCGGGGGCCGTGCCGCACGCGGGGTCGGTCGAGGTGCGGGTGGTCTCGGACGGGCTGGTGGAGACCGACCCGCGGCGGGTCGAACGCGTCCTGGTCAACCTGGTCGGCAACGCGCTGCGGCACGGCGCCGCCCCGGTGACCGTCGAGATCGAACGCGGCGTGCTGCGCGTCCGCGACAGCGGCCCCGGCTTCCCCGACGCGCTGCTGGCGCACGGCCCGCAGCGGTTCCGTACGGGCGGCGGCTCGGACGGCCACGGGCTCGGCCTCGGTCTGACCATCGCGTCCGGTCAGGCGCGGGTGCTGGGCGCCCGGCTGACGTTCGCCAACCCGGCGGGCGGCGGCGCGGAGGCGACGCTGGACCTGAGCGGGGCGCTGCGCGAGCAGGGGGAGGCGGGCGAGTCCAGAGGGGCGAGAGGGGCTGGCGAGGTGGGTTAGGGCCCGTCCCGCTCTCCGTCCGCCTCCGGCCGAGCGCCCCGAGGTGCGTACCCGTCCGGTCGCGCCAAGAGTGGTGTGAGACGCCCGCGCCCTGAGCAGGCGTGTGGTGACCGATCCTTTCCGGACTCTTCCCGCCCCTTCCGAGCATCCGAGCAGACCATTGGAGCCGCAGCGATGGACGAGAACGTGCTGTTCATGGACCTCACGAGCGCCGGGGAAGGAGCCGGGCGGCGCGCGCTGGACGCGTTGCGCCACGAGGACGCCGAGCACCGGATCGTGCTGCGCGAAGCCACGGTGATCGCCCGTGACGCCGACGGCACCGTCACCTTTCCCGACAGCGAGGACCACACGGGCACCGCGCGCGGCTTCGCCGTCGGCGGCCTGGTCGGCGGGCTCGTCGGCCTGCTGGGCGGGCCCCTGGGCGTGATGGTGGGGTTCGGCGCCGGCGGACTGCTGGGCGGCGCGCACGACGCGCGCCGGGCCAGCGCGGACAACGCGGCCGTGGACATGCTGGCCGCCGAGGTGCCGCCGGGCAGCACCGTCCTGGTGGCGGAGGTCGCGGAACCGGCCAGGGGGCCCGCCGACGCGGCGCTGGCGGGCATCGGCGAGGAGATCGTCCGCTACCCGGCCGCAGAGGTACGCGAGCGCGTGGAGGAACTGATCGCGGAGAACGGCTGAGCGCGGGCCCGCCCTCGGCCGTACCTCCTCGTCACGCGGGGAACCGGTCCTCCAGCACCGCGTTCAGCAGCGCCTGCACGTCCTCCCGGGCCAGGCCCTGCGCCCGCGCCCGCTCCATCCAGGAGCGCAGCTCTTCGCGCAGCAGCGCGTCCGAGTCGGCCGCGGACTCCGGCCGGGCCAGCGAACGGCTCACGAACGTGCCCAGGCCGGGACGCGGTTCCACCAGGCCCTCGCGCTCCAGCTCCCGGTACGCCTTCAGGGTCGTGTTCGGGTTGACCTTCGTCGTGGCCGCGACCTGCGCGGCCGTCGGCAGCCGGTCGCCCTCCACGAGGATGCCCAGCCGCAGGGCCTGCCGGACCTGCTGGACGATCTGCAGGTAGGTGGCGACGCCGCTGCGCCGGTCGATGCGGAACTCGACCACGTTCACCACCTCCCCGGCTTCCGTTTCGGCTTGATGATCGGCCCACTCGTACGGGGTGTCAAAGCGATGCCTCTCAGAGCGGCCGGCGCCGCGCCCACCACACGATGAACACCGTCACGGCCGCGGCCAGTGCCACCAGGAGCCCCGCGTCGAGCCACTGGATGCCCGCCATCTGGTCGTAGCCGTAGTAGTCGATGGCGCGGTTGACGATGCCCAGCTGCGCCCGGCACGCCTCGGTGTCGCCGTCGGTGCAGTTCCCGATGCCGAAAACCCTGCCGTCCGCGGTGGCCAGCCAGGTGTCCATGCTCACGGCGCCGCCGGGCAGCATGCCCTCCTCGTCGTACGGGAAGACGATCCGGCGCAGCGGGGCCAGCAGCGGCAGCACCTTCGCCTCCCAGACGATGTTGAACCCGTAGCCGAAGACCAGGGCGACCGCCATCGAGGCGATGACGCGGCGTAGCAGCATGCCGACGGCGATGCCGACGACCGTGAAGAGCAGGGCCCGCGCGACCGGGGCCGGCCCCGTGGTCTCCAGGATGCCGCCGTGGTACCAGTCGCCGAACGCGGCCAGCTCGTGCGCCGGCTCCCACATCCAGGTGAACGCGGCCGACATCAGCGAGGTGCACACGAACACGACGGCCAGCGGCACCGCCAGCTTCGCCGCGATCCAGCGGCCGCGGGTCACCGACTGGGTGGCGGCCAGCCGGAGGGTGCCCTGCTCCTGTTCGGCGGCGATCAGCGGAGCGCCGAGGAAGACGCCGAAGGCGATGGGCACGGAGAGCAGGAGAGAGGTGTCCGAGCTGAACATCGAGCTGAAGGCGTCCTGGAACTTCATCAGCGGATCGCCGTCCCGCTGCGCCGAGGCCATCGTCCGGTACGGGTGCGCGGTGAGGAAGTCCATGACGCCGGGGCGCTGGTAGGCGAAGGCGGCGCAGGCCAGGGCGGTGACGGCGAAGGCGACGAGGAAGGTGCCGCGGTGGCGGCGCCAGACCAGCCAGGTCGTGCCGTGCAGCAGGCCGGGACGTGCGGTGGACGCCTTCGAGCCGGCGGAGGCGTCCTGCCGCGCCCCGGCGCCGTCGGCGGTACGGGAGAACGCGCTCACGCGGCGGCCCCCCGATCCCCGCCCGTACCGGTGCCCGCGGCCACGCGCGCTTCTTCGGCGATCAGCGGCGGTGCTCCGGGGGAGCGCAGATAGGCCAGCAAGACTTCCTCCAAGCTCGGTTCGGCCGTCTCCCAGGAGCCGGTGAGCGGCCCGCCGGGGCGGATCAGGGCGGTGAACTGCCGCCCGGTGACGCGGGACTCGACGACGGTGTGGTGCTCGGCGAGCCCGGCGGGCACCGCACCGGCGCCCCCGGCCCCCGTACCGCCCCGCTCCGCCAGTCCCGACACCAGCAGGTGGCCCGGCACCAGCTCCTCGGTCTGCCCGGCCATCCGCAGCCGCCCTTCGGTGAGCACCAGCAGGTAGTCGCACATGTCCGCCATCTCGGAGAGCAGGTGCGAGGACATCAGTACGGTCGTGCCGCGCTCGGCGGCCTCCGCCAGCAGCAGCCCCGACAGCTCGTGCCGGGCGAGCGGGTCCAGGTCGGACATCGGCTCGTCCAGCAGGAGCAGCCGCGGCCGCTTGCCGAACGCGAGGGCGAGGGCGACCCGGGTGCGCTGGCCGCCGGAGAGGCTGCCGACCCGGGCGTCGAAGGGGACGTGCCCGGCGCGGACGATCCGCTCGGCCGCCTGCTGGTCCCAGCGCGGATTCAGCTCCCGCCCCAGGCGCAGGGTCTCGGCGACCGTGAAGCGCGGGTAAAGCGGCTTGTCCTGGGCGAGGAAGGCGACGCTCTCCAGTACGGCCGGGTCGCTCACGGGCACGCCGAACAGCCGCAGCGTCCCGGTCGTGGGCTGTACGAGCCGGCTGGCGGCGTTCAGGAGAGTGCTCTTGCCCGCGCCGTTCGGACCGACCAGCGCGCAGACGTGACCGGCCGGGAGCCGGAAGGAGCAGTCCCGCAGGGCCCAGCCGCGGCGGTACTTCTTCCCGAGGCCGTGTGCCTCGATCGCCCATGGTCCCGGGTTTCCCACCCGAATCTCCCCTTTCACTAGTTCATTAGTGGAATGAGTATGGGGAGCGGTGGTGATCCGTGTCAACGCGTTCCCGAAGGCAGCCGGTCCAGTGGTGGGCCCGGCGGTGGGCCCACCGGTCGGCTCAGGCGTGCGTCCCCGCACGCCTGCCGCGCTCTGCCTCCTCGCCCCCCACCAGCGGCTTCGCCATGCAGCGGCTGTCCTCGTACGTCCGGTACAGCCCGAACTTCGGCGCCGGCAGGTAGCCGCACGACGCGTACAGCGCCAGCGCTTCCGGCTGCTTGATGCCCGTCTCCAGCACCATCCGGGTACGCCCGGCGGCGCGCGCGTCCGCCTCCAGCGCCGCGAGAATCCGCCGCGCCAGCCCCCGCCCGCGGGCCTCCGCCACCACGAACATCCGCTTGATCTCGGCGTCCCCGTCCGCGTACCCCTCGGGGTTCGCGTCCTGCGCCCGCCAGCCGCCGGTCGCCAGCGGGCGCCCGTCCTCGTAGGCGAGCAGGTACACGCCGTGCGGCGGCCGGAACATCGCCGGGTCGAGGGGCGTGACGTCACCGTCGCCGTACCGCCGCGCGTACTCAAGCTGCACCAGCCGGTCGAGGGCGACGGCGTCGGCGTGATCGTAGGGAACGGCACGGATCTCCATCCGCCGAATCGTACGGACGTCCGGGCGCAGGGGCGAGAGTGCCAGGTGAGAGACGAAAGCGGTACCGGCCGCCACCGACTGGCGGAGCCAAAGCACCCGATGGGGGTGTGTCGGGCCCGGAACGGGCAGCGTGCCCCCGGGAGCGGGGAACGGCTGCTGCGCCACTGACGCCGAACCGAAGGAGCAAGACATGCGTCTGCGTCCCGTGCTGGCCACCGCCGCCGCCGTACTCTCCCTGTCCGCAACCGGTATGACCGGGGCCGCCGCGGCGGCGGCCCCCGCGGACCCGCCGCCGGTCAGCTTCGGCAGCCAGCCGAACGACGGCGTCAACGGCGACGCCCGCGGTGAGCAGGACTACCCCGGCACCATCGGGTGGGGCCACAAGCCGTACCAGCTGATCGGCGACCGCGACGGCAAGTGGGTGATCACCGCGGTCAACAAGGTCGGCACCGACCGCCTGCCGACCTGCTACCGCGACCTGTACGCGACCCCGGCCTCCTCGATCTGCCACTGACCGGGGCGGACCACCGAGGTGCCCGGCGCCCACCGCGCCGGGCACCTTCGCGCGTGGTCCCCCGCGCCGTCCGCACCCGCCCCCCCGTACCGTCTGTCCCTGCCGTCCGGCCGCCCGTAAGGCCGAATCGTCCCCGCCCGCCGTCATCGCGTAGGCTGCGCTGCCGCCAGCGCGATGAGGGAGCAAGTAGTGCTAACTGTGACGACCGTCAACGTCAACGGCCTGCGCGCCGCAGCCAAGAAGGGCTTCCTGCCGTGGCTGGCGGAGACGGACGCCGACGTCGTCTGCCTCCAGGAAGTACGCGCCGAGCCCGGCCAGCTCCCCGCCGAGGCCCGCGAGCCCGACGGCTGGCACACGGTGCACGCCCCCGCCGCCGCCAAGGGCCGGGCCGGCGTCTCCCTCTACACGCGCCGCGAGCCCGAGCGCGTACAGGTGGGCTTCGGTTCCGCCGAATTCGACACCAGCGGCCGGTACGCCGAGATCGACCTGCCCGGTGTGACGGTGGCCAGCCTCTACCTGCCCTCCGGCGAGGTGGGCACCGACCGGCAGGACGAGAAGGAACGCTTCATGGCCGAGTTCCTCCCGTACCTCGCCGCCCTGCGCGAGCGCGCCGCCGCCTCCGGCCGCGAGGTCCTGGTGTGCGGCGACTGGAACATCGCCCACCAGGAGGCCGACCTCAAGAACTGGAAGGCCAACCGGAAGAAGGCCGGCTTCCTGCCCGAGGAGCGCGCCTGGCTGACCCGCGTCTTCGACGAGGCGGGCTACGCCGACGTCGTCCGCTCCCTGCACCCGGACACCGAGGGCCCGTACTCCTGGTGGTCCTACCGCGGCCGCGCCTTCGACAACGACGCGGGCTGGCGCATCGACTACCACGTCTCCACCCCCGGCCTCGCCGCCCGCGCGATCAAGGGCTTCGTCGAACGCGCCGCCACCCACGACGCCCGCTGGTCCGACCACGCGCCGGTCACGGTTGTCTACGATCAAGGCTGACACCCGCGCCACCGGGGCCGGGCGCCCACCGCAGGAGCAGTACCCCTGAAACACCACTGGCCGCCCGGCCTCCACCGCACCGACATTCCGGCATACGCGCTGGTCAACACCGACGACGACAGCACGTGGGGAGTCTGCGCCGACGTCGTCGGCCTGTACGCCGACCCGCCCCGCCACTCGTACGAACTCCTCGGCTGCGCCCCGACCGGCC
The DNA here is from genome assembly GCF_044329785.1 of Streptomyces sp. NPDC017529. NCBI lineage: Bacteria > Bacillati > Actinomycetota > Actinomycetes > Kitasatosporales > Streptomycetaceae > Streptomyces > Streptomyces sp. NPDC017529. The sequence continues at coordinate 94,478 of NZ_JBIRJY010000009.1, forward strand.
CCCTCCTCGAAGCGGTACGAGCCTTCACCGGCTCCGGCCCCGGCCCCGGGCCCGACCCCGACTCCCTCCGGCTCGGCGACCTCTGGTTCCGCCCCGAGGCCGACGACCAGTGCCCCGAAGGCTCCGAACGACTGGACGCGTGGAGCCTGCTCGACGTACGCGTCACCGGCTGCCGGCGCCACCCCGCCGACGCCTCGCTCCTGGACATCAGCCTCGACGGCGACGAGGACTTCTACGGCGAACCCGAGGACCCCTACCTCGCAGCCGGCGTATCCCTGCACGACGAACGCGCCTGGCTCGGCCACTGCCGCGACCTGTCGATCGTCCTGCCGCCCGACCAGGACCCGGAAGTCCCGCCCATCCGGCTCCTCGGCTGCGCCCCCGGCGACGCACTCAGCGCGGCCCTGGCCACCGGCACCCGCCGCTCCCTGCGCCTCGACGAGGCCGAACTCCAAGTCCTCGACCCCACCGGCGAGGGCGTGCACGAACGCCACATATCCGTCGCCCTCATCACCGGCTGGCAGCCCTCCGCCCTCGGCGACGGCCTGCTCGACATCGACCTCTCCTACGGCCTCTGGCCCCAGGTCCCCACCTGGGGCCGCCCCGTATGGACCCGCTGGATCACCGACCCACCCACCACCCGCAACCTCTGGGCCGCCTACCCCGCCCGGGAACGCGGGCTGTGGCTCGATATCGTCCGGCAGCGCGGCTGCCGCCACCTCGCCCGCACCCCGGACCGCCCACCCGGCGGCGTCTACGACCTCGACGGCCGCCACATCACCGACGTCCCCGACCTCTACTGCGCCCTCGGCGAAGCGATCAACGGCCCCGGCGGCTACTTCGGCGGCGACCTCAACGCCCTGGCCGACTGCCTCAGCGGCAACTTCGGCGCCACCACCCCCTTCACCCTCAACTGGCACCACTCGTCAGTAGCCCACCACCACCTGAGCCACCGCCTATCCCCAGAAGGAGAGCCCTACAACTTCATCGAGGAGGTGCTGTCCGTACTGAGAGAGGGCCGGGTGGAGGTCGTATTGAAGTGAGGGGCACACCTCACCCGGAGAACCGTCCGGTCTTGACGCCGGCGATGAACTCCGCGAAGGAGTCGGCGGGAAGAGCCAGGACGGGCCCCTGCGGGTCCTTGCTGTCGCGGACCGGGACGGTGCCCGTCGTCTCGGCGGCCGAGGGCGACCACTCCAGGCAGTTGCCGCCGTCTTGGCTGCTGTGGCTGGACTTGACCCACTGGTTCGGACTGATCTTCACGTCGGCTTCTCCAGTGGTCAGAGCGAGAATTCTCCGGCCTTGACGCAGGCGACGAACTCCGCGAACGAGTCCGCGGGAAAGGACAGGACAGGGCCCTGCGGCGTCTTGCTGTCCCGGATGCGGATGGCGCCGGTCACCATGCCTGAAGTGGGGCAACACTCCACACAGTTGCCCCCCTCCGGGCTGCTGTAGCTGGACTTGACCCACTGAGTCGAACCGATCTTCACGTCAGTTTCTCCATCTGCTCAGCGATCAGACACGCGCTCTCCCGTGCGGACAGGGCGTCGCCGGTCAGTTCATCGTAGGTCCGCATTGCTGATCGAACGTAGTCCGGATCGTCCACGATGCCAGCGGTTCGGTAGTTCTCCACGCAGACGCAAACGGCGTGATTGGGCGAGGTGATCAGCGTTACCGGCCAGTCGATGAACAGGTGGGCTGGTGAGTCCAAGGGGAGGATCTGCACACGAACGGTGGGCCGTGATCCCGCTTCGAGGAGGGCTTTCAACTGCTGTCGCATGGTCTCGGGCGGGCAGAAGTGGCGGAGCAGGACGGACTCGCACAGCACTACGCGCACGTCCGGCGGCGTACCCCCGTCGAGCAAGGTTTTCCTCGCCAACCGGTCGCTCACAAACGCCGAAACCTCATTCGCGCTGGCTCGTGGGGAGCCACCTTTGAACAGGCAGCGCGCGTAGTCAGCAGTCTGAAACAACCCCGGAACGAGGGTCGGAGACCACTCCCGGATCGCTACGGCGGCGCGTTCCAGGGCCATGCGCTGTCGGTACAGGGAGGGGAACGACGACGCGACCACTTCCTCGTAGAGCCGCTTGAACAGACCGTCCGTCGCGAAGACCTCGTCCAGGAGCGGTGGGAGGTCCGGTGGGATGGGGCCCTGGCAGGTTTCTACGCGCGAGATGGTGCTTTTGGATACGCGCACCATTCTGGCCAGCTGGGTTTGGGTCAGCTGGGACGGGTCGTGCAACTCCCGTGCGCTTCGGCACTCTTCGGCGAAGGCCCTGCGCGGGTCCTGTGCGCCCGGCGCGCCCCCTGTGCTGTCAGTCTCTTCGTTCACGATTCCCCCGACAGAAACTCTGGTCGTGGCTCTCCGGGAGGCCATTTCCCAGGGCCAACGGCGTGCGCATATGCCGCGACGACCAACAGTGAGGTTGGGTCTCGCAACGCTCCCCAGCGTACCGAGCGATGGGTCACTCTGTAACCGAAAAGGTGCGCAGAGTGACGGTGTGGGGGGCTTTCGCGGCGCGCTCCTGGCGGGAAAGTAGCTCAAGAGGCAGGCAGAGGAGATGGTCACCATGGAAGCATCGCCACCCACCACCGCAGGCGCGGGAGCCGACGGGGAGTTGGATCCGGTACCCGTGCCGGGGTGCGACGTGTGTGCGTCCGCCCACGGGGACCGGGAGCCCGCCCGGACCGACGGCCGCACGCTCACCGTACGGAGCTGTAGCGGCGTCATCGAGGGTCACCCACACGGGCAGGAGGGCCGGGCATGACGGCCTCGGTCCGCCTTCGAGATGCCGCCGAGTGTGCGGGATGCGCGGAGTTGGCGCGTGCTCTGACGGCCGCCCTGGAGGTCGGGGACCGCTCCAGGGCCTCGGACTGCCGGGTCCTGATCCGCCGGCACCCTGAGCATGGACGCGCACTGGACGGCAGCCAGGAGGTGCCCGCGCGATGACGGCGATTCCCGACGGCGGCTCCGGCGGCCCCAACCCGCCCAAGGTGGCGCGAGCATGACCCTCTCCTCCGACTGGGCGTCCGCGTTAGCGGCTGTGCCCCGTGCCGCGTTCCTGCCGGATGTCATGTGGCCGTGGGACATGGAGACCGGGCGTGGTGTGGCCGTCGACCGGGCGGTCGAGCCGGAGCGGTGGCGGGCGTACGCCGATGCCGACTGCCCGGTCGTGACGCAATGGGACGACGGTGACCACGGCGGTACGGAACCCGGGGAAAGCGCCACCAGTTCCGCGTCGATGCCGTCGGTGGTCTTCCGGATGCTGCGGGATCTGGACGTACGGGTGGGGCACCGGGTGTTGGAGGTCGGTACCGCCACCGGGTGGAACGCCGCTCTGCTGGCCTGGCGGACCGGACGGGACCGCGTGGTCAGCGTGGAAGTGGACCAGGCGCTGGCGGACCGGGCCCGTAAGGCGCTGGAGCGGTTCGGGAGTTCCGTCAGTGTGGTGAGCGGCGACGGGTTCCAGGGGTATCCGGAAAGGGCACCATACGACCGGATCGTCTGCACGTGCGGCCTCCGTCGCTTTCCGTGGGCCTGGGTCGAACAGTGCCGCCCCGGTGGGATTCTCGTCGCGCCCTGGGGCACGCACTTCAGCAATGCCGATGGTGTGGCCCGGTTGGTCGTGGCGGACGACGGGCGCAGCGCTTCGGGGAAGTTCACCGGGCCCGTGGAATTCATGAAGCTGCGGGCGCAGCGGTTGCCGCGAGTGGTGCATGGCGCCTATGTGCGGGGGAGCGTGGCTGACGGGGAGGAGTCGTCGACGGGTATCGGGGAGGGGGAGTTCACCGGTGGGAGGTTCGGTCCTCAGCGATTCGTGCTGGGGCTGCGTGTGCCTGACTGTGTGCAGGTCGAGGCGGAGAAACGCGACGGCGCCCGGCCGGTGTGGTTCTACAGCCTGCGTGACCTGTCCTGGGCGTGTGTGTACTTCCGTGACGGCGGGGAGGCCCGCGTCTGGCAAAGCGGCCCCCGGCGGCTCTGGGACGAGGCCGAGGGCGCGTACCGGTGGTGGGTCGCCAGCGGCCGGCCGGACCATGGCCGGTTCGGGCTGACCGTCACCCTGGAAGGCGAACGGGCGTGGCTGGACGATCCGGGTCACGCGTGGGCGTTGTGAGCTGACCTAATGGCCAAGGGCGTACGCCAAGAAGGCTGCCAGGATGACCGAGGTGATGGTGAAGGCGGTGTGGCGGGCGCCGGAGTCTGTATTTCTCCCTTCGGACGCCTTGCCGGTTTTCGACCCCGTAGGCGTGCAGCCGCTTTCGTGAGGGGAGTATGCCGATCGCCAGTCCGGTCCATGAGAAAGCGAAAAGCAGCAGCATCTGCTGGGAGGACCAGTCTTGGTACTGCATGCGTCCTATCGAGACCATGCCGAGGCAGCAGACGGCGGACACGGAAGCCATGACGAGGGCCAGTTTCAGTTTGCCGGTCGGCGTGCACCAGGCCAGAACGAGGCATAAGGCGGCCGTCGCCACCGCGGCCATGAGGAGCAGGTAGGGGAGGGGGAGGGCCGCGAGCACGGGGGCTGGGTTCCTTTCGGGGTGCGGGAGGGCGGGTGGCTGGTTGGAGGCTATTTCCCTGGTGGCGTTTTCCCGTTTCCGTCGTCCGGGTCTTTCCCGTCCCTCTCCCGGTGCCATGCCTCCAGTTCCGCGCGGACGCGGCGGTCCATGGCCATGGAGAGTTCGGCGTCGACGATGCCCTTGGAGATGGGGCGGAGTTTCTCGATGGTCTGGGTGATGCGGGCGGCCTCGGTGGGGTCGAGGGGCTCGCCGGCCGCGGCGCGGTCGAGGACGCCGGCCAGTACGTGGGTGCGGATGACCGAGATGAACAGGTCGGCCAGGGCGTCGGCGTGGGTGCGGACCGCGCGGCCCGCTTCGAGGACGGCGGCCAGCGGGACGCCGTTGGCGACGAGTTCGGTGGAGGCGTCCAGCAGGCGGCGGCTGATGTGGACGAACTCGTCACCGTCCACGGCCAGGTAGCCGATGTCCAGGGAGGTGGAGAGGTTTTCGGGGGTGACGTCGTCCTTGAAGTGGTCGGCGAGTTCCTCGGGGGTGAGGCGTACGGGGGTCTCCTCGGACCAGGGTGCGACGAGGGTGTCTTCCAGGCCGAGGAGTTCGCCGACGTCGCGGCCGTTGTCGAAGGCGGAGAGGAGTTCGGCGATGCCGCCGAGGGTGTGGCCGCGTTCGAGCAGGCCGGCGATGGTGCGCAGGCGGGCGAGGTGGTGTTCGTTGTACCAGGCGATGCGGCCTTCGCGGCGCGGCGGCGGGATGAGCTTGCGCTCGCGGTAGAAGCGCAGGGTGCGGACGGTGATGCCGGCTTCCTTGGCCAGGTCGGTCATGCGGAGTTCGCGGGGGCCGGCGCCGGGGGTGTCCGGTTCGGCGGGGGGTTCGGGATCGCCGTGCGTCTTCTCTGCCACGGACTCACCCTATGTCGGCTCACCGGGCCCAAGCCGAGGTGCAACCAGCGGTAACTTCCCGCCGCACACCCCCTACCGCTCGGTACGTACGTGTCCTACCCTCAATCGTGCCAGTGATTGCTGGCGCGATTGGGTAAGGGTCCGAAGGTTCGACGGTCGAGAACTCGGGAGGCGGCGGCATGGCCGAGCGCGAACACGAGCACGTGCGGGTGGCGGTGATCGGATCGGGGTTCGGTGGTCTGGGGGCGGCCGTACGGCTGCGACGCCAGGGCATCACCGACTTCGTGGTCCTGGAGCGGGCCGGCTCGGTGGGCGGCACATGGCGTGACAACAGCTATCCGGGATGCGCGTGCGACGTGCCCTCGCACCTGTACTCGTTCTCCTTCGCGCCGAATCCCGAGTGGCCGCGCAACTTCTCCGGGCAGCCGCACATCCGCGCGTACCTGGAGCGGGTCACCGACACCTTCGGGCTGCGCCCGCACCTCCGCTTCGACTCGGAGGTGCGCAGCCTGCGGTGGAACGGGGAGGGGCTGTACTGGGAGATCGAGACGGCGAGCGGGGCGCTGACGGCGGATGTGGTCGTCTCGGCGACCGGGCCGTTGTCGGACCCGAAGGTGCCGGACATACCGGGGCTGGACTCCTTTCCGGGGAAGGTGTTCCACAGCGCGCGCTGGGATCACGACTACGACCTGCGCGGCAAGCGGGTCGCCATGATCGGTACGGGTGCCTCGGCGATCCAGATCGTGCCGTCCATCCAGCCGGCGGTCGGCCGGCTCACGCTGTTCCAGCGCACCCCCGCCTGGGTGCTGCCGCGCGCCGACCGGAAGATCAGCGGGCTGGAGCGCTGGCTGCACACCAAGGTTCCGGCGACCCGGGCCGCGCGCCGCGGTCTGCTGTGGGGGATCAGGGAGTTGCAGGTCAGCGCGTTCACCAAGCGGCCGAACGAGCTGGGCCTGATCGAGGGGCTGGCCAAGGGGCACATGAAGCGGGCCGTGCAGGACCCGGCACTGCGGGCCAAGCTGACGCCGGACTACCGGATCGGGTGCAAGCGGATCCTGTTGTCGAACACGTACTATCCGGCGCTGACCCGGCCGAATGTGGACGTGGTGGCGGGTGGGCTGAAGGAGGTCCGGGGGAAGGTGCTGGTCGCTTCGGACGGTACGGAGACCGAGGCCGACGCGATCGTCTTCGGTACGGGCTTCCATGTGACGGACATGCCGATCGCGCACCGGGTCACCGGCGCCAACGGCACCACGCTGGCCGAGGAGTGGAAGGACGGGATGGAGGCGCTGCGCGGTACGACGGCGGCCGGCTTCCCCAACTTCCTGACGATCATCGGGCCCAACACGGGGCTGGGGAACAGCTCGATGATCCTGATGATCGAGTCGCAGCTGAACTATCTCGTGGACTTCATGCGGCAGTTGGATGTGCTGGGCGGGAAGATCGCACTGAATGCCCGGCCCTCGGCCGTGCACGCCTGGACGCGCGGCATCCAGAAGCGGATGGAACGCACCGTGTGGACGACCGGCGGCTGCGACAGCTGGTACCTGGACTCCAACGGCCGCAACACCACCGCCTGGCCCGGCACGACGGCCGAGTTCCGCAAGGTCACGCGGCAGGTGGACCTCGCCGAGTACGAGGTGCTGCGCGTCCCCGCGTCGCGTGCGGGCGCGCGGCCGGAGCAGGCGGCCGCGAAGGCGGTGGCGTGATGGCGGTGACGCCCGTGACCCGCGGCCGGTACGCGCCGCCCGCGCCGCGCAGGAAGCTGACCGCCACCTCGGCCGACGGGTCCCGGCTGTACGCGGAGATCCACGGACCCGAGGACCCGGGCGCTCCGACCGTCGTGCTGTCGCACGGCTGGACCTGCTCGACCGCCTTCTGGGCCCCGGTCGTACGGGACCTGGCCGCCGACCACAAGGTGGTGCTGTACGACCAGCGGGGACACGGCCGTACCCCGGCGGTGGGCCCGCGCGGCTACACCACCACCGCGCTCGCCGACGACTTGGTGGCCGTGCTGGGCGCGGCCCTGGAGCCGGGGGAGCGGACCGTGCTGGCCGGGCACTCCATGGGCGGTATGACGATGATGGCCGCGTCGGAGCGCCCGGAATTCGGGGAGCGGGCCGCCGCCGTACTGCTGTGCAGCACCGGCAGCGCGAACCTGACGGCGGAGTCCATGGTGATACCGATGCGCTCGCCGGGCGGGCGGCGCATCGCCCATCAGGTCGTCCTCGGGTCGCGGGCGCCGCTCGGGCCGGTCACCGCGGTCGCCAAGCGGATCCTGAAGTACGCCACGATGGGGCACGGCGCCACCCCGGAGCAGGTGGAGGCGTGCGCGCGCATCGTGCACGCCTGCCCGGCGGGCGTGCGGTCGAGGTGGGGCAAGGTGCTGGCCGGACTGGAACTGACCGGGGGCGCGGCGCGGCTGGAGGTGCCCACCGCCATCGTCGCGGGCACCGCCGACCGGCTGACCCCGATCGTGCAGTCCCGCCGGTTGGCCTCCGTGCTGCCCCGGTTCGAGGGGCTGACCGAACTGGCCGGAGTTGGGCACATGACGCCCATCGAGGAGCCGGACGTGGTCGTGGACCGCATCCGCGAGCTGGTCCGGGACCACCTCCGCACCCCCGAGACGACCACCACCGAGGTGAAGGAGACGTCCCGATGAGCGCACGCAGAAGCCTGGAAGGGCAGGTCGCCGTCGTCACCGGCGCGGCGCGCGGGGTCGGCGAACTCCTCGCCCGCAAGCTGTCCGCGCGCGGCGCCACGCTCGCGCTGGTCGGCCTGGAGCCCGAGGAACTGGCCAGGGTGGCCGCCTCGTTGCACGGCGAGGCGGCCCACTGGCACGCCGACGTCACCGACCACGAGGCGATGGCCGAGGTGGCCCGCGAGGTGAAGGCGCGCTTCGGCAAGGTGGACATCGTGGTCGCCAACGCCGGGGTGGCCACCGGCGGCCCGTTCGTCGACTCCGACCCGGTGTCCTGGCGGCGGGTCATCGAGGTCAACCTCATCGGCGGCGCGGTCACCGGGCGGGCGTTCCTGCCCGTCCTGATGGAGTCCCGCGGCTACTTCCTCCAGATAGCCTCGCTCGCCGCCCTCACCCCGGCGCCGATGATGACCGCGTACTGTGCCTCCAAGTCCGGCGTCGAGGCCTTCGCGCACAGCCTGCGCGCCGAGGTCGGCTACAAGGGCGTACGGGTCGGTGTCGGCTACCTGAGCTGGACCGACACGGACATGGTGCGCGGCGCGGACGCGGACGACGTGATGCGCGAGCTGCGGCAACGGCTGCCCTGGCCGTCGAACAAGACGTATCCGCTGGGTCCGGCCGTGGACCGGATCGTGGCGGGTATCGAACGCCGGTCCTCGCACGTGTACGGCCAGTGGTGGCTGCGCGGGATGCAATCGGTGCGCGGCTGCCTGCCGTCCGTCATCGGGACGGTGGGGCAGCGCGAGATGCGCCGCTTCGGCGACCGGCTGGAGGGGATGCGCGTGGGGCTGGTCGGCGCGGGCGGGGAGGCGGACGAGAAGGTGCGGACGAACCGCTGAAACGGGCGCGCGGTGCCGTACCGCACAGTGCGCGCGTACGAGGGGTGCTCCCGTTCCGCGGGCGCACCCCTTCCCCGTGTCCCGCCGGTTACTTGGCGACCTTCAGCGACGCCGGCCAGCCGTACCGCTGCGCCGCCGCGAACAGGTCCTTGATGTCCTCGGGGGCGAGCTTCACGCAGCCCAGCGAGCGGTAGTCGGAGTCGCCGTCCCAGCGGTACGGGGCGTCCCGCCCGGGGTGCGCCGGGCCCTGGGTGCCGTCGGGCCGCATCTCGCTGTGCAGGAACAGGGCGGTGCGCCGGGTCCGGCCGTCGCGGCACACCTGGTCCGAGACCCGGATCGCGTACCCGTTGATGCCGTCGCGCCCGCCCTGCTTGCGCGTGGTGTGCGAGAGCACCCGGTACGTACCGTCGGGCAGCCAGCCCCGGTTCTTCGCGCACTCGTCGCGCCCCGCCCGGCCGCCCTGGCCGGAGCCGGCGCGGTAGGCGGCCAGCACCCTGCCCGTGGCGGAGTGCACCAGGCGCACGCGGGACGCGGACGGGTCGCGCCGGTTCTTGTCGAAGTGCAGGGAGGTCCCGCCGGCCCGTGCCGTGGGTTCGGCGGGGGCGGGCCGCCCGGCGTGGGCGGGCGCCGCGGTGGTGGCGAGCCCGGCCGTCAGCGCCGCGGTCGCGGCCAGTGACGCCGTGCATATGCGTGATGCCATGCGGGTGCTCCTGTCGGGTGGTGCGGTCGGTGTTCAGCCGTCGCGCGGTGGCAGTGCGGGGCGCCGCCGGTCGGGGACGTCCGACAGGTCGGGCGGGGTCGCGGCGGGGTGGCGTTCCAGCAGGTCCAGGGCGGTGCGCACGGCGACGCCGAGCTGCGGGTGGCGGCCCTCGGCCCAGTCCAGCGGCGAACGCGGCGCCTCGATGTCGGGCGCGACGCCGTGGTTCTCCACGCCCCAGCCGTACGCGTCGAACCACGCCGCGTTCATCGGCACCGTGATGTACGTACCGTCGCTGAGCCGGTGCCGCCCCGTCATGCCGACCACGCCGCCCCAGGTGCGCAGGCCCACCACCGGGCCGATGCCCTGGAGCTTGAACGCCGCGGTGATCATGTCGCCGTCGGAGGAGGTCATCTCGTCGGCGACCGCGACGACCGGGCCGCGCGGCGCGTTGCTGGCGTACGAGACGGGCCGGGCGTTGCGCGTCAGGTCCCAGCCGACGATGGTGCGGGTCAGCTTCTCGACGACCAGTTCGGAGATGTTGCCGCCCGCGTTGCCCCGCACGTCCACGATCAGCGCCGGGCGCGAGACCTCCATGCGCAGGTCGCGGTTGAACTGCGCCCAGCCGGAGCCGCCCATGTCGGGGATGTGCAGGTAGCCGCACCTGCCGTCGCTCAGCTCGCGCACCACCTCGCGGCGCTTGGCGACCCAGTCCTGGTAGCGCAGCGGCCGTTCGTCGATCAGCGGCACCACCGCCACCCGCCGGGAGGGCCCGCCGCCCTCCGGCGCGAACGTCAGCTCCACGGTGGTGCCGCCGGCCGCCGCCAGCAGCGGGTAGGGGCCCGTCACCGGGTCGACCCGCCGGCCGTCCACGTGCGTCAGCGCCGCGCCCTCGCGGATGCCCGTACCGGCCAGCGGCGAGCGGGCCCGGGAGTCGGAGGAGTCGCCGGGCAGGATGCGCTGCACCACCCAGTAGCCCTCGCGCAGCACGAAGTTGGCGCCGAGCAGGCCCATGGCGCGCTGGTAGTGCGGCGGGCCCTCGTTGCGCTTGCCGGGGGTGACGTACGCGTGCGAGGTGCCCAGCTCGCCCAGCACCTCGCGCAGCAGGTCGGCGAACTCGTCGGGGGAGGCGACGCGTTCGACCAGCGGCCGGTACTGGTCCAGTACGGCGTCCCAGTCGAGGCCGCACAGCCCCGGGTCCCAGAAGTACGCGCGGGTGATCCGGCCCGCCTCGTCGTACGCCTGGCGCCACTCGGCGGGCGGGTCCACGTCGTGCAGGATGCGCCGCGGGTCCAGGTAGACCGTCGAGTCGGCGTCCGGCGGCTCCGTGGCGGGCACCGCCCGCAGGTCGCCCTCGTCGTTGACGACCAGCCGGGTGCCGTCGCCGCTGAGCGCGAACGAGTCGATCGCGCCGGTCAGTTCGGTGCGCTTGGCCTTGACCAGGTCGAAGTGCTCCAGCGTGGGCTGGCCCGAGGTGTTGTCGGGGTTGGCGAAGGTCTCGCCGAGCGCGCCGGAGATCGGCCAGCGCAGCCAGACCAGCCCCCCGCCGCTGACCGGCCGCAGCGCCGAGTACTTCGACGCGGAGACCGGGAACGGCGTCACCCGGCTGGCCAGGCCCTCCACCTCCACCAGCGCCGTGCCCTCGGCCGTGCCCGGGGCCTCCGCCGGGTCCAGGCCGCCCGCCGCGGGCCGCCCGTCGGCGGAGAGCTGGAAGGGGGAGGGTGTCGCGGAGGACAGCGGTACGAGGTAGGGGCGGCAGCCGAGGGGGAAGGACAGGTCGCCGGTGTGCACGTCGTAGACCGGGTCGAAGCCGCGCCAGGACAGGAACGCGAGGTAGCGGCCGTCGCGGGTGAAGACGGGCTGCTCGTCCTCGAAGCGGCCGTTGGTGACGTCCACGACGGTGCGGGCGGGCCCCTCGCCGTTCGCGGAGCCGTTCCCGTTCAGCCGGGCCATCTTGATCTGCCGCAGCGTCCGGCCGATGCCGGGGTGTGACCAGGTCAGCCAGCCCGAGTCGGGGGAGAAGGCCAGGTCGCGGACCGGGCCGTTGCGGGACCTGATCAGCTCGGTGACCCCGCCGTCGCCGTCCGCCGAGGCGTCCACCAGCAGCAGCCGCCCGTCGTGCGCGGCCACCGCGAGCCGCTCCCCGTCGGGCGCGGAGACCAGTTCGTGGACGCGGCCCAGGCGGCCGGCCGCGAGCCGGCGCGGTGCGCGGGGGATGCCGGCCTTGGGCAGGTCGGCGATCTCGACGGCGTCCTCGCCCTCGGCGTCGGTGACGTAGGCGATGCGGCCGGTGGAGCCGAGCATCTCGGGCAGCCTGACCCGTACGCCCGGCTCGTCGTGGATGGTGCGCGCCGGGCCGTCGCGGTGGGTGAGCCAGTACAGGCTGCCGCGTACGCCGACGGCGCTGGCCCGCCCGGTGGTGTCCACCGCGAGGGAGGTGATGTGCGAACCGGCCGGTACCTGGTAGGTGCGGCGGCCGGCCCGCGGACCTCCGAGGCGCACCGGGAGGCGGCTCGGCTTGCCGCTCGGGCCCAGGTCGTCCACCAGCCACAGGTCGCCGCCGCACTGGTAGACGATGCGCTGCCCGTCGGTGGACGCGTGCCGGGCGTAGAAGTCGGCGTGGTCGGTGTGCCGCCGCAGGCCGGTGCCGTCCGGCCGGCAGGAGTAGACGTTGGCGACGCCCTCGTGGTCGGAGAGGAACGCGATCCGGTCACCGACGAACATCACCGCGTCCAGGTGCCCGCACAGGTCCGGCAGCAGCCGGGTGCCGTGCAGCCACATCCGGCCCATCGCGCCGCCGCGGTAGCGCTTCCAGGAGGCGGGCTCGTGCGGCGGCTTGCCGGTCAGCAGCAGCGTCCGGCGCTCCACCGTGTCGTCGTGGTTGCCGTCGGGGCCGCCGTCGGCGACGTTCCCGTACGGGTGGCCGTCGCCCGCCAGCCGGTGCCCGTCCGCGGCGAAGTCGGCGACCGCGAGGTCGGAGACCGGCCCCCAGGGGAGCCGGCCGCCGGGGCTGCCGTCGGTGGGGACGCTGTAGGCCCAGGAGTAGTACGAGAAGGGCTGGCCGTGCGAGGAGACGGCGAGGATGTGGCCGTCCGGGGTCCAGCCGCAGACGCGTGCGTCGGTGCTCCCCCAATAGGTCAGCCGGCGGGCCGGGCCGCCGTCCACGGGCGCGAGGTGGATCTCGGGGTCGAGGCTGCGCCAGGTGGTGAAGGCGATGTGTCTGCCGTCGGGGGAGAACCGCGGGTGGCTGACCCGGGTGCGGTCGACCGTGAGCCGCCAGGCCCGGGGCGCATCGCCGCCGTCGGTCGTCAGCGGGGCCACCCAGAGGTCGTCCTCGGCGGCGAAGCACAGCATCTCGCCGTGGAGATGCGGGAACCGGAGATACGCGCCGTCACTCACGCACCCATGTTTTCGGCGCGCGCGGACGGCGGCAACTCGACCGGTGGCGGTGATCCGTGACGCACACCACCATCGAAACGCTTCCGTTTCGCTTGTGACCGGAGGTACCGTCAGGCCGTACCGAAGCTGTACGAAACCGTTTCGTTCATGTCGATGCGTTCACCGAGGAGGTGTGCCGCGATGGGCCGCAGCCGGCTCACCCCCGAGCGCGAGGCCGAGCTGTACGCGGCCGTGCTCGACCTGCTTCGCGAGGTCGGGTACGACGCCCTGACCATGGACGCCGTCGCCGCCCGCACCCACGCCAGCAAGGCCACCCTCTACCGCCAGTGGCAGGGCAAGCCGGAACTGGTCGCCAAGGCGCTCCACCACCACAAGCCCGTCCACCTCGCCGACATCGACACCGGCAGCATCCGCGGCGACCTGCACGCCATGGTCTCCCGCGGGGACGACTGCGAGATGGAACGCGACTCCGCGCTGCTGCGGGGCCTCGTACGGGCCGCACACGACAACCCCGACCTCCACCAGGCGCTGCGCGACCTGATCGTCAACCCGGACATCTCCGGGATGGACGCGATGCTCGCCCGCGCCGTCGAGCGCGGCGAGATCCCCGCCGACCGTCCCGCGCTCGCCTACGTACCGCACATGCTGGTCGGCGCCTTCGTCGCCCAGCAGCTCATCGAGGACCGGCCCCCGAACCGCGCCTTCCTCGCCGATTACGTGGACGCCGTGGTCCTCCCCGCCCTCGGCGTCTGACCGGCTCCGGCCCGCCGGGCCGGACACCGTCCCCAACCCCATAACGGCAGCACTCGACGCGCCGCTCTCGTCGTCGGGCCGGCTCCGTACGCCCTTGTACGTCCCTGACCCGACGGGAGCACCCCTTCTCGTGGCCACATTCCTCTACAAGCTCGGACGGTTCGCCTTCAGGCGACGCCGGTTCGTCGCCCTGATATGGGTGGCGCTGCTGGCCGTCGCCGGCGTCGGCGCCGCCACCGCGTCCTCGCCCGCCGCCGACTCCTTCTCCGTACCGGGCACGGAGTCACAGAAGACCTTCGACCTGCTGGGCGAGCGCTTCCCCGGCACCAAGGCGGACGGCGCCACCGCACGCGTGGTCTTCAAGGCGCCCGACGGGCGGCAGGTGACCGCGCCCGCGCAGAAGCAGGCCGTCGAGAAGGTCGTCGGCGAGCTGAAGTCCTCGTCGCCGCAGGTCGCCTCGGTCTCCGACCCGTACCTGGCCAAGGGGGTGGCCAAGGACGGCACCATCGCGTACGCCCAGGTCACCTACAAGGTCTCCGGCTTCGAGCTGAAGGACGACGCGCGCGACGCGCTCAAGGAAGCGGCCCAGCACGGCAGGGACGCCGGGCTGACCGTCGAGATCGGCGGCAACGCGCTCCAGGCGATGCCGGAGACCGGCGCCACCGAGGTCATCGGCATCGTCATCTCCGCCGTCGTCCTCGTCATCACCTTCGGCGCCCTGATAGCCGCCGGCCTGCCGCTGCTGACGGCGCTGATCGGGGTGGGCATCGGCGTCTCGTCCATCACCGCGCTCGGCAGCGTCCTGGACCTGTCCAGCACGACGTCCACCCTCGCCATGATGATCGGCCTCGCCGTCGGCATCGACTACGCGCTGTTCATCGTCTCCCGCTACCGGGCCGAGCTGGCCGAGGGCCGTGAGCGCGAGGAAGCGGCCGGGCGCGCGGTCGGCACCGCCGGGTCCGCCGTGGTCTTCGCCGGACTGACCGTCGTCATCGCCCTCGTGGGCCTGTCGGTGGTCAACATCCCGATGCTCACCAAGATGGGCATCGCGGCGGCCGGCACGGTCGTCATCGCCGTCCTCGTCGCCCTCACCCTCATCCCGGCGCTGCTGGGCTTCGCCGGCAAGCGCGTGCTGAGCCGCAAGGCCCGCAAGGCGGGCGCCGCTCCCGCCGGTGAAGAGGACGGCGGCAAGCCGAACACGGGCACCCGCTGGGCGCGCTTCGTGCTGCGCCGCCCGGTCGCCGTGCTGCTGGCCGGGGTCGTCGGCCTGGGCGTCATCGCCGTACCCGCGAGCTCGCTGGAGATGGGCCTGCCGGACGACGGCGCGCAGCCCACCAGCACCACCCAGCGCAAGGCGTACGACCTGCTCTCCGACGGCTTCGGGCCCGGCTTCAACGGGCCGCTGATGCTGGTCGTCGACGGGCAGGGCGGCAAGGACCCGAAGGCCGCCGCGGCCGGGGTCGCCGCCACCGTCGCCAAGCTGGACGGCGTCGCGGCCGTCACCCCGCCCACCTTCAACCAGGCCGGGGACACGGCGATGCTGAGCGTCGTGCCGAAGTCCAAGCCGAGCAGCACCGAGACCGAGGACCTGGTCCACGAGATCCGCGGCAAGGCGGGCGACGCGGCGCGGGACGCCGACGCGCGGGCGCTGGTCACCGGCACCACCGCGATGAACATCGACGTCTCCGAGAAGCTCAACGACGCCCTGCTGCCCTATCTGGCGCTGGTGGTCGGCCTGGCCTTCGTGCTCCTGATGGTCGTCTTCCGCTCGGTCCTGGTGCCGCTGAAGGCCGCGCTCGGCTTCCTGCTCTCGGTGGTCGCGGCGCTCGGCGCGGTGGTCGCGGTCTTCCAGTGGGGCTGGCTGGCGGACCTGTTCGGCGTCGAGCAGACCGGCCCGGTCATGAGCATGATGCCGATCTTCATGGTGGGCGTGGTCTTCGGCCTCGCCATGGACTACGAGGTCTTCCTCGTGACGCGGATGCGCGAGGCGTTCGTCCACGGGGAGCGCCCCGGACAGGCGGTCGTCACCGGCTTCCGGCACGGCGCGCGGGTGGTCACGGCCGCCGCGGTCATCATGATCTCGGTCTTCGCGGGCTTCATCGGCTCCTCCGAATCCATGATCAAGATGATCGGTTTCGGGCTCGCCGTCGCGGTCTTCTTCGACGCGTTCGTGGTCCGCATGGCCATCGTCCCCGCCGTCCTCGCGCTCCTCGGCCGCGCCGCGTGGTGGCTGCCCAAGTGGCTCCAGCGGGCCCTGCCCAACGTGGACGTCGAGGGCGAACAGCTCCAGCGGCACCTCGCACCCGAGCCGGCCGCGCAGCCGGAACCGGCCAAGGTGTGACACGCCCCGGGGCGGCCGCGTGAGCGGCGCCGCCGCCCCGGCACGCGCCGCCCCGTGGGGACGGGGCGCGGCGCGGACAGAGGCCCGGCGGCGGGCTCCCGTACGAGAACGGGGCCTGCCGCCGGGCCTCTGCCGTGGGGCGCCGGGACCGGACCGGGACCGGACCGGGGCCGGGTCAGCCGGTGCGCCCGGCCAGCGGCGGCGCGGCGTACACCGCTTCGACCAGCGCGAGGTTGCGGTGGTCGCCGCCCGACGTGCCGCCCCCGAACTTGTTCATCGTGTACGCGTACGACAGCCGGTTCTCCGGGTCGGCGAAGGCCAGGGAGCCGCCCGCGCCGCCGTGGCCGAAGGCGGCCGGGTTGGTGCCGAAGTACCCGGACGAGTTGACCATGTACCCGGTGGCCCAGGTGAACGGCAGGTCGTTCGCCAGGATGCCGCCGAGCACCAGGTCGGTCTCGCCGGGGCGGCTCTGCGGCTCCCGCATCGCGGCGAGGGTGCCGGGGCCGACCAGTTCGCCGCCGGCCAGGGCGCGGTAGACCGCCGCCAGGCCGCGGGCGGTGGCGTTGCCGTTGCCGGCGGGGATCTCGGCGGAACGGCAGGCGGCGCTGTTCACGTCGCCCAGCGGCAGGTGGTTCATGGCGAGGGCGAACGCGGCCATCGGGTGGGCGTCCAGGGACCGCACCGGCCCCTCGGGCAGCCCGGAGACGGCACCGCTGAGGGAGCCGCCGCCGTCCGGGCCGATCAACTGGGCGCAGCGGGCGTGCTCTTCGGCGGGCGTGCCGATGTACAGGTCGGCGCCGAGCGGCCCGGTGATCTCCGTACGCAGGAAGGTGCCGAGCGAGACGCCGGAGACGCGGCGTACCACCTCACCGACCAGGAAGCCGAAGCTGACGGCGTGGTAGCCCTGCGCGCTGCCCGGCTCCCACCACGGTTCGGTGGCCGCCAGCGCCGCGCAGGTCTTCTCCCAGTCGTAC
The DNA here is from genome assembly GCF_044329785.1 of Streptomyces sp. NPDC017529. NCBI lineage: Bacteria > Bacillati > Actinomycetota > Actinomycetes > Kitasatosporales > Streptomycetaceae > Streptomyces > Streptomyces sp. NPDC017529. Next base: position 111,596 of record NZ_JBIRJY010000009.1, read on the forward strand.
ACGTCCTCGGGCGTCAGGCGCTCGCGCGGCCCGACCAGGCCCGCGCGGTGGGACAGCAGCCAGCGCACCGGCACGTCCGCCTTGCCGGCCTGCGCGAACTCGGGCCAGTACCGGGCGACGGGCGCGTCGAGGTCCAACTCGCCCCGGTCGGCGAGCAGGTGGGCGCACAGGGCGGTCATGCCCTTGCTGGTGGAGTACACGTTGACCAGGGTGTCGCGCTCCCACGGGCGGGTGGCGGCGGCGTCGGCGTGCCCGCCCCACAGGTCGACGACGAACTCGCCGTCGAGGGTCACCGCGAACGCCGCGCCGACCTCCCCGCGCTCGGTGAAGTTGCGCTCGAACTCGGCTCGTACGTTCTCGAACCCGGGGGCGCAGGTGCCCTGAACGGATGCTGTCACGGTCACCGGATCCTCCCGAGAGGGCAGATGGTTGCCCCAGTAACCTAACTCCGGTCCGTGGCAGCGGTCCAGAGCCCCGCCCAGGCCGGCCCGGACGCCCGGACGCCGGCGACGCTCTCGTCCACCAGTCACGATGCGGACCTGATCGCCCAGGGCGTGTCAGTGGCGGAGCCCGGCCACCTGCGACGGGTCTTTGAACAGCGACTCCAGTCCGGGGAGCCGTTCAGCACGGCGTGCCATGAGATACACCCGATGGCGAGTGCGTTGTACCTCGTGCAGCAGAGCGAATCCCTGAGTCTCGTAGTAGCGGACCAGGCCCGGGAACATGCAGCCGCGCCTCACCCATTCCTTCCCTTCGCGTGCGGCGCGGTCCACGGCCCACAGAGCGATCAGGGTTCCAGGCTTCTGCTCGCGGTAAGAGGGGTCTGTCACGGTGGTGAAGAGGTAGTACGCGGGCTCGGCGAGTTCCTCGGAGGTCCACCCCCATGGCGGGGTTTCTTCCTGCACGGTGGTGCACCCGACGATGCGGGCGTGGTGATCTTCGAGCACCCACATCGTGCCGTGGGAATTCTCCGCTTGGGCGGAAAGGTTGTCCGCGCTGTCGCGCCACGTCGGCATACCACGCTCTTCGAGCCACGTGGAACGCGAGTGGATCACGGCTGCGATGGCGTCGGTGTCGGCCGAGGTGGCCGGGCGCATGGCGAACATCTGTGACTCCGCATCTTCGAACGCCCAGGTAGCCATGTGCAGGTTTATGACCTGGAGGAGCTGGGCGTCGACCTCGCTCTCGACCAACTCGCCGAGAGATCCAACGGCCAGTTCGTCTCCTCGAAGGTCTCCCGGATCGAGACGGCCAAGACAGCGGCCAAGGCCAAGGATGTTGAGGCACTGCTCGACCTGTACGCCGAGATGGGCCGCGACGTGAGCGAAGAGCTTCGCGCCGCACTGTTGCTGCTCACCAAAGAGGGCGGCCAACGCGGCTGGTGGCACTCGTACCGCCCGCGAGAACTGGGCAGCTTCTCGGTACTGGGGTTCGGCCCGCATGTTGACCTCGACGATAAGGAAGAACACATGATCCACGTTGGCGACGCCTCCGTACTCTCCGTCAGCTGGCGGAAGTCCTCGTACAGCGACACGGGAGCACAGTGCGTCGAATGCGCCATCGTCGATGCCGAGACGGTGGCCGTACGGGACAGCAAGGACCCGCACGGTCCGGCACTGCTGTTCGACCGCGGGCAGTTGGCCGCGTTCGTCTCCGCCGTGGCCGTAGGCCGGCTCGGGGGCATGGCGCGTTAAACCGCCGTGCGCTCCCGCCGCGAGGAGTCCTCGTCCAGCAGTCGTGCCGCCATGTTGTCCAGCGCGCGGGCCAGCCGCGCCCGGTCCTCCGGGTCGTCGGCGGTCCAGCCCTCCAGCCGCTCGTCCAGCCAGCCGCGCCAGGCCACGATCAGGCGGTCGATCTCGGCGCGCCCCGCCTCGGTCAGGACCAGCCGCCCGTCGTCGTGCCGCGCGTACCCGGCCGACACGGCCCGGGTGAAGACCGGCTCCAGCACCTCGTCCGGCATCCGGTGTGCCTGCGCGACGGCGGGCAGCGACGTCTCGCCGTGGATGCGCGTACGCCAGTGGATCTGGCCCAGCGCCCACGCCTGGCCGGGCGTGAGCGGGCTGCCGGACGCGGCCAGCACCTCCAGGCTCACCGGGCCCTCCGCCTTGCGCATCGTCCGGGCCACCGCCCGCTCCAACTGCTGGTCGGAATCGGTGGAGTCGGGCGCGGCGAAGCCCTCGCCCAGGTCGCCCGCGGCGGCCCGCGCGCTGTCGCGCAGCGGCACCTCCTTGAGGAACCACGCCATCAGGAACCCGGCCACCGCGACCGGCACGACCCACTGGAAGACGTAGTTGACGGTGTCGGCGTACGCGTCGATCACCGGTCTGGCCTGCGCGGCGGGCAGTTGGTGCAGGGCCTGCGGGCTCGCGGCGGCCTGCGGCGGCACGCCCGGCGCCTGGGCCAGCGCCGACTTGAGGTTGGGGTCCAGCCGGTTGCTGTAGAGGGTGCCGAAGACGGCGGTGCCGAAGGACGAGCCGAGGGTGCGGAAGAAGGTCACGCCGGAGGTCGCCGAGCCCAGCTCGTGGTAGTTCACGGTGTTCTGCACGGCGATGGTCAGCACCTGCATGGCCAGCCCGATGCCGAGGCCGAGCACGAACATGTACAGCGATTCGAGCCAGACGCCGGTGTCCGCGCCCATGGTGGACATCAGGTAGAGGCCGAGCGCCATCACGCCCGTACCGACGATGGGGAAGACCCGGTAGCGGCCGGTCCTGCTGACGACGACGCCGGAGAGCATCGAGGTGCCCAGCAGCCCGGCGACCATCGGGAGCGTCCGTACGCCCGACATGGTCGCCGAGACGCCGTCCACGAACTGGAGGTACGTCGGCAGGTACGTCATCGCGCCGAGCATCGCGAAGCCGACGATGAAGCTCAGGGCCGAGCAGACGGTGAAGACCGGGTTGCGGAAGAGGTGCATGGGGAGCATGGGCTCCTTGGCCCGTAGCTCCACGAAGACGAAGGCGGCCAGCAGTGCGAGCGAGCCCGCGAACAGGCCGATGATGACGGGCGAGCCCCAGGCGTACTCGTTGCCGCCCCACTCCAGGCCCAGGACCAGTCCCGAGGCGCCCAGCGCGACGAGCACGATGCCGGTGTAGTCGATGAGCGGGCGCACCGCCGACCGGACCACCGGGATGGTGCGGGCCGCCATGACGACCATGACGATCGCGATGGGGATGTTGACGTAGAAGCACCAGCGCCAGGACGCGTGGTCGGTGAACAGGCCGCCCAGCGTGGGCCCGACGACCGTCGTCACGCCGAAGACGGCGCCCAGCGCCCCCTGGTACTTGCCGCGTTCGCGCAGCGGGATGACGTCCGCGATCAGCGCCATCGCGGTCACCATCAGGCCACCGCCGCCGACACCCTGCACGGCGCGGGCGACGACCAGCATCAGCATCGAGGTGGAGGCGCCGGCCAGGACGGATCCGCCGACGAAGACCACCGCGCTCACCTGGAAGATGATCTTCCGGCCGAAGAGGTCGCCGAACTTGCCGACCAGGACCGTGGAGACCGTCTCGGCCAGCAGGTACGCGGTCACCACCCACGCCATGTGCCCGCCGCCGCCCAGGTCCGCCACGATCGTGGGCAGCGCGGTGGACACGATCGTCTGGTCCAGGGCGGCCAGCAGCATGCCGAGCACGATCGTGGTGAAGACGAGATTGGTGCGGCGGCGGCTGAGCGCGGGCGGAGCGCTGCGCGCTTCGGGTGCGGAGGCTTGCGCGGCGGCCGTGGTCATGGACCAAGCCTTTGCGCCAATGCCCCGCTTCGCCACCTTTTGCTGCTGTGGGGGTGACGCGCCGTTGCCTTTTCGCGCCCCGAGCGCTCTTGCGACCCATGTGCAGCACGGCCACGATGAAGGGGTTGCGCGGCTGAGCGGAGACCCTCATGCACGTACCCGACGGATTCATCGACGCCCCCGTATCGGCCGCCACCGGCGTCTTCGCCGCGGCAGCCGTCGCCGTCAGCCTGCGCGGCGCCCGCCGCGAACTGGGCGCCTCCGGGCCGGACGCCGGCCCCGGCGGCCCCGGCGAGCGCACCGCGCCGCTCGCGGGCCTGGTCGCCGCCTTCGTCTTCGCCGTCCAGATGCTGAACTTCCCCGTCGCCGCCGGAACCAGCGGTCACCTGCTGGGCGGCGCGCTGGCCGCCATCCTCGTCGGCCCGTACACCGGTGTGCTCTGCGTGTCCGTGGTGCTGCTCATGCAGGCCGTGCTCTTCGCGGACGGCGGGCTGACCGCGCTCGGCGTCAACATCACCGACATGGCCGTGGTGACCACCGTCGTCGCGTACGGGATCTTCCGCGGCCTGGTCAAGGCGCTGCCGCGCGGCCGCCGCGCGGTCACCGCCGCCTCCTTCGCGGCCGCCGCCGTCTCCGTACCGGCCGCGGCCGCCGCCTTCACCGGCCTCTACGCGCTGGGCGGCAGCACCGACGTGCCCCTCGGCGCGGTCCTCGCGGCTATGACCGGCGTGCACGCCCTCATCGGACTCGGCGAGGCCGCCATCACCGCACTGACCGTCGGTGCGGTCCTCGCCGTGCGCCCCGACCTCGTGTACGGGGCGCGGGGCCTGGCCAGGCCGCTCGAACTGCGGACTTCCCCCTTGGCCGGGCCCGCGGAAGGAGCGGGGGCGCGGGAGCCCGCCGGGGAGCCGGAGCCGGCGGGGGCACCGCGGCCCACCGCCCGGCGCTCCACCCGGCGCTCCACCCGGCGGGTCTGGCTGGCCGGCGTCGCCGCCGCCCTCGTCTGCGCGGGCGGCGTCAGCTACTACGCCTCCGCCAGCCCGGACGGCCTGGAGAAGGTCGCCCGGGACAAGGGCCTGGACGCCAAGGCCGAGGAGCACGCCGCCAAGGACTCGCCGCTGGCCGACTACGGCGTCCGGGACGTCGCCGACCCCCGGATCTCCGGCGGGCTCGCCGGCGTGCTCGGCGTGGGCGCGACGCTCGCCGCCGGCACCGGCGTCTTCCTGGTCGCACGGCGCCGCCGCACCGCGGCGGCGGACGCCGCCGCGGCACCCCGGAACACGCCGGAAACGGCCTGACATGGGCGCCGGGCACGCCCACCGGCTCTACCGGCACGGGCACTCGCCGGTGCACGCGCTGCCGCCGCACTGCAAGATCGCGGCGGTCCTCGGCTTCGTCCTGACCGTGGTCGCCACGCCGCGCACGGCCGTGTGGGCCTTCGCCCTGTACGCGCTGCTGCTCGCCGCGGTGGCCGCGGCGGCCCGCGTGCCCGCCGGCTTCCTGCTCAAGCGGCTGCTCGTCGAGGTGCCGTTCGTGGCGTTCGCCGTCCTGCTGCCGTTCGCCGCCACCGGGCCGCGGGTGCACGTCCTGGGGCTGGCGCTGAGCGAGTCCGGGCTCTGGGGCGCCTGGAACATCCTCGCCAAGGGCACACTGGGCGTCGCCGCCTCCGTCCTGCTCGCCGCCACCACCGAGCTGCGCGGCCTGCTGCTCGGCCTCCAGCGGCTGCGGATGCCGCCGCTGCTCGTCCAGATCGCCTCCTTCATGATCCGGTACGCCGACGTGATCACCGACGAGCTGCGGCGGATGCGCGTCGCCCGCCTCTCCCGCGGCTTCGAAGCGCGTGGCGTACGCCACTGGGGCGTGCTCGCGAAGTCCGCCGGCGCCCTGTTCATCCGCTCCTACGAACGCGGCGAACGCGTCCACCTCGCCATGGTCAGCCGCGGCTACACCGGCACCCTGCCGGCCCCGGACACCGCCGCCGCGACCGGCGCCCAGTGGACCCGCGCCGCCGCCCTGCCCGCCGCCGCCCTCGCCGTATGCCTGCTGGGATGGACGCTGTGAACAACCCCGTGACCACGCTCGCCGGCGGCCCCGTACCGGCCCGCGGGCCCGCCCTGGAGATCGCCGGACTCGCCTACGCCTACCCCGCCGGCCACCAGGCCCTCTTCGGCGTCGACCTGACCGTGGCCCGCGGCGAGCGGGTCGCGCTGCTCGGGCCCAACGGCGCCGGCAAGACCACCCTCGTCCTGCACCTGAACGGCATCCTCACGCCCGGCGCCGGCACGGTCACCGTCACCGGGCTGCCCGTCGGCAGACGGCACCTCGCCGAGATCCGCCGCCGCGTCGGCATCGTCTTCCAGGACCCCGACGACCAGCTGTTCATGCCCACCGTCCGCGAGGACGTCGCGTTCGGGCCCGCCGCCGCCGGGCTGCGCGGCGCCGAGCTGGCGGCCCGCGTCACCGAGGCGCTCGCCCGTGTCGGCATGGCGGACCACGCCGACCGCCCGCCGCACCACCTCTCCTTCGGGCAGCGGCGCCGCGTCGCGGTCGCGACCGTCCTCGCGATGCGCCCGGACATCCTCGTCCTGGACGAGCCGTCCTCCAACCTCGACCCCGCCTCCCGCCGCGAACTCGCCGACATCCTGCGGGCCTTGGACGTGACGGTGCTGATGGTCACGCACGACCTGCCGTACGCGCTCGAACTGTGCCCGCGCGCCGTCGTGCTGTCCGGAGGCGTCATCGCCGCCGACGGGCCCACCCAGCAGCTGCTGAGCGACACGGAACTGATGGCCACGCACCGACTCGAACTGCCCTTCGGATTCGATCCGCGCTCTGTGACGATCCCCACGTCCTGACGGCACCCCCGTACCCCGCCTTCGCCGGTGGCCCTGGTCACCAGCACTGATCCGCGCGTTGCACCATTGATAGGTCACAAACGCGACGGATGAGTGGGAAGCGGGAAACAGTGGTGGACGTCCAGGGCACGGTCGCGGACGGCTTCGAGCCGGTCCGGGACGCCTTCGCGGCCAACTTCGCGCGGCGCGGCGAGCGCGGCGCGGCTGTCGCCGTCTACCGGCACGGGCGCAAAATCGTCGACCTGTGGGGCGGCGACCGGGACGCGGACAGCGCCGAGGCGGGCGCGCCGGGCGCCGGCACGCCCTGGGAAGCGGGCACCGCCCAGGTCATCCGCTCCGCAACCAAGGGCATCGCCGCCGTCGTCCCCCTCCTCCTGCACCAGCGCGGCCTGCTCGACCTGGATGCCCCCGTCGGCACGTACTGGCCCGAGTTCAAGGCGGCGGGCAAGGACCGCGTCCTCGTCCGCCACCTCCTCTCGCACCGCGCGGGACTGCCCGTCCTGGACACCCCGCTCACCCCCGGACAGGCCGTCGACGGCGTCAGCGGCCCCGCGGCGCTCGCCGCCCAGGCCCCCGCCTGGACACCCGGCGCCGAACACGGCTACCACGCCCAGACCTACAGCTGGCTCCTGGCCGAACTCGTGCACCGTGTCACCGGCCGCACCATCGGCGGCTGGATCGCCGACGAGATATCCGGGCCGCTCGGCCTGGAACTGTGGGTCGGCGCACCCGCCGACGCGCGCGCCCGCACCGGCCGCCTCGCCGACGTCGAGGCACCGGCCCCGCCCGCCGCCGCCGGACTGCGCGTCCGCCCCAAGCGCAACGTCTCCGACGCCTACCGCGACCCCGCCTCCCTCACCCGGCGCGCCTTCGGCGCCATCACCCCGGCCCCCGACGAGAACGCCGACGCCTACCGCGCCGCCGAACTCCCCGCCTCCAACGGCATCGCCACCGCCCGCGCCCTGGCCCGCTGCTACGCCGCGCTCATCGGCCCCGTCGACGGCCACCCCCGCCTCTTCGCGCCCGCCACGCTCACCCTGGCCCGTACGGAGGAGTCGGCGGGCCCCGACCGCACCCTCGTGGTCAACACCCGCTTCGGCCTCGGCTACATGCTGCACGGCCCCGCCTCGCCCCTGCTGGCCCCCGGCTCCTTCGGCCACCCGGGGCGCGGCGGCTGCCTGGCCTTCGCGGACCCCGAGTCCGACACGGCCTTCGGGTACGTCACCAACGGCATGCAGCAGAACGTCACGGCGGACCCGCGCGCCCAGGCCCTGGTACGCGCCCTGCGGGCCGCGCTCGAAGAAGCCTGACCACCCGCCGCCGCGCGCCGGAAGTGTCACGGGGGACGCGAGGGGCACCCGTACGCCCTGACCATCCGCCGACCGGCACGAAGGAGTCGACATGGGCGACGAGCGCAGGACGAAGGACCCCCGGGAGGCCGCGTCCGGACGGGACGAGAAGCCGCGGGACCGGCGCGGCGAGCGGGACCGCAGCGCCGAGGAAGTCAACGCGGACCAGCCGTCCGTACGCGGCGAGAAGCCGAAGCCGGCGCCGAAGCGGTACTGAGGCCGGGCCGGTCCGGTCCCCGGCCCGTATCGCGCTCTGTTGCTTCCGGGACCCTTGCGCCAAGGTGGGCCCATGAGGCGATTCGACGGCTACCGCGTCATGATCACCGGCGCGGGACGGGGCATCGGCGAGGCCACCGCCCGGCGGCTCGCCGCCGAAGGGGCGCGGGTCCTGGCCACCGACCTGGACGGGGGCCGCGCCGAGAAGGCGGCCGCGCGCATCCGCGAGGACGCCGGCGTACGCGGCAGCGGCGGCACCGCCGAGGCCCTCGCCTGCGATGTCGCGGACCGCACCGCCGTCGAAGCGGCCGTGGCCCACGCCGTCCACCGCTTCGGCGGCCTCGACGTCCTGGTCAACAACGCGTGCCGGTGCTCGCCCGACCCCCCGCTCTTCGAGGACCAGACGGACGAGAACTGGCACGGTGACCTCGACGTCACCCTCGGCGGCGCGTTCCGCTGCGCCCGCGCGGCCCTGCCCCACCTGGCCGCCGCCGGCGGCCGCGGCGCGATCGTCAGCGTCGGCTCGGTCAACGGCGAGCAGGACTTCGGCAACCACGCGTACAGCGCCGCCAAAGCGGGTCTGGCCTCCCTCACCCGCACGCTCGCGGGCGAGGCGGCGGCCCGCGGCGTACGGGTCAACCTCGTCGCCCCCGGCACGGTCGACACCCCCAACTGGGCCGGCCGCCCGGACGCGCTGGAGCGGGCCGTGACCGCCTACCCCCTCGGCCGCGTCGGCCGCCCCGAGGACGTCGCCGCCGCCGTCGCCTTCCTCGCCTCCCGGGACGCCGCCTGGATCACCGGCGTCACGCTCCCGGTGGACGGCGGCATCCTGATCGCCAACAAGCCCTTGCGCGACGCACTGCGCGGCGACCCCGGGTAGGGCGGTCCTAGCGCAGCATCAAGGCGATCCCCGCCACCATCAGCCCCGCCGCCGCCAGGCGTGGGGCGCCGAAGCGTTCCTTGAAGAACAGGGCCCCGATGGCCGCGCCGACGATGATCGAGGACTCGCGAAGGGCGGCGACGGGGGCCAGGGCGGCCCGGGTCTGGGCCCACAGGACCAGGCCGTAGGCGAGGACGGAGAGGGCTCCGCCGGCCAGGCCGCGCAGGGCTGTCGGCCGGAGCTGGGCGAGCAGCGTGCCGCGCCGGGTGGCCAGCGCGTAGGCGGGAATGGCCAGCCCTTCGAGGACCATCAGCCACGCGATGTAGCCGAGCGGCGTGCCGGAGGCGCGTACGCCGACGCCGTCGACCGTCGTGTACGAGGCGATGGCCAGACCGGTGGCGAGGGCGGCGGCGAGGGCCGGCCAGTGGGGCTTCGCGCCGGAGCCGCGGACGCCCCAGAGGGCGACACCGACCAGGCCCGCCGAGGCGAGGACGACGCCGCCCATGGCCCAGGCGTCCGGCACCTCGCCGACGAAGACGGCGGCCAGGACCGTGACGACGAGCGGCGCGGTGCCGCGCGCGATCGGGTACATCTGCCCGAACTCGCCCAGCCTGAACGACTGCATCAGCAGGACCTGGTAGACGACGTGGAGGACCGCCGAGCCGATGAGGGGCACCCAGGCGCCGGGCGCCGGGAGCGGCGCGAAACAGGCCAGGAGCGCCCCGCAGACCGCTCCGCCGCCGCCCACCAGCGTGAAGGCGAGCAGCTGGTCCTTGATGTTGTGGGCGATCGCGTTCCAGCCGGCGTGGGTGACGGCCGCGACGAGGACGGCGGCGACGACCAGCGGGCTCATACGGCCCGCTCGCCGGTCAGGGGCGGGCGGGCGGCTTCGTGACCGTGCGGTGAATGGCGCATGGCCCGCACGCTAGCTGTAGCTGTACGGGCCACGCGATGGTGCCGAGGAGGGAGAGTGCCAGATCACCCGGTGCGGGGGCGGCTCACCCGGCGCCGAGGATGGCGCGGACGACCGGGCCGGCGTTCGAGCCGCCGTGGCCGCTGGCCGGGACGACGGCCGCCGCGGCCAGGTCCCCGCGGTAGGCGGTGAACCAGGCGTTCGGCTTCTCCTGCCCGTCGACCTCGGCCGAGCCGGTCTTCGCGCCGATGTCGCCGCTGAGCCCGCTCATCGCCTCCGCCGCCGTACCGGACGTGGCGGTCAGCTTCATCAGGGACTTCAGCGCGGACGCGGTGCCCGGCTTCATCGCGCCGGGGGCCTTGGCCGCCGCCCGGTCGCCGAGCGAGGGGGCGACGATGTACGGCTGGCGGAAGCCGCCGTTCTGGACGGTCGCCGCGACCGAGGCGACGGTCAGCGGGTTCATCCGCACGCCGCCCTGCCCGATCAGCGAGGCGGCCATCTGCGCGTCGCTCTGCACCGGGACCGCGCCGTCGAAGGTCGGGATGCCGGTCTGCCAGTTCAGGCCGATGCCGAAGACGTCGCGGGCCTCCTTCGTCAGGTCGTCGTTCCGCAGCTTCTCGGCCATGGAGATGAACGCGTTGTTGCAGGAAGCGGCGAAACTCTGCGCGAAGGTGCCGTTCTTGATCTCGGTCTTGTTCAGGTTCTGGAACTTCCAGCCGCCGACCGTCACGAACTTCTCGCACGGGTGCGGCTTGTCCGGCGCCGTCAGCCCCTTGTCGATCAGCAGCGCCGCCGTGACGATCTTCATCGTCGAGCCGGGCGCCAGCGACCCCTGGGCGGCCGTGTTGAAGCCCTTCTCCGGCGAGTTGGCGATGGCCAGGATCTCGCCGGTGCTCGGCTTGAGGGCCACGGCGGACGCCTTCGGCTTGCCCTTGACCGCCTTTTCGGCCGCCGTCTGCACCGCGGCGTCCAGCGTGGTCTTCAGCGTGCCGGGCTTGCCCTTGGAGAGCACCTTCAGCGTCTCGTCCGGCCGCTGCGCCTTGTCGCCGCCGGGCCGGTCGACGAACAGCTCGACACCCGGCTTGCCGTCCGTCTTCTTGCCGAACTTGTCGCGCAGGCTGTCCAGCACCCCGGCCAGCGCCGGGTGCGCCTCCTTGGTCAGCTCGGTGCCGTTGCGGTCCACGGCCTTGATGGGCGGCGCCTCGGACTCGCCGGTGCGCAGCACGTCCCCCTTGCCCAGCTTGGGGTGCAGGATGCTCGGCGCCCAGGCGACGCGCGGCTCGCCGGTCTCGGGGTCCCGCTTGACGGTCAGTGAAGTGCCGTAGGAGACCGGCGCCTTCATGCCCTTGTAGGAGATCTCCGCGTCGACCGTGTAGGCGACCTTGTCACCGGAGGCCTTGCCCGGGGTCAGCTTCAGGCCCGTGAAGTGGGTCTGCTTGGGGTACGCGGTCAGGCCGTCGGTGGCGGCCTTGACGTCGTCGGTGAGCGCGGCGGCCTTGTCGGCGGCCCCCGACTTCCAGGCGGCGAGGAACTCCCCGGCGGTGCCGGTCACTTCCCCCGCGGACAGCGGGCCGGACTTCACCTCGGGCTTGCCGGGGCCGCCCTTGCCGTCCCCGGCCGCGCGGACCTCCTGCGGCTTGTCGTCGCCGGATCCGCCCAGCAGCGCGTAGCCGCCGACGCCGACGCCGCCCACGGCCAGGGCCACCGCCCCGCCGATCAGCCCGTTCCTCACCTCACGGCGCATCTCGCCGATCCCCTCCCGAATCCTCGTTCTTCAGCACGCACACAAGAACGTGCAGCGCACTCTATGGGACACGGGGTGCCGGAGTGAGTATCGGTCCTGTGACGTACGCGTCCCCGGCGGCGGGTCAGGACCGCGGCGGGCGCCCGGTGTTCCGCGGCGACCGGTGGTCCGGCACGACCACCTGCACCGCGGAGACCCGGAAGACCGTGGTCTTCTGGCCGTCGACCTCGGTGGTGGCCATCAGCCCGACCGCTTCCCCGAGCAGTGGATTTCTGCTCTCCTGCCAGGTCAGGCCCGGATAGTGCTGCCGCTCCGCCCAGCTCTCGGCTTCCTGCCTGGCCTGTTCGACGTCGAGGAACGCGGCGAGGGCCAGCTCCTTGCAGGCGGGCGCGACGGTGCGCAGCGACCCGTGGTCCTCGACCTGTTCGGGCTTGTTGTGCTCGATGACGTATACGAAGTTCGGCGTACTCAATTACGGTCCCTCCCGAGCCGTCCCAGGCCGTAAGGCGGCGATCGGCATTGGCCGGCATTGCTCGATGACGACCGAGCATGACCACCACTCCCCGGGGGCCGGCTGCCCCCGGCAGAGCGGGTGGGCGCGGCCGACGTTTCGCTCCATGGGGAGACGAGTGCCCCGGCCGGAGCGTTGGACGCCAACGGGCCGAGCGCACCGCCGTGGCCCTCTACGAAGTGGGTGCCCAGCGCACCGAGCGGGTCTGGTTCGTGACCTGATCCGCCCGCCCCGTCCCGCCGCGCACGGCTAGACCCAGGTGTCGAACCACATCCGGTTGTGCCAGGCGCTCTTGGGGATCGGCTGGCCCGTGTAGATCGGGTAGAAGTAGATGAAGTTCCAGACGATGAGCAGGACGAGGACGCCCGCGCCGACGGCGCCGACCGCGCGCCGCCGCTCGGTCGAGCCCGGCGGCCCGACGATCGCGCCGATCATCATCGCCAGCGCCAGGCAGACGAACGGCACGAACACCACCGCGTAGAACAGGAAGATCGTCCGGTCCTGGTACAGGAACCACGGCAGATAGCCCGCGGCGATGCCGCAGGCGACGGCGCCCGCCCGCCAGTCCCGCTTGAACACCCAGCGGTAGAGCACGTACAGGATCGCGAAACAGCCGGCCCACCACAGCAGGGGAGTGCCCAGCGCCAGCACTTCCCGCGCACAGCCTTCGGCCGCGGTGCAGCCGTCGTGCCCCATCTTGGGGTCCTCGTAGAAGTACGAGACGGGACGGCCCTGCACCAGCCAGCTCCAGGGGTTGGACTGGTAGGTGTGCGGCGTGGACAGGCCCTTGTGGAAGTCGTAGACCTCGGTCTCGTAATGCCACAGGCTGCGCAGCCAGTCCGGCAGCCACTGCCCGCCGCCGGCCCGCCCCTCCGGCGTGGCGGTGGCCCAGTCGCGGTAGTAGCCGCCCTTGGTGACCAGCCAGCCCGTCCACGTCAGCAGGTACGCGGCCAGCGCCACCACGATCGTCGAGACGAACGCGGGCAGCAGGTCGCGCCGCAGCACCGCCCGCACCGGATGCCGGGCGCCCGCGGTACGCCGCGCCGCCACGTCCCACAGCACCAGCAGCACGGCGAACGCCGCGAGGAAGTACAGGCCGTTCCACTTGCTCGCCGCCGACAGGCCCAGGCACACCCCGGCCGCCAGCCGCCACGGCCGCCACCCCAGCCGCAGCCGGTCGCCCACCTCCGCGTCCGGCCGCGCCAGTCCGTCCTCGCCGACCGGCAGCGCGGCCGCCAGCCGGGCCCGGGTGCGGTCCCGGTCCAGCAGCAGGCAGCCGAACGCCGCCACCACCCAGAACATGACGATGAGGTCCAGCAGCGCGGTACGGCTCATCACGAAGTGCAGCCCGTCCACCGCCAGCAGGACGCCCGCCAGGCAGCCCAGCGCCGTGGAACGCAGCAGCCGCCGGCCGATGCGGCAGACCATCAGCACCGACAGCGTGCCCAGCAGCGCCACCATGAACCGCCAGCCGAACGGGTTCATCCCGAACGCCCACTCGCCCAGGGCGATCATCCACTTGCCGAGCGGCGGATGGACGACGTACGAGTGCTCCGGCGACAGCAGGATCTCCGGAGGGTGCGCCACCAGCGCGTCGTTGGCGTTCTTCGCCCAGGTGCCCTCGTAGCCGTATTGCAGCAGCGACCAGGCGTCCTTGGGGTAGTACGTCTCGTCGAATATCACCTTCGCCGGGCTGCCCAGGTTCCAGAACCGCAGCAGACCGGCGAAGAGCGCCACCAGCAGCGGCCCGCCCCAGCCCGACCAGCGCGCGAGCCGGTCCGCCGCGCCCGGCCCCACGCCCGGCACCGACCACACCCGCGCCCCCGGAGCGGGGAAGGCGGGCACCAGCCGCTCCCTGACGTCGGCCTGCGGGCGCCCGGCGTAGCCGAACCGGCGCAGCCGGCGCTGCCACCGGCGGGCCCCGCCCGCGGGCTCCTCGGCGCTGTGGGCGTCTGTCGCGGTGTCACTCGTCACCGGCCCATCGTAGGGAAGCGGTCCGCGCCTGACGCGGGGGCCGCGCGGCCGGATCCGGGGACGCCCCGCCGCCGGCCGCGCGCACCGCGGTCCGCGCGGCTGGGAGGATGGGGACGTGACTGGAACGCTGGTACTTGCAGGGACGCCCATCGGCGACGTCGCGGACGCCCCGCCGCGGCTCGCCGCCGAACTGGCGGCCGCCGAGGTGATCGCCGCCGAGGACACCCGGCGGCTGCGCCGCCTGACCCAGGCGCTCGGCGTGCACACGACCGGCCGCGTCGTGTCGTACTTCGAGGGCAACGAGGCGGCCCGCACCCCCGAACTCGCCGACGCCCTCGAAGCGGGCGCCCGCGTCCTGCTGGTCACCGACGCCGGCATGCCCTCCGTCTCCGACCCCGGGTACCGGCTGGTCGCCGCGGCCGTCGAGCGGGGCGTCAAGGTCACTGCGGTGCCCGGCCCCAGCGCGGTGCTCACCGCGCTCGCCGTCTCCGGGCTGCCCGTGGACCGGTTCTGCTTCGAGGGCTTCCTGCCCCGCAAGGGCGGCGAACGCCGCTCCCGGCTGCGTGAGGTGGCCGACGAGCGCCGCACCCTCGTCTACTTCGAGGCCCCGCACCGCCTCGACGACACCCTCGCCGCCATGACCGAGATCTTCGGCGCCGACCGCCGCGCCGCGGTCTGCCGCGAGCTGACCAAGACGTACGAGGAAGTTCGCCGCGGCCCCCTCAAGGACCTGGCCGAGTGGGCCGCCGACGGGGTGCGCGGCGAGATCACCATCGTCGTCGAGGGCGCCCCCGAGACCGGCCCGCAGGACCTCGGCCCCGCCGAGCTCGTACGCCGCGTCCAGGTCAGGGAGGAGGCCGGGGAGCGCCGCAAGGAAGCCATCGCGGCCGTCGCGGCCGAGACCGGCCTGCCCAAGCGCGAGGTGTTCGATGCGGTCGTGGCGGCAAAGAATGCGGCGCGAACGGGACCAGCGGAAGGTAAATGACTAGCCTGGAAGGTAAAACGTGGGCCGCGCAGCGGGGGCGCATCCTCTGCCCTCCGCCAAATCTGCGCCAACAGCTGGATGGCCCTGCTGCGCCACCGCCGGGAAAGGCGTCCACTGGGAGGTGGGACGTTCGTCCCCGGAGACCTTGTCTTGAGCAGGCAAGAGGAGCGGCTATGAGTGACATCGCGCGTACGCCGGGTACCACCACCGGCGCCCACCCCACGACCCAGGCAGACCCCCCGGCACACGAGGCGTACGCCTTCGCGTGCATGCGGTGCGGGCACGGCTGGGAGCAGTCGTACGAGATAAGGCACCACGTCGACGCGGACGGGCGCGCGGGCTGTGTGTACTACGCCGACGGCGAGCGCGTACCGTCACCCCTGACCCGTCCCACCTGCCTGAACTGCGGCGCCCACGTCGTCCGCATCATGCGTGCCGGACAGGTCTCGATGGTCTCCAAGGCGATCGCGAGCCTGTACGAGCAGCCCTCGGCGGGCGCCGCCGAAGGCATCGCGGGCGCGGGCGCGGGAACCGTGCCGCAGCAGGGCAGGGAGCCCACCGACGGCGCCGACGCGGGCCGCGAGCGCCACCACTGGCACCTCTCGGACCTGCTGCACCCCTTCCAGCACCGCAGGTGAGCCCACGGCCGCGGTCCCGCCCGGTGGCTGTCACCGGCCCCTCGTAGGATCGCGGCCATGAGCAGCAGCACCAAGGACGCACCGCCGCCGCTGCCCGAACCGCTTCGGGTACCGGTCGCCGACTCGCACACCCACCTCGACATGCAGGACGGCACGGTCGAGGAAGCCCTCGCCAAGGCGGCCTCCGTCGGCGTGACCACCGTCGTCCAGGTGGGCTGCGACGTACGCGGCTCCCGCTGGGCCGCCGAGACGGCCGCCGCGCACGAGGCGGTGCACGCGACCGTCGCACTGCACCCCAACGAAGCCCCCCGCATCGTCCTCGGAGACCCCGACGGATGGTCGCGTCAGGGCGCCCGCGAGCCCGGTGGCGACGCCGCCCTCGACGCGGCACTCGCCGAGATCGACGCGCTGGCCGCGCTGCCCCACGTACGCGGCGTCGGCGAGACCGGCCTGGACCACTTCCGCACCGGGCCCGACGGCATCGCCGCCCAGCAGCGCTCCTTCCGCGCCCACATCGAGATCGCCAAGCGGCACGGCAAGGCCCTGGTCATCCACGACCGCGAGGCCCACGACGACGTGTTGCGGATCCTGCGCGAAGAGGGCGCGCCGGACACCGTCGTCTTCCACTGCTACTCGGGCGACGCGGAGATGGCCAAGACCTGCGCCGAGGCCGGCTACTACATGTCCTTCGCGGGCAACGTCACCTTCAAGAACGCCCAGCCGCTGCGCGACGCGCTCGCCGTCGCCCCGCCCGAACTGGTCCTCGTCGAGACCGACGCGCCCTTCCTGACCCCCGCCCCGTACCGCGGACGGCCTAACGCCCCGTATCTCGTTCCGGTCACGCTGCGGGCCATGGCCGAGGTCAAGGGGATGCCCGAGGACGCGCTGGCCACCGCCGTGGCCGCCAACACGGCGCGCGCTTTCGGCTACTGAGCGGCCCCGCAGCGGCGGCCCGGCACCCTAGCGGGACGACACAGCGTAGCGGGCCCGCTTTGGAGAGTTACCGGCGCTCCGCTACATTCCGGGCCGACAACCCGTACCTGTGGCATGTGGAGCGTCGTGACTCAATCGCAGAGCAGCCACCGTGTCGCGCACGGCGGATACGGCCCGGCCGCCGAGCCGCCGCGGGCCGGCGCCGTCGAGGCCCCCGACCCGTACAGCAGGTACGGCGCGTACGGGGAGTACGGGCCGTACGACATCTACGAGACGTACAACGGGTACGACCGCCACGAGCTCTACCCGGCGTACGACACCGCCCCCGCCACCCAGGAACCCCCCGGCGGCTACGAGGCATGGCAGCCACAGCCGCAGGCCCCCGCGGCGCCACCGGGGCGCGTACCCCACCAGGTGCCGCTGGTGCCCCTGCGCGACGACCTGGCCGACGTCCCCCCGCCCACGGGGGGACGGGCCGCCGCCCGGCGCGCCGCACGCGGCACCGCCCACCGCCGCGGCGTGGTCGACCGCAAGGGCGCCGCCGACGGCCCCGAAGCCCGCCGCCGCCTGCTGCCGCAGGCCCTCGTCGTGGCCTTCCTCGCCGGCGGCACCGCCGCCTTCATCGCCCACGACAAGGCCGTCCGCATCGACGTCGACGGCGAACCCCGCACCCTGCACACCTTCGCGGGCGACGTCGGCGACCTGCTGGCCGACGAAGACGTGGAAGTCGGCGAACACGACCTCGTACAGCCCGCCGCCGACGCCGAACTCGCCAGCGGCGACGAGATCGTCATCCGCTACGGCCGCCCCGTCCGCCTCACCCTCGACGGCGAACACCGCCAGGTCTGGACCACCGCCGACACCGTCGCCGGCGCGCTGCGCCAGTTCGGCGTCCGCGCCGAAGGCGCCCACCTGTCCGCCGCCCGCTCCCAGCACATCGGCCGCAACGGCATCGACCTCGACGTCCGCACCGAACGCAGCGTCGTCTTCGTCGCCGACGGCCGCGAACACACCGTCCGCACCAACGCCGCCACCGTCCGCGAAGCCCTCGACCAGGCCGGTATCGCGCTGCACGGCGAGGACACCACCTCCGTGGCGCCCGAATCCTTCCCCCGCGACGGACAGACCGTCTCCGTCCTGCGGATCACCGGCGCCGAAAAGGTCCGCGAGGTGACCGTCCCGTTCGACACGGTAAAAAAGGCCGACCCGACGGTCTTCAAGGGCACCGAAACGGTCGTCCAGCAGGGCCACCCCGGCGTCCGGCGCCTCACCTACGAGGTACGCACCGTCAACGGCGTCCAGCAGAAGCCCAAGCTGCTCGGCTCCGAAATCGTCCGCGAGCCGCAGGACCGCGTCGTACACGTCGGCACCAAGCCGATGCCGACCAGCGTCGACGGCGCCGACCACCTGGACTGGGACGCCCTCGCCCAGTGCGAGGCGGGCGGCCGCGCCGACGCGGTCGACGCGTCCGGCACCTACGGCGGCCTCTACCAGTTCGACACCGGCACCTGGCACGGCCTCGGCGGCACCGGACGCCCCCAGGACGCCCCCGCCAGGGAACAGACCTACCGCGCAAAGAAGCTCTACATCAGCCGCGGCGCCAGCCCCTGGCCGGTCTGCGGGCGGCGGCTGCACGGATGAGCGGCACGACGGGCCGTAAGCTGCACGGGTGAGCAACAGCAGCACCACCGATGAGCCCGGCCCCCTCCTGGGCGCCGCCGATATCCGCGAACTGGCCGCCGCGCTGGGCGTACGCCCCACCAAGCAGCGCGGCCAGAACTTCGTCATCGACGCCAACACCGTCCGGCGCATCGTGCGCACCGCCGGCGTACGGCCGGACGACGTCGTCGTCGAGGTCGGCCCCGGGCTCGGCTCGCTGACCCTGGCCCTGCTGGAAGCCGCCGACCGGGTCACCGCCGTCGAGATCGACGAGGTCCTGGCCGCCGCCCTGCCCTCCACCATCGAAGCCCGGCTGCCCGCCCGCGCCGACCGCTTCGCGCTCGTCCACAGCGACGCGATGCAGGTCACCGAACTGCCGGGCCCGCCCCCCACCGCGCTCGTCGCCAACCTCCCCTACAACGTCGCCGTGCCGGTGCTGCTCCACATGCTCGCGACGTTCCCCACCATCGACCGCACCCTGGTCATGGTCCAGTCCGAGGTCGCCGACCGGCTCGCGGCCCGGCCCGGCAACAAGGTCTACGGCGTCCCCTCGGTCAAGGCCAACTGGTACGCCGAGGTCAAGCGGGCCGGAGCGATCGGCCGCAACGTCTTCTGGCCCGCCCCCAACGTCGACTCCGGCCTGGTCTCCCTCGTCCGCCGCGAAAAGCCCGTCGAGACCACCGCCACCCGCGACCAGGTCTTCGCCGTCGTCGACGCGGCATTCGCCCAGCGCCGCAAGACACTGCGCGCCGCGCTCGCCGGCTGGGCCGGGTCGGCCGCCGCCGCGGAGGCGGCGCTGGTCGCCGCCGGAGTCTCGCCACAAGCGCGCGGCGAGGCACTGACGGTCGAGGAATTCGCGCGCATCGCCGAGGCCGGAGCCGGTCTCGCGGCCGGCGAGGAAACCGAGGAGAGCACCGCGTGACCGCGTCCGTCACCGTCCGCGTACCCGCCAAGGTCAACGTGCAGCTCGCCGTCGGCGGGGCGCGCCCGGACGGCTTCCACGACCTGGCCAACGTCTTCCTGGCCGTCGGCCTGTACGACGAGGTCACCGCCACCCCGGCCGCCTCCCTCCGCGTCACCGCGACCGGCCCCGACACGGACCGCATCCCCCTCGACCGCACCAACCTCGCCGCCCGCGCCGCGGAACTCCTCGCCGCGCGGTACGGCATCGCACCCGACGTCCACCTCCACATCGCCAAGGACATCCCCGTCGCGGGCGGCATGGCCGGCGGCAGCGCGGACGCGGCGGGCGCGCTCGTGGCGTGCGACGCGCTGTGGGGGACCGGGGCCAGCCGCGAAGAGCTGCTCTCACTCTGCGCCGAGCTGGGCAGCGACGTACCGTTCAGCCTGGTCGGCGGGGCGGCACTGGGGCGCGGGCGCGGCGAACTGCTGACGCCGCTGGACGTGGGCGGGACGTTCCACTGGGTCTTCGCGGTGGCCGAAGGAGGGCTGTCCACGCCGGCCGTCTACCAGGAGTTCGACCGCCTCCACGAAGGCCGGGCCATACCGGCCCCCGAGGCGTCACCGCTCCTGCTCGACGCCCTCCGCACCGGCGACGCGACCGCGCTCGCGCCCGCCCTGTCCAACGACCTCCAGGCCGCGGCCCTGTCCCTGCGGCCGTCCCTGACCGCAACCCTCGACGCGGGCACGGCAGCCGGCGCACTGGCCGCACTGGTCTCGGGCTCGGGCCCGACGACGGCCTTCCTCACGAAGTCCGCGGAGTCCGCGGCGGCGGTATCGGAAGCGGTACTGGCATCCGGGACATGCCGCGCGGTACGGGTTGCCGGGGGGCCGGTGGCGGGGGCTGTGGTCGTTTAGGCCGCCCCTGCGCGGTGCGCGCCGGCGCGCGTTTGCGCGTTAGGCCCGGCGGGTGGGTCGGGGAGAGTCACCCCTGCGCGGCCCCGACCCCACCACAAACCAGTGCAACCCCGCGCGCCAACGCAAACCCCGCGCGCAGCGCGGCCTCATCTCGCGTGGCCCGGCACCGCCCAGCCGCAACGTCGTACTCGGTCATGATCACGCCCGCGTGATCCGTGGCCGGCTCCTCCAGGTGAACCGCGTGCCCAACGGCACGCACCGCCTCGGCCAGCACGCGCGAGTGCTCAGCAGGCACGACCGAGTCGTACGTCCCGTGCAGCAGGTGCACCGGCGCGGTGGGCACCCGCCCCGCGGCCAAATCGGCCAGGGGCGCAGTTCCAGTGGTACGGGCCGGAAGGCTATAGCGACCGCCCACGCCGAAGACCGCCGTGGGCGCCCAGCCGTCGAACAGTTCGGGATGGAGCGCCACCCCGACCGCGGCCCCCGCCCCGGCCGACCAGCCGACGAGGACGAGAGAACCGCCCGCGGAGCGGGCACGGGCACGGGCATAGGCGAGGGATTCCAAGAGCTGCGCGCGCCCGCCGTCCTCCGCGTCGGAGCGCCAGTCCGGCACGAGGACCCGCAGGCCGTGGTCGGTCATCGCGTGAGCCAACGGTTCGAGGATGTCCCGTTCGTCGGGGCCGATGCCGTGCCACAGGAGCACCGTACCGACAGGGGCCCCGCCGGGACGGTAGTCGTCCAGTTGTTCGCCGCTCGGGCCGTAGGCCCGTGTCTCCGTTGCCATGGGGCGCACGCTATCCGCACGCGCCCACGCGCGTGAGGGCGCCCTCACGCGCCGACTACGCTGGGAGGTCGACCGACCCAAGCGTCGACCGACCAACATGCAGGAGTGAGATGGCCGTCAACCTCGTCAATCTGGAAGCCGTGGGCAAGGTGTACGGGACGCGTGCGCTGCTCGACGGTGTCTCCCTGGGCGTCAACGAGGGGGACCGGATCGGCGTCGTGGGGCGTAACGGCGACGGCAAGACGACCTTGATCCGGATTCTCGCCAAGCTGGAGAGCGCCGACGACGGGCGGGTCACGCACAACAGCGGGCTGCGGCTCGGCGTGCTGACGCAGCACGATTCGCTGGATCCGGCCGCCACCGTGCGGCACGAGGTGATCGGCGATCTGGCGGATCACGAGTGGCGGGGCAACGCCAAGATCCGAGACGTGCTGACGGGGCTGTTCGGCGGGCTGGACCTGCCGGGGCTGGGGCAGGGGCTGGACACGGTGATCGGGCCGCTGTCGGGCGGTGAGCGGCGGCGGATCGCGCTGGCGAAGCTGCTGATCGCCGAGCAGGACCTGATCGTGCTGGACGAGCCGACGAACCACCTGGACGTCGAGGGCATCTCGTGGCTCGCCCGCCATCTGCGGGCCCGCAGGTCGGCGCTGGTGTGCGTGACGCACGACCGGTGGTTCCTGGACCAGGTGTGCACGCGGATGTGGGACGTGCAGCGTGGTGACGTGCACGAGTACGAGGGCGGGTACAGCGACTACGTCTTCGCGCGCGCGGAGCGGGAGCGGATCGCGGCCAGCGAGGAAGCCAAGCGGCAGAACCTGATGCGCAAGGAGCTGGCCTGGCTGCGGCGGGGGGCTCCGGCGCGGACCAGTAAGCCGCGCTTCCGTATCGAGGCGGCCAACGAGCTGATCGCGGATGTGCCGCCGCCGCGGGACACCGCCGAGCTGATGAAGTTCGCCAATTCGCGGCTGGGCAAGACGGTTTTCGAGCTGGCGGACGTGACCGTCCAGGCCGGGCCGAAGGTCCTGCTCAAGCATCTGACGTGGCAGCTCGGTCCGGGTGACCGGATCGGCCTGGTGGGGGTGAACGGCGCGGGCAAGACGTCGTTGCTGCGGGCGCTGGCGGAGGCGGCGCGTACGGAGGGCGAGGCGCAGCCGGCGGCGGGCAAGATCGTGGTCGGCAAGACGGTGAAGCTGGCGTACCTGTCGCAGGAGGTCGCGGAGCTGGATCCGGCGCTGCGGGTGCTGGAGGCCGTGCAGCGGGTGCGTGAGCGGGTCGATCTGGGCAAGGGCCGGGAGATGACCGCGGGGCAGCTGTGCGAGAAGTTCGGGTTCACCAAGGAGAAGCAGTGGACGCCGGTCGGCGATCTGTCGGGTGGTGAGCGGCGGCGGTTGCAGATTCTGCGGCTGCTGATGGACGAGCCGAACGTGCTGTTCCTGGACGAGCCGACGAACGATCTCGACATCGAGACGCTGACGCAGCTGGAGGACCTGCTCGATGGGTGGGCGGGGTCGCTGGTGGTCATCAGCCACGACCGGTACTTCGTCGAGCGGACGACGGACCGCGTGTTCGCGTTGCTGGGCGACGCGACCTTGCGGATGCTGCCGCGCGGGCTGGACGAGTACCTGGAGCGGCGGCAGCAGGTGATCGACGCGGCGGCGCCCGCGCCGGCCGCGGCGGAGGCCGCGCCGAAGCAGAAGCCGGCGGCGGTCACGCGTGCGGCGCAGAAGGAACTCCAGAAGATCGAGCGGCAGTTGGACCGCGTCGGTGAGAAGGAGGCGAAGTTGCACGCGCAGATCGCGGAGCACGCGACGGACTTCGAGAAGGTCGCGGGGCTGGACGCGCAGTTGCGTGAGCTGGTGGGGGAGCGCGAGGAGCTGGAGATGCGCTGGCTGGAGCTGGCGGAGGACGCGTAGGGGAGGTTCTGCTGCCTCCGTGGCGGTTGACCGCGGCGGGGGTGGGCAGGATGGTGCGGTGCCTGCCGGGGCGTGATGGCTCTGGTGTCACTCCTGTCGCATTCGGCCGACAAGCTGTGCGCAAGTGAACGTAATTGGCCGGGATTTCAGCATTGCGAGAGGCTTCTTCCCCTTAAGGGGCGCGCGACGTCGAACAAGCGTGTAGCTTCCGGGGGCAAGGGGCCTGGCGAGGGCCGGGGGGCTGGGCTCGCCGGGGAATTGGGGGGTTGCTGCAATGGGCGTGCGGCTGATGGTGGTCGACGATCACCGACTGCTCGCCGAGGCACTCGCCTCGGCCTTGAAACTGCGTGGGCACCGGGTGCTCGCGGCGGCCGCCCCGAGTGCCGGGGCGGCGGACCTGGTGGTGAGCCGGGCGCCCGAAGTGTGCCTGCTGGGCACGGCGGCGCCGGCCGAACCGGGCGCCTTCGACCCGGTCGTACGCATCAAGAAGGAGCGTCCGCAGGTCGCGGTCGTGGTGCTCGGGCCGGTGCCCAACCCGCGCGGCATAGCGGCCGCTTTCGCGGCGGGCGCCTCCGGGTACGTACGGCACGACGAGCGTATCGAGGGCGTGGAACGCGCCATGATGAAGGCGCGCGCCGGCGAGGCGGCGATAGCGCCGCAGTTGCTCCAGCAAGCGTTCGAGGAGTTACTGCACCCGGCCGCGCAGCCCGACGACGAGGGCGCGCGGCTGCTGCAGATGCTCACTCCGCGCGAGGTCGAGGTGCTGGTACGGGTCGCCGAGGGCGAGGACACCCGGCTGATCGCGGCGGGCATGGGCATCGCGCCGAGCACCGCGCGTACGCATGTGCAGCGGGTGCTGATGAAGCTGGGCGTCGGCTCGCGCCTGGAGGCGGCGGCACTGGCGGCGCGTACCGGGCTGCTGGACCGGGCGGCGTCGCGGGGCGCGGCGGCGCGCGAGGCGGCGGGGGCCGAGGTGGTCCCGCCGCCGTGACCGGCGCCGGTCAGTCGGTGTCGTCCTGGAGGGCCGCCAGTTCCTCGGCGGTCGGCGGCACGGTCGGGCGGATCCTGAGCCAGGCCAGGAAGAACAGGCCGAGCAGCAGCATGCCCAGGCCCGTCCAGAGGTTGATGTTGATGTCCTGGGCCTTCTTCAGGTCCGCGTCGGAGACGGTGAGCCCGGCGATCGTGACGATGACGCCGTAGAGCGTGAACAGGCCGCCGATGATGAGGCGGATGTCGAAGAGCCGGGCGGCCGTCGCCGACCTGCGTTCGAGGTCGACCTCGTGCTGGTAGTCACTCATGGTGCGTGCGTTCCTTCGGCTGGGGTGCGGGCGTCAGAAGGAGTACGGGACGTAGCAGAGCGCGGCGAGGACGATCGCGCCCCAGCCGAGCAGGGCCGGCTTGCGGTACCAGGCGTCGTCGCCCTTGGCGGGCGGCTCGTCCAGGCCGGGGGACCTGGTGCCGTAGACCAGGCCGGCGAGTTCCGCGGCGGGCTTGGGCTGGGTGAACAGGGTGACGACGACCATGACCACGGCGCCGACGACGAAGGCGACGATCGCGGAGACGAAGTTGGCGCCCTGGTCGGTGGGGATGGCGATGATGCCCTGCTTGTAGATCCAGAAGTAGTTGACCATCGCGGCGGTGGTGCCCGCGACCAGCCCCCACACGCCGGACTTCATGGAGGCCCGCTTCCAGAACATGCCGATGATGAAGACCACGAACATCGGCACGTTGAAGAACGAGAACAGCGTCTGGAGGTAGCCCATGATGTTGTTGAAGCTGGCGGCCAGGAAGGCCGTTCCGATGCTGCACAGTACGCCGATGGCGGTCACCAGGCGGCCGAACCGCAGGTAGTAGCGGTCCTCGCGGCCGGTCTTCACGTACTTCGCCCAGATGTCGGAGGTGAAGACCGTGTTGAAGGAGGAGACGTTGGCGGCCATGCCCGCCATGAACGCGGCCAGCAGGCCGGTGACCGCGATGCCCAGGACGCCGTTGGGCAGCAGGTCCCGCATCAGCAGCGGAATGGCGTCGTTGTAGGTCAGGCCGGAGCCCTCCCGGCCGATGCCGGGGATGGCGACCGCGGCGACCAGGCCGGGGATCATCACCAGGAAGGCGATGAACATCTTCGGGTAGGCGGCGATCAGCGGGGTGCGCTGCGCGGCGGAGAGGTTCTTGGCGGACAGGGCGCGCTGCACCTCGGCGAAGTTGGTGGTCCAGTAGCCGAAGGAGAGCACGAAGCCCAGGCCCAGGATGATCGTCAGCCAGTTGGCGCCGAGCGCGTTGGGCTCGCCGACGCCGGTGCCGTCCCAGGCCGTCAGGAAGCTGTGGCCGTGGCTCTTCTCCAGCGACGAGGTCAGCCCGTCCCAGCCGCCGACCCGCTTGAGGCCGATGACGCAGATCGGGATGAGCGCGGCCAGGATGACGAAGAACTGGAGCACCTCGTTGTAGATCGCCGAGGACAGGCCGCCGACGGTGATGTAGGCGAGGACGAACAGGCCGGCGACGACGATGGCGACCCACTGCGGCCAGCCCAGCAGCGCTTCCACGACGATCGACAGGGCGTAGAGGTTGACGCCCGCGATGAGGATGGCGGCGAAGGCGAAGAGCACCGAGCTGAGCAGGTGCGCCGACTTGTCGAAGCGCTGGAGCAGGAACTCCGGTACGGAACGGACCCGCGACCCGTAGTAGAACGGCATCATCACCAGGCCGAGGAACACCATGGCGGGAATGGCGCCGATCCAGTACCAGTGCACGACGGCCACGCCGTACTGCGCGCCGGTGGCGGCCATGCCGAGGATCTCGGTGGCGCCGAGGTTGGCGGCGACGAAGGCGAGGCCGGTGACCCAGGCGGGCAGCGACCGCCCGGAGAGGAAGAAGTCCAGGCTGGTCTTCACGCTGCGCCGGGCGGCGAAGCCGATGCCGAGGACGACGACGAAGTAGATGGCCAGAATCGCGTAATCGAGCCCGTTGGTGGGCAGCCGTAGCCCTGCGGCCAGAGTGATCATGGGGCACTCACTTCTCTGTGCGTGATGAACGCACAGGAACCTACGCGCGGTCGTTGAGAAACTGAACACTTTTGTTGGTTCTCGTGGTGCGATCGTGATCGGGCCGGTGCTTTTGTGGGGGATCCTCCGGGTGTGCAAGGCGGCGGAGCCGGGCGTTGACGGGGTTGTTTAGTTGTGCTTCATTGTGTGTGTTTATGTTTGGTGGGTGTGACGGTGCCCGAGGAGTGCCCCAGTGAAGAAGACGATGACCCGGCTCGCCGACGGCCGGGAGCTCATCTACTACGACCTGCGCGACGACGTCGTGCGCGAGGACGCCGACCGCCGGCCCCTGGACGCCGTCTCCACCGCCTCCGAGATCCGCCACGACCGCCTGCTCGGTGACGCGGTCGCCGTCGCCTCGCACCGCCAGGGCCGTACGTACCACCCGCCGGCCGACGCCTGCCCGCTGTGCCCCTCCCGGGACGGCCGCAGTACCGAGATCCCCGCCGCCGACTACGACGTCGCCGTCTTCGAGAATCGTTTCCCCTCGCTGGCCGGCGACAACGGCCGCTGCGAGGTGGTCTGCTTCACCCCGGACCACGACGCCTCCTTCGCCGACCTCACCGAGCGGCAGGCCGGCCTCGTCCTGGACGCGTGGACCGACCGCACCGCCGAACTCTCCCAACTCCCCGGCGTCCGGCAGGTCTTCTGCTTCGAGAACCGCGGCGCGGAGATCGGCGTCACCCTCGGTCACCCGCACGGCCAGATCTACGCCTACCCCTTCACCACCCCGCGCACCGAACGCATGCTCGCCTCGCTGGCCGCCCACCGCGAGAAGAGCGGCCGCAACCTCTTCGACGACGTCCTCGCCGACGAGCGCGCCGACGGCCGCCGCATCGTCCTGGACGCCGGGCACTGGACCGCCTTCGTCCCGTACGCGGCGCACTGGCCGTACGAGGTCCACCTCTACCCCAAGCGCCGGGTCCCCGACCTCCTCGCCCTCGACGAGGAGGCGCGCACAGAGTTCCCACAGGTCTATCTGGAAGTCTTGCGGCGCTTCGACCGGATCTTCGGCCCCGGGGAGCCTCCGACGCCGTACGTCTCCGCCTGGCACCAAGCGCCCCTGGACGTCGCCGACCGCGGGGAATTCGCCCTCCACCTCGAGCTTTTCACCATCCGCCGCACTTCCGGCAAGCTGAAGTTCCTCGCGGGTTCCGAATCCGGCATGAGCGTGTTCATCAACGACGTGCCGCCGGAGGCTGCGGCCCAGCGACTGCGAGAGGTAGCGAGCGAGTGAGCAACAAGTACCTGGTCACCGGCGGTGCGGGATACGTGGGCAGCGTCGTGGCCGCCCACCTGGTCGAGGCGGGGCACACCGTCACGGTCCTCGACGACCTGTCCACGGGGCACCGCGAGGGCGTACCGGCCGGCACCCGTTTCATCGAGGGCCGCGTCCAGGACGCCGCCCGCCACCTGGACCCCTCCTACGACGCGGTGCTGCACTTCGCCGCCTTCTCCCAGGTCGGCGAGTCCGTCACGGACCCCGAGAAGTACTGGCGCAACAACGTCGGCGGCACCATGGACCTGCTCGCCGCGATGCGCGGCGCCGGCGTGCGCACGCTGGTCTTCTCCTCCACCGCCGCCACCTACGGCGAGCCCGAGCGCACCCCGGTCACCGAGTCCGCGCCCACCGCGCCCACCAGCCCGTACGGCGCCTCCAAACTGGCCGTCGACCACATGATCGCGGGGGAGTGCGCGGCGCACGGCCTGGCCGCAGTCTCCCTGCGCTACTTCAATGTCGCGGGAGCCTACAAGGACTGCGGCGAGCGCCACGATCCCGAATCGCACCTGATTCCGCTCGTCCTCCAGGTCGCCCAGGGCAAGCGGGAGGCCATCTCCGTCTACGGCGACGACTACCCGACGCCCGACGGCACCTGCGTACGCGACTACATCCACGTCGCCGACCTGGCCGAGGCCCATCTGCTCGCGCTGGGCGCGGCGGCGCCGGGCGAGCACCTGATCTGCAACCTCGGCAACGGCAACGGCTTCTCCGTACGCGAGGTGATCGAGACCGTCCGCAAGGTCACCGGCCACCCCGTCCCCGAGATCACCGCGGGCCGCCGCGGCGGCGATCCCGCCGTCCTGGTCGCCTCCGCGCAGACCGCCGTCGACCGGCTCGGCTGGCGCCCCAGCCGCGCCGACCTGGCCGGAATCGTCGCGGACGCCTGGCAGTTCGCCCAGCGCGGGGAGGCCCGCACCCCATGACGGACCAGCGCGCCCGGCACACCGCCGAGCGCTTCCGCGAGGTGTACGGCGCCGCCCCCGCCGGGGTGTGGGCGGCGCCCGGCCGCGTCAACCTGATCGGCGAACACACCGACTACAACGACGGCTTCGTCATGCCGCTGGCGCTGCCGCACACCATCCTCGCCGCCGCCTCGCCCCGTACCGACGGCGTACTGCGCGTGCACTCCGGAGACGGCAGCAGCGGCGGCGGCCAGATCGCCGAACTGCGGCTGGACGCCCTGCGCCCGGCCTCCGACGGCGGCTGGGCGGCCTACCCCGCGGGCGTCGTCTGGGCGATGCGCGAGGCCGGACTGCCCGTCGGCGGCGCGGACCTGCACTACGACAGCACCGTCCCGGTCGGCGCCGGGCTGTCCTCGTCGGCGGCCCTGGAAGTCGTCACCGCGCTCGCCCTCGACGACCTCTACGGACTCGGGCTCACCCGGCAGCGCTTGGCGCGGCTCGCCCAGCGTGCGGAGAACGCCTTCGTCGGCGTGCCCTGCGGCATCATGGACCAGACTGCGGCGGCCTGCTGCACCGAGGGCCACGCGCTCTTCCTGGACACCCGCGACCTCTCCCAGCGGCAGGTTCCGTTCGATTTGGCGGGTCGGGGACTGCGGCTCCTGGTCGTGGACACGCGGGTGAAACACGAGTTGGGGGACGGCGCGTACGCGCAGCGGCGCGCCATGTGCGAGCACGGCGCGCGGGCGCTCGGCGTACACGCGCTGCGTGATGTGCAGTACGCGCAACTGCCCGCGGCACTGGGCAGCCTGGCCGCGGCGCCGCAGGACGCGGGGCCCGGCGGCGGCCCGGACGTGCGGGCCGCCGTGCGGCACGTCGTCACCGAGAACCGGCGGGTCGAGGACGTCATCGCCCGCCTGGACGCGGGCGACCCCCGCGCCATCGGCCCCCTGCTGACCGACGGGCACGCCTCGCTGCGCGACGACTTCCGGGTCTCCTGCGCCGAACTGGACCTCGCCGTCGCGGCGGCCGGCGCGGCGGGCGCGCTGGGGGCCCGGATGACCGGCGGCGGCTTCGGCGGCTCGGCGGTCGTGCTCGTGGAGGAGGCCGCGGCGGACGCCGTCGCCGGGCGGATCGTCCAGGCGTTCGCGGCGGCCGGGTACGCGAGGCCGCGGATCTTCCCGGCCGTACCGAGCGCGGGCGCGCGGCGGCTGGTGTGAGGCCCGCGGCCCCCGGGGAACCACGCGCCGGCCGAACGGATTGAGACGATCCTTGTCGACTTCTGTCCCTCGACGGCCGCTGGGCCCCACTCTGAACACTTGGGCCGGGCAGTTTTGCCAATAGCCTTCCGTTGCCGCACCCCGTCCGTACTCTGAGTCCCAGCACCGGTGGGGGCCGGTGCTGATCAGGGGGCGAGACAGTCGGGTACGGCGCCCGGGGTGGGAAGGTCATGCGGCACGGCGGCGGCCGTGCGGCTGCGCCGACCGTTGGTTCCGGGCGTCGTGCCCACTTGGTCCGTTCCCCGAGACAGGGGGTCTCAGTGCAACGCATCCGGGTTCTGGTGGTCGACGACCACCGCATCTTTGCCGAGTCGCTGGCGGCCGCGCTGGCGGCCGAACAGGACGTGGAGGTGGCCGCGGCCGGCAGTGGACCGGCGGCTCTGCGCAGCCTGGAACGGGCGGCCGCGGACGGCCGGCGCTTCGACGTGATGCTCATCGACGCGGACCTCGGCACCGTCGCGGCGCCGCTGGCTTCCGTGCCCGCCCAGCCCGTGCAGGGCCGCGACGGCGCCTCGGAGGGCGGCCCGCTGGACGGCATCTCGCTGGTCGCGGGCGTCCGTACGGCGTACCCGTACGTCCGTACCGTCGTGCTCGCCGAGAAGGACGACCCGCGCAGGGCCGCCTTCGCCCTGCAGGCGGGCGCCGGCGGCTGGGTCGCCAAGGACTGCTCGCTCTCCCGGCTGCTCGCCGTCATCCGCGGCGTGCTGCGCGACGAGACGCATCTGCCGCCCGCGCTGCTGACCGGCGTCCTGCGGGAGCTGACGGCCGCACGCAAGCACCGCACCGAGAGCGAGCGGCTGGTGGAGTCGCTGACGCCGCGCGAGCGCGAGGTGCTGCGCTGCATGGTGGCGGGCCTGGGCCGCAAGGCGGTCGCCGAGCGGCTGTTCCTGTCGCCGCACACGGTCCGTACGCACATGCAGAACGTGCTCGGCAAGCTGGGCGTGCACTCGACGCTCGCCGCCGTGGCGCTGGCGCGGCGGGCCGGGGTGGGCCCCGTGGAGCTGGAACCGGCCACGGCGGCGGCCTCCGCGCTCACCTGAGGCGCGGCGGCGCGGCCGCCCCTGGCCGGTCAGGTGGCCGTCGCCGCCACCGGGCGCAGGTCCCGCAGCACGGCCACGCCACGGGCGGGCAGCGCGACCTGGTACGTGTGGTCCTCCCGCTCCCCGCGCGCCCCGGCGAGCGCGTCGGCCATCGGGCAGGGCAGGGCGATGTCGGCGGCCTGAGCACCGTGGTTGAGGAGGAACAGGAAGCGCCCGCCGGGCCCTTCGCGGACGGTGGCCTGCACGCCCGCCGGCAGCCCGGCCAGCACCGGCCGCACGCCCGCCGCCGCCCGTACGCCGTCCGACAGGGCGCGCATCAGCGCGGGTTCGAGCCGGGTGCCCACGTACGTCGCGGTGCCGGCGCCGTAGCCGTGCCGGGTGACGGCCGGGCTGCCCGCCAGCTCGCCGTCCGTGAACTCCGCGACGGCCTCGGCGCCTTCGAGGCGGACGGCCTCCGACCACAGGTCCGCCCGGCCGTCCGGCAGGTCCCATCCGCCCGCCGCGCCGCCGCATCCCCGTACGCCGACCGCCGTGCCCTCCTCCAGCGGCCAGAACTCCTCCACCCGCAGGCCCAGCAGTTCCCGCAGCGGTCCCGGGCAGCCGCCGGGGTGCACCCGGTCGCAGTCGTCCACGACCCCCGAGAAGAACGACACCAGCAGATGCCCGCCGTCCCGTACGTACGACGCCAGCCGCTCGGCGCAGGGCAAGGTCACCGCGTACAGGTTCGGCACGACGACCAGCCGGTAGCCGGACAGGTCGCGATCCGGGGGCACGACGTCGCACGCGACGCCCGCCGCGAACAGCGGCCGGTAGTGCCCCAGCGCCAGCTCCGGCAGGCGCAGCTTTGAAGAGGGGTGTGAGTCCAGCTCCAGGGTCCGCCAGCTGTCCCAGTCCACGACCAGCGCAGCCGTCGGCGGCACGGCCCGCGACCCCGCGATCTCCGGCACGGACGCCAGCTCCCGCCCCAGGTCCGACACCTCGCGGAAGATCCGGGTGTCCGTACCGGCGTGCGGCACCATCGCCGAGTGGAACTTCTCGGCGCCGCCGCGCGACTGCCGCCACTGGAAGTACAGGACCGCGTCCGCGCCCTGCGCGACGGCCTGCCAGCTCCACAGCCGCATCGCGCCCGGCGGCTTCGGGCCGTTGACGGCCCGCCAGTTGACCGCGCCGGGCGCCTGCTCCAGCAGCAGCCAGGGCTGCCCGCCGCGCGCCGAACGCATCAGGTCGAAGGTGAAGGCGGCCCGCAGATGCGTCTCCGGGTCGAAGGGATCCTGGTAGAAGTCCAGCGCCATCGCGTCCATGTCCGCCGACCAAGCGAACGCGTCCACCGGCTTGTGGAACGGCATCAGGTTGGTGGTCACCGGCACCCCGGGGCTCAGCCGTGCCAGCACTTCCCTCTCCGCCAGGTAGCAGCGGCGCAGCGCGTCGTCGCTGAAGCGCAGGTAGTCCAGTTGCTGGGCCGGGTTGGGGAAGGTGGGCGCGCTGCGCGGCGGCAGGACCTCGTCGAAATCGGCGTACGCCTGTGACCAGAAGGCCGTCGACCAGGCGGCGTTGAGGCGCTCCACGCTCCCGTACCGCGCGCGCAGCCAGCGCCGGAAGTCCGCGGCCGACACGTCGCAGAAGCACTGGCGGGTGTGGCAGCCGTACTCGTTGCCGACGTGCCACATGGCCAGCGCCGGGTGCCCGGCGTAGCGGGCCGCGAGCCGCTCGGCGAGCCGGACGGCGTGCTCGCGGTAGACGGGGCTGGACGGGCAGTAGTGCTGCCGCGCGCCGGGCCAGCGGCGCTGCCCGTCCGGGCCCTGCGGCAGGATTTCCGGGTGCGCGCGCGTGAGCCAGGGCGGCGGGGAGGCGGTCATGGTGGCCAGGCACACGCGGATGCCGGCGCCGCCGAGGCCGTCCATGACCCGGTCGAACCAGTCGAAGTCGTACGCGCCGGGTCGCGGCTCGGCCTTCGCCCACGAGAAGATCCCGGCGGTGACCATGGTGACGTGGGCCCGCTTCATCAGGCTCAGGTCCTGCTCCCACACCTCCTCGGGCCACTGCTCGGGGTTGTAGTCCGCACCGAAGTGGATTCCCACCGGGCCTCCTGGGTCGCGACGAGTGCGGGTACCGTGCCGCGCGCGGTGTACGGCCGCCCGTACCGCCATGATTCCCGGCCGCGCGCGCCGCACCGCGCACATCCGGCCGCGCGTCAGAACGAGTTCTTGCGCACGCTCCAGCCGCCGTCCACGACCAGCTCGGCGCCCGTCACGTACGACGCGTCGCCGGAGAGCAGGAACGCGACGGCGGCGGCCACCTCCTCCGGGCGCCCGAGCCGCCCGGCCGCCGTCTCCCCGGCGCTGGCCTGCCGCTCCGCCTCGCCGACGGCGTCCCACGCCGCGGTCAGCACCGGCCCCGGCAGCACGCTGTTCACCCGCACGTCCGGCCCGTACTCGACCGCCAGCTGGCGCGCCAGCCCGGTCAGCCCCGCCTTGGCCGCCGCGTACGCGGGACGGCCCGGCAGCCCGAAATGTGCCTGCACCGACGAGGTGAGAACGACCGAACCGCGCCGCTCCCGCAGATCCGCCAGCACCGCCCGCACCCCCAGGAACGCCCCCGTGAGGTTCACCGCGAGCTGCCGGTCCCAGTCCGCCCGCGGCGTCAGCCCGGCGGACGCGGGCGGCACCTGGAGGGCGGCGTTGCCGACCAGGCCGTCCACCGGGCCGTACCGCTGCCGCGCGGCGTGCGCGGCGCGCCGCCAGTCGTCCTCCCGCGCCACGTCGCAGTGCTCGTACGAGGCCCGGCCGCCCAGGGCGCGGATACGGCGGGCGGTGCGCTCGCCGCGCTCGTCGTCGACATCCAGGAGCAGCACCTGCGCGCCCTCGGCCGCCAGCCGGTCGGCGGTCGCCGCGCCGATGCCGGCGGCGGCGCCGGTCACCAGGACCGTGCGCCCCGTGAACCGCGACCCGTCCGGCGCCCCCGAGGGCCGCCGGAGCCCTTGCCGCCGGGGGTGGCCGTGCCCCTCGTGCCCCTGCGTGCCGTCGTGCCCCTGCTGGCCCCGCGGGCCGTGCTGGCTCATGTTCGCGATCCAAGCCCACGGGGCGGGGGGTCGGCAAGAGACGCTGGTCGGGGCGGTGCGCCTCAGCCCGGCGTGTTGTCGAAGGGGGCTGTCAATTGCCGGAGCAGTCCGGCGAGTTCGCCGCGCTGGCGGGGGGACAGCTCGGCCAGGATCGCCCGTTCCTGCGTGAGCAGCCCGGCCAGCGACTCGTCCGCCGCCTCGCGGCCTTCGGGGGTCAGCCGGACGAGCACGCCGCGCCGGTCGCTGGGGTCCGGCAGCCGCTCGACGAGGCCCTTCTTCGCCAGCCTGTCGATGCGGTTGGTCATCGTGCCGGAGGTGACCAGGGTCTGGGTGAGCAGGGCGCCGGGGGAGAGTTGGTACGGTGCCCCGGCGCGGCGCAGCGCGGTGAGCACGTCGAATTCCCAGGGCTCCAGGCCGACCTCGGAGAAGGCGAGGCGGCGGGCGCGGTCGAGGTGTCTGGCCAGCCTGCTGATGCGGCTGAGGACCTCAAGTGGTTCCACGTCGAGGTCCGGGCGCTCCCGGCGCCATGCTGCGACCAGTCGGTCGACCTCGTCCTCCATATCGATCAGTGTAGTTGGTCTGTCGATGTGAAGTCTCTTGACGTCAAGATATATTTCCGTGGACTATTGGGCATCGTCGGCGATGGGTTCACGCCGCACCCGCGTGGCCTGTACCAACCCTGTATCAGCTGAAGGGGTTCGAACATGCACGTCGCACCAACCTGGGATCCGCAGCAATACCTGCGCCACGCCGGACACCGCACGCGCCCGTTCCACGACCTGCTCGCCCGCATACCCGAGCTCCCCAACCGCACCCGCCCCGCCCGCATCGCCGACCTCGGCTGCGGCCCCGGCAACGTCACTGTCCAGCTCACCGACCGCTGGCCCGACGCGCACGTCACCGGCCTGGACAGCTCCGCCGACATGCTCAAGGAAGCCGAGGTGTACGCCGGACCCACCCCCGGCGGCGGCCTCCTCGACTTCGGGCCCGCCGACGCCACCCACTGGCGGCCGGAAGAACCGTTCGACCTGATCATCTCCAACGCGGCGCTGCAGTGGGTCCCCAACCACCCCGAGTCCCTGCCGGCCTGGATCGAAGGCCTCACCCCCGGCGGCACCCTCGCCTTCCAGGTCCCGGGCAACTTCACCTCGCCCAGCCACGCGCTGCTCGGCGAGCTGTGCGACGAACCCCAGTGGCGCGCCCGCCTCGCCGACCACGGCCGGCGCTTCGTGCACATCCTCGCCCCCACCGCCTACCTGGAACGCCTCACCGCGCTCGGCTGCTCGGTCGACGCCTGGGAGACCACCTACGTCCAGCTCCTCCAAGGCGAGGACCCGGTCCTCGACTGGGTCAAGGGAACCGCCCTGCGCCCGGTGCTGACCGCTCTGGAGGACGACCCGGCGGCCCGCGACGAGTTCCTCTCCCAGTACCGCGACCTGCTGCGCAAGTCCTACCCGCCCGGCCCGCACGGCACCGTCTTCCCGTTCCGCCGCATCTTCGTGGTGGCGCGCAAAGACCGATGACCCCCTTGAGGTGAAGCCATGATCACCGGCCTCGACCACGTCCAGCTCGCCGCGCCACCGGGCAGCGAAACCGTCCTGCGCGCGTTCTACGGCACAGTCCTCGGGCTGCGGGAGATCCCCAAACCGGCGGCGCTCGCCGGCCGGGGCGGATGCTGGTTCGAGGCTGGTGAGGCCCGGCTCCACCTGGGCATCGACCCGGACTTCCGCCCCGCGGGCAAGGCCCACCCGGCCCTGCGCGTCACCGGCCTCCGCGCCCACGCCGCCCGGCTCGCCGCCCACGGCGCCCCCGTCACCTGGGACGACGGCCTCCCGGGCCACGACCGCTGCTACACCCGGGACCCCGTCGGCAATCGCCTGGAACTCCTGGAGGAGAAGGACTCCCCGGGAAGCACCGCGTAACGGGCCGCGGCCCGGTCAGGACCGGCGGTGGCCTATCAGGCGCGGCTTGGGCTCCAGGCCGTCGAGACCGTGCCAGGCGAGGTTCACCAGATGGGCGGCGACCTCCGCCTTCTTCGGCTTGCGGACGTCCAGCCACCACTGGCCGGTCAGGGCGACCATGCCGACCAGGGCCTGCGCGTACAGGGGCGCCAGCTTCGGCTCGAAGCCGCGGGCCTTGAACTCCAGGCCGAGGATGTCCTCCACCTGGGTCGCGATGTCGCTGATCAGGGAGGCGAAGGTGCCGGTCGACTGGGCGACGGGGGAGTCGCGCACCAGGATGCGGAAACCGTCCGTGTACGTCTCGATGTAGTCCAGGAGCGCGAAGGCGGCCTGCTCCAGCAGCTCACGCGGGTGGCCGGCGGTCAGCGCGCCGGTCACCATGTCCAGCAGCTGGCGCATCTCGCGGTCCACCACGACCGCGTACAGCCCCTCCTTGCCGCCGAAATGCTCGTAGACGACGGGCTTGGAGACGCCGGCCTTGGCCGCGATCTCCTCCACCGAGGTGCCCTCGAAGCCGCGCTCCGCGAAGAGGGTGCGACCGATGTCGAGCAGCTGCTCGCGGCGCTCCGCTCCCGTCATCCGCACCCTGCGGGTGCGCCGGGTGCCCGCGCCGGAGGGGGCCTTGCCCTGTTTGTCGTTCACGCTGCTGCCGTCGATCGCCACCCGTCAATCATGCCTTCCCCGGCTACCGGCGGCCGGTACCCCCGGTCGCGGCACCGTCCTTGCGCCTGGCGTCGACCCGGGACGCGCTCGGCCAGCGCACGTCGTACGCCCAGCCGGCCTTCTCGAACCAGCGGATGAGGCGGGCACTGGAGTCGACCTGCCCCCGCAGTACGCCGTGCCGCGCGCTCGTCGGGTCGGCGTGGTGCAGGTTGTGCCAGGACTCGCCGCAGGAGAGCACCGCCAGCCACCACACGTTGCCGGACCGGTCGCGGGACCTGAAAGGGCGCTTGCCCACCGCGTGGCAGATCGAGTTGATCGACCACGTGACGTGGTGGAGCAGGCCGACCCGGATCAGCGAGCCCCAGAAGAACGCGGTGGCCGCGCCCTGCCACGACATCGTGACCAGGCCGCCCACCAGCGGCGGGATCAGCAGGGACACCGTCGTCCACAGGACGAACTGGCGGGAGATCCGGCGGATCGCGTCGTCCTTGATCAGGTCCGGTGCGTACTTGTGCTGCGGCGTCTGCTCCTCGTCGAACATCCACCCGATGTGGGCCCACCACAGGCCCTTCATGAGCGCCGGCACCGTCTCGCCGAACCGCCAGGGGGAGTGCGGGTCGCCCTCGGCGTCGGAGAACTTGTGGTGCTTGCGGTGGTCCGCCACCCAGCGCACCAGCGGCCCCTCGACCGCCAGCGACCCCATGACCGCCAGCGCGATCCGCAGGGGGCGCTTCGCCTTGAAGGAGCCGTGGGTGAAGTAGCGGTGGAAGCCGATCGTGATGCCGTGGCAGCCGATGAAGTACATCGCCGCCAGCAGCGCCAGGTCGAGCCAGCTGACGCCCCAGCCCCAGGCCAGCGGCACCGCGGCCACCAGCGCCACGAAGGGCAGGGTGATGAACAGCAGGAGGGTGATCTGTTCGACCGAGCGTTTGCTGTCGCTGCCCAGCGTCGCGGACGGCAGCGGGGTTTCGACGGGTTTCGGCGAGTCTTCGATGACTTCGGGGCTAGCGGTCATGTGGTGTCCCTCGTCGGGGGCTCGGGGGCACGGTTACGGCTACGGGACCGTAACCTACGGTCTCGTAAGTATGGCAGCGCCGTCTGCGCGGACAAGGGTCCGACAGGTCGGTAACGAGTGACCGAATTGCGGCAAAACATGGTGGAGAAGCCGTGCAAGTTCCGTCACAAATGAACACCGCCGGGGTGTGAGCAGCAGCCCGGACGAGTAGGTGCCCACCAAACGGACAGGGTGATCCGCCGACGGCGGGGAGACCTATCCTGGGGAACGTCGGACAGCGCGGTCCGCAAACTCCCGCCGGCCACGGCCGGCGGGGCCCCGGCGGCAGCCGGGGAGTACCCCCGCAAGCGCCCGGACGTGCTCAGATCACGAAGATCACTGCAAGGAGCCGCACCTGTGAGCAGTGCCGACATCACCCCCGCCGCGAACGACGAGCGCACCGGCGGCGCCGGCGCCCCGGCCACCGCCGACGCCGCCCGCGACAACGGACCCCTGCGCGCCGACATCCGCCGCCTCGGCGACCTCCTCGGCGAGACCCTCGTCCGCCAGGAAGGCCAGGAACTGCTGGACCTCGTCGAACAGGTGCGCGCCCTGACCCGCTCCGACGGCGAGGCCGCCGCCCGGCTCCTCGGCGAGACCGACCTGGCCACCGCCGCCAAGCTGGTCCGCGCCTTCTCCACCTACTTCCACCTCGCCAACGTCACCGAACAGGTGCACCGCGGCCGCGAACTGCGCGCCAAGCGCGCCGCCGAAGGCGGCATCCTCGCCCGCACGGCCGACATGCTCAAGGAAGCCGACCCCGAGCACCTGCGCGCGACCGCCAAGAACCTCGGCGTACGGCCCGTCTTCACCGCCCACCCCACCGAGGCCGCCCGCCGCTCCGTCCTCACCAAGCTCCGCAAGGTCGCCGAGCTCCTCGACCGTACGGACACCACCGAGCGCCGCCGCGCCGACCTGCGCCTCGCCGAGAACATCGACCTCATCTGGCAGACCGACGAACTGCGCGTCGCCCGCCCCGAGCCGACCGACGAGGCCCGCAACGCCATCTACTACCTCGACGAGCTCGGCCGCGGCGCCGTCGGCGACGTCCTCGAAGACCTCGCCGCCGAACTGGAGCGGGCCGGCGCCCCCCTCCCGCCCGGCACCCGCCCCCTCACCTTCGGCACCTGGATCGGCGGCGACCGCGACGGCAACCCCAACGTCACCCCCCAGGTGACCTGGGACGTCCTGATCCTCCAGCACGAACACGGCATCACCGACGCCCTCGAACACATCGACGAGCTGCGCGGCGCCCTGTCCAACTCCATCCGCAACTGCGGCGCCACCGACGAACTCCTCGCCTCCCTCCAGCAGGACCTCGACGCGCTCCCCGAGATCAGCCCCCGCTACAAGCGGCTGAACGCCGAGGAGCCCTACCGCCTCAAGGCCACCTGCATCCGCCAGAAGCTCGTCAACACCCGCGAACGCCTGGCCAACGACACCCCGCACGTCCCCGGCCGCGACTACCTCGGCACCACCGGCCTCATCGAGGACCTCACCCTCATCCAGACCTCGCTGCGCGAGCACCGCGGCGGCCTCGTCGCCGACGGCCGCCTGGAGCGCACGATCCGCACCATCGCCGCCTTCGGCCTCCAGCTCGCCACCATGGACGTCCGCGAACACGCCGACGCCCACCACCACGCACTCGGCCAGCTCTTCGACCGCCTCGGCGAGGAATCCTGGCGCTACACCGACATGCCGCGCGACTACCGCCGCAAGCTCCTCGCCAAGGAACTGCGCTCGCGCCGCCCCCTCGCCCCCAGCCCCGCCCCCCTCGACGAGGCCGGCGCCAAGACCCTCGGTGTCTTCCGCACCGTCCTCAAGGCCAAGGAGACCTTCGGCCCCGAGGTCGTCGAGTCCTACATCATCTCCATGTGCCAGGGCTCCGACGACGTCTTCGCCGCCACCGTCCTGGCCCGCGAGGCCGGCCTGATCGACCTGCACGCCGGCTGGGCCAAGATCGGCATCGTGCCGCTCCTGGAGACCACCGACGAACTGAAGATCGCCGACCAGCTCCTCGACGAGATGCTCGCCGACCCCTCCTACCGGCGCCTGGTCGCCCTGCGCGGCGACGTCCAGGAGGTCATGCTCGGCTACTCCGACTCCTCCAAGTTCGGCGGCATCACCACCAGCCAGTGGGAGATCCACCGCGCCCAGCGCCTGCTGCGCGACGTCGCCCACCGGCACGGCGTACGCCTGCGCCTCTTCCACGGCCGCGGCGGCACCGTCGGCCGCGGCGGCGGCCCCTCCCACGACGCGATCCTCGCCCAGCCCTACGGCACCCTCGAAGGCGAGATCAAGGTCACCGAACAGGGCGAGGTCATCTCCGACAAGTACCTGGTCCCCTCCCTCGCCCGGGAGAACCTGGAACTGACCGTCGCCGCCACCCTCCAGGCCTCCGCGCTGCACACCGCGCCGCGCCAGTCCGACGAGGCACTCGCCCGCTGGGACGCCGCCATGGAGACCGTCTCCGACGCCGCACACGGCGCCTACCGCAAGCTGGTCGAGGACCCCGACCTGCCCGCGTACTTCTTCGCGTCCACCCCCGTCGACCAGCTCGCCGAACTCCACCTCGGCTCCCGGCCCTCCCGCCGGCCCGACTCCGGCGCCGGACTCGACGGCCTGCGCGCCATCCCGTGGGTCTTCGGCTGGACCCAGTCCCGCCAGATCGTCCCCGGCTGGTTCGGCGTCGGCACCGGCCTCAAGGCCGCCCGCGAAGCCGGACTCGACGTCGTCCTCGACGAGATGCACGAGCACTGGCACTTCTTCCGCAACTTCCTGTCCAACGTCGAGATGACGCTGGCCAAGACCGACCTGCGGATCGCCCAGCACTACGTCGACACCCTCGTACCCGACGAGCTCAAGCACGTCTTCGACACGATCAAGGCCGAGCACGAACTGACCGTGCAGGAAGTCCTGCGCGTCACGGGCGAGAGCGAACTGCTCGAATCCAACCCGGTCCTGAAGCAGACCTTCCACATCCGCGACGCCTACCTCGACCCGATCTCCTACCTCCAGGTCTCGCTGCTGCACCGCCAGCGGGCCGCGGCAGAACGCGGCGAGGAAGCCGACCCGGTACTGGCACGGGCGCTGCTGCTGACCGTGAACGGCGTCGCGGCGGGCCTGCGCAACACCGGGTGACCTGACGGCCGGCCCGGCGAGCCCCGGGCCGGCCGCCGCGCGCCGGACAACCGATTGTCCTCAAACGCCGGACAGGCTTGCATCGTTGGCCGGGGCCTCTGCCCCGGCCAACCGTCGTTCGGGGGCACCGCACATGGACGAGACAACCTGGCTGGCGACGCAGCGGCCGTCGCGGATACGCGAGATACAGGCGGGGCAGCTGGCCTGGACCGCCGTGGACCTGCTGGACATCGAGGGCGGGCACGGACGGCCACTGCGGGACGCGCTGGAGAGCTTCGGCGTGCAGGTGAACTACCTGCCCATCGGACAGCCCGCCACTTCCTGGCCGCCCTCGACGGCAGCCGGAAGGCCGCGCCGTACGTCATCCTGGCCTGCCACGGCGACGAGGGGCGCATCCTGCTCGACGGACTCGCCCCCGAACTCTCCGCCTACCAGCCGTTCAACGACTCCGCCGGCCCAGAGGAAGTACGCGCGCACACCCGCCTGACGGACAGCGTCGTCATCGCCAACGGCTGCGACACCGGCGACCCCGCGCTGGCCGAAGCCTTCCTCGACGCCGGAGCGAGCGCCTACATCGCACCGCACGGCGCACCGTTCGGCTACGCCAGCGTCTTCGCCCCGCTGTTCCTGTTCTACGAACTCACCGAGCAGCGCACACTGGACGAAGCCGTCGCCCGGCTACGCGCCCACGACGACGAACTCGGCATGTGGGAGCTGCACCGGCGCACGTAGTACGTACTACAACGCCGCGAACGTCGCCCCCAGCAGCACCGTGCCCAGCAGGCCCATCACCCAGGCCGTACGCCGCAGTTTCATACCGCCCGCCACCACCAGCGCCGCCAGCAGCAGCGAACCCGCGAACGGGACCCACGCGTGCAGAACACCACCCGCACCCGTCCGCACCGCACGGTCCGTACCGGGCTTCACCGTCACCTCGACCCGCTCACCCTGGTCCGGCGCCGCCGCCGCGGCTATCGACACCCGCTCCCGGTGCCTGCCGTCCCGCTCATCCGGCGC
The DNA here is from genome assembly GCF_044329785.1 of Streptomyces sp. NPDC017529. Lineage (NCBI taxonomy): Bacteria > Bacillati > Actinomycetota > Actinomycetes > Kitasatosporales > Streptomycetaceae > Streptomyces > Streptomyces sp. NPDC017529. The sequence goes on from NZ_JBIRJY010000009.1 coordinate 152,937, forward strand.
GTACGGACCCGTACACCGGTCGTCCTGGCAACCGGTCACCGTCATCGTGCCGCGCTCCCGCGCCTCCACGAGCATCGCGTACTGCGCCGTGTTCCACGACGTCCACACGCCCGCCACCAGCAGCAGCAGCGCCACCGCGCCCATCAGTCCCGTACGGGCGACGAGCAGCAGCCCGTAGGCGCTCTCCCCCATCCGGCGGGTGCGGCTGCGTTTGACCGGACGGCTGCGCTTCTTGGTACTCGGGCGGCTCTTGGGCATGGCGGCGATCCTTGGCCATGCAACTGCGCTCGGTCAACCTCGGGTGCCGGTTCGTCAGACCCTGGCACCGACTGCCCCATTCGCCCCGCTCACACCACGTAAGGCAGCCCGCGCCTCACGAGTTGTACGTGCTCTGGGCCCGCTCAAGACCGTCCACGACCAGCGCCTCCACGGCATCCGCCGCCCGGTCGACGAAGTAGTCCAGCTCCTTGCGCTCCGCACCGGAGAAGTCCTTCAGAACGAAGTCCGCCACCTGCATCCGGCCAGGAGGGCGGCCGATACCGAAACGCACCCGGTGATACTCCGCACCCAGCGACTTCGTGATCGACTTCAGCCCGTTGTGACCGTTGTCGCCACCACCCAGCTTCAGCCGCAGCGCCCCGTAGTCGATGTCCAGCTCGTCGTGGACCGCGATGACGTTGCCCACCGGCACCTTGTAGAAGTCCCGCAGCGCCGTCACCGGACCACCCGACAGGTTCATGTACGTCATCGGCTTGGCGATCACCACCCGCCGGCTGCCGGGACCCGGCGGACCGATCCGGCCCTCCACGACCTGCGCCCGCGCCTTGTGCGCCTTGAACCGCCCGCGCATCCGCTCCGCGAGCAGATCCGCCACCATGAACCCCACGTTGTGGCGGTTGGCCGCGTACTCGGGGCCCGGATTGCCCAGCCCCGCGACCAGCCAGGGACCCTCGGCGTCCGTCGTCATCCTCATGTCTCCTTGCAGCAGCAGACCGCGTGAAACGGCTCAACCGCCGCCCCGCGCACTCGGCGCCGGGCGGCGGTTGACACCTGCGTTACAGAAGCGGTCAGGCCTCGGCGGACTCGTCGCCCTCGGCCGCCGGCGCCTCGGCCTGCGCCGCGACGACCTGGAGCACCACGGTCTCCTCGTCGATCGCCAGCGTCGAGCCGGCCGGCAGGGTGATGTCCTTGGCGTGCACCGAGTCACCGGCGTCCAGGCCCGCCACGGAGACGGTCACCGACTCCGGGATGTGGGTGGCCTCGGCCTCCAGCGGCAGGGTGTTCAGCAGGTGCTCCAGCAGGTTGGCACCCGGCGCCAGGTCGCCCTCGATGTGGATCGGGATCTCGACGGTGACCTTCTCGCCCTTGCGCACGGCCAGGAAGTCCACGTGGACCAGGAAGCCACGGATGGCCTCACGCTGCACGGCCTTGGGGATGACCAGGAAGCTCTCGCCGTCCACGTCCAGGCGGATCAGCGCGTTCGAGTTCTTCAGCGCCATCATCAGCGCGTGGTTGTGGATGGCGACGTGCTTCGGCTCGGCACCGTGGCCGTAGATCACGGCGGGGACCATGTCCTCGCGGCGCGAACGGCGGGCGGCACCCTTACCGAAGTCGGTACGGATCTTGGCGTCGAGCTTGACCTCGGCCATGTGGCACTCCTCGTAGTCGGCGCGGTCGACGGACGACCGGACGGATCTGTGGGGCGTCACCCGGCCCACGACAGACCTGCTACGAAGAGCGCGTCGATAACGGACCGCCGCACCACAGAAAAGTGCGGCCTCCCTCGCCGAGCAACTCCACGAGTCTACCCGGCGGGGAGGCCGCCCCCAAAGTCGATCTCCGTGAGCCTTACGGGCTACGGAATCCGGCTCACTGCTCCTCGAAGAGGCTGGTCACCGAACCGTCCTCGAACACCTCACGGATCGCCCGCGCGATCGTCGGCGCCATCGACAGCACCGTGATCTTGTCCAGCTCCAGCTCCGACGGCGTGGGCAGGGTGTTCGTGAACACGAACTCGCTCACCTTGGAGTTCTTCAGACGGTCCGCCGCCGGGCCCGACAGGATGCCGTGCGTCGCCGTCACGATGACGTCCGCGGCACCGTTCGCGAACAGCGCGTCCGCCGCGGCACAGATCGTGCCACCGGTGTCGATCATGTCGTCGACCAGGACGCAGACCCGGTCCTTCACGTCACCGACGACCTCGTGGACCGTGACCTGGTTCGCCACGTCCTTGTCACGCCGCTTGTGCACGATCGCCAGCGGCGCGTCCAGCCGGTCGCACCAGCGGTCCGCGACCCGCACCCGGCCCGCGTCCGGCGAGACCACCGTCAGCTTCTCGCGGTCCACCTTGGCGCCCACGTAGTCCGCGAGGACCGGCAGCGCGAACAGGTGGTCCACCGGGCCGTCGAAGAAGCCCTGGATCTGGTCGGTGTGCAGGTCGACCGTGACGATCCGGTCGGCACCCGCGCACTTCAGCAGATCCGCGATCAGGCGGGCCGAGATCGGCTCGCGGCCACGGTGCTTCTTGTCCTGGCGGGCGTACCCGTACGACGGGATGACCACGGTGATGCTGCGGGCCGAGGCCCGCTTCAGCGCATCAATCATGATCAACTGTTCCATGATCCACTTGTTGATGGGAGCCGTGTGGCTCTGCATCAAGAAGCAGTCCGCACCACGCGCCGACTCCTGGTAACGGACATAGATCTCTCCGTTGGCGAAGTCGAACGCCTTGGTCGGGACCAGCCCGACACCCAGCTGGTGGGCGACCTCCTCAGCCAGCTCGGGGTGGGCGCGGCCGGAGAAGAGCATCAGCTTCTTCTCGCCGGTCGTCTTGATCCCGGTCACAGCAAATCTCCTCAGATCCTGTTTGCGTGCGCTTATCACGGTACGCCCCGCACGGCGCACCCGAGCACGATCACTGCTCGCCGTCGGACTCCTGGCCAGCAGCAGACGCAGCCTGCGCGGCGGCGCTTCCGGGACGCTTACGAGCGACCCAACCCTCGATATTCCGCTGCTGGCCGCGCGCGACCGCCAGCGAACCCGGGGGCACATCCTTGGTGATGACCGAGCCGGCAGCGGTGTACGCACCGTCCCCGACCGTGACAGGAGCCACAAACATATTGTCCGAGCCGGTCTTGCAGTGCGACCCGACCGTCGTGTGGTGCTTCGCCTCACCGTCGTAGTTCACGAACACGCTCGCCGCGCCGATGTTGCTGAACTCACCGATCGTCGCGTCACCCACATACGACAGGTGCGGCACCTTCGTGCCCTCGCCGATCGTCGCGTTCTTCATCTCCACGTACGTACCGGCCTTCGCCTTCGGCCCCAGATCCGTACCCGGACGCAAGTACGCGTACGGCCCCACACTCGCGCCGGGACCGACCTTCGCACCGTCCGCGACCGTGAACGACACCGTCGCACCCTCACCGACCGCGGTGTCCTTCAGCCGCGAATCCGGACCCACCTCCGCGTGCGCCGCAACGTGCGTACCGCCCAGCAGCTGCGTATTCGGATGCACCGTCGCGTCCGCCTCGAACGACACCGACACGTCCACCCACGTCGTCGCCGGATCCACGACCGTCACACCGGCCAGCATCGCCCGGTGCAGCAGCCGCTCGTTCAGCAGCCGGCGCGCCTCGGCGAGCTGCACCCGGTTGTTGATCCCCAGGATCTCCCGGTGGTCGTCCGCCACCGCGGCGCCGACCCGGTGCCCGGCCTCCCGCAGGATGCCCAGCACGTCCGTGAGGTACTCCTCACCCTGGCTGTTGTCCGTACGGACCTTGCCCAGCGCGTCGGTCAGCAGCTGCGCGTCGAACGCGAACACCCCGGAGTTGATCTCCCGGATCGCGCGCTGCGCGTCCGTGGCGTCCTTGTGCTCGACGATCTCGGTCACCGCGCCGGTGTTCTCGTCGCGCACGATCCGGCCGTACCCGGTCGAGTCCGGGACCTCGGCCGACAGCACGGTGACGGCGTTGCCGTCCGCCGCGTGGGTGTCGCCGAGCTTCTTGAGGGTCTCGCCGGTCAGCAGCGGAGTGTCCCCGCACACGACGATCACGGTGCCGTCGAGGGTGACGCCCCCGTCGCTCAGCTCCTCCAGGCCCATGCGGACGGCGTGGCCGGTGCCGTTCTGCTCGTACTGGACAGCGGTCCGCACGTCCTGGTCGATCTCGGCGAGATGCGCGCCGACCTGCTCACGGGCATGGCCGACGACCACGACGAGGTGCTCGGGGTCCAGCTCGCGGGAGGCGGCGACGACATGCCCCACGAGGGAGCGACCGCAGATCGCGTGCAAAACCTTGGGGGTCGTCGACTTCATGCGGGTGCCCTCACCCGCTGCGAGAACGACGACGGCGGCCGGGCGATTGGCGCTCACGGGGATGCCCTTCGGCTTCTTCGGGTGGTGGACACCCGAAGGATACCGGTGCGCTTTGCGGCCGAAACGCGGGCGGGTCCCGACCGGCGGCCGGGACCCGAACGTTGCGTTGCTCCCCTGCCAGGACTCGAACCCGGAATTATCGGACCAAAACCGACTGTGTTGCCCATTACACCACAGGGGAGTGCATAAGTGGTCAAACCGGACATTCCGTCAGGCTGGCCGCTTGGCACCCAACACTATGCCGTACCACCAGCCTTCGATGCGACGGTACAGATCAGCGGATTGCAGAACGCGGACCACGAGACAGCCGTGGTAGTCCTCGCCCACGTTCTTGCGGACGGTCTTCGGGTTGTGTTTCTTCAGCGTCGTCCTGGCGAGGCCGGTGACGTCGATGCCGACCAGGTCCGCCCAGTAGCGCTCGGCGGCGGCGACGCCGGCCGACTCGTGGATGTGAACGCGGAACTGCGTCCGTTCCGGCGTGACTCCGAGGAGCGCGAGCCATGCCAAGTAGACCTGGATCATGCCCGGGTCGCTGTTGATGAAGGTCGCGCGCTCCTGTGGGCTGTGCGGCTTGCTCTTGCTGCCCTCGGCCCAGTACAGGCCGACGCCGATGAGGAACAGTTCCCTTTCGGTGAGGGCGCCGATCTCGCGCGCCGCGTCCTCCTTCGTCCGCCGGCGGGCTTCGGCCACTGCCTTGCGGTGCGGCTCCCAGCGGGCCTCGCGCATGCGGTGCATGCGTTCCGGCGAGGCCGCCGGCTTGGGGAGGTCGCGGACCCAGAGGGAGACCGAGCTTTTGGACACCCCGAGCTCGGCCACGATCTCGTCGTACGTCATCCCCCGCGCCCGCAGTTCCCTGGCCCTCGCCCGTGCGTCGCCCTTCGCGTTCGGGTGGCGGCTCGGGCCCGCGCGGCGGAGGGTGGCTGCCTTGTCGTGCAGGGACTCGAAGTCCGGTCGTGTGTTGCGCATGACGTCAGGGTCGGGCCGGGCGATGTACTAAACAGCCGAAAATGTGGGCGATTCAATAGTTCGCGTGAAAGCGGTGGGTACCCGTCCGTAACGGCGCGTTCGCGTGCACGGACGCTCGACGGACAACCGCTCGGGGGCGCCCGTAGGCTGGTCGGTATGACCGCAACGGGGGCAATCGAGGGAACGAGTGCGCGGGACGCGCCCGCCGGGCCGTGGTGGTGGCCACGGCGGCGGAGTGCTGTGCTGGACGTGTCGCTGGCCGTGGTCTCGACGGTGGAGACCCTCTTCGAGGGGTTGGACTTCGCGGAGGACGCGGGGCTGCCGTCGTGGGTCGGGCTGGTGCTCGGCCTGGTCGTGGGGCCGGTGCTGCTGGTGCGGCGCCGTTGGCCGGTGGCCGTGGTGCTGGTGGCGGTCGCGGTGACGCCGACGCAGATGGGCGCGGTGCTGAGTGTGGTGGGCCTGTATTCGCTGGCGGTCTCGGACGTGCCGCGGCGGGTGATCGGGCTGCTGTCCGGGATGGCGGTGACCGGGACGCTGGTCTCCAGCTTCTTCACCATCCGGCAGGACGTGGGGAGCGAGCCCGATTTCCATCCGCCGACGTGGTTCGTGCTGGTGATGGCCGTGACGGCGGCGCTGGTGCTGACGGCGCCGCCGGTGTTGTGGGGGTTGTACGTCGGTGCCCGCCGGCGGCTGGTGGAGAGCCTGCGGGAGCGGGCGGACGGGCTGGAGCGGGAGTTGTCGCTGCTGGCCGACCGGGCGGAGGAGCGGGCGGAGTGGGCCCGTAACGAGGAGCGGACGCGGATCGCGCGGGAGATGCACGACGTGGTGGCGCACCGGGTGAGTCTGATGGTGGTGCACGCGGCGGCGTTGCAGGCGGTGGCGTTGAAGGATCCGGAGAAGGCGTCGCGGAACGCCGCGCTGGTGGGGGACATGGGCCGGCAGGCGCTGACGGAGTTGCGGGAGATGCTGGGGGTGCTGCGGACGGCGGAGGGGGTGTCGGGCCGGTCCTCGGGGCGGTCGTCGGATGAGCCGGAGCGTCTGGTGGCGATGGCGTCGCAGGCGAAGGTGAAGGTGGCGGCGGCTGCGGACGCGGGGGAGGAAGCGGGGGAGTCCGGTGGTGGGGCGCGTTCCGCGCCGGTGGGCCGGGCGGCGGCGGAGGGCGGGGCGGGTTCCGGTGGGGAGTCGCGGGGTGGTGCCGCGGTGGTGACGGCGGAGCCGGAGGGCGAGGGGCCTTCGCTGGCGGAGCTGGGTGATCTGGTGGGGCAGTCGCGGGCGGCCGGGATGGCGGTGGAGCTGTCGGTGGACGGTGCGGCCGTGGAGGGTGGTTATCCGCCGGGGGTGGAGCAGACGGTGTACCGGGTGGTGCAGGAGGCGCTGACGAATGTGCACAAGCACGCGCCGGGTGCGCGGGCGCGGGTGCGGTTGGCGCATCGGGAGGGTGAGGTCGCGGTGCAGGTGGAGAACGGTCCGTCGGCGCGGGGCGCGGTGGACGCGGGGTTGCCGAGTGGGGGCAACGGCCTGGTCGGCATGCGGGAGCGGGTGACGGCGTTGGGTGGTGTGTTCGTGTCGGGGGCGACGGAGGCGGGCGGTTTCCGGGTGTCGGCGGTGCTGCCGGGGTGGCAGGCGGCCTGAGCGGGTCTTTTCCGCGGCGGCAGGGGACCTGACGAGGGGCCCCTGCCGCTGGTCGCGCTTTGCCGCGTCCGCGTACGTCTCCCGTACGGGTACGGGTCGGTGTATCGCCCGCCGTACCGGTGTTCGGCTCAGTTCTCCGGGGGTGCGGCGGGGACGAGGCGGGTCGGGCGGATGCCGAGGACCAGGGTGTTCAGGGCCTGGTCGAGGTCGGCGCCGAGGTACCAGTCGCCGGTGTGGTCGAGGCTGTAGACGCGGCCTTCGGTGTCGATGGCGAGGACGGCCTGGCCGCCTGCTTCCTGGCCGAGGGGGGCGACGTCGGTTTCCAGGGCGCGGCCGAGGTCGCCGAGGGTGCGGGCGAGGTGGAGGCCGTGCAGGGGGTCGAGGGTGAAGGGTGTGGGGGCGATGTGGCGTCCGGGGCCGGTGGGGGCGATGTCGAGGCCGCCGAACTCGGCCCACGCTTCGACGGCGGCGGGGAAGACGATGTGGCGGTGCCCGGCGGGGGAGGCGTGGGCGCGCAGGGCGTCGGCCCAGTGTTCGGCCTGCTTTATGTCCCAGCGGCCGGGGCGCCAGCCGGCGTCCTGGAGGGCGGCGTCGACGGCGACGGGGAAGCGGGTCGCCGAGGTGCGTTCGTAGGAGTCGTACACCGGGGGGATGGGCGCGGTGGGTTCCGGTGACGGTGCGGTGGGCGGCATGGTGGGGGTCAGCTCCCTGCGTGCGTGCCGATGGGCATGACGCCGAAGAAGGCGAGGAGGGCGTCGCAGGAACGGCAGGGGGGTGCGTAGCTGCCGTGCAGGGGGTCGCCGTCCTCTCGGATGTGCCGGGCGGTGATTTTGGAGTGTTTCAGTGAGCGGCGGGCTTCGCCGTTGGTGAGGGGTTTGCGGGAGGCGCGTTTGCCGCGGTTGGCTTCGACGGCGGTGAGGTGGCGGCTCAGCAGGACCGCTTCCGGGCAGCGTCCGGTGAAGCGTTCGCGCTGGGCGGTGGTGAGGGTGTCGAGGAAGTCCTGGACGAGGTGGTGGAGCACCGGGGGCTGTTCGGCTTTGCTCGCGGTGCAGGTGAGGGTGCGGCCGCGTACGGACAGGGCGGCGCCGACGGTGGGGAGGATGCCGTCGCGGCGGTGGCGGAGGGCAGGCGGACGGTCGTCGTCGGCGGTGCCGCTCCAGCCGACGCGGGGGTCGCCCGCGGTGGCGGTGTTGTGGTGTGCCGTGGTGCGCATGGTCAGTGCTTTTCCCTCCCCGAATCCCCGGGACGCCGGAGGTCCCCCGCAAGGGTAGGGGGAGGGTCAGCCTGCCAAATGTGGTGGGTGTTGGGGAAGTCGGGTGTGCTGTCGGTGATGTCACGGTTGTGGCGGGGTGCGGTTGCGTTCCGGCGGGGGTGGCGGGTGGGTGTGCGGTGGGGGCGTGCGGTGAAGTGGGTGTGCTGTGGCGGGTGTTGGGCGCGGGGGTGGTGGGTGGGGGGTTGACGCGGGCGGGGGAGCCTGTTGCGGTACGGCATAGGCTGTGCTCAGTAGCCAGATTCAGCCAGGGAGCACCGCCATGACGTCAGGTCGGCAAGGGCTGGGGGCATCTCCCGGCCTTCAGGCCGCGGGCCATGCCGCGCCACCGAACACGGCCTATGCCGGGCAGGTCGTGCATTTCCCGGATCCGGTGCGTGCTGCCCGGTATCCGCGTGGGGTGCCGGTGGACGGGAACGGGTTCCCGGATTTCTCGTCGTACGCGCGGGCGGCCGCGGAGATCGCGGAGCCGCCGGAGGGCTTCGGCGTGGACGAGTTGCGGCTGACGGACTATGTGTCCGCGAATGTCGCCTCGCACGCGCGGGGGCACGAGCTGTGGGAGGACGTGCGGTCGGTGGCGACGCCGCACGGCTGGACCTGGCATCACGTGGCGGGTACGCGGCGGATGGAGCTGGTGCCGGCCGAGGTGAAGGCGCTGTTGCGGCATCACGGTGGGCTGGCGACGGCGGCGGTGGATCACGGTAAGCGTGGTACGCGGCCGTTGCAGGACACCCGGCCGGTGCATTTCGGGTTGCCGCACCGGGACGTGTCGGTGCCGGAGGAGCAGGTGCGGCAGGCCGAGGAGTCGCTCGGGTATCGGCTGCCGGGTGCGTACCGCGCGTTCTTGAAGGCGGCGGGCGGTTGTGCGCCGGTGGGTGTGGGGCTGCACGCGGATCTGGGGCTGCTGGTGGACCAGCCGTTCTTCACGGTGCGGGACGAGGCCGCGATGAACGATCTGGTGTACGTCAACAAGTGTCTGCGGGACCACCTGACCAAGGATTACCTGGGGGTGGGGTTCGTGCAGGGCGGTGTCATAGCGGTGAAGGTGCGGGGGGACGCGCTGGGCACGGTGTGGTTCTGCGCGTATGACGACGCCCGGGACCGGGACGGCTGGTCGGTGCAGGAGCGGGTGGAGCGGCTGCTGTTGCCGTGTGGCGCGGATTTCGACGATTTCCTCCAGCAGCTGGCGGGGAATCCGCCGGAGCTGGAGACGGTGGCGGGTCTGATGGTGGACGGCGGCTTCGCGCGCGCTGTTCCGGTGGAGGGGTGAGGCGCGGTGGTGACGTTCGCGCAGGCGCAGGAGCGTGCGGAGCGCTGGGTCAACGGCGAGGTGCCGGGGCCGTTCCAGCGTGAGGTGCGGGTGCGGGAGTTCGACCTGGGGTTCGTGGTCTGGGCGGAGGACCGTGAGGGGGGTCCGGCGACGGGCTCGGCATCCGAGGGGCGAGAACAGGGCCGAGGCGGAGCGCAGGGGAGCGGCGGGCGGGCGCGGTTGGTGATCGCGCGGGACAGCGGGGAGACGACGCTGTGGCCCGGTCTGCCGGTGGGTGAGGTGATCCGGCGGTACGAGGAGGAGTACGGCGCGCAGGCGGCGCCGGCGGAGGCCGCGCCGCAGCGGATCGATCTGGAGGCGACGTCGTTCCTGTTGACGCCGCCGGAGTGGTTGCAGGAGGCGGCGGACCAGATCGGGTTGGCCGACCGGCGGCCGGGGAGCGCGGGGGAGGCTGCTTCCGGTGTGCCGGAGCCCGTACGGCCGGCGCAGGACGCGGTGCCGGTTCCGGCCGGTGCCACGCCGTGGGCGGGTACGGACATCCGGGAGGACGAGGAGGCCGGGGACCGTTCGGTGGGGTTGCCCGAGACGGTGTTCGCGCCGCCGCTGAGCGGGTTCGGCGAGGAGGGCACGCCGCCGCCGGGCGCGCGTCCCGAGGCCAAGACGGAGCTGCTGGCGGGCGGCAGCAACTTGCCGCGTACGACGGTGGCGCCCGCGATCGAGGATCCGGCGGCGGGCGGGCCGCTGCCGCCGCCGATGCCGCCGGCGCCGCCGTCCGCCGCGCCCGCGCCGGGTCCGGCGGGGCTGACCGATCTGCCGCCGCCGTCGGGTCCGCCGGCGGCCGATGTGCCGCCGCCGCCCGCGTACGCGGGTTCCGGTGGTGGTTCCGGAGCGCCCGGTGACGCGGCGCAGCCGCCCGTCCCGGCCGGTGGGTACATCCCGACGCAGCTCGTCTCGCAGCTCGACGCGGACGCGCTGGACCTGAGTGCCGTGGACGGTCCCGACGCGTCCGGGCAGGGCGCGGGCGGTCCCGGCGGCGGGGTGCACGCGGCCGCGACGATGCTGGCCGACGGTGCCGCGATCCAGGCGGGACAGGCAGGCCCAGCCGGCCAGGCGGCAAGCGTGCCGCCGCCGTCCGCGCCGCCCGGTCCGCCCGGTGCCCCCAAGGCGCCCGGCCCGCCCGGTAAGCCCGGTACGGGTGATGCGCCCCGAGATGGCGCGTCACGTGACGGTTCGTCGCGTGATGGCGCGTCCGGTGACGCGGGCGGCCCGCCTCCGCCGCCGTCCGCGCCGCCGTCCGCGCCGCCGGGCGGTGGTGGCGGCGTGCACGCCGCGGCGACGATGCTCGCCGACGGCGCGGGCGGTCCGGCCGCCGCGCCGGGCCCCGGCCTGCCGCCGCCCGCGGTGCACGGGCCGCCGCAGGCCGGTCCCGCGATGCCGCCTCCGGGGGTGCCGCCGGCCGCCGCGCAGGGGGCCGGGGGCTCGTACGGCTACCCGCCGGCGCCCTCCGGCCGGCCGACCGTGGGGCCCGGCTACATGGCCGTGCTGAGCTACCGCGCGCCGGACGGTTCGGAGCAGAAGATCGTGCGGCGTTCCGCGCCGGGCACCCCGCATCCGGAGTGGCAGCTGCTGCACGAGCTGCGTGGCATGAACATTCCGCCGCAGCAGGTGCTGGAGCTCCACACGGAGCTGGAGTCGTGTGATCTGCCGGGTGGTTACTGCGCGCGGATGATCCGGGAGACCTGGCCGCAGGTGCGGATCAGCCACACCGCGGCGTACGGGACGGAGCACGCCTCGCGGCAGCAGGGCGTACGGCACCTGGTGGCGCACCAGGGCGAGTTGCACCAGGTGGCGGGCGGTCCGGCGCGGCCGGCGCCGGTGCGGGTGCCGTTGCCGCACCCGTCGCAGGTGCAGCCGGTGCCGCCGGTGCCGCCGCAGGTGTTCGGGCAGGAGCTGGAGCAGTCCTTCGGGCCGCAGGGGGTCTTCCGGTTCGACCAGCGGGCGGTGTCCCGGCAGGGGGTGCCGGACGTGGTGGCGCAGACGCTGGTGTGGGCCGGGCTGCCGGTGGACTTCGGGCCGTTCTTCTGGGCGCAGGCGCAGCCGGGCCGTCCGGTGCCGACGCTGGCGGAGCTGGCGGCGGAGCGCGGGGTGCGGCCTGCCGCGGACGCGGGGTCCTATCTGGTGATGGGCAACGATTTCGGCCGTCAGCTGTGTGTGCAGTACGGGACGGCGCACATCGTGGCGGCGCCGTTGGAGGGCGCCCCGAACGGTCAGCCGGCGGTGCCGCAGTTCGTGAACAGCGGGCTGCCGGAGTTCGTGCGGTGCATGGCGATGCTGGGCCGGATGTGGCGGCTGCGGTACGGGCTGACGCCGGAGCAGGCGGGGCACTGGACGGTGGACTTCCAGGCGCAGCTGGTGGCGCTGGATCCGCCGGCGCTGGGGTCGCCGGAGACGTGGTGGTCGGTGCTGCTCGAACAGATGTGGGACGGGCTGCTGTAGTCCGTGTGCGGGGCGGTGCGCCGGGCGGCCGGCGTGCCGCCCCGCTCCCGTGTCCCGGTTCCCCCGGTGTGCCGCTGCCGGCGGCGCTCGACCTGCGGGACGGCCGGGTCGCCGTGATCCTTCGTATATGGATCAGCCGCCGTCCTCGTCACCGCCGCCGCAGGGGACGTCGGCGCTGTACCGCGCCGGGCGCCGCCGTCGGCGCGGGCGGCGGCGCATGTCGTGGCCGAAGCGGATCGCGTTGCTGCTGCTCGTCCTGGTGGTGCTGGTGGTGGCGGGTGGTGTGGCGCTGTATGCGTGGGCGGGCGGTCAGGTGCGGCGGGCGGAACCGCTCGCGGACTACTCCGGCAGGCCGTCGCCGGGCCAGGGCACGAACTGGCTGCTCATCGGTTCGGACAGCCGGGAGAGCCTGACGCCCGAGCAGCGCAGGGAGCTGCACGTCGGCAACGAGGAGGGGCTGAACACCGACACGATCATGGTGCTGCACCGCGGGGACAGCGGGCCCTACCTGGTGAGCCTGCCGCGGGACAGTTACGTGGCGATTCCGGGCCACGGCAGGAACAAGGTGAACGTGGCGTTCGCGGAGGGCGGGCCGAAGCTGCTGGCGCGCACCGTGGAGCAGGCGACGGGGCTGCGGATCGGTCACTATGCCGAGATTGACTTCCTGGGTCTCGTTCGGGTGGTGGACGCGCTCGGCGGAGTGCGTATGTGTTTGGACAAGGCGCTCAAGGACGAGAAGTCGGGGGCGGACTTCCGGGCGGGATGTCAGGAAATGGACGGAGTGCGGGCACTGGCGTATGTACGGGCGCGTTATACGGATCCGGAGGGAGACCTGGGCAGGGTCAGGCGGCAGCGGCAGCTGATCGGCGCGGTCGCGGACAAGGCGCTGGGTGCCGGGGTGCTGCTCGATCCGTTCACCTTGGTGCCGGTGGCGGACGCGGCGCTGTCGGCGCTGACCGTGGACGGGCGGGCCGGTGTGCCGGACCTGGGGCGGCTGAGTTGGTCGATGAAGGAGATCGCGGAGGGGAAGGGGTCGGCGACGACGGTTCCGGTGGCCAGCCCAGGGGTGGACCTGGGTGGTCTGGGCGATGTGGTGGAGTGGGACGAGCAGGGAGCGCGGCAGCTGTTCCAGGCCCTCCGCGAAGATGTCCCGATTCCGACTTCTGGCAACAATTGACGCATCCTGGAGCATTGAGAGGGGCGGAGTGTCGCGTAACGGTCGCTTCGAATGGATCCAAAAAGATGTGCGCGTCATCGCGCCGCACGTCGGAGAGGGGCTTGAGGGATGAGTGCATCGGTTTCGCCTCATGGGTTCGAGATCGTACGAGGGCGTGGCTACCGTCCCCAGGACGTCGACCGCCGGGTGGAAGGGCTCTCTGTCGACCGTGACTCCTGCTGGGAGCGCGCCGCGCGGCTGACGGTGCTCGCCAACGAGATGACGGCGGAACTGGACGAGCTGCGCGAGTACGTGCGGCAGCTGCCGCCGCAGACGTACGAGTCGCTGGGCGAGCAGGCGCGGCTGATCCTGACGACGGCGGAGTCCGAGGCGGCGCGGCTGCGGGCGGACGCCGAGGAGGCGGCCGAGCGGGCGCGGGAGGAGGCCGAGGCGTACGCGCGGCAGGTCCGGGAGGCCGCCGACCGGGCGTCGCAGCAGCTGCGGGACGAGACCGAGGAGTGGGCGCGGCGGGCCGTGGACGCGGCGTGGGCCGAGGCGGACGGCTTGGCGACGGCGGCCGCCAAGGACGCCGAGGAGTGGCGGACCGCCGCGGCGGACGCGCTGCGCGAGATGGAGCGGCGCACCACCCAGTTGCTGCGGGAGCAGGAGGAGGAGCAGGCCGAGCAGTGGGAGGCGGCCGGGCGCGACCTCGCGGCGCAGGAGGCCGACCTGGAGCAGCGGGTCGCGGAGCTGGAGGAGCTGGGGCGGCTCAGGGTCGCCGAGGCGGAGCGTTTCCTTGCGGAGGCCGAGGAGGCGGCGCGGCACCGCGACGAGGACGCCGAGGCGCGCGCGGCGGATCTGCTCGCGCAGGCCAGGGTCGAGGTGGAGCGGATCGAGCGGGCCACCGAGCGGACGGTGCGCGAGCACACGGAGCGGCGCGAGAAGGTGCGTGAGCACATGACGCACGTCCGCAACACCCTCGCCGCGCTGACGGGGAAGGCCCCGGACGAGGACGAGCCGGCGGGGGACGGCGTGGCTGCCGGCGAAGGGGACGGGCCGGCCGTGGAGGCGGGGGCCACGACGAGCGTCGAAGGCGGCACGGTGCTGCTGGAGAAGGCCGGTGCAGCCGGTGATGCCGAGGTGGCCGGTGAAGCGGAGGAGGCCGGGGCCGGTGAGACCGGCGCCGCGGGTGACGAGGCCGCCGCCGCGCCCGCCGACACGCGGGCACCGGTCGATCCCGACAACGAGGACACGCTGGAGACGGAGCTGCCGCGCCCGCCCGGTCAGCAGTAGGCCGGTCAGCAGTAGGCCGGGCGGGGCGGGCGGCAGGCGCCGGCCCGGGGCTTCGGGGTCATGACACAGGCGGTCGGCCCCGGGGCGCCCCCTCGGCGTCCTCGGGCTCCCCGTGCACGGGGAAGCGGCGCGGCGCGAGCACCAGCAGGACCAGGAAGGCGAGTCCCGCGGCTGCCGCCGCGCCGAGGTAGACGTGGTCGACGGTGGCGTCCACGGCGCGCCGCAGGTAGTCGGCGGCGCGGTCGGTGAGGGCGCCGGCGCTGCCCAGGGCGTGTGAGACGGAGTCCAGGTCGCCGGGCAGGCCCGTCCGTATGCCGGCGGGGGCGGCGGCCAGCCGGCCGTTGAGGGTGGTGTTGGCGACGGCGCCGAACAGGGCGGCGCCGACGCACTGGCCGACCTGGCGGCAGAAGAGGACGGAGGCGGTCGCGGTGCCGCGTTCCGCGAAGCCGACGGAGGACTGCACGCCGATGATCAGGGGCAGCTGGAAGAGCCCGAGGGCGGCGCCGAGCGCCAGCATGATCAGGGCGGGCTGCCAGGCGGCGCCGGGGTAGGGCAGCAGCGGGAAGGCGAGCAGTACCAGCGTGGCGGCGCCGATGCCGGTCATGGCGCAGGCGCGGATGCCGACGCGGTTGTATACGTGGCTGCTCAGGGCGGCGGACACCGGCCAGCTCAGGGTCATGGTGGACAGTACGAAGCCGGCCGCTGTCGGGCCGAGGCCCAGTACGGCCTGGGCGTAGGTGGGCAGGAAGACGGTCGGCGCGACCATGAGCAGGCCGACGGCGCCGAGCGCGAGGTTGACGGCGGAGATCGTACGGCGGCGCCAGACCCAGCCCGGGATGATCGGTTCGGCGGCGCGGCGTTCGATGAAGGCGGTGGCGGCGGCGCACACGGCGCTGCCCGCGAAGAGCAGCAGGGAGGGCGCGGAGAGCCAGGGCCAGGCGGTGCCGCCCTGGACGAGCGCGGTGAGCAGCAGGCCGCCGCAGGCGAAGACGGCGAGGGCGCCGGGCCAGTCGACGCGGGGGCGCCGGGTGCGGTCGCGGGCGGGCAGTGATTCGCGGAAGTGCCGTACGACGAGCCAGAGGGCGAGGGCGCCCACCGGCAGGTTGACCAGGAAGATCCAGCGCCAGCCGGCGTACGCGGCGAGCAGGCCGCCGAGCGCGGGTCCGGCGACCGACGAGGTGGCCCAGACGGTGGACAGCCTGGCCTGGATCTTGGGGCGTTCCTTCATCGGGTAGAGGTCGGCGGCGACGGTCTGGACGGTGCCCTGGAGGGCGCCGCCGCCGAGTCCTTGCAGGATGCGGAAGGCGATGAGGGAGCCCATGTTCCAGGCGGCCGCGCACAGCAGCGAACCGGCGAGGAAGACGAGTACGCCGGCGACGAGGACGGGCTTGCGGCCGAAGGTGTCGGACAGCTTGCCGTAGACGGGCAGGGTGACGGTGACGGCGAGCAGGTAGCCGGAGAAGAGCCAGGAGAAGACGGCGAAGCCGCCTAGGTCGCCGACGATCTGGGGGACGGCGGTGGCGATGATGGTGGAGTCGAGGGCGGCGAGCGCCATGCAGAGCATCAGGGCGGCCACGACGCGGCCGCGCCCGGCGGGGGCGCCCGCCGCGGCTGCCGGGCCGCCGCCCCGTCCCCCGTCCGGCCCCTTGACGCGGTCCCGTTTCTCGCTGCTGCGGTTCACGTGCCCCCCTCGGCTGTTCCGTGTATGGGACACCATTCCACGCGGGAGCGGGGACCGGAACGGTGCCGGAGCCCGGCGGTGGCGGGCCGGTGGGGCGAGTGGAACGCGGGTGTCAGCAGGGGGTCGTACTCTTGTTGAAACCCGGCCCGTCGCACGTGCCGGGCTGCTCGCGTTGTTCGCCTCACCGGGACGGAAAGCCTTTTCTCATGAGCCTGACTGGTCTGCTCGACGCCGTCGCCCAGGATCCGGCGCTCGCCGAAGCGGTGCGGGCAGCGGCCGACGGCAACCGTCCCCAGGTGAACCTGGTGGGTCCGCCGGCCGCCCGCCCCTTCTCGATCGCCGCCCTCGCGCGGCGGGCCGGCCGTACGGTGCTGGCCGTGACCGCCACCGGGCGGGAGGCCGAGGACCTGGCCGCCGCGCTGCGCTCGCTGATGCCGGCGGGCGAGGAGAACGCGGTGGTGGAGTACCCGTCCTGGGAGACGCTGCCGCACGAACGCCTCTCGCCGCGCTCGGACACCGTCGGCCGGCGCCTGGCCGTGCTGCGGCGCCTGGCCCACCCCAGCGCGGACGACCCGGCGGCCGGCCCGGTCTCGGTGGTCGTCGCGCCCGTGCGGTCCGTACTCCAGCCGCAGGTCAAGGGCCTGGGCGACCTGGAGCCCGTGGCGTTGCGCACGGGGCAGACGGCGGACCTGGAAGAGGTCGTGGACGGCCTGGCGGCGGCTGCGTACGCGCGCGTCGAACTGGTCGAGAAGCGCGGCGAGTTCGCGGTGCGCGGCGGCATCCTGGACGTCTTCCCGCCGACCGAGGAACACCCCCTGCGGATCGAGTTCTGGGGCGACGACGTCGAGGAGATCCGTTACTTCAAGGTCGCCGACCAGCGGTCCCTGGAGGTGGCCGAGCACGGGCTGTGGGCGCCGCCGTGCCGGGAGCTGCTGCTGACCGCCCAGGTGCGGGCGCGCGCCGCGGACCTCGCGGAGCGGCACCCGGAGCTGGGCGAGCTGCTGGGCAAGATCTCCGAGGGGATCGCCGTCGAGGGCATGGAGTCCCTGGCCCCGGTGCTGGTGGACGACATGGAGCTGCTGCTGGACGTGCTGCCGGAGGGCAGCATGACGGTGGTGTGCGACCCGGAGCGGGTACGGACCCGCGCGGCGGACCTGGTGGCCACCTCGCAGGAGTTCCTCCAGGCGTCGTGGGCGGCCAGCGCGGGCGGCGGCGAAGCGCCCATCGATGTCGGTGCGGCGTCCCTGTGGGGCATCGCCGACGTCCGGGACCGGGCGCGCGAGCTGGGCATGATGTGGTGGACGGTCAGCCCGTTCGCCGCCGACGAGGAGCTGGACGAGGACACCCTCAAGCTGGGCATGCACGCCCCGGAGACGTACCGCGGCGACACCCAGCGGGCGCTGGGCGACACCAAGCGGTGGGTCGCCGAGGGCTGGCGGTCGGTGTACGTCACCGAGGGGCACGGCCCGGCCGCCCGTACGGTCGAGGTGCTGGGCGACGAGGGCATCGCGGCCCGCCTGGACCCGGAGCTGGGCGAGCTGTCGCCGTCGGTCGTGCACGTCTCGTGCGGGTGTCTCGACAACGGGTTCGTCGACCCCGGCCTGAAGCTGGCGGTGCTGACCGAGACGGACCTGACGGGCCAGAGGGCGGCCAGCAAGGAGCTGGGCCGGATGCCGGCCCGGCGCCGCAAGACCATCGACCCGCTGACCCTCCAGGCGGGCGACTTCATCGTCCACGAGCAGCACGGCGTCGGCCGCTACATCGAGATGGTGCAGCGCACGGTCCAGGGCGCCACCCGCGAGTACCTGCTCGTGGAGTACGCGCCCGCCAAGCGCGGCCAGCCCGGCGACCGCCTGTACATCCCCACCGACCAGCTGGAGCAGGTCACCAAGTACGTGGGTGGCGAGGCGCCGACGCTGCACCGCCTGGGCGGTGCCGACTGGACCAAGACCAAGGCGCGCGCCAAGAAGGCCGTCAAGGAGATCGCCGCCGACCTGATCAAGCTGTACTCGGCGCGGATGGCGGCGCCCGGCCACACCTTCGGCCCGGACACCCCCTGGCAGCGCGAGCTGGAGGACGCGTTCCCGTACGCGGAGACGCCCGACCAGCTCACGACGATCGCCGAGGTCAAGGAGGACATGCAGAAGTCCGTCCCGATGGACCGGCTGGTCTGCGGCGACGTCGGCTACGGCAAGACGGAGATCGCCGTGCGGGCGGCGTTCAAGGCCATCCAGGACGGCAAGCAGGTCGCGGTGCTGGTGCCGACGACACTGCTGGTGCAGCAGCACTTCGGCACGTTCACCGAGCGGTACGGCCAGTTCCCCGTCGTCGTCAAGGCGCTCAGCCGCTTCCAGACGGACACCGAGGCCAAGGCCGTCCTGGAGGGCCTCAAGGACGGCTCGGTCGACCTCGTCATCGGCACCCACCGCCTGTTCTCCTCCGAGACCAGGTTCAAGGACCTGGGCCTGGTCATCGTCGACGAGGAGCAGCGCTTCGGCGTCGAGCACAAGGAGCAGCTGAAGAAGCTGCGCGCCAACGTGGACGTGCTGACGATGTCGGCGACGCCCATTCCCCGTACGCTCGAAATGGCGGTGACCGGCATCCGCGAGATGTCGACGATCACCACGCCGCCGGAGGAGCGGCACCCGGTCCTGACGTTCGTCGGGCCGTACGAGCAGAAGCAGATCGGCGCCGCCATCCGGCGTGAACTGCTGCGCGAGGGCCAGGTCTTCTACATCCACAACCGGGTCGAGTCCATCGACCGGGCCGCGGCGCGCCTGCGGGAGATCGTGCCGGAGGCGCGGATCCGGACCGCGCACGGGCAGATGGGCGAATCCGCCCTGGAGCAGGTCGTCGTGGACTTCTGGGAGAAGAAGTTCGACGTGCTGGTCTCCACGACCATCGTCGAGTCGGGCATCGACATCTCCAACGCCAACACCCTCATCGTCGAGCGCGGCGACAACTTCGGCCTCTCCCAGTTGCACCAGCTGCGCGGGCGCGTCGGCCGTGGGCGGGATCGCGGTTACGCCTACTTCCTCTACCCGCCGGAGAAGCCGCTCACCGAGACCGCCCACGAGCGTCTCGCGACCATCGCCCAGCACACGGAGATGGGCGCGGGCATGTACGTCGCCATGAAGGACCTGGAGATCCGCGGCGCGGGCAACCTCCTCGGCGGCGAGCAGTCCGGGCACATCGCGGGCGTCGGCTTCGACCTGTACGTACGGATGGTGGGCGAGGCCGTCGCCGACTACCGGGCGTCCCTGGAGGGCGGCGAGCAGGAGGAGCCGCCGCTGGAGGTCAAGATCGAGCTGCCGGTGGACGCGCACGTCCCGCACGACTACGCGCCCGGCGAGCGGCTGCGCCTCCAGGCGTACCGGGCGATCGCCGCGGCGTCCTCGGAGGAGGACATCGCGGCGGTCCGCGAGGAGCTGACCGACCGCTACGGCAAGCTGCCCGAGCCGGTCGAGAACCTGCTGCTCGTGGCCGGGCTGCGGATGCTCGCCCGCTCCTGCGGCGTCACGGACATCACGCTCCAGGGCTCCAACGTGCGCTTCGGCCCGGTCGAGCTGCGCGAGTCGCAGGAGCTGCGCCTCAAGCGCCTGTATCCGCGTACGGTCCTCAAGCCCGCCACCCGCCAGGCGCTGGTGCCGCGCCCGTCGACGGGCAAGATCGGCGGCAAGCCGCTGGTCGGCCGGGACCTGCTGGCGTGGGTGGGCGAGTTCCTGACGACGATTCTGGGCTCGTAGGCCTGCCGTAGCGCTGTTTGTGCCGCCTTCTGCCCGATTCAGGCATCTTGGCGGTGACCGGTGGGAGATATCGGTCTATGGTCTGGCTGCCGCGTGAGCCCCGCGCGGCAGCCCTTCCACCGAACTGGACGTTCCCGCCGTGATACGACGCCGCCGTGCCGCCCTGTCCGCCGCCGCCCTGATGACCGCGGCGCTGGTCGCCCTCTCCGGCTGTTCGCCGGAGGCCGCCGACGGCAAGGGCGGCGCGGCGTCGCCGACCGCGGCGGTCTCCGCCACCGACTCGCCTTCGCCGTCCTCCGCGCCGTCGGGAAGCGCCGGCCCCACCCCGTCGGCGACGCCCGAGGCCGGCGAGCCGTCCGCGCCGACGCCCGCGGCGGACGGGGCCGTCGGGGGCGCGGACGCGGGTTCCGGGTCCGGTACGGGTTCCGGCTCGGGAGGCTCGGATTCCGGTGCTTCCGGCGGCTCCGGTTCCGGTTCTGGCTCCGGTTCCGGTTCCGGCGGCTCGGGGAGCGACGCGTCGGACGGGGTGATCCTCGCGCCGTCCGGCAACCACTACCGCCGCGGCCAGTTCTGCAAGAAAGCCCACCTCGGCCTGACCACGAAGGACTCGCACGGCGCGACGCTGTCCTGCGAGATGCAGAGCGGGCGCCCGCACTGGCAGTAGCGGCAGTGCCGGCAGTAGCGCTACGGGCCGCCCGCCGGGGAGCCGCCTCAGACGACGTGTGCGGCGATCCGGCGGGCGCAGGTGAGGGTGTCGGTACCGGTGGTGTCGACCTCCATGTCGTAGTGGACGCCCCGGTGGACCAGCTCGGCCTGGGACGCGGCCATGCCGGTCACCCGGTCGCCCCGCGCGGCCTCGCGGGCGGCGGCCGTCGCCGGGGCGCAGCGCACACCGACCCACAGGACCGACAGGCCCTCCAGCGCGCGGCGCCAGGGTTCTTGGGAGGCGCCGCCGCCGAGGAAGACCTCGTCCAGGAGGACGCCGGTGCCCGCGCGGGCGACGGCCGCGACGCCCTGGCGCCAGTCGTCCTGGAGGGTGCGGAAGACCGGCCCGACGGTGATGCTGCCGTCCGGGGCGAGGCCGAGTCCGGGTGCGGTCGCGGACGCCTCCGGCGTGACGAGGGACGGCGGCAGCGCTTCGATGAAGGAGTCGACGCCGAACGTCAGCCAGGGCCGGGGCAGTATCTCCTGGAGCTGCCGGACCAGGGTCGAAGTGCCGGAGCTGGAGCCGCCGTTCAGGACGACGACGTCGGTGCGGGGACGCGGGTGAGCGGTGGTCATCGGGCCACCGTACGCAGTCAGAGCCGTCCGGTCCGCTCGATTACCACCACGTCGCCGGCGGCGCCGACGACGCCGTAGACGGCCCGCGGGTGGCGCTTGCGGGCGTCGGCCAGGGCCTCTTCGGGTGTGCGTCCGTCGCGCAGTTCCACGGCGATGTAGTCGGGGTCGATGCCCTGGGTGTTCCCTGTCCAGAAGACCCGGGTGCGGCCGGTGAGCCGGGAGATGGGCCGTATGTCGGCTTCGACGGTGGCGCCGTCGGGGATACGTTCCAGCAGGTGTTCCGCCGCCGTCGCGGACGGCGGCTTGCGGTAGGTGGCGGCCTCGGTGAGGCGGGCGAGGGGCAGCGTGGTGGTCAGGGCCAGCGCGGCGGCCAGTACGGCGGCGGGCAGGTGGTGCGCGTACGTACGGACCCAGGGCCGGACGGAGACCAGGGCCCGCGGCAGGGCGTCGGCCAGGGCCAGGAAGACCACCGGCATCAGGACGGCGTTGTAGTGCCAGTCGATGCCCCAGTAGTGCGGCTCGTGGGAGACGAAACGCCAGCCGAGGGTGGGCAGCGCGGCCAGCAGAAGCGGGGAGCGCAGCGCGAGGAGCCCGGAGGTGGGCAGCAGGAGCCACAGCAGGGTGCGTACGGCGGTGTCCGGCGGGATGCGGGGGGCCGGGCCGCCCTCGCCGCTGAGCTTGTTCCAGTATTCGTACGAGCCGGAGCCGTTGAAGCCGGGGACGATCACGCCCAGGGTGACGGCGGTGGCGGCGAGGCCGAAGACGACCAGCCCGACGGCGAGCGGCACGGCGCGCCGCGCGCGGATCAGGACCAGCACGCCGACGGCGGCGGCCGTCACCCCCAGGTCCTCCTTGACCAGGACGAGCGGCGCCGCCCAGCACACCGCCGCGGTCCAGCGCCCGCGCAGCACCGCTTCGAGCGCGAAGGCGATCAGCGGCACGGCGAACGCGATCTCGTGGAAGTCGAAGTCGACGGCTTTCTGGAGCCCCCAGGACAGGCCGTACGCCACGCCGACGGCCAGGCCGCGGCCGCGCCCGAGGAGGCGGGTGGCGGCGCGGGTCACCGGCACGGCGGACAGCGCGAAGAGGAAGGCCTGGGCGAACAGGAGGGTCAGGGCGCCGGGGAAGACCCGGTAGAGCGGGGCGAGCAGGGCCAGGACGGGGCTGAAGTGGTCGCCGAGGATGTTGGTGCCGGGCCCCTTGAGGTCGGCGACGGGCGCCCGCAGGTGCGCGTAGGCCCGTACGACCTGCTCGAATATCCCGAGGTCCCAGGAGGACGTCGCCATCGCGCGGAACCGCAGGGCGGAGACCGCGGCGAAGACGGCGAAGAGGAACGCGGCGGTCCAGTACGGGACGAGGCGGGGGCCGAGCAGGGCGGTGGTCCGGGTGCGGAGCCGGGCGGGTGCGGGCCCGGTCCCGGCGGCGGGCCCGTACGGTGCCCTGCCGCTCGCCGCGGTTGCTGCGGCCGTGTCCATGTGTGCCCTCGCTCTCGCCTTCCGAAAAGATATCCGAGACCGTCGAATCGGCCGGTATGTGTCGCCTACTTTGAGATGAGATGTCCTCTTGCTCCGGATACGGACCGCACCGTCGCCCCGCGTACGGAACCTGCCCGGCGCCGCCGCCGCTGCCGGACTGGCCGCGCTGCTCGCCCTCACCGGCTGCACGCCGGGCGGCGGCAAGGGCGGTGGTACCGGTGGAGACGGCCGGACGGCGCCGCCCGTTCCCGCCGCCGGCGGCACCGCGCTGCACGCCGCCGGGACGCTGACCGTCAAGGGCCGCGCCCCCAAGACGGGTTACGCCCGCGACCGCTTCGGCACCGCCTGGGCCGACACGGACGGCAACCACTGCGGCACGCGCGACGACATCCTCAAGCGGGACCTGACCGGGGTGCGGTTCACCGACGGGCACTGCAAGGTCGCCTCGGGGACGCTGGCGAAGGACCCGTACACCGGCCAGGCGGTCCCGTACGAGCGCGGGCGCAGCAAGGTGGACATAGACCACCTGGTGGCACTGTCGGACGCGTGGCAGAAGGGCGCGCAGCAGTGGCCGGGCCGCAAGCGGGTCGCGCTCGCGAACGACCCGCTGAACCTGGTCGCCGCCGACGCCTCCGCCAACCGGCAGAAGGGGGACGGCGACGCGGCGACGTGGCTGCCGCCCAACAAGGCGTACCGCTGTGACTACGTGGCGCACCAGGTGGCCGTGAAGAAGAAGTACGGGCTGTGGGTGACGCAGGCGGAGAAGGACGCGATGACCGGGGTGCTGAGCGGGTGCCCGGCGCTGAAGCTGCCGGCGGGCGGCGGACCGACGGAGGCGCCGGAGCGGTTCGCGGCGAAGTAACGGCAGGGGTACGGCAGGCCGCCGGCCCGGTACCGCGTGGTGCGGGTACCGGGCCGGCGGCCTGTGCGCGTGGTGGTGCCGGCCGGTCAGAGGCCGAGCTGCCAGCGGATGGAGTCGTGGTCGAAGCCGGGGTTGACCTCGACGTCGAGGTTCTTGGCGCCCGCCGGCACGTCGAAGGCGAAGTCGGCGGTGGCGGTCTTGCCGGCCGGCAGCGTGCCGTTGAAGCCGGCGCCGACCTTGCCGTCGTAGATCCGCTCGGCGGTCCTGCCGTCCTTGCCGGCCCGCGCGTCCACCATGAGCAGGTCGCCGGCGAAGTCCTTGCCGCCCTTGTTCTCGATCCGCACGGTGACCTTGTAGGCCTTGTTGCCCTTCTCGTGGCCCGCGGCGATCTCGTCGGGGGTGTAGGGGCTCGGCTTGGAGACGGTCACGTTCAGGCCGGTGCCGTACACGGCGGTGTCGCCGCCCTTGTAGCTCTTCGACGGGCCGCCCTTGCCGGAGCCGTCCTTCGGCTTCGCCTTCGCGTCCTCGACGGACTTGTCGACCTCCTTCACCACGTCGTTGACCGCGGTCACGGTGATCACCAGGCCGACCACCGACAGGACCAGCGCGATGGCGCCGAAGACCGTGCCGGTGACGGCCACGCCCTTGTTGGTGGCCTGGCGGCGCTTGACCCGGCCGAGCCCCACCAGGCCGAAGACCAGGGCCAGCAGGCCGAGGAGGCCGGCCAGCCAGAACAGCAGCGGGATCATTCCGCTCAGCGCGCCGACGATGCCGAGGACGAGGGCGGCGACACCGAGGCCGTTGCGTGCGGCCCGGTGCGGCGGCAGGCTGGCCGGGGGCTGCGGCGCGTGCTGGTGGTGCGTCTGGTGCGACATGGAGATACGGCCCCTTCCGGGCGCTCGATCGGTGAATCGGTACAGCGGTGAATCGGTGTGCAGCGGTGAATCGGTGTGCAGCGGTGAAACGGTGAAGCCGAGGTGTCGGCCGTGCCGCGTGGTGCGATGGGTCAATAAGAGCACTTGCTGTGAACCGAGTCAACACGGTTAACGGTTTCTACCCCATTCACGCCGTGAAGGCGGCGCTGTCGCGTTCCTGGGTATGCTCGGCGACACAGCAGGCCAGGGGAGCGAGCGGACGGGAGCCAGTCAGGTGCCGGAGAACGCATCAGCAGCGGGGGACGGGCCGGCGTCCGGCCACGCGACCGAGGTGACCGCCGCCGGTATCGCCCGGCTGGCCGGGGTGGGCCGCGCCGCCGTCAGCAACTGGCGCCGCCGCCACGCCGGTTTCCCCAAGCCCGTCGGCGGGACGGAGACCAGTCCGACCTTCGCCCTCGCCGACGTCGAGCACTGGCTGCGCGCCCAGGGCAAGCTGGCCGAGGTGCCGCCGCGCGAGCGCGTCTGGCAGCAGCTCGTCGGGCATCCGGCGGGCGCCGCCACCGCGCTGCGGCAGGCCGGCGCCGTCCTGCTGTTCGTCCGCGACCGGCCGTCCGCCTGGCGCCAGTTGAACCACGCCGCCAACGACATCGAGCTGGCCGGCATGCTGCCGCCCGTCCTCGAATCCGTCCTCGCCGCGCACCTCGGCCGCCACCACCCCGTGACCGGCCTGACCCGCGAAGCGCTCCTGCCGTCCGCCGCCCTCCTGCGGGCGGCCGCCGAACTCGCCGCCGAGGAGGACTGCGCCGCCGAGGAGGACTGGGCGGCCGCCGCGTACGAGTTCCTGCTCGGCCGCCACCTGGACGCCAACCCCCGGCAGTACACGCTCACCCCGCCGGGGCCCGCCGGTCTGATGGCCGCGCTGGCGGGCGAGGCGCACACCGTCCTCGACCCGGCCTGCGGCACCGGCAGCCTGCTGGACGCCGCCGAGGGCGCCCGTGAGCTGTACGGGCAGGAGGCCGACCCCGACCTGGCCGCGCTCACCGCGCTGCGCCTGGCGCTGCGCGCGCCCGGCGCGCAGGTGCGCGTGCACGCCGCCGACACCCTCAGGACCGACGCCTTCCCGCAGCTGGCCGCCGACGCGGCCCTCGTCCACCCGCCGTTCAACGAACGCAACTGGGGCCACGACGAACTGGCCTACGACCCCCGCTGGGAGTACGGCTTCCCGGCCCGCACGGAATCCGAACTGGCCTGGGTGCAGCACGCCCTGGCCCGGCTGCGCGAGGATGGCACCGCCGTCCTGCTGATGCCGCCGGCCGCCGCCTCCCGCCGTTCCGGCCGCCGTATCCGTGCCGACCTGCTGCGCCGCGGCGCCCTGCGCGCCGTCATCGCGCTGCCCGCCGGCGCCGCCCCGCCGCACGGCATCCCGCTGCACCTGTGGGTGCTGCGCAAGCCGGGCGCCGCCTCGCCGCCCTCGCCGCACCTCCTCGTCGTCGACACCGCGGGCCTCGCCGCGGGCGCCCCCGGCCGTGACAAGCCGGACTGGCAGGCCGTACGGGACACCGCCCTGGAGGCGTGGCGCGCCTTCGACCGGGACGGCGGTGTCGAGGAACGGCCCGGCGTACGGCGGTCGCTGGCCGCCATCGACCTCCTCGACGACGACGTGGACCTGGCGCCGGCCCGGCACCTGCCGCCCCCGTCGGCCGCCGGCGGCCTCGCCGAACTGGGCCGGGTGCGCGACCGGCTGGCCACCACCCTGGCCCGCACCGCCGAGCTGACCCCGGAGCCGGCCGCGGGGCCGGAGCCCGGGCCCGCGGGCGCCCGGCCGGGCGGGCCCGCGCGCTGGCCGCTGACCACCGTCGGGGAACTCGCCCGCGCCGGGGCGCTCGTGCTGCGCGCGGGCGGCCCCGGCACCGCGGCCCCGGGCGCCGCGCCCGCCGTCCTCACCGAACACGACGTCGTCGCCGGCGCGGCGCCCAGCGGCGCGCTCCCCGAAGGAGCCGCCGCGGGGCCGGCCGAGGAGCCGGTGCTGGTCGCGGCCGGTGACGTCGTCGTGCCCGTGCTGGGGGGCGGCGCCGTCGCCCGCGTCGTCGACGAGGCCACGGCCGGGGCCGCCCTCGGCCGCAACCTCTTCCTCCTGCGCCCCGACCCGGCCGCCCTCGACGCGTGGTTCCTCGCCGGGTTCCTGCGCGGCACCGCCAACAACCGGCAGGCCAGCAGCTACGCCTCCACCGCGACCCGCCTGGACGTGCGCCGTCTCCAGCTGCCGCGGCTGCCCCTGGCCGACCAGCGCCGCTACGGCCACCGCTTCCGCGAACTGGCCGCCTTCGAGGAGACGCTGCGCCTCGCGGCCCGCCTGGGCGGGCAGCTCGTCCAGGGCCTCCACGACGGGCTGACGGACGGTTCGGTAACGCCCGGCTGATTTCCTACAACCTCGGCGGCCTCAGCGGTGTCGTATATACGCTCGATCGCACGAACCCGCAGTATGTTCCCGGCAGCGCGCCGCACCGCCTCGCACCGCGCCGCCGCCGGGCCTTGATCCGTCAGGAGCAGTAATGCACGGCCCCGTTACGGCACCGCCGCCGCACCGTCCCCCGCAGCAGAGGACGGTCGTCCTGCTGCGGGTGGTCTTCGTGGCGCTGGCCGTGCTCAGTCTCGGCTTCCTGGCGTGGCTGACGCTGCTGCGCGCCGCGATCGTGCAGCGCAGGCCGCTCGGCTGGTGGGTGCTCGGCGCCGACCTGGCCCTCCTGGCCACCTCGGTGATCCTGGGCGGAGGCCGGGACGAGAACTCCTGGCAGACGAACACGAGCGTGGCCCTGGTGCTCCTGCAGATGGGCGCGGCCGTCGCGTACTACCTCGTGGTCGACGTGCGCGCGCACCGCGTCACGCCCGGCTGGCCGGCTTACGGGCCGCCCGGCACGGTGCCGGGCGGCCCGGCGTACGTACCTCATGCGTACGCGGGTTTCCAGCCCCAGCCGCCCCAGCAGCCGATCCACCCCCACCCGCAAGGCCCCCCGTACGAACAGCCGCAGCCCGCCCCGTACGGCGGCCCGCCGCAGCGCATCGACCGGGTCCGCGCCGAGCTGGACGAGCTGAGTGACTACCTCCGCAAGGAGGAGGGCCGGTGAACGGACGGGTCGTCGCCGAGCGCTACGAACTCTCCGCGCTGCTCGGCCAGGGCGGCATGGGCCAGGTATGGATCGCCTACGACCGCCGCCTCGACCGCCGGGTCGGCGTCAAGCTGCTGCGCCCCGACCGGGTCTCCGGCACGCCGGACGCGGAGGAGATGCGCCGCCGCTTCGTCCGCGAGTGCCGGGTCACCGCCCAGGTCGACCACCCCGGCCTGGTCACCGTCCACGACGCGGGCAGCGACGGCGACGACCTCTACCTGGTCATGCAGTACGTCGAGGGCGCCGACCTCGCCGACCACCTCGCCGAGCACGACCCGTACCCCTGGCAGTGGGCGGTCAGCGTCGCCGCCCAGCTGTGCGCCGTGCTGGCCTCCGTACACGCCGTGCCGATCATCCACCGCGACCTCAAGCCGCGGAACGTGATGGTCAAGCCGGACGGCACCCTCACCGTCCTCGACCTCGGCATCGCCGCCGCCCTGGACACCGACACCACCCGCCTCACCCACACCGGGTCGCCCATCGGCAGCCCCGCCTACATGGCGCCCGAGCAGGCGATGGGCGGCACCGTCGGCCCGTACACGGACCTGTACGCGCTCGGTGTGCTGCTGCACGAACTGCTCAGCGGCGAGGTGCCGTTCGCCGGCTCCACGGCCTTGGGAGTGCTGCACCGCCACCTGTACGAGCCGCCGGTCCCGGTGCGCCGGCTGCGCGCCGACGTGCCCGAGCAGCTGGAAGCGCTCGTGCTGCGGCTGCTCGGCAAGGACCCGCAGGAGCGGCCGGCCGACGCGCAGGAGGTCTACCAGGCGCTGGTGCCGCTGCTGCCCGTCGCGGAGCGGGGGCGGGCCGGCGCCGGCGCGCCGATGGACCCGACCCGGCCGTTCCTGCACCCGCACGCGCCCTGGCCGGTGCGCGCCGCAGCGCCCGCCGTGCCGCCGCAGGGCCCCGCGGCGCCGGCGGCCGAGCCCTACCTCGCGGCTGCCTACGCGCCGGCCGCCGCCCCTGCCGTCGGTTTCACCTCGTCTGTCCCCGCGGCCCCCGCCGTCTCGCCGCTCCCTCCGGTCACGGACCCGCGGGTCTCCGGAGCGGCGTCGGCACCGCGGCCCCCGGCGGCGGGCGGCCCCGACGTCGCCGCGGCCGTGGACGAGGTCAAGCGCCTCCTGGACCAGGGCCGCATCACCCACGCCGTGGACATCCTGGGCGGCATCCTGCCGGCCGCCGCCGCCCGGCACGGCGCGCACTCGCCGGTCGTACGGTCGCTGCGCAAGCAGTACGCGGCCACCCTGATGGACGACGGCCAGTACCGGCGCGCACTGCCCGAACTGCGCGCGCTGGCGGACGAGTTCGCGCGCGACTCCGGGCCCGGTGCGGCCGGGCAGTCGCTCCAGTTCCACTACGAGGCCGCGCAGTGCCTGGAGCAGATGGGGGAGGTGACGCAGGCACTGGGGGAGTACCGGGCCCTGCTGCCGCACTTCGAGCGCTACTCGGACGACCCCATGAAGCCGCTGGAGATCCGGCGGTCCATCGGCCACCTGCTGCTCGCCCTCGGCGAGCGCGGCGCCGCCCAGGAAGCGCTGTCCCGCCTCCTGTACGACGCGGAGCGGCTGCACGGCCCGCACGGCGCCTTCCCCGCCGAGGTCCGGCGCACCCTTTACTGGCTCGGCCAGGTACGCGGCTGAGCGGGTGGGAAAGGGAGGACGGCGAGGGGAGAGAAACCGCCTTCCGGGCAACTCGTTGGTCGAATCAGTGGCCTGGACCACGCGGACTCTTTAGCATCAGCATCGATCAACGCCAGGTCGGAAAAGCCGCACAGTAGTTGCACCCCGCCAGGAGGCTTGATGTTCCGCCGTAGGACCGCGCTCTCCGTTTCCGCCGCTGCCGCCCTGCTGGCCGCCGCCCCGTTGCTCACCGCCTGCGGCACGGAAGCGCATCCCGGCGCCGCGGCCGTCGTGGACGGGCAGCGGATCACCGTCGCCCAGCTCCAGTCGCGCGTACGGGACGTGCGCGCCGCCCAGGAGAAGTCCCCGCAGGCCGCCCAACTGGTGGAGAACACCGGCAAGCTGGGCCTCGCCACCCTCAACGGCATGATCTTCGACCGGGTACTGGAGCGGGGCGCGAAGGAGGCCGGGGTCACGGTCTCCCGGCGCGACGTGCAGCAGTGGCGCGCGGCCGCGGAGCGCAGCGCGGGCGGCGCCGACCGGCTGACGGAGATGTGGCTCCAGCAGGCCATCGCGCCCGGCGAGATCGACACGGTGGTCCGCAACCAGCTGCTGCTGGACGGCATCGCCCGGCACATCGGCGCCGACCGCCGCCGGCCGGAGGGGCAGCAGCGGCTCGCCGAGTCGCTGGCCAAGACGTCCCGCACGATGGGCATCGACGTCAACCCGCGCTACGGCACCTGGGACGACCGCCAGGTCATCCTGGGCGAGTCCAAGGAGCCGTGGGTCAAGGACGCGACGGGCGCGGCCCAGCGGCAGACCTGAGCGGCAGACCCGATCCGGGCGGCCGGCCCGGCGGGGTGTCGGTGCCGTGCGTTACGTTCGTCGGGTGAACGCTGACGCCACCGACGCCCCCGGCACGCCACAGGACGCGGGAACCGGCCGCCTGGTCCTGCTCACGACCAGCCACCGGGTCGCGCCCGGCCTGCTGTCCTGGAACGCGTGGCAGACGCTGCGCGCCGCCGACCGCGTGCTGTGCGCCGACGACGCCCACCCCCAGCTCCCGTATCTGCGCGAGGCGGGCATCGCGGTCGAGACGGCCGTGCCCGGCGCCCGTGAGCTGGTGGACTTCTGCCGCGCCGGGGGCCGTACGGCCGCCGTCATCACCTCGGCCGACGGGGACAGCGAGCTGACCGACGGGCTGGCCAGGATGGCGGGCTCGGGCCGGGAGGCCATGCCGGACCTGGAGCTGCTGCCCGGCTCGTACGACCTGCCGGGTGCCCGGCTGCTCGACCTCGTGCAGGTCATGGACCGCATCCGCCGCCAGTGCCCGTGGAGCGGCGTGCGCACCCACGAGGACCTGGCGAAGTACGGCATCGAGGAGATGTACGAGCTGGTCGAGGCCATCGAGGAGGGTGACCGGGAGGCGCTGCGCGAGGAGCTGGGCGATGTGCTGCTCCAGGTCGTCTTCCACGCCCGGATCGCCCAGGAGGACCCGGACGAGCCGTTCTCCGTGGACGACGTGGCGGGCACGCTCGTGGACAAGCTGATCCGCCGCCACCCGCACCTCTTCGGCGAGGAGGCCGCGCACACCCCGGAGGACGTGAAGGCGCACTGGCTGCGTGAGAAAGCGGTCGAGAAGCAGCGCACCTCGGTCACCGAAGGCATCCCGCTCGGCCAGCCCGCCCTGGCGCTGGCCGGCAAGCTGGCCTCCCGGGCGCGTACGGCCGGCATCGACGCCCTCCCGTCGGGTGAGGGCGTCGGATACGAGCTGCTGGCCCTCGCCGTACGGGCCGAGGCGTCCGGCACGGACCCGGAGACCGCGCTGCGCGCCGCCGCCCGCACCTACCGGGACGCGATCCGGTCCGTCGAGGAGGCCGCCTCCGGCGCCGGGGACTGAGCCCCTGCCCGCCTGCCGCGGTCGCGCAGCCGTTCGGCCGTCCAGACCACGGCCACGGCGGCGCCCAGCGCCGCGCCCACGGCGCACACCCCGCCCCAGCCGGCCGCGCCCCACACCGCGGAGGTGAGCGCCGAGCCGGCGGCGCCGCCGACGAAGTAGCTGGTCATGTAGGCGGAGTTCAGGCGGTTGCGGGCCTCGGGGCGTACCGCGTAGACCAGGTTCTGGTTGCTGATGTGCACCGCCTGCACCGCCGCGTCCAGCACGATCACACCGGCCAGCAGGGCCGCCAGCGACCAGGCGCCGCCCGCCCCGCCGGCCGCCAGCAGTGCCCAGGACCCGAGCAGCAGGAAGCCGCCCGCGCCGGTGACCCGGTGGACCAGCCCCCGGTCCGCGAGCCGCCCGGCCGCCGAGGCGGACAGCGAACCGGCCGCGCCCACCAGCCCCAGCAGGCCGATCGCCGATTCGGACCACCCGTAGGAGGGGCCGGACATCAAGAAGGCCATGGCCGTCCACAGCACGCTGAACGTGGCGAAGGACAGCGCTCCGAGAGCGGCCCGCCAGCGCAGCACCGGCTCCTGCGCGAACAGCGCGAGGGTGGAGCGGATCAGCGCCGGATAGCGCAGCCCCGTGTCGGTGTGCAGCACGGGCAGCCGCAGCCGCAGCAGTACCGCCATGACCAGCATCAGACCGGCGTTGACCCAGTAGACGGTGCGCCAGCCGCCGAGGCCGGCCAGCAGCCCGGACGCCGTACGGGCCAGCAGGATGCCGAGCAGCAGGCCGGTCATCACGGTGCCGACCGTGCGGCCGCGCTCGGCGGGCGGCGCGAGGGATGCCGCGTACGGGACGACGACCTGGGCGGCGACGGAGAACAGGCCGGTGAGGGCGGTGCCGATCAGCAGGGCCGTGCCGTTGGGCGCGCTCGCCGTCACGGTCAGGCAGAGCGCGGTGGCCGCGCTCAGGCCCACCGCCAGCCGCCGCCGGTTCAGCAGGTCGCCGAGCGGTACGAGCAGCAGCAGCCCGAGGCCGTAGCCGACCTGGGCGACGGTCACCACCAGCGCCGTGGTGGCCGCGCCCATGTGCAGGTCGCGGCCTATGACGTCCAGCAGCGGCTGGGCGAAGTAGTTGCCCGCGACCGACAGGCCGGTCGCCACGGACATGAGCAGCAGCGTGCCGCGCCCCAGCCCGGGCCGCTCCTTCTCCTCGGACACCATCGAGTCCCTCCTGCCACGCACGCCACCCCGTCGGTGCCGCGGTGCCACCAGCTTCCGCCGCCCCGGTGGATGAGTCCAACGCATAGTTGTCATGCCATCCATCGCGATACACGATCGGTGGCCGTCGCCGGGCGCTGGCTACGCTCGGTGCATGGAGCTGCAACAGATGCGGTACGTGGTCGCGGTCGCCGAGACCGGCGGCTTCACCCGCGCCGCCGAACGCTGCCACGTGGTGCAGTCCGCGCTCAGCCACCAGATCGCCCGCCTGGAGAAGGAACTCGGCGCCCGGCTCTTCCACCGTACGAGCCGCAGCGTGCGGCTCACCGCCGCGGGCGAGGCGTTCGTCCCGGTCGCCCGGCAGGCGCTGGAGGCCGCCGAGCGGGCCCGCGCCGAGGTGGAGGCGGCGGCCGGCGAGGTGCGCGGCCGGCTGGCCGTGGGCGCCATCTCCACCGTCGCGGCCGTCGACCTCGCCCGGGAGCTGGGCACCTACCGCGCCCGCTACCCCCAGGTACGCATCAGCCTGCGCATGGAGATGAGCGAGCAGCTGATCGAACAGGTCCGCCAGGGCACGCTGGACGTCGCCTTCATCGGCCTGGTGCCCGGCGCCCGCAGCCAGGGCGTACGGGAGCGGGCGCTGGCCCACGGCGAACTGGTGGCCGTCGTGCCGCCGGACCACCCGCTGGCGGGCCGGGAGTGGACGGACCTGCGGCGGCTGGCGAAGGAGACCTTCGTCGACTTCACGGCCGGTTCGGCGGCGCGCCGCCAGCGGGACGAGGCGTTCCGCGCCGCGGGCCTGACGACCGAGGTGGCGTTCGAGGTGACCACCGTGGAGTTCCTGGCCAAGCTGGTCCGCGCCGGGCTCGGCATCGGCATGGTGCCGCAGGCGTTCGCCGCGGAACTGACCGGCCTGAGCGTGCTGCGCGTCCCCGACGCGCCCGCCCGCGTCGAACGCGTCGTCTGGAGTGCCCGGGGCCCCTCCCCGGCGGCCGCCGCCTTCCTGGACGCACTGGGCATCGACCCCGCCGGGCCGGACCCCGGACCCGCCGGCCGGGGATAACCGGGGCCCCCGCGCATCGTCGCCGCCGACCCGGGTACCCGGGTCGGATGACAGCATCGATCGCTTCGACCACACCGGCTTCGGACGTCACGTCCGTCCAGCAGGCCGTGGACCTCACGCGGGACATGGTCGTGGGCACCGGACCGCTGATCGCCGGGATCGTCATCGTCGCGGGGCTGATCCTCGCCGTGGTCTACGGACGGCGCCGCCGGGACCGGGAGCCCGCCCCGCCCGAGCCGGAGACCCAGCCGACGCCGCCCAAGAACCCGACCGGGTACGAGAGCGAGCTGCGCGACCCGAACGAGGTGCCGCGCGACGGCGACCACC
Source organism: Streptomyces sp. NPDC017529 (assembly GCF_044329785.1). Lineage (NCBI taxonomy): Bacteria > Bacillati > Actinomycetota > Actinomycetes > Kitasatosporales > Streptomycetaceae > Streptomyces > Streptomyces sp. NPDC017529. The sequence goes on from NZ_JBIRJY010000009.1 coordinate 186,593, forward strand.
GGCTGACGCCCCACGAACTGCCGGACTACGGCAACGCCCCCACCCGCCACGGCGAGGACCAGGACCGGGAGCGCAAGCGCTGGCAGGACGGGCACAGCGGCTCCTTCGGCGGCGGATAGGCCGCGGACGGCAGCGGATACCGTCGAAGGGTGCACCAGCAGACCCCGCCCCCCGCGCCCGCCGCCTGCCCCGAACTGTTCACGTGGGAGTTCGCCTCCGACCCGTACCCCGCGTACGCCTGGCTGCGCGAGCACGCGCCGGTGCACCGCACCGAGCTGCCCAGCGGCGTCGAGGCGTGGCTGGTGACCCGGTACGCGGACGCCCGGCAGGCGCTCGCCGACGCCCGGCTGTCGAAGAACCCGGCACACCACAGCGAGGCCGCGCACGGCAAGGGCAAGGTCGGCATCCCGGGCGAGCGCGGCGCGAACCTGATGACCCACCTGCTCAACATCGACCCGCCGGACCACACCCGGCTGCGCCGGCTGGTCTCCAAGGCGTTCACCCCCCGCCGCATCGCGCGGTTCGCGCCCCGTGTACAGGAACTGACCGACGCGTTCGTCGACTCCTTCGCGGAGCGCGGCGAGGCCGACCTTATCCACGAGTTCGCCTTCCCCCTGCCCATCTACGCCATCTGCGACCTGCTCGGCGTCCCGCGCGAGGACCAGGACGACTTCCGCGACTGGGCCGGGATGATGATCCGGCACGGCAAGGGACCGCGCGGCGGCGTCGCCAGGTCGGTCAAGAAGATGCGCGGCTACCTCGCCGAACTGATCCACCGCAAGCGCGAGACGCTCGGCGAGGAGGGCACCGACGACCTGATCTCCGGCCTGATCCGCGCCTCCGACCACGGCGAGCACCTGACCGAGAACGAGGCCGCCGCGATGGCCTTCATCCTGCTCTTCGCCGGTTTCGAGACCACCGTCAACCTCATCGGCAACGGCGTGTACCAGCTGCTGCGCCACCCCGAGCAGCGAGAGCTGCTCCAGAAGGCCGCGGCCGAGGGCGACACCGGGCTGCTCGCCACCGGGGTGGAGGAACTGCTGCGCTACGACGGCCCGGTCGAGCTGGCCACCTGGCGCTTCGCCACTGAGGACCTCACCATCGGCGGGCAGCGGATCGCCGCGGGCGACCCCGTCCTGGTCGTGTTGGCCGCCGCCGACCGCGACCCGGAACGCTTCTCCGGGCCCGACGTCCTGGACCTGTCCCGCCGCGACAACCAGCACCTCGGGTACGGCCACGGCATCCACTACTGCCTGGGCGCGCCGCTGGCCCGCCTCGAAGGGCAGACCGCGATAGCGACCCTGCTGACCCGGCTGCCGGATCTCCGGCTTGCCACGGAACCGGATGATGTGCGCTGGCGCGGCGGACTCATCATGCGCGGCCTGCGGGCCCTGCCGGTGGAGTTCACACCGGTACGGAAGTGATGCCGCGTCAGGCCGTGACCTGAGCGTGATCTCCGCTACACCGGCTTGTGACGAGCGGGCGGTGCCGCTACCTTCAACCGATCGAAAGGCCGGGGCGGGCGGCGAGGGGCTGAAAAGCCGTGAAACCGACGACTCCGTCCTCTCGAAGACAACTCAACCGCCGCTCGAAAGGCAACCGCATGCGCTCCGGGACCGGCCGACACCGTCGCCCCCGTCAGGCTCCGGCCATCTTCGTCACGGCGGGAGCCGTCGGCGGCGCCCTCGCCATGCCCCTGCTCGCCGCGAGCGACGCGCAGGCCGCCGACGCCGCCACGTGGGACCGCGTCGCCCAGTGCGAGAGCGGCGGCGTCTGGAGCGCCAACTCGGGCAACGGGTTCTACGGCGGCCTCCAGTTGACCCAGGAGATGTGGGACGGCAACGGCGGCTCGTCCTACGCGTCGCGCCCCGACCTGGCCAGCCGCTCGCAGCAGATAGCCGTGGCCGAGTCGATCCTCGCCGCGCGCGGCCCGGACGTGTGGCCGAGCTGCGCGGTCAACGCGGGCCTCAGAAAGGGCGGCCAGGGCCCGGACGTCGACCCGGGCGGCACGCCCACGCCGACGCCTTCCCCCTCGTCTCCCTCGGCCCCTTCTTCCCCTTCTTCCCCTTCCTCCCCGTCCGCTCCCGCGACGCCGTCCCCCTCGACCGGTTCCGGCACACCGGCTTCGCCGGCCGGGCCTCCGGCGAAGACCCCGGAGCCGAAGCCGTCGCCGACCGGCGCGGGCGGCGGCCAGGACCCGTCCCGTACGCCGGACCCGTCCGGTACGGGCGGTACACAGGACCCGGCGCGGCCCGCCGACCCGGCAGGGCCGGACGACGGCGCCTCCAGCGGCCCCGCCGTGCCCCCGGGCCAGGGCAAGCACCGCGGCGACGCGGAAGGCGGGCGGGAGCCCGGCAAGGGCACCGGTGGCGCGGGGGACGCGGACCGGTCCGGCGGGGGGCACCCCTCGCGGGGCGGCGACGCGCACCGTACGGACCCGGGTGCGCCGGGCGGCTACACCGTGCGGCCGGGTGACAGCCTGTCAGTCATCGCGGAGGACCGCGGAGTCGACGGGGGCTGGCCGGCGCTCTACGAGGCCAACAAAGGTGTCATCGGGGGCGATCCCGACCTTATTCGCCCTGGCCAGCGCCTCGACCTCGAACGCTGATCAAGGTATTTCGTACGCATTTGCCCGCTTTGGTGAAAGTGAGACATGGATCTCGTTCGGGACGGCGCCGCCCCTACCGTCCGTTGTTTCCAAACCTGCGACGACCTGCGGAAATGTGATGATCCTGTGATGTCTGGGGACCAACTGGCCTCAGATGTAGGGGTTTGAACCGGCGGGGTGTTCCTGTTTACCGTCTTCATCGCTCGCCAAAGCGGGCCCTTGGACCACACGCCGAATCCTGCCGGTGGTCGGAGGTCACTCGTCGCGACAGCGCCGAAGGCAGGAGCGGGGGACCCAAGGTAAGTGCCGGCCCCGCCCGTGAGAACGGGTGACCGGCTTGGGGTGAAGCCGCGTGGGAACACGCGGCCGGGCGACTCACAGCCCGAACCCGACAGCTCACCTCGTAGGCGTCGGTGAGGAAACCAACCATGCTGAACACCAAGGGCAAGCACCGCCGTCCCTCCAAGGCCGTCCGCGCCGTCACCCTGGCGGGCGTCGCCGGTGCTGCTGTGGCCGTCCCGCTCATGGGCGCCACCTCTGCCTCCGCCGCCAACAACTGGGACGCGGTCGCCCAGTGCGAGTCCGGCGGCAACTGGTCGATCAACACGGGCAACGGCTACTACGGTGGCCTGCAGTTCACCAACTCCAGCTGGGCCGCCGCCGGCGGCACCAAGTACGCCCCGCGCGCCGACCTGGCCAGCAAGAGCCAGCAGATCGCCGCGGCCGAGCGCCTGCTCGCCATCCAGGGCCCGGGTGCCTGGACCTGCGCCGGCGGCCACCTGGGCAAGGGCAACTCGAACGCCCAGGCCGAGGGCGGCTCGGGCAGCTCCACCAAGTCCCACAAGTCCCACAAGTCCTACTCCGCGCCGCAGCACTCCTCGCGGTCCGAGGCCCGCAAGCAGGGCGAGGACCTGGCCCGCAAGACCCCGGCCCCCCAGAAGTCGACGCCGAAGTCGAACCCCAAGGGCAACTACACCGTCAAGTCCGGTGACACCCTCGCCAAGATCGCCGCTTCCCACGGCACCAACTGGAAGTCGGTCTACGAGAACAACAAGTCCGTCATCGGCGGTAACCCCAACCTGATCTTCCCGGGTCAGAAGCTGGCCGTCTGAGCCCGCTGACCCCCTGAAGGACCCCGGGTGACCGAGTCGCTCCGTACGTACGGCGGTACGCGCGGGCCCGGCACCCCGGGGGCCGGACGTCCCGGGAACCCGCTCTTCCCGTGAGACAGCCCCGCCACGGCGCGTCGTCCCCCAACGCGCCGCGGCGGGGCTTCTCCGTTTCCGGCGAGCCGCCCCGGCCGGCCGCCCCCGCCCCCCCCACGTGGCGGTTTTTCCCGTTGAGCGAACAATGTGCCCGTACGTCCCGTGAACAGGGGCTTTGCGGGTGTTTTCGTCCCACGGAGCGGGCTGGCGGCAAGCGGAGGCCGCTGAGGCCGTTAGGCTCGTGCTGCAGAACTCCAGACACCCATGAAGGAGACAACGTGCCGTCCATCGACGTCGTCGTAGCTCGCGAGATTCTCGACTCGCGAGGCAATCCCACGGTCGAGGTCGAGGTCGGCCTCGACGACGGCAGCACCGGCCGTGCCGCCGTCCCGTCCGGCGCCTCCACCGGCGCCTTCGAGGCCATCGAGCTGCGCGACGGTGACCCGGCCCGCTACCAGGGCAAGGGCGTGGAGAAGGCCGTCCTCGCGGTCATCGAGCAGATCGGCCCGGAGCTGGTCGGCTACGACGCCACCGAGCAGCGCCTGATCGACCAGGCCATGTTCGACCTGGACGCCACGGACAACAAGGGCTCGCTCGGCGCCAACGCCATCCTGGGCGTCTCCCTCGCCGTCGCGCACGCCGCCTCCGAGGCCAGCGACCTCCCGCTGTTCCGCTACCTCGGCGGCCCGAACGCCCACGTGCTGCCGGTCCCGATGATGAACATCCTGAACGGCGGCTCGCACGCCGACTCGAACGTGGACATCCAGGAGTTCATGATCGCCCCGATCGGCGCGGAGTCCTTCTCCGAGGCCCTGCGCTGGGGCGCCGAGGTCTACCACACCCTCAAGAAGGTCCTCAAGAGCAAGGGCCTGGCCACCGGCCTGGGCGACGAGGGCGGCTTCGCCCCGAACCTCGGCTCCAACCGCGAGGCCCTGGACCTGATCCTCGAAGCGATCAAGGAAGCCGGCTACACCCCCGGCCAGGACATCGCGCTCGCGCTCGACGTCGCCGCCTCCGAGTTCTACAAGGACGGCGTCTACGAGTTCGAGGGCCGGCAGCGCACCGCCGAGCAGATGACCGCGTACTACGCGGAGCTGGTCGAGGCCTACCCGCTGGTCTCCATCGAGGACCCGCTGTTCGAGGACGACTGGGCCGGCTGGAACGTCATCACCGAGCGCCTGGGCGCCAAGGTGCAGCTGGTCGGCGACGACCTGTTCGTCACCAACCCGGAGCGCCTGGCCCGCGGCATCGAGGAGAACTCGGCCAACGCCCTGCTGGTCAAGGTCAACCAGATCGGCTCGCTGACCGAGACCCTGGACGCCGTCGAGCTGGCCCAGCGCAACGGCTTCAAGTGCATGATGTCGCACCGCTCCGGCGAGACCGAGGACGTCACCATCGCCGACCTGGCCGTCGCCACCAACTGCGGCCAGATCAAGACCGGTGCCCCGGCCCGCTCCGAGCGCGTCGCCAAGTACAACCAGCTGCTGCGCATCGAGGAGATCCTCGACGACGCCGCGGTCTACGCCGGCCGCAGCGCCTTCCCGCGGTTCCGCTTCGCGGACCGGTAAGCACGGCAAGGGCCGGCATCGCGGGGCCGCGGGCCGGCCCCGGCAGCTCGAATACGTACGTCCCCGGCGGCGGTCCCGTACCGTTGCCGGGGACGTACGTGGTTCGGGCCGCGCCGGCCCGTGCCCAGGGATCCCAGGGGAGGCGACGTGCCCGCGGAACGGTTCTCCACCGCGACCCGGCTCAAAGCACTCGGCGAACAGGCCGCCGCCCGCGTCCAGCGCGCCCGCCCGCCCCGCCGCGCCCGCCTGACCGGCCGCGCCGCGCTGCTCGCGCTGGTCATGTGCTCGCTGGTCGTCGCCCTCGCCTACCCGACGCGCCAGTACATCTCGCAGCGCTCCGAGATCGCCGACCAGCGCCGCCAGGCGATCGAGGCCCAGCGGCGCGCCGACGAGCTGCGCGACGAGAAGGCCCGCTGGCAGGACCCCGAGTACGTACGCCAGCAGGCCCGGCTGCACCTGCACTACGTCAAGCCGGGAGAGACCGGCTACATCGTCCGGGACGGCTCCGGCGCCGGCAAGCCGCGCAAGGGCCAGGGCACCGCGGAGCGCCCCTGGTACGACAACATGTGGGACGGCCTGGACGCCGCCGACAAGTAGCCTGTGCGGGGCGCGCGAGCGGCCCCGCCCGTCCGCCGGCCCGGCCCAGTACGCCCGTACGGCACCACCGACACAACCGAAAGCACCCATGTCCGTGTCTGAACACCGCATGCCCCCGCCGCAGACCGAGCGCACCGAACCCACCGAGGCGGACATCGCGGCCTTCAAGGAACAGCTCGGCCGCCCGCCGCGCGGCCTGCGCGCCATCGCGCACCGCTGCCCCTGCGGGCAGCCGGACGTCGTCGAGACCGCCCCGCGCCTGGAGGACGGCACCCCCTTCCCCACGCTCTACTACCTCACCTGCCCGCGCGCGGCCTCCGCGATCGGCACGCTGGAGGCCAACGGCGTGATGAAGGAGATGACCGAGCGGCTGGACCGGGACCCGGAGCTGGCCGCCAAGTACCGGGCCGCCCACGAGGACTACATCCGGCGCCGCGACGCCATCGAGGAGCTCAAGGGCTTCCCGAGCGCGGGCGGCATGCCGGACCGGGTCAAGTGCCTGCACGTCCTGGTCGGCCACTCCCTCGCGGCGGGCCCCGGCGTCAACCCGCTCGGCGACGAGGCGCTCGCGATGCTGCCGCAGTGGTGGCGCAAGGGCCCCTGCGTGACCCCCTGCCAGGAGCCGGGCGAAGGAGCGGGCGAGTGAAGCGCGTAGCGGCCGTCGACTGCGGTACGAACTCCATCCGGCTGCTCGTCGCCGACCTCGACCCGGCGACCGGCGAGCTGAAGGACCTGGACCGCCGGATGCGCATCGTGCGCCTGGGCCAGGGCGTGGACCGCACGGGCCGGCTGGCCCCCGAGGCCCTGGAGCGCACCTTCGAGGCCTGCCGTGAGTACGCCGGGGTGATCCGGGAGCTGGGCGCCGAAGCGGTCCGCTTCGTCGCCACCTCCGCCTCCCGCGACGCCGGGAACCGGGACGACTTCGTGCGCGGCGTGGTGGACATCCTGGGCGTCGAGCCCGAGGTGATCACCGGCGACCAGGAGGCGGAGTACTCCTTCACCGGCGCCACCAAGGAGCTGACCGGCGGAGCGGCCGCGGGCGCGGAGCGCCTTCCCGCGGAGGCCGGTGGCGGGCGCCGGGAAGGCGTGGCGCAGCCCTACCTGGTCGTGGACATCGGGGGCGGCTCGACGGAGTTCGTCCTCGGCGGGGACACCGTGGAGGCGGCGCGCTCCGTCGACGTCGGCTGCGTACGGATGACCGAGCGGCACCTCGTACGGGACGGCGAGCTGGTCGCCGACCCGCCCGGCGAGGAGCAGGTCCGCGCCATGAAGGCGGACATCGCCAGGGCGCTGGACCTGGCGGCGGAGACGGTGCCGCTGGACCGGGCCCGTACCCTCGTCGGCCTGGCGGGCTCGGTGACCACGGTCGCCGCCATCGCCCTGGGCCTGCGGGAGTACGACTCGGCCGCCATCCACCACTCCCGCATCCCCCTCGCCGGGGTCCGCGAGATCACCCACCGCCTGCTGTCCGCCACCCACGAGGAGCGCGCCGCCATCCCGTCCATGCACCCGGGCCGCGTGGACGTCATCGCGGCGGGCGCCCTCGTACTCCTGTCGATCATGGAGCGCACCGGCGCCGAGGAGGTCGTCGTCTCCGAACACGACATCCTGGACGGCATCGCCTGGAGCATCGCCTGACCCTCCCGGCCGGCAAGGCAGCCCGATCCCTTCGGCTCCGGGCTGCCCGCTGCCAGCTGTTCCGGCAGACGTCGCGCCGGTCGCCGGAGCTTCTTCCGGCGGCCTGTCCAGGGCCGGTCGGGCACCTTCAGGGGCCCTCCGGGGCCCTGTCGGGAAGAAAGTTCGTGAAACTCTTCACATGAAAAAAGGGCCCGCCGGGCGTACAAACCGGGCGCCGGGCCCTACTTCTTGAGCCGTAGGCCCCTGGTGCCGCAAAAATGTGCGGTTTTCAGGGGTGATAAGGAGTTGCTTACGCAGCGGGTGGTTCAGCCGCCCGCGAGGCCACAATCCCTGATCAACGGGGGTGTCCAACGCTCCGGACGACACCTTGGTTCCCTCTTGGGGCTATGGCGTCGATCACGGGGCGGCGGAGTGTAGCAGACCCCTCCCACAACCTTGTGAAGGGGCTCACGAGGGGTGCTCCGAGTGGGGGTGGATACTCGATTGCATGAGCACCACGGAGCGTCCCAGGATCCTCGTTGTAGGCGGTGGGTACGTAGGTTTGTACGCGGCACGCCGCATCCTCAAGAAGATGCGGTACGGCGAGGCGACGGTCACGGTCGTCGACCCGCGCTCGTACATGACGTACCAGCCCTTCCTCCCTGAAGCTGCTGCCGGCAGCATCTCTCCCCGCCACGTCGTGGTGCCGCTGCGACGCGTGCTCCCGAAGGCGGAGGTCCTCACCGGCCGCGTCACCACCATCGACCAGGACCGCAAGGTCGCCACGATCGCCCCGCTGGTCGGCGAGGCGTACGAGCTGCCCTTCGACTACCTGGTCATCGCGATGGGCGCGGTCTCCCGTACCTTCCCGATCCCCGGCCTCGCCGAGAACGGCATCGGCATGAAGGGCATCGAGGAGGCCATCGGCCTGCGCAACCACGTCCTGGAGCAGCTCGACAAGGCCGACTCCACGACGGACGAGGAGGTCCGCCGCAAGGCGCTGACCTTCGTCTTCGTCGGCGGCGGCTTCGCCGGCGCGGAGACCGTCGGCGAGGTCGAGGACATGGCCCGCGACGCCGCGAAGTACTACAACAACGTCAAGCGCGAAGACATGCGCTTCCTGCTGGTCGACGTCGCCGACAAGATCCTCCCCGAGGTCGGCCCCAAGCTGGGCGCCTACGGCAAGGAGCACTTGGAGAGCCGCGGGGTCGAGGTCTACCTCGGCACCAGCACCAAGTCCTGCGTCGACGGCCACGTGGTGCTGAGCAACGACCTGGAGGTCGACTCCAACACCATCGTGTGGACCGCGGGCGTCAAGCCGAACCCGGCGCTCTCGCGCTTCGGCCTCCCGCTGGGCCCGCGCGGCCACGTCGACACCCAGGCCACCCTCCAGGTGCAGGGCACCGACTACATCTGGGCCGCCGGCGACAACGCCCAGGTCCCGGACCTCGTCGGCCGCAAGGCCGGCAACGAGAACGCCTGGTGCCCGCCGAACGCCCAGCACGCGCTGCGCCAGGCCAAGGTCCTCGGCGACAACGTGGTCTCCGGCATGCGGGGCTTCCCGCAGAAGGAGTACAGCCACGCCAACAAGGGCGCGGTCGCGGGCCTGGGCCTGCACAAGGGCGTCGCGATGATCGTCCTGGGCAAGACCAAGATCAAGCTGAAGGGCCGGCTGGCCTGGTACATGCACCGCGCGTACCACGGCATGGCGATGCCGACCTTCAACCGCAAGATCCGCGTCTTCGCCGACTGGACGCTCGGCATGTTCCTCAAGCGCGAGATCACCTCGCTCGGCGCCATGGAGAACCCCCGCGAGGAGTTCTACGAGGCCGCCAAGCCGGCCCCGGCGCCCGCCGCCGCGGCCGACGACAAGGCGAAGGCCGAGGACGACAAGGCGAAGGCCAAGGCTTCCTGACCTTCTCGTAGGAGTGACGCCCGCACCGGGCGGCACCCGCACACCACCGCCGAAGGGGCGGCTGCCATCCGTGGTGCAGCCGTCCCTTCGGCGTATTCGTTGTGGCGGCACACGGTCGTTTTGCTGTTCCCTTACGAACGAGCGGGACTACCCGGGCTCCCGAACGGCGTTTACGTGGTGGGTGAAACCTTTTCACCCTCTCGTCAACACGGAGGTGTGCGACATGGCCGACGCCGCTGGACGGCTCACCAAGCTCGCCGAGGAGGTGCTGGGAGCCCCGCTCCCGGTCCGCATCCGCGCCTGGGACCGCAGCGAGTCCGGCCCTCCGGGGGCGCCCACTCTCGTCATCCGCGACCGCCGCGCCCTGCGCCGCCTCCTGTTCAAACCGGGCGAACTGGGCCTCGCCCGCGCCTGGGTGGCCGGCGAACTGGACATCGAAGGCGACCTCTACGAAGCGCTCGACCGGCTCTCCGGCATGATCTGGGAGCGCGGCACGGCAGCCGGCAAGCCGCAGCGGGCCGCCGCCCTGCGCGCCCTGGCCAGACCCGAGGTCCGCGCCGCCGCCCGCGACCTGCTGGCCCTGGCCGGAGCGCCGCTGCCCCCCAAGCCGCCCGCCGAGGAAGCCCCCAAGAGCCACGGCCCGCTCCACACGCTGCGCCGCGACAAGGAGGCGATCAGCCACCACTACGACGTCGGCAACGACTTCTACGAGCTGGTCCTCGGCCCGTCCATGGTCTACTCCTGCGCCTACTGGGAGAGCCCGGACGCCACCCTTGAGGACGCCCAGCGCGACAAGCTGGACCTGATCTGCCGCAAGCTCGGCCTGGCCGAAGGGCAGCGGCTGCTGGACGTCGGCTGCGGCTGGGGCTCGATGGCCCTGCACGCCGCCCGCGAGTACGGCGTACGGGTCGTCGGCATCACCCTCTCCGAGGAGCAGGCCGCCTACGGACGCAAGCGCGTCGCCGAAGCGGGCCTGGCCGACCGGATCGAGATCCGCGTCCAGGACTACCGCGAGGTCCACGACGAGCCGTTCGACGCCATCTCCTCGATCGGCATGGCCGAGCACGTCGGCCGCGCCCGCTACGCCGAGTACGCCGCCGACCTGTACGCGCTCCTCAAGCCCGGCGGACGGCTGCTCAACCACCAGATCGCCCGCCGCCCGCTGGAGGACGAGGACGCCTACCACGTCGACGAGTTCATCGACCGGTACGTCTTCCCCGACGGCGAGCTGGCCCCGGTGGGCCGTACCGTCGGGCAGCTGGAGGACGCCGGGTTCGAGGTACGGGACGTGGAGGCGATCCGCGAGCACTACGCGCTGACGCTGCGCGCCTGGGTGGCCAACCTGGAGGCGCACTGGAAGGAAGCGGTGCGCCTGACGACGCCGGGACGGGCCCGGGTGTGGCGGCTGTACATGGCCGCCTCCGCGCTGTCCTTCGAGCGCAACCGCATAGGGGTCAACCAGGTGCTGGCGGTCCGCACGCCGGAGTCCGGCGCCTCGGGGCTGTCGCTGCGCACCCGCGAGTGGCGCGGCTGACCCCCGTACGGCATACGGAAACCCCGGTGCCAGGGCCGCTCGAAGCGGCCCTGGCACCGGGGTTCTCGCGTCGCGCCGGCCGCTACTCGGCCTTGATGGACGCCAGCATGTCGAGCCGCGCGGCGCGGCGGGCCGGCCACAGCGCGGCCAGCATCCCGACCACCGCGGCGAGCGCCAGGAAGATGCCCATACGGCCCCACGGGAGCACCAGCTCGTAGGTGGCCATCGAGCTGCCGATCAGCTCACCGGCCGCCCAGCCGAAGAAGACGCCCAAGCCGATGCCGAGGACCCCGCCGAACAGCGCGATCACCAGCGACTCCAGCCGCACCATCCGCTTGATGCCGGCCCGGTCCAGCCCGATGGCCCGCAGCATCCCGATCTCCTGCGACCGTTCGAAGACCGACATGGCCAGGGTGTTGACCACGCCGAGCACCGCGACGACCACCGCCATGGCGAGCAGCCCGTAGAGCATGTTCAGCATCAGGTTGATCATCTTCGCGATGCCCTCGGACACGTCCTTCTTGTCCTGGACGGAGATCGCCGGGTTCTTGCCGAGCGCCTCGACCAGGGCGTCCTTGGTGGCGTCGGTCGCACCGCCCTTGGTCTTGACCATCACCCGCATGTCGGTGGCGTGCTTCTGGTGCGGGGCCAGCACGGAGGTGTCGAGCAGGATGCCGCGCAGCATGTCGCTGCCCTCGAAGACGCCGGAGACGGTGAGCCGGCCCTTCTTGCCGTCCTCGAAGGTCGTCTCGAAGGACGAGCCGACCTGCCAGCCGTGCTGCTTGGCGGTGCCGCTGTCGACGACCGCCCGGTTCGCCTTCGGGGTGCCGAGCCCGTCGAGGGAGCCCGCGGTGAACTTCAGGTTCGTCAGCTCGCCGATCGCCTTGCCGTCGACCCCGGTCAGGGACTCCCTCTCGCCGCCGATCCGGGCGGCGGCGTTGCGCAGCGGGCTGGAGGCGGTGACCTCGGGGACGGCCGCCAGGGTCTTCGCCACGTCGGGGGAGAGCGGGCCCATGGTGGCCATGCCGACGACGTAGTCCGCCTTCAGGGCGTCGGTCGCCATCTTGTCGACGCCCTTCTGGACACTGCCCGCGATCACGGTCAGGCCGGTGACCAGGGTGAGGCCGATCATCAGGGCGGAGGCGGTGGCGGCCGTACGGCGCGGGTTGCGCACCGCGTTCTGCCGGGCCAGCTTGCCCGAGATGCCGAAGGCGCGCAGGACGGGCGCGGCGGCCGCGATCAGGGGGCGGGACAGCAGCGGGGTCAGCACGAAGACGCCGATCAGCAGCAGCCCGGCGCCCAGGCTCATCAGTGCCTTGCCCGCGTCGGAGCCGACGGCGACGGCGCCCAGGACGCAGGCGGTGCCCGCCGCGGCCAGGACCGCGCCGATGGCGTTGCGTACCACCAGGGACTTCGTGGTGGCTGCCGCGTGCACGCTGTTCATCGCGGCGACCGGCGGGATCTTCGCGGCGCGGCGGCCCGGCAGCCAGGCGGCGAGCACCGTGACCACGGTGCCCACCAGCAGTGAGACGACGACGGTGGAGGGGGCGACGACCAGCGGGCCTTCCGGAACGGTGCCGAGGGCGCCGGTGAGCGCGCGCAGTCCGGCGCCGATGCCGATGCCGGCCAGCAGGCCGGTGACGGCGGCCACCGCGCCGACCACGAACGCCTCGATGAGCACCGAGCGGGTGACCTGGCGGCGGCTGGCGCCGACGGCGCGCATCAGGGCCAGTTCCTTGGTGCGCTGGGCGACGAGCATGGTGAAGGTGTTGGCGATGATGAAGATGCCGACGAACAGCGCGATACCGGCGAAGACCAGCAGGCCGGTCTTCATGCTGTCCATGCTCTTGGCGATCATCTCGGCCTGGTCGTCGGCCAGTTTCTTGCCGGTGACGGCCTCGGCGGTGTCCGGCAGCACCTTGTCGACCGCCGCCTTCAGCGCGTCCTGGGACGTGCCGGGCGCGGCCTTGACGTCGATCTCGCTGAACTCGCCGGGCGCGGCGAACAGCCGCTGCGCCGTCGCGGTGTCGAACAGCGCGAGGGTGCCGCCCGCGGCGACCGCGCCGTCGTCGGTGGTGAAGACGCCGGAGACCTTCGCCTCGCGGACCGGTCCGTCGACGGACAGCCGTACGGTGTCGCCGACCTTGTAGCCGGTCTTCTGCGCGGTCCCGGAGTCCAGGGCGACCTGGTTCGGCCCCCTGGGCGCGGTCCCGGACGTCATCGGGAAGCGGGCGTCCTTGCCGTCCGGCCCGGGGTAGTAGTTGCGGCCCTGGGAGCTGGCGCCGTTGCCGGCCAGCTTGCCCTTCTTGTCGGCGATGGCGGTGAACCCGTCGACGGTGCCGGTGGCGCCGGCCGCGCCGGGAACCTTGCCGGCCTTGTCGAGGAGGGCCTGGCTCAGCCCGGGGGCCTTGCCGGGGTCGGCGTCGGCGGCGTCCGAGCGGTGCGGCTGGACGGCCACGTCGACGCCGTCGAAGCCCTTCTGCGAGCTGTTCTGCGTGGCGTCGGAGAGGGTGGAGGTGAAGACCAGGGTGCCGGAGACGAAGGCCACGCCGAGCATGACGGCGAGGACGGTCATCAGCAGCCGGGCCTTGTGCGCGAGCACGTTGCGCAAGGCGGTACGGAACATGTGTCGGTCCTGTGGGAGTGGGGCGGTGGGCTGGCTGCCGGTACGGGTCAGCTGACCCGGCCCCGGGCGTCGAAGCCCTTCATGCGTTCCAGCACCCGGTCGGCGGTCGGGTCGGCCATGTCGTCGACGATCCGGCCGTCGGCGAGGAAGACGACCCGGTCCGCGTAGGCGGCGGCGACCGGGTCGTGGGTGACCATGACGACGGTCTGGCCCAGTTCGCGTACGGAGTTGCGCAGGAAGCCCAGCACCTCGGCGCCGGAGCGGGAGTCGAGGTTGCCGGTGGGCTCGTCGGCGAAGATGATCTCGGGCCGGGAGGCCAGCGCGCGGGCCACCGCGACGCGCTGCTGCTGGCCGCCGGAGAGCTGGCCGGGCCGGTGCTTGAGCCGCCCCGAGAGGCCGACGGTCTCGACGACCCGGTCCAGCCACTGCCGGTCGGGCTTGCGGCCCGCGATGTCCATCGGCAGCGTGATGTTCTCCAGCGCGGTCAGCGTCGGCAGCAGGTTGAACGCCTGGAAGACGAAGCCGATCTTGTCGCGGCGCAGCTGCGTGAGCTTCTTGTCCTTCAGGCCGTTCAGCTCGGTACCGCCGATCACGGCCGAGCCGCGGGATATCGCGTCCAGCCCGGCCATGCAGTGCATGAGCGTCGACTTGCCGGACCCGGAGGGGCCCATGATCGCGGTGAACTCGGCCTGCCGGAATTCCACGGACACGGCATCCAGGGCGACCACCTGGGTCTCGCCCTGTCCGTAGACCTTGGTGAGATCCGTGGCGCGTGCGGCCACCGTGGCGCGGGTGGCGGTGGGAACGCCGGTGTGGGGGGTGGTCACGGGAAGGGACTCCTGTCGAACGTCGGGACCGTCGGGGCCGGAGAGACGCGGCCTTTTCCATCGTGGGGGAGAGTCCGGTACGCCAACGTCAGCCCCAGAGGGGGTCCTGGGGCATGCCTGCGAGGTAGCCGCCCGGCCGTCGGTCATCCCTGGGTATGACGGCGACCCTGAGGCGGCAGGGCGCCGAGGGGGCGCTCGCGGGGGCGTGTGCACGGCGTCGAGTTTCCGTCAATCCGGACACGGGGACCCGCGGCCGCCGGAACGGCGGGGGTGGGCCGCAGGCATGTGCCGAAGGCCCGTACCAGCCGCTGATGCTCCCTCAGTTGCCAATAAAATAAGACAACCTCGGGAAGACGGACCCCTGTTCAGACGGTACTGCGGGCTAGGCTCGTGCTGCCCCCTTTGAGGCGGCATGGGGGATCCCAGGCCCGGATGGTGGAATGCAGACACGGCGAGCTTAAACCTCGCTGGCCTTCGGGCCGTGCCGGTTCAAGTCCGGCTCCGGGCACAGCACATGAGGGCCGGACGCCGTGGCGCGGCGGGGCCGGAGGTGTCAGCGCGGCCGTTCCCGATCGTACGGCCGGTGCGCGTCCCCGTCACCGGTCTTGACGTCGTCACTGCCGTCACCGCCGCCGGGCGCCGCGCCGTCGGACGCCGCGCCACCGGGCGGCCAGGCCGGGCGGACCTCCGGCGGGACGGCGGCCAGCGCGTGGCCCACGGTCGGGAAGCAGGACAGCGCCTCCACGGTACGGGTGACCAGCAGGACGTGCAGGACGCGCACGCCCAGCGAGGCGAGCAGCAGCCTCCCCTGCATGCGCCGGCACAGCCACTCCAGGGCGAGCAGGCAGTTCAGTCCCCGGGAGTCGCAGAAGCGCAGCGCGGTGAGGTCCAGCACCAGGAACCGGTGCCCGGCCGCGATCACGGCCCCGGACTCGTCCAGGAACTCCCGCTCCGCGTGCACGTCCAGTTCCCCGGCAACCCGGAGCACCGCGCACTCCCCGGCGTCGACGACCGTGGTGATCGTCAGGTTCCGCCTGCCTTGGGACATCGCTCCTCCACGTGTGCGCCCGGACGCGGCCGGCCTCCCGGGACGGGGCCGCCGCCTTTGCCCAGTGTGCCGGGCGGGGCGTCCGTCCTACCGGCGCCCGCTCGCGCCGGTGCGGCGCACGGTGCGAATGCGCAGGGCTGTAGATAGCGCAAGCATTTCCAGGGGGGAAACGCTGGTGCTGCAAATGGTCGCACTTCGGACCCGAACAGATATATCACATGGCACCGCGTGTTCGATCACATACGGCGCGGTAGACATCCGGTGTCACATTTCTGCGCACGAGGAGAGAAAGCATGCGCAAGTTCATCGGTCGTACCGCCGGCTCGGTCGCCATCGCCGCCCTTGCCATCGTCCCGCTCTCGGGCATGGCCTCCGCCGCGTCCTGGGGGGACGACGCGCCGCGCCTCACCGCCGGTAACAACTGCGGTGCCAAGTACGGCAAGTTCCGTTGTGACCGTGTGCACAAGGAGCACAACGAGTACAACGACAACAAGGCGTACACGTACAACGACAACGACACGTACAAGTTCAAGTACAAGAAGAACGTCACCAAGGTCGGCCTGGCGATCGGCAACGTCGAGCAGTGAGCCGGCTTTCGCGGGACGGCCGGCGCGGCGCGCCGCCGACCCGCTGAGACCAGGGAAAGGCCCCGTGTGCCGCGGGGCCTTTCCTGCTGTCCGGAACCGGCCGGGCCTTTCCCCGGGCGGCTCCGGAACGGCGGCCCGGTATCCGTGTACGGAAAATTGTGGCAGAGGTATTCGCGAACCGCATGCCGTGCGGCGCGGCCGGCCGTCGCGTTGTCCGTGCAATGGTCTTCGCACAAAAGTGCCCCGCAGGGCGGCCGGCCTCTGCGGGGTTTTTGCCATGCTCACTTCCAGGCGCTCGGCAGTGCGGTGATATGTGTCTACGGTTTCGTGGCATTCGGGTGAACCGGCGAAACTGAACTGGCGGACGCGAGTTGTCCAGGACGCTCCGGAAACGGGCACTCCGCTTCGAGAAGGGTGAATCGTGATCAAGAAGTTCCTGGCCACGACGGCCGTAGCTGCGTCCATCGTCGGCGTCTCGGCCATGGCGGCTCCGCAGGCCATGGCGGTCGGCGACGGGCGCGGAACGTCGACCGCCAACGGCAACGGCGCGGGGCAGGCTTTCGGTAACTCCGACACCGAGGGCGACATGTCCCCGCAGCTGAGCCTGATCGAGGGCACGCTCAACAAGCCCTGCATCGGCATCCCGATCACCAACGTCCAGAACATCGTGGCCCTGGTCAACATCGGCGTACAGGACATCCTGTCCTCGGACCAGAACCAGCAGTGTGTCGAGAACTCGACCGAGACCCAGGGTGACCAGCCGCTGTCGCACATCATCGACAAGCTCCCGCTGCTGTCCGAAAACGGCGTCAACAACAGCTGAGCCGGACCGTTGCAAAAGGCCCGGGACGTCGGTTCTCTCCTCCTGAACGACCCGGGCCTTAGCGCTTTGTGAAAGAGCGCAAGCTGTACCCGCATTACCCCACTCTTCTATACCGGCCCGCGCTGAACCATCCGGGCGATTCCTCGTGAAAATCGACTTCGCAAGGGTTTCGTCGGCGCGGCCGAATCGTTACGAATATTGGTAGCGGTGTTACGGGCATTCGTGAGGGCGCCCGTGCGGCACGAAGGACGTGACCGTTTCGGACTCCGCTGCGGAAAGGGCTGAAAGTGAAGTACGCGAAGGTTGCCGCAGTCGCTGCTGGAACGCTCATGGTGGCCGGGGCCGCCGCTCCGGCGTTCGCCGACGCGGGTACCTCGGGCGCCGCCCAGAACTCTCCCGGCGTCCTCTCCGGCAACGTCCTCCAGATTCCGATCCACATCCCGGTCAACCTCTGCGGGAACTCGATCGACATCATCGGGCTGCTGAACCCGGCGTTCGGCAACACCTGCGTCAACGACTGACGTACCGCGTCGGACGGGTAGCAGAGGATGAAGCGAAAGGCCCCGGCGCGCCAGCCAAGCGTGCCGGGGCCGCTCGCCGTTCGAGGGGCCGGGCAGGGCGCGAAGCCGTCGGTGTTTCCCTTTTGGGCCGGTCTCGTTAATCACTGAAACAAAGCGGTGATCCGGGCAGTGCCGGTAATGGGAGCGCGGTGCGCTACCGCGGGGACATCACCGCTCAGGAAAGGACAGCTGAAAGTGAAGTACGCGAAGACCGCTGTGTTTCTGGCCGGTTCCGCCATGGCCCTGGCCGCGGCGTCGCCCGCTTTCGCCGGCGCCCCGGGGAAGGTGCCGAGTTTCAGCCTGAACGGTGGCCTTGCGGACGCCCTGACCAACAAGCAGCTGGACGGCCGGCAGCTCGACCCGGTGGTCAAGACCGTCGAGAACACGACCACCGAACTGCAGGAGTCCCGCGCCACCGCGAAATTGCTGCACACCGTGGGGGACGTCACCGAATCCTCGCCGCCGCTCAAGGGCATCGAGGTGGCCAAGCCGTCCGGTAAGTAGATGTCGCCGCCGTGTGGTGCGGCGGGCGGAGCGCGGCCGATTCCCGGGGCGTCGCGAAGGGACCGGACGGCAGGTGCGACAGCCGCCACGAATACGGCCGTCCCGGTCGGTTGTGCGCCAAATCATTTGAGTGATGTAGCAAAACCAAGCTCGTCACACCGAGTTGTTCAGACTGCCCCGGGTAAAGGGCATCCCGAAACGCGAAGGATCAAACATGATCAAGAAGGCGCTGGCAACAGCGGCCACGGCTGCTTCCTTTGTCGGTATCGCGGCCGCCGCCGCCCCGCAGGCGGCGGCCGTCGGTGACGGCCGTAGCGTCAGCACGATCAACGGCAACGGTGCGGCCCAGACCTACGGCAACTTCTCCACGCAGGGGGACATGAGCCCGCAGTTCGCGCTCATCCAGGGCTCCTTCAACAAGCCCTGCATCGCGGTGCCGATCCAGGACGTGCAGAACGTCGTGGGTCTGGTCAACATCGGTGTGCAGGACCTCCTGTCCTCGGACCAGACCCAGCAGTGTGTCGAGAATTCGTCCCAGGTCCAGGGCGACGGGGCGCTGTCGCACCTCATCGACAAGCTCCCGGTGCTGTCCGGGAACGGCACCAACAACGAGTGAGCCACTCCGTCGCTGCGTGACCGGGGCCAGGGCCCGTGGTGCCGCCGACCGGCGCCGCGGGCCCTTTGCCGCCTTTTCTGGCGTATCGCGGCCACGCGGGCGGCGGGCCTGCGGGAGATCCTGCGCTTTCGGAATTCGGCGTACCGGGAGAATCAACTCCGTAACCGGCTCCCGGCGGCCGGCTCGGAAGAGTGGAATAACAGGTCCGTGAACTGGAATGTCGATCTGTTCGGGTGATGATGCGCAACTTTCCCGGCCGTGGCGGGTTGTTGCTTACAGGGCTCCCTTCGACATGGGAGTTCATTTCCTGAAGGGGTTTCGAGATGAACAAGATGATGGCGAGCGTGGCGGTTGCCGCGTCTCTGATCGGTATCTCCGCGGCTGCGGTTCCGCAGGCCATGGCGGTGGGGGACGACCGCAGGACCGGGACTGCCAACGGCAACCACTCGGCCCAGGCGTTCGGCAACGGCGGCACCGAGGGCGACATGAGCCCGGACGCCACGCTCATCGGCGACTCGCTGAACAAGCTGTGCATCGGTGTGCCGATCACGAACGTGCAGAACATCGTGGCCCTGGTCAACGTCGGCGTGCAGGACATCCTGTCCTCGGACCAGCACCAGCAGTGTGTCGAGAACTCGACGGAGTCCCAGGAGGACCAGGCGCTGTCGCACCTCATCGACAAGTTGCCGCTGCTCTCCCAGAACGGCACGAACAACCAGTGATCCGTTGACGGCCGGGCACCGGCCGGAGCGAACCGCCGAGGGACCGCGCGCCACCCGCGTGCGGTCCCTCGGCGGCGTCCGGGCACCTTCGCGGCCCCTCGTACGTCCTACAGGGGAGATCAACCGGACGTCGTTCGCGTGCGGGACCGGTCACTCACGGTTCGGGTGAAGATCCTGCTCAAGAACTAGAACGTCCTTTTGCCAAGCTATTACCCTTGTGGGAAGGCCGCGCCCCGCGGCCATGGAGGAGTGAGATGAGGAGCAGCAACCCGGTCTTCTCGCGACGGGGGTTCAGCCGCGACAACAACGGCTACGCGGGCTTCAACGCGCCGCCGCAGGCCGGGGGCCCCGCAGCGAACCCTTACGCCGGAACGAACCCGTACGCCCAGGGCCCCGCCGACGCGTACGCGCAGGGCACCCAGGCGCCGCAGTACACGCCGCAGACCCGTCCGATGACGATGGACGACGTCGTGCTGCGCACCGGCATGACGCTCGGCACGGTGATCGCCGGTGCGGCCGTCGGCTGGATCTTCCTGACCAAGAGCCTCGGCTTCGCCGTCGCCGCCGGGCTGATCGCGATGGTGCTGGCGTTCGTCCAGTCCTTCAAGCGCAAGCCCTCGCCGGCCCTGATCCTGACCTACGCCGCGTTCGAGGGCCTGTTCCTCGGCGCGCTCAGCGGCGCGATCAACGACATCCCGAAGCTCAGCGGCGCGCCCATGCAGGCCGTGATGGGCACGATGGCGGTCTTCGTCGCCATGCTCGTCGCGTACAAGACCCGCATCGTGCGGGTGACCGCCCGCTTCACGCGGTTCCTGATGATCGCGATGCTCGGCTTCGTGCTGCTGTCGTTCGTCAACGTGCTGTTCATGGCCTTCGGCGGCGGTGACGGCCTCGGCTTCCGCAGCGGCGGCCTGGGCATCCTGTTCGGCGTGGTCGGCGTCGTCCTCGGCGCGCTCTGCCTGGCCCTGGACTTCAAGCAGGTCGAGGACGGCATCGCGTACGGCGCGCCGCGCGAGGAGTCCTGGCTGGCCGCGTTCGGCCTGACGGTGACCCTGGTGTGGATCTACACCGAGCTGCTGCGGCTGATCTCGATCCTGAGGGACTGACGCCCCGGCGTCCGGCACGGTGACGTGACGTGACGAAGGGCCCGTGGGGAGCTTCCCACGGGCCCTTCGGTGTTTTCGGCGGGCACGGGTCAGAACTTGCGCGCCGCGCGCCTGAGGTCGTACTCGTGGACGATCGCCTTGGCGTGGCCGTAAGCGAGGTTGTGCTCGCCCCGGAGCCAGCTGACCTTCTCCTCGAAGCGGAAGAGAGCGGGGCCTTCATCTACGGTGCGAAGCCAGTCGGAGACTTCGCGGCCGGTGCAGTGGGGGATGCGGGAGAGCAGGTTCCGGTGGGTCTCTTCGGAGAAGAGTTGAGACATCGGCGCCTCCGGACGCGTTCGATGCTGGTCCTTCAGCCCACCGTGCCTGACCGTTGGGGTGTTGGCAACCACCCGGGAGTGGCGCATAAGCTCGGCCTGTGCTTGACGTGACGCCCCTGCAAACCGCCGTAGACGCCCTCGCCGACCGCCTGAGGGCGCTGCCGCAGAGCACCCTGGCGCGCGGTCGCGCGGCCGAAGCGCTGGCGCTCGCGCGCGACTTGGCGGCGAGGGCGCAGCGGGTCGAGTTCCCGGCCCGGGAGCCGTACGAGCTGCCGGACGCCGGGATGTTCGCGGTCGGTGACCAAGTGGCGGTGGCCGGGCACGACTTGGCGGAGGCGGTGCGCGCCGCGGGGGACGAGCGGGAACTCGCGGCGGCGGTGGAGCTGGTGCGGGGGGCCGCGGCGCGCTGCTGAGGCCCCCCGGGGAACGGCCGCTTCCGGCCGGATCCTCAGAGGGACGCGATGACGCGGTCCGCGAGGATGTAGACGCTGTCGGCGGTGGCGGGGCCCCAGGAGAAGGTCAGGGCGTAGGCGCCGGAGATGCCGGAGCCGCCCAGGAGGACCGGGGCGCTGCCCTCGCGCAGGGCCGTGGCGACGCGCTCGGCGGTCTCCCGGTGGCCGGGGGTCATGCAGATCGTGGTGCCGTCGGTGAAGACGTAGACGTCCAGGGTGCCGAGCGGGCCGGGGCGGACGTCCGCGAGCGGGGTGCGGTCGCGGGCCAGCTCCTCCAGGCGCGTCACGGTGCGCTCGTGGTCCCCGATGGCGGGGGACGGGGTGAAGTCGGGGTGCGAGGGGTGGCGCCGGCGGGCGGCGGCCAGCTCGGCGGACTCGGTCTCCTCGACCGGCTCGCTCTCCAGCGCGTCCACCGGCTCCAGGGCGTCCGCCTCGTGCGGCGCGTCCGGGCCGAGCAGCGCCTCCAGGCCGGCCAGGTCCGCCTGCCGGGGCAGGAAGAACGGGTCGTCCAGCCGCTCGTGCGCGTCGAAGTCGGTGCCGCCGTCCAGCGGGCCCAGCAGGGACGGGGCGTCGGCGGCGTCCCGGGCCTCCTGGGCGGCCCAGAAGGCGCGGGCCTCGGCCAGTTCGCGCTCCCGCTCCTCGGCCAGCGCGTCGGCGACGGCCGCCCGTATGTCGGCGAGCCGTGTCTCGGCGGCCGGGGCGGCGCGGGCGGCGGGGATCGCGGCGGCCTGCGCACGGGCCTCGGAGCGCGCCTCGGCGTGCGCGGCGAGGAGTTCGGCGCGCAGCTCGGTGACCTGGCGGCGCAGCGCGTGGGCGGTGTACAGGGCGGCCGCTCCCAGGGTCACGGCGACCGCCGCGGCCAGCAGCAGGGCAAGAGTGATGGCGCTCACTGACGTACTCCCATTAGCAGAATGTCCCCCGACTTCCTACATCAGCCTGCCGGTTGTCGGCGACCGGGCCCAGTGCCTCAGGGCCTGTGAAGGACGGGGATTTGGACCTGGTGCATTTGGGTGACACCGCGCTGACCTGCGGGGGAGTGGTGCTCCGAGGGGTTTGGTCACAATCCTGGGGGAGATTTGGTAGCGATCTTGTGAACCGGTGATCCAGGTCACGGACTGTCGCTCTGCGTACGCCAGTTGGGACGCAGGGTGCGGGTGGGGCGCTCATGGGGGGCGTACGGGCACGCACCGTCACGGAAGCGTGCAGCGTCCGCCGGGCGGCCGGCCGTCCTGGCCCGGTGGCGGGGGGGCCCCCCCCCCCCCGGGGGGGCCCCCCCCCCCCCCCCGCCCCCCCGCCCGCGGCTTCACAAGCGCCGGCCCCGCACCCCCCCCCCCCCCACCAGACACACCCCGCCAGG
>NZ_JBIRJY010000009.1:209190-303156 GCF_044329785.1 Streptomyces sp. NPDC017529
GGGGGGGGCCCCCCCCCCCCCGGGGGGGGGGGGGGGCCCGGGGGGGGGGGGGGGGGCGGGGGGGGGGGGGGGGGCCCCCCCCCCCGGGGGGGCCCCCCCCCCGCGGCCCGGATCAGCTCAGGCGCTCGATGACCATGGCCATGCCCTGGCCGCCGCCCACGCACATCGTCTCCAGGCCGAACTGCTTGTCGTGCCACTGGAGGGAGTTGATCAGCGTGGTGGTGATGCGGGCGCCGGTCATGCCGAAGGGGTGGCCGACGGCGATCGCGCCGCCGTTGACGTTCAGCCGGTCCAGGTCGACGCCCAGGTCGCGGTACGAGGGGATCACCTGGGCGGCGAACGCCTCGTTGATCTCCACCAGGTCGATGTCGGAGATGCCCAGGCCCGCGCGCCGCAGGGCCTGCTTGGACGCCTCCACCGGGCCGAGCCCCATGATCTCCGGCGACAGGCCGCTGACGCCGGTGGAGACGATCCGCGCCAGCGGCGTCAGGCCCAGCTCGCGGGCCTTGGTGTCGGACATGACGACGAGGGCCGCCGCGCCGTCGTTGAGCGGGCAGCAGTTGCCGGCCGTCACCAGGCCGTCGGGCCGGAAGACCGGCTTGAGGCCCTGTACGCCTTCGAGGGTGACGCCCGCGCGCGGGCCGTCGTCCTTGCTGACGACCGTGCCGTCCGGGGTGGTCACCGGGGTGATCTCGCGCTCCCAGAAGCCGTTCTTGATCGCCTCTTCGGCGAGGTTCTGGGACCGTACGCCGAACTCGTCCATGTCCTGGCGGGTGACGCCCTTCGCCCGCGCCAGGTTCTCGGCGGTCTGCCCCATCGCGATGTACGGGTCGGGCAGCAGGCCGTCCTCGCGCGGGTCGTGCCAGCCGGCGCCCTCCTGCTCGGCGCGGGCGGCCGTCCGCGCCTCGGCGTCGGCGAACAGCGGGTTGTGGGTCTCGGGCATGCCGTCCGAGCTGCCCTTCACCGACCGCGAGACGGTCTCCACCCCGGCCGAGACGAAGACGTCACCCTCGCCCGCCTTGATGGCGTGCAGCGCCATCCGGGTCGTCTGGAGGGAGGACGAGCAGTAGCGGGTGATCGTGCAGCCGGGCAGGTGGTCCATGCCCATCTGCACGGCGACGATCCGGCCCAGGTTGTGGCCCTGCTCGCCGCCGGGCAGGCCGCAGCCCAGCATCAGGTCGTCGATGTCCTTCGGGTCCAGTGCGGGGACCTTGGCCAGCGCCGCCTTGATGATCTCGGCGGTCAGGTCGTCCGGGCGCACGTCCTTCAGGGAGCCCTTGAAGGCGCGGCCGATCGGGGAACGGGCGGCAGAAACGATCACGGCTTCGGGCATGACGGCTCCAAAGGAAGACTGGCAGGGCTGTGGGGGAAGTTACCCGGACGTAGGGCGCAGGTCACGGGGCAGGGCTTGTGATGCGGGACTCTTTTCTAAGCGGGTGCTTACCGCGCAGGGCCGCCGGGTCATTCGCCCTGCGGCGCCGGTGCCGTGGTTCGCGCCGGGTCGGTGGTCGGAATCTGGCGGCGGCGCCGGTGCTTGAGCAGGGCCCAGGGGGCCCGCGTGGCGGCGACCTCCGTACCGCCCTCGTCGGCGGCCTGGGCGGCCGCCTCGGCCACCGGGAGGATGCCCTCGCGGCGGTGCGGCTCGGGGTGTTCCGCTTCGGGCCACAGGCCGAGCGCGGCGCAGAGGGTGGGCAGGACGGCCATCGCGGCGGTGGCGTAGCCCTCGGCGGACGGGTGGTAGTTGTCGGGGCCGAACAGCTCGCGGGGGCGGGCCTCGAACTCGGGGCCCAGGAGGTCGCCGAGCGAGACCGTACGGCCGCCGTTCTCCACCACCCCTATGGTCTGGGCGGCGGCGAGCTGCCGGGACAGGCGGCGCGCGACCCAGCGCAGCGGCTGGTAGACCGGCTCGATGGTGCCCAGGTCGGGGCAGGTGCCGACGACCACGGCGCAGCCGGCCCCGCGCAGCCGGCGGACCGCCTCGGACAGCAGGCGCACCGAACGGGCCGGCGGCATGCGGTGGGTGACGTCGTTGGCGCCGATCATGATGACGGCGACGTCGGGCGCGGGCCCCGGGCCCTGGAGGACGAGGGAGACCTGCCGGTCGAGGTCGTCGGACTGGGCGCCGGGCAGCGCCACGTTGCGCAGGTCGACCGGGAGTTCGGCGACGGCGGCGAGGCCGGAGGCGAGCAGCGCGCCCGGCGTCTGGCGGGGCCGGTGGACGCCCTGGCCGGCCGCCGTCGAGTCGCCCAGGAAGCCCAGGCGCAGGGGCGGGCGGTCGGTGCGGTGGGCGAAGGCGGAGCCGTAGCGGCCGTCCGCGCTGGGCGGGACCTCGCTGGAGCCGCCGACCGTACGGCGGGCGAGGCGGACCTCGGTCAGCAGCAGGCCGACGCCGGCCACGCCGAGCAGACCGATCCCGCCGCCCCCCATCGCGGCGGCGGCGGCGATCCGCCGTGCCACCCTCGCCCTGGACATCGTCATCGGCATAGGCCGGGCACCTCCCCGTGCAGTGCGTGCGTGAGTGAGTGGGACTTGGAGACGGAAGTGAGGGTGGAGTGGTGGTGGCGGTGGGCTCGGCGGCGGGTTCGGGAAGCCGCGGCGGCTGGAACGAATAGCGGTACAACAAGGTGGTGCCCCGCAGGACGGGCCGCGCAACGCGCACGGACGAGGCGAAGGACGGGCAATAGGCTGGTCGGATGGGCGCAGGACAGCGTGCCCCCGACCGCGGAGACCACCGTGCAGTTTTACGAATCCATGATCGAGCTCGTCGGCGACACCCCGCTGGTGAAGCTCAACAACGTCACCCGAGGGATCCAGGCGACCGTCCTGGTGAAGGTGGAGTACTTCAACCCGGGCGGGTCCGTGAAGGACCGGATCGCCGTGCGGATGATCGAGGCCGCCGAGCAGTCGGGCGAGCTGCGGCCCGGCGGCACCATCGTGGAGCCGACCTCGGGAAACACCGGGGTGGGCCTGGCGATCGTGGCCCAGCAGAAGGGCTACAAGTGCATCTTCGTCTGCCCGGACAAGGTGTCGACCGACAAGATCAACGTGCTGCGGGCGTACGGGGCCGAGGTCGTGGTCTGCCCCACGGCGGTGGACCCCGAGCACCCCGACTCGTACTACAACGTCTCCGACCGGCTGGTCCGCGAGACGCCGGGTGCCTGGAAGCCGGACCAGTACAGCAACCCGAACAACCCGCGTTCGCACTACGAGACGACCGGTCCCGAGCTGTGGGAACAGACCGAGGGAAAGATCACTCATTTCGTCGCGGGCGTGGGCACCGGCGGCACGATCAGCGGCACCGGCCGGTACCTGAAGGAGGCGAGCGAGGGCCGGGTCAAGGTCGTCGGCGCCGACCCGGAGGGCTCGGTCTACAGCGGCGGCTCGGGCCGCCCGTACCTGATCGAGGGCGTCGGTGAGGACTTCTGGCCGAGCGCCTACGACCGTACGGTCGCGGACGAGATCGTGGCGGTCTCGGACAAGGACGCCTTCCAGATGACGCGGCGCCTGGCCAAGGAGGAGGGGCTGCTGGTCGGCGGCTCCTGCGGCATGGCGGTCGTGGCGGGCCTGGAGGTCGCCGAGCGGCTCGGTCCGGACGACGTGGTGGTCGTCCTGCTGCCGGACAGCGGGCGCGGCTACCTCAGCAAGATCTTCAACGACGAGTGGATGGCCGACTACGGCTTCCTGGAGGACGCCGGGCCCGCGGCGTCGGTCGGCGACGTGCTGCGGCACAAGGAGGGCGCGCTGCCCTCGCTGGTCCACATGCACCCCGAGGAGACGGTCGGCGAGGCCATCGACGTGCTGCGCGAGTACGGCGTCTCGCAGATGCCGATCGTCAAGCCGGGCGCCGGGCACCCGGACGTGATGGCGGCGGAGGTCGTCGGCTCGGTCGTGGAGCGGGAGCTGCTGGACGCGCTGTTCGCACAGCGCGCGTCGCTCGCGGACCCGCTGGAGAAGCACATGTGCCCGCCGCTGCCGCAGGTCGGCTCGGGCGAGCCGGTCGGCGACCTGATGGCGGTCCTGGAGAAGGCGGACGCGGCGATCGTGCTCGTCGAGGGCAAGCCGAAGGGCGTGGTGAGCCGGCAGGACCTGCTCGCCTTCCTGGCGCGCGAGGCCAAGCAGGGCTGAGCGGGGCGTTCGGGGCACACGGGGCGTGCGGTGCACGGCGCCGAGGACAGCCGGCGTCAAGTGTCCGTCAGGAAACGGGCGGCCGCCGCAAGGTGTACGTATGCGTCACGTGCTCGCAGCACGGGCTTAACACTGGCCCGGCACAGTGGTGGGTGGTGGCGATACGGAACTCCGGAGCGGCTCCCGGACCTCCGCGGATCGCCTGGACGCGACGCGCGGGCCCCGGCCCGGACCGCGTCCTTTGCGGGGACCGCCGTCGTCCCGACCCGGCTTCGGCCGAGGTACGGCGGTCTCCGCACCACCACGCGGACCGGGAACGGCGGGCACCCGGCACCGGGCGTCCCCCCGCCCGCTCGGCCCGAACCGTCCGCTCAGTCCCGACCCTCCGCTCAGTCCCAGCCGTCCGCCCCTTGCTTGCGGTCTGCCCGGGAGAGCTTGAGGAAGCCGGAAGTGTGCACCGCGTTCACGCCGAATATGCCGGCCCAGGTGACGATCAGCCCGATGAGGCCCTCGTTGACCGCGCCGATCGCCGACAGCGGGACCGCGAGGACCAGCGAGACGGTGGCGAAGCCGAAGCGCTCGCCGTAGCCGCTGCCGCCGGACGCGCTCCGTGACGAGGGCGGCTGCGCGCCGCGCGCCACCTGCATCTGCTGTTGGGCGAACTGCCTGCGCACGCGCTGGTCGACGTTCTTGTCGAGCTTCTCCAGGAAGGCGTCGACGAGCTCCGACTCGTACTCCGGCCCCAGCTCCTTGCGCGTCTGGAGGGTCGCGTCGAGTTCTTTCCTCAGCTCGGGGTCATGAGTGGCCATGCACCGAGATTACGGCCGCGGGACGGGCCGCGCGGTAGGGCTAGCCCCCGTATCCGCGGCCGCCGAGGGGCCGGTGCCCCGGCGGGTGACGGCCAGGTAGAGGACGGCGGGGACGGCGAGGCCGACGAGCCAGGAGACGTCCGCGCCGCCGAGCCGTTCCACCAGCGGTCCCGTGAAGAAGTGGGTCGCGAGGAAGGGGAACTGGGCCAGCACCCCGAGGGCGTACACGGACAGGGCCTTGCCGTTCCAGGCGCCGTAGCGCCCGGCCGGGTCGCTGAGCGCCGGGATGTCGTAGCGCTCCTTGGAGATCAGGTAGTAGTCGACGAGGTTGATCGCCGACCACGGGGTGAAGAAGGTCAGCAGGAACAGCAGGAAGTCCTTGAACGAGGTGAGGAAGGAGTCCTTGCCCAGCAGGGCCACGGCGGTGCCCGCCAGCATGATGCCGGTGATGTAGGCGGTGCGCCCGCGCGGGGTGAGGCGTCGCCGGCCTCGGAAGCCGCTGACGCTGGTGACCAGCGACATGAAGCCGCCGTAGGTGTTCAGGACGTTGATGGTGAGCTTGCCGAGGGCGATGACGAAGTACAGCGCCGAGGCCGTCAGGCCGGTGCCGCCCAGGGAGACCACGTAGGAGACCTCGTGGCCGACGAAGGCGGCCGGCGCCGCCGCGGCGGCGAGCGCCCCGAAGGTCATCGACCACTGCGAGCCGAGGACGGAGCCGGAGAGCGTCCACCAGAACGTGGCGCGGGTGGAGGTGTGCCGGGGCAGGTAGCGGGAGTAGTCGGCGACGTACGGGCCGAAGGCCAGCTGCCAGGAGGCGGACAGCGAGACGGCGAGGAGGAAGAGCGGGAAGGAGAAGGACCGGTCGTGCAGGAGTACGGCCAGGTCGACGCGCTCCAGCAGGCGGGCGCCGAGGTAGAGGAAGGCCAGCGCGCACACGACGCCGGCCACCCGGCCCAGCAGGTGGATGAGCCGGTAGCCGACGGCGGCGGCGACGGCCGTCACCGCGGCGAAGACGACGATGCCCGGAGTGTCGCCCAGGTGCGTCAGCTGGCCGACCGCCTGCCCGGCCAGCACCGTGCCGCTGGCGAAGAACCCGATGTACATGACGACGACCAGCGCCAGGGGTACGACGGCGCCGCGCACCCCGAACTGGGCCCGCGAGGTGATCATCTGCGGCAGGCCGAGGCGCGGGCCCTGGGCGGAGTGCAGCGCCATGACCGCGCCGCCGAGGAGGTTGCCGAGCAGCAGGCCGGTCAGGGACCAGAAGGCGTTGGCACCGAAGACGACGGCCAGCGCTCCGGTGACGACGGCGGTGATCTGGAGGTTGGCGCCGAGCCAGAGCGTGAACTGGCTGACGGGCGTGCCGTGGCGTTCGTCGTCCGGGACGACGTCGATCGAGCGCTGTTCCACCACTGCCACCATCGGCTGCCCTCTTCCGCGCATCGGCTGTATGGGTTCATGCAGGATTGATGCCGGTGAATGGGAAAATCAATACCCGGGGCCGGGAAAAGTGCCGCGGCCGGTTCCGGTGACGGGCGCGGGCGCGCGGGTGTCGGCGCGGGCGGCGGGCTCCAGGGGGCGCAGTTCGTCGGCGTACGAGACGGAGATCCGGCGCATCAGGCCGTCGTCCGTGATGGCGTACTGGCCGAGCCGCCACAGGGGCGGCGAGTAGGCGTGCAGGGAGACCGCGTCGTCGGTGGCGCCGGTCAGGCGGTGGATGTGGTCGGGGCCGAAGCAGAAGGAGGCGCCGGCGCCGACGGCGGTGGCCAGGTGCGCGCCGCCGATGCGCGGGTTGGACTCGGTCAGGACGCCCTGGACGACGCGTACCGCGCCGGAGGACAGGTCGTGGTCGTGCCAGCCGGTGTCGTTCTGCCGGGTCCAGCACAGCAGCCAGACGTCGACGTAGGCGTCGCGGTGCAGGGAGGTGTAGTGCCGCTCGGCGTCGGAGAAGGCGACCTCGCCGCGCCAGAGGCCGGGGGTGGCGGCCAGCCGTTCGACGAGCGACCGCAGTTCGCGCTTGCCGAGGTTGCGGTCGGGCAGGGCGGCGAAGGGCTCGGGGGCGTCGTGCGGTGCGAACGTTGCGGGGGCGTGGGTCATGGGCGGGCTCCTTGCGCCGGGCCGAGGAGGCGGGCGGGGTTGGCGGTACGCAGGGCGTGTACGGCGGCGGCGCCCAGGTCGGGCAGGACGGGGACGGCGTACGGGCGGTCGCTGCCGCTGACGACGACGTCGATGCCGGCGGCGCGGACGACCGCGTCCACGGCGCGGGTGCCGTAGGAGGAGGTCTCGTGGAAGACGCCGGGGTCCACGCGGCCGCGGTCCCGGCCGCCGCGGGCCGTCAGCCGCTCGCCGTGCAGCGGGGCGAGGCCCGCGAGGGCGGCGAAGCAGACGCGCAGGCGCGGGTGGCGCGGCCGGCCGAAGGCGCGGAAGGCGAACCAGGAGGCGTGCAGCTGGTGGAGGTAGGGGACCAGGGCCGGCCACCACGGGGGACCGGAGGGTGCGGGCGCCGGAGCGGCTCCGGGGTGGACGAACAGGGGCTTGTCGTGGCGTACGGCGGCGTCGACGAGCGGGGCGCAGTACGCCCATCCGGCGGCGTCGAGCAGGGCGGTGGCGGGGAGTTGGAGGCCGGCGCAGCCGCGGCGCAGCAGGCGTTCGACGGGCGCGGGGTCGGGGTCGGCCAGGCAGGGGGAGGCCCAGACGCCGAAGGGGGCGGGCAGGGCGAGGGCGCCGTCGTGGAAGGCGTCGAGGAGCGGGGCGGCTTCGGCGGGCGGCAGGTGTTCGATGCCGAGGGGGCTGGAGAGGGAGACCAGGGCCCGGTCGAGCCCGTCGGCGCGGGCCAGTTCCGTGCGGGCGGTGAGGTCGTGGCCGGCGGGGTCGACGGCGTACGGGGGTTCGCCGGGCAGGTGGAGCGTCCAGCCGTCCAGGCGGGGCGGTGCGCGGCGGGTGCGCAGCAGCTCGGTGAACTGCGGTGGCCAGTAGTGCTGGTGGACGTCGGTGGGCACGGGCTGCCTCCCGTGGATCGAGTGGACCGAGGAGGTTAACCGCTTCAGTGATGCGATTCAGTGAAGCGATTAACCAGGGCGGCTGTCAAGGGAAGCGCGGGGGCGGGCACGCGTGCGCGACGGCGGTCGCGGCGCCGCGCACGCGGGGCGCCGCGCGGGCCCTTGGGTAGGCTTCCGGCATGGCCAGGCCCAGCAAGCGCACCACCCTCCGCGAAGTGGCCGAGGCCACCGGACTCTCCACCGCGGCCGTCTCCTACGCCCTGCGCGGCACGCACGTCTCCAAGGAGACCGAGGAACGGGTGCGCAGGGCCGCCGCCGAACTCGGCTACGAGGCGGACCCGATCGCCCGCGCCCTGGCCGGCGGCCGCACCAGCATGGTCGGCGTACTGGCCGGCGACCTCCAGGACCTGTGGCAGCAGCAGCTGATGGCGGCGATAGGGCGGGAGTTGCTCGCGGGCGACCGGTACGCGCTCATCCTCGACGCGGGCGGCGACCCGCAGCGCGAACTCGCCCTGGCCAAGCAGCTGCACGACCAGCGGGTGGACGGCCTGCTGGTGTCGCCGGTCGACCCGTCGGCGGCGGGCTGGGCGAAGATCGCCGAGGCGGTGCCGGTGGTGTCCGTCGGCGACTCGCTGCGCCGCGCCCGTACCGCGGGCGAGGTGCTGTTCGACAACCGCGCCGGCATCGACGCCGTACTGGAGTACCTGGTGCGGCTCGGCCACCGGCGGGTCACCGTCCTGACGCCGACCGGCCCTTCCACCCCGGACCGGCCCGCCGACGTCTATGTGCGGGAGGCCGCCGGGCGGCTCGGCATCGCGGCCGAAGTCCTGCCGTGCGCCCAGGAGCTGGGCGAGGCGACGGCGGTCGCGCGGCGCGTGCTGGGCGGGGCGGCCCCGACGGCGGTGTTCTGCTTCTCCGACTCGATCGCGTACGGCGTCTACGCGGCGGCGGCCGAGGCGTCGCTGACGGTCGGCCGGGACGTCTCGGTGGTCGGCTTCGACGACCACCCGGTCTCCCGGGTGCTCACCCCGCCCCTGACCACCCTGGACTGGGGACTCGCGGGCATCGCCAAGGAGGCGGCCCGGCTGGCGGTGGCGGCGATCGAGGGCCGCCGGGTGCGGCGCAAGCGGATGCTGTGCGAGCCGCGGCTGAGCGAGCGGGGTTCGGCCGTACGGGTGTGACGGGGCGCGCGGCAGGGCCGTCCCGCCGGGGCGGTTCAGCCGGACGGCGGTGGCCTCGTCCCTTGCCGGTCTGTATATGGTCATGCAGAGTCATAGGGGAGTGAATATCGAGTGGGCCGGGAGCACGGCCGCGAGTACGGCCGGGAGGAAGCGATGAGCGGGGACGGTGGCGGCGAGGACCGCGGCGGCACGGCGGCGGGCACGGGGACCGAGGGAGCGTCCCCGGCCGGACCCGGCGCCGCCACCGGCACCGCGGCCCGCCTTCAGAAGCTCTTCGAGGGGCACCGCCTGACCCCCACCCAGCGGCGCATCGCGCACTGCATGGTGCGCCGGGCCGGGGACGCGCCCTTCCTCTCCAGCGTCGAACTCGCCGAACTGGCCGGGGTCAGCCAGCCCTCGGTGACCCGCTTCGCGGTCGCGCTCGGCTTCGACGGCTATCCGGCGCTGCGCAAGCACCTGCGCGAGGTGGCGCCCGCCCCGGCAGCGCGCGGCGCGGACACGTACAACGAGTACCAGCAGGCCGTGCAGGCGGAGATCGACAACCTGCGGCACCTCGCCGCGGTGCTGGCCGACCCCGGGCCCGTGGTGCGCGCGGGGCGGCTGTTCGCCGCCTCCCGGCCGCTGCCGGTCCTCGGCCTGCGGGCCGCGTCCGCGCAGGCCGCCGGCTTCGCCTACTTCGCCCGCAAGGTGCACCCCGACGTCCGGCTGCTCGACGAGGGCGGCACGATGCTCACCGACCGCGTCGACGCCGCCGTGCGCGCGGGCGCGAGCACCCTGCTGTGCTTCGCGCTGCCGCGCCATCCGCGCGAGGTCGTGGACGCCCTGGAGTACGCGCGCGCCGCCGGTCTGACCGTCGTCACGGTCGCCGACAGCGCCTTCGCGCCGGTCGCCCGCCACACGGACCTGCTGCTGCCCGCCGCGGTCGGCACCGGCCTCGCCTTCGACACGGCCTGCGCGCCGATGCTCCTCGGCCGGGTGCTCCTGGAGGCCATGTGCGACGCCCTGCCGGACGCGCAGGCGCGGCTGGAGGAGTTCGACGCGAAGGCGGCCGAGCGGGGGCTGTTCGTGGAGTGAGCCGCCCGGCCCCTGCCGTCCGGCCCGCCGGTTTCACGGAATTCTCAGACGGGCTGGCTACCATCCGCCGCCGTGTAGGGACCCGTCGCCGGGTCGTGGTGCGGAGGAGGTTGTCGTGGGTCGCGGGGCTGTTGCGCTGGCGCGGGTGGCTGTGGTGGTACGGGCACCGGCCGGGTGGCTGTGGTGGCCGGGCGTGCTGGCCGCGGGCATCGGCGTGCTGCTGCCCGGCCTGACCGGGCGGCGGATCGGGGTGTTCGCCGGTGCCGCGCTGCTCGTCGTCGCCGCTTCCGTGGCCTTCGCGGTGCGGCGCAAGCGGTACGCGCGCCTGGCGAAGGCGGCGTCCAGGGCCGGGAAGTCGGCGATCCTCCAGGACCGCGCCGTGACGCTGCGGGTCTGGCGGCGGGCACACCGCTGGTGGCTGCTCCTGGCGTTCCTGGCGGCGGTCGGCTCGTCGTTCGCCCTGCCCGCGGCGGGCGGGATGCTGCTGGCCGGGGCAGGGCTCGGGCTGTGGGCCAAGGCGCTGTGGCTGGGCCGCTGGGAGCGCGAGCACGACGCGCTGCTGTGGGTGCGTACGGAGGCGGCTGTACGGGGCGGGGCCGCCGGCCGGGACGTACGCGGCTACCTGGCGACCGGCGCGGCGGCGGGAGACGCGCGCCCCGGGGGAGCGAAGGCGGCGCGGCCGAAGGCGAAGGCCGCGGCACGGACGCCGAAGGCCCAGGCCCCGGGCGTCTGAGAGACCCCCTCTCACTCGCCTCGCCGGCGCAGGACGAGCTTGTTCAGCCCCCACAGCGCGATGCCGACGGCGATCAGGACGGCCGCCCGTACGTACACCTCGGCCGCCCGGTCGGCGAGCGGACTGGCCAGGACGAGCGCACCGGCGGCGCCGAGGACCGGCAGGGCGGTGGGCGTACGGAAGTGGCGGTGCGGCACCCGGTCGCGGCGCAGCACCAGCACCGCGACGTTGACGACCGCGAAGACGCACAGCAGCAGGAAGGCCGTGGTGTCGCCGAGGCCCTCGATCTCGCCGGTGAGGACCAGGCCCAGGGCCAGCAGCGTGGTCAGGGCGATGCCGACGACGGGCGTGCGCCGGCCCGGCAGGACGCGGGCCACGGCGCGCGGCAGGATGCGCTCGTTGGCCATGCCGTAGCACAGCCGGGAGGCCATCATCAGGTTGATCAGCGCCGAGTTGGTGACCGCGAACAGCGCCATCAGCGCGAAGAGCTGCGGCGGGAAGGACACCTCTCCGGCCCGCACCACCTCCAGCAGCGGCGCCGAGGACCCGGCCAGCTTCCGGTGGTCCACGAGCAGCGACGAGACCAGGGCCACCAGGACGTAGACGGTGCCCGTGACGCCGACCCCGATGAAGATCGCGCGCGGGAAGTCGCGGCCGGGGTGCCGGGTCTCCTCCGCCATGTTCACCGAGTCCTCGAAGCCGAGGAAGGCGAAGAAGGCGAGCGCGGTGGCGCCCAGCACGCCCGTCAGCACCGCGAACCCGGTGCCGCCGGTGTCGAGCCGGACCAGCCGCTCCGGTTCCCCGCCGCCCGTCAGGACCGCGTACACCCCGATCCCGATGACGATCAGCAGGCCGGACACCTCGACCACCGTCAGCACCACGTTCGCCTTCACCGACTCCGCCACGCCCCGCAGGTTGAGCGCGGACAGCGCGAGCACGAAGACCACCGCGACCAGGGTCGGCGGCAGGTCGGCGAAGGTGCGCAGGTAGTCGCCGCCGAAGGCGCGGGCGGCGGCGCTCGCCGAGCCCAGGCCCGAGCACATCACCATGAAGGCGACGAGGAAGGTGACGAAGGGCAGGCGGAACGCCTTCTGCGTGTAGAGCGCGGCGCCCGCCGCCTTCGGGTACTTGCCGACGAGTTCGACGTAGGAGGCCGCGGTCAGCACGGCGATGGCGAAGCCGATCACGAAGGGCAGCCACAGGGCGCCGCCGACCTTGCCCGCGACCTTGCCGCTGACGGCGTAGACACCGGTGCCCAGGATGTCTCCGACGACCAGCAGGACCAGCAGTCTCGGGCCGATGGCCCGGCGCAGCGGGGTGGGGTCGGCGCCGGGGTCGTCCGTGGTGTTGGCATGGGGAGTCCGCATGGGGCCGGGATGCCCGCCGCGGGAGATCGTTAGAGCTGGGTCAGCGCGTCGGCGTGGGCGCCGCCGCTCTCGGCGACCAGCTCGGCCATGCGCTGCGGGGCGCGTACGGTCGCCCAGCGGGGGGCGCCGTCCGGCCCTGCCGCGTAGCCGTGCACACCGGGCCGGAGCAGCGAGTTGTACGCGAAGTGCGTCGAGAAGTAGTACGCGCCGGTGTCCAGGAGGGCGACGTGGTCGCCCGGCTCCAGGGGTGGCAGCGGGCGGTCCACCGCCACCAGGTCGCCCGCGAAGCAGCAGGGCCCGGCGACGTCCTGGGCGACCGGCGCGCCGGTCTTGGGGCGCCCTTGCGCGTCGTAGGCGGCGACCCGCAGGGGCCAGGAGTCCGGCGCGAAGACGGTACGGGTGGCGACCTGGGCGCCCGCGTGGGTGACCGCGATCCGGCGGCCGCCGGCGGACTTGGCGTACTCGACGCGGGCCAGGACCGTGCCGTGCTTGGCCAGCAGCGAGCGGCCGAACTCGGTGACCAGGCCGTAGCGCCCGCCGAACAGCCCCGGCACGGCCGCGTGCAGCAGCCGGGCGTACGCGCGGTACGTCGGCGCCGTCTCGTCGGAGGCGAAGTTCACCGGCAGGCCGCCGCCGATGTCGAGGGTGGTGACCTGGGTGCGGCCGGCCTTCTCGTTGATCTCCTCGGCCAGCTCGTAGAGGGTGCGCACGCCGCCGGCCATCAGGTCGAGCGGCATGCCCTGCGAGCCGACGTGGGCGTGCAGCCGGGTCAGCCACGGGCGGTCCAGGAAGGCCCGGACGACCCAGTCGCGGGCGCCCTCGTCGCGCAGCGCCACGCCGAACTTCGAGGTGCCGGTGGCGGTGCTCATCGCGCCGATGCTGCCGCCGCCGAGCTGCGGGTTGACCCGCAGGCCGAGGGGGGACGCGGTCGGCGCCGAGGCGGCGAGGCCGTCCAGGCGGGCCAGTTCCCCGGGGTTGTCGGCGTTGACGGCGATGCCGAGGGCGAGGGCCTCGCGCAGCTCGGCGGGGGTCTTGGCGGGCGAGTCCAGCACGGTGCGGGCCGGCGGCACCCCGGCGGCGCGGGCGAGGGCCAGCTCGCCGGGGCTGGCGACCTCGCACCCCAGCCCTTCGGCGGCGAGCAGGCGCAGGACGGGGACGAGCGAGGCGGCCTTGACGGCGAAGGCGTGCAGGACCGGGGTACCGGGGGCGGCGAATTCCGCGAAGGCGGCGCGCAGTTCGGCGGCGGAACGGCGGATTCCGGTGACGTCGAGCAGGCCCGCTACGGGGTCGGCGGCGCTGACCAGGCCGTCGGCGACGGCGGCCGCGACGGCGCGGTCCCGCAGGGCGGGCCCGTCCCCGGGGAAGGGGGCGGCAGCGGCGGAGGAGGGCGGGGGCGGAGGCGTCGCGGGGCTCATGCCACCACTCCACCACCTGCCCGCCGTGGCCGCCATCGACCGGCCTTGGCGCAGGCGGTGTTGACCTCGTCGGCACGCGGCAATAGCGTCACGGCGCTCTCACGGGGCCCTTCCATGGAACGGTGGTGCGTTGCATGCGATTCCGGCGCGTCCAGGCGAGTCCTACGGTGCGGCGGGAACGCCCGGGGCCGCCCCGGCCCCCGTACCCCGACGTGGCCGTCGTCGGCAGCGGCATCGTCGGCGCGGCCTGCGCGGAAGCCCTCACCCGGCGCGGCGTACGGGTCACCGTCCTGGACAGCGCGCCGCTCGCGTCCGGCACGACCGCCCGCGGCGAGGGCAACCTCCTGGTCTCCGACAAGCCGCCGGGGCCCGAACTGACGCTGGCCCTCGCCTCGTCGGCACGCTGGCCGCGGCTGCTCGCCGAGCTGGCCGACGAAGGGGGCGAGGGGCTCGGGGAGCGGTGCGAGTACGAAGCGAAGGGCGGCCTCGTCGCCGCCCTGGGGGACCAGGGCGCGCGGGCGCTGGCCGCGTTCGCCGCCATCCAGCGGACCGCCGGGGTCGCGGCGCACGAACTCGGCCCGGACGACGTACACGCGTACGAACCGCACCTCGCGCCGGGCGTCCGCGCCGCCGTCCACTACCCGCAGGACGCCCAGATCCAGCCGGTCGCGGCGGCCACCGCGCTGCTCGCCGCCGTACGAAGACGCGGCGGCACGCTGCGCTCCGGCGTGCGCGCCCTCGGCGTGGAGCGCGGCGCGGGCGGGCGGGTGACGGCGCTGCGCACCTCGGCAGGGCCGCTGCCGTGCGGCGCGGTCGTCAACGCCTGCGGCCCGTGGGCGGGCCGGTTCGCGCGGGCGGCGGGCGCACCGCTGCCCGTCCAGCCCCGCCGGGGCCTGGTGCTGGTCACCGCGCCGCTGCCGCCGGGCACCGTCCGGCACAAGGTGTACGACGCGGACTACGTGGGCGCCGTCGGCAGCGGCGCGGCGGACCTGCGGACCTCGGCGGTCGTCGAGGCCACCAGGGGCGGGACGGTGCTCATCGGGTCGAGCAGGGAACGGGCCGGCTTCGAGGAGCGCGTCCGGGTCGCCGTCCTGCGCGAACTCGCCCGCAAGGCGGTGGCGTTGTTCCCGGTGCTAGGCCGGACCCCGGTCATCAGGGCGTACGGCGGCTTCCGCCCGTACACCCCCGACCACCTGCCGGTGATCGGCCGGGACCCGCGGGTGCCCGGCCTGTGGCACGCGACCGGGCACGAGGGCGCGGGCATCGGCCTGGCACCGGCGACCGGCGAACTCCTCGCCGCGCTGTACGCGGGCGAGCGCCCGCAGCCGGACCCGCGGCCGTACCGGGTGGACCGGCCGGGCCTGGGGCTCGCGGGGGAGGCACAGCCGTGTTCCGCGTGACGGTGGACGGCGCCGAACGGTGGGCCGGTCCCGGCCAGACGGCCGCCTCGCTCCTGCTGGCCCAGGGACGCGCCTCCTGGCGGACCACGCGCGGCGGCCGCCCGCGCGGGGTCTTCTGCGGGATCGGCGTCTGCCACGACTGCCTGGTGGCGGTCAACGGCGTACCGGACGTACGGGCCTGCCGGCGCGTGCTGGCGGCGGGGGACCGCGTCGAGACGCAGGCCGGGGCCCGGCTGCCGGACGGCCCGCGCGGGCCGTCCGCGGGCGCCCGCCGTGACGTGGCGGCCCCGGTGGCCGTGATCGGCGCCGGGCCCGCCGGGATGGCGGCCGCGCTGGCGGCGGCCGGGGCCGGGGCGCGGGTGGTCCTGGTGGACGACGGGGAGCGGCCGGGCGGCCAGTTCCACCGGCAGGCCGCGGACGGCCCGGACCGGAACGCGGCGGTACGCGCCGTACAGGACCACCCGCGGATCGAGTGGCTGCCGGGGTGTGCGGTGTGGGCGCTGGAGCGGGCGGACGCGGCGGACAGCGGCGCGGCGCCGGACGGCGGCTGGACCGTGCACGCCCTGCAAGGCCCCGCCGACGCCGCCGACCGCACCGCGTACACGCTGCGCGCCACCGCGCTCGTCCTGTGCACCGGCGCGTACGACCGGGCGCTGCCGTTCCCCGGCTGGGAGCTGCCGGGCGTGGTGACGGCGGGCGCGGCGCAGGCGCTCGCCAAGGGGCAGCGGACGGCGATCGGCCGCCGCGTGGTGGTCTCCGGCACCGGCCCGTTCCTGCTGCCGGTCACGTCGTCGCTGCTCACCGTGGGTGCGGACGTCCTCGGCGTGTACGAGGCCGGCTCGCCCGCCGGCTGGCTGCGCGCGCCCGTGACCGCGCTCAGGGACGGGCGCGGCAAACTCCCCGAACTCCTCGCGTACGGCGCCCGATTGGCCCGGCACCGCGTCCCCTACCGGACCCGCGGGGCGGTCGTGGCCGCGCACGGGAACGACCGGGTCGAGGCCGTGACGGTGGCCCGTCTCACCGCCGACTGGCGCGTCCTGCCCGGCACCGAGCGCCGCATCGAGGGCGTGGACGCGGTCTGCGCCGGCTACGGCTTCCTCCCGCAACTGGAACTCGCCCTCGCCGCCGGCTGCGCGCTGCGCGACCGCACCTGGGTCGCGGTCGGCGCCTGGCAGCAGACCTCCGTGCCCGGCGTGTACGCGGCGGGCGAGCCCACCGGCGTCGGCGGCGCGGCCCTCGCCGCGGCGGAAGGCGAGCTGGCGGGGCTGGCGGCGGCCCGCTGGACCGGCGCGGAAGGCGTCGCGGAGCGTGCGCCGGCCGTCCGGCGGCGGGTGCGCGCGGGACGCCGCTTCGCCCGTCTCCTCGCCACGGCCCACCCCGTACGGCCCGGCTGGCGCACCTGGCCCGACGAGGACACGCTCGTCTGCCGCTGCGAGGAGGTCACGTACCGCGCGCTGTGCGGCGACGCGGGACCGGTGGCGGACGGCATGCGCGCGTTCAAACTCGCCACCCGCGTCGGCCTGGGGCCGTGCCAGGGCCGCGTCTGCGCCCGCAACGCCGCCGAACTCCGCGGCGCCGGACCGCTGCCCGACCCGCAGACGGCCGACCGCCGGCCGATCGCCCAGCCGGTACGGCTCGCCGACCTGGCCGCCGGAACCGCCCCCGGACCGGACCCCGCACCCCACGCGGAACCGCTCGTCCTACCGCCCGCCACCCCGCCGTACCGAGAGGACCCGACATGACGGACCCCGCGACGCCGCAGTCCCGCCCCGCCGCCTCCCGTACGTCCCTGACCGGCGTCATCGTCGCCACCACCCTCCCGTACGCGGAGGACCCGGCCGCCCCCGCCGGGCTGCGCCCCGACCTCGACCGCTACGCCGACCACTGCCGCTGGCTCGTCGCCAACGGCTGCCACGGGGTCGGGCCGAACGGTTCGCTCGGCGAGTACTCCTCCCTCACCGACGACGAACGGCGCGCGGTGGCCCGTACCGCCGTCGCGGCCGTGGGGCGGGACGCGCTGGTCGTCGTGGGCGTGCACGGCGTCGGCTCGCACCAGGCGCGGCACTGGGCGGAGCTGGCGGCCGAGGACGGCGCCGACGGGGTGCTGTGCCTGCCGCCCACCCTCTACCGGGCCAACACCGCGGAGATCGTGCGCCACTTCGAAGAGGTCGCGGCCGCCGGGCTGCCGGTGATGGTCTACAACAACCCGCTCGACACGAAGATCGACCTCACCCCCGAGGTGCTGCGGGAGGTCGCCGCGATCGACGGTGTCGTGGCCGTCAAGGAGTTCTCCGGCGACATCCGCAGGGTGCTGCACATCAAGGAGCAGGCCCCCGCGCTGGACGTGGTCGCGGGCGCCGACGACCTCGTGCTGGAAGCGCTGCTGATGGGCGCGACCGGCTGGTTCGCCGGCTTCCCCAACGTCTTCCCCGCCGAGTCCGTACGCCTCTACGAGCTGGCGCGGGACGGGCGCGTGGCCGAGGCGCGCGAGCTGTACGAGCCGCTGGTCGCCGCGTTCCGCTGGGACTCGCGCACCGAGTTCGTGCAGGCGATCAAGCGCGGGATGGACCTCGTGGGACGGTACGGCGGGCCCTGCAGGCCGCCGCGCGGCCCGCTCCTGCCCGAGCACCGCCGGCAGCTGGACGCCGACATGCGCGGCGCCGTCCAGGCGCTGGAGGCGTGGGTGAAGGCGGCCGGGTGATGGCGTACGACGGCACCCCGGGGGCGGGCGGTTCCGGCGGCCCCCGGGCCTCCTTCGCCGCCCGCAGCGTGCGGACCTTCACCGCCGTCGACTCGCACACCGAGGGCATGCCGACGCGCGTCGTCATCGACGGCGTCGGCACGATCCCCGGCGCGACCATGGCCGACCGCCGCCGCTATTTCATGGCGCACCTCGACCACATCCGCCAGTTGCTGGTCAACGAGCCGCGCGGGCACGCCGCGATGAGCGGGGCGGTCCTCCAGCCGCCGGCCCGCGCCGACGCCGACTGGGGCGTCGTCTACATCGAGGTCTCCGGATGCCTGCCGATGTGCGGGCACGGCACGATCGGCGTGGCGACGGTGCTGGTGGAGACGGGGATGGTCGCGGTCACCGAGCCCGTCACCACCGTGCGCCTGGACACCCCGGCCGGGCTGGTGGCGGCCCGGGTCGCGGTGCGCGAAGGGCGCGCCGAACACGTAACCCTCCACAACGTCCCCTCGTACGCCCACGAACTGGACGCCTCGGTCAAGGTGCCGGGACTCGGCGAGGTCCGCTACGACCTGGCCTACGGCGGCAACTTCTACGCGATCACCCCGCTCGCCGCGCTCGGCATCCCGTTCGCCGGCTCCCGCCAGGCCGACATCCTCGCCGCCGGACTGGCCGTCATGGACGCGGTCAACGAACGCAACCGGCCCGTCCACCCCACCGACCCGGCCATCTCCGGCTGCCACCACGTGCAGTTCACGGCCCCCGGCACGCCGGGCCCCGGCGGCTCGGACTCCCGTAACGCCATGGCCATCCACCCCGGGTGGCTCGACCGCTCGCCCTGCGGCACCGGCACCAGCGCCCGCATGGCCCAGCTGCACGCGCGCGGAATACTCCCGCTGCACCGGCCCTTCGTCAACGAGTCCCTGATCGGCACCCGCTTCACGGGCCGGCTGGTGGACACCTGCCTGGTCGGCGGGCGGCCGGCCGTCGTGCCGACGGTGACGGGCCGGGCCTGGATCACCGGCACCGCCCGCTACGTCCTCGACCCGTCCGACCCCTTCCCCCGCGGCTTCGTGCTGTAGCCGCGCGGCTGCGAGGGTGGGCTGTCGTACGCGGCCGTCGCGTACGAGCGGAGAGAGCGGAGCGCAGTTGTTCACCAGGGGAATACCGGGCGGCGGGAGTGGGCGGCACGGGTGGCGGGGGACGGCGGTGCGGCTGCTGGCCGTGCCGGTCGCGGTGCTGGCGTTGCAGGCCGGAACGGGGGCCGGCGCGGGCACGGCCGTGGCGGCCGGCGCCCCCGCGTCCGAACGGGCGGACCCGGCCGTCCGGATCACCGAGGGACAGGTCGCCGGGACCGGCCCCGGCGGCACGCTGTTCTACCCGAGTGTGACCAGCTGCCTGACCGTGACGGTCCGCCTCGCGGGCGGCGGCCTGGCGGGTGCGCACGCCAGCCTGTTCCAGGTGCCGGGGGAGTACCGCTCCGACCGCATCCTCGCCGCCCTGCGGAACCGGGTGGGCGGCCGGGACGTGACCGCGGTGGAGGTCAGGGGCGCGGTCGGCGCCTGGCTGCCCGGCTACTTCACCAAGGCGATCGAGAGCTACGGGGACGGGGAGAGCGTGCCGTTCCCGACGGAGCCCGACCCCGAGGGCTTGGCGGCGGCGGTGGCGGACGGC
Organism: Streptomyces sp. NPDC017529; assembly: GCF_044329785.1. NCBI lineage: Bacteria > Bacillati > Actinomycetota > Actinomycetes > Kitasatosporales > Streptomycetaceae > Streptomyces > Streptomyces sp. NPDC017529. The sequence continues at coordinate 228,657 of NZ_JBIRJY010000009.1, forward strand.
CTGGGACAGCCGCGCGCGAAGGTCACGGTGGCGGACGTGCCGGACGGGGACCAGACGGTGCGCTGAGGCCGTGGCCGGACGGTCGGGGCGGCGCCAGACCCGCCCCGACCTGTTGACTAGCCATATTCAACGCCCCAAGATGTGAATAGCTCGATCCAGATGCCGTGCGTCTCCTTCGCGCGCATCGCTCGATCCACTCGCATCGACGTCAGGGAGGCACGGCCCATGTCAGGACCGCGACCCGTGCGGGCACCGCGCGGTACGGAACTGAGCGCCCGGGGATGGCAGCAGGAAGCCGCGCTGCGCATGCTGCAGAACAACCTCGACCCCGAGGTCGCCGAGCACCCGGACCAGCTCGTCGTCTACGGCGGCACCGGCAAGGCCGCCCGCGACTGGCGCTCCTTCGACGCCATGGTGCGCACCCTGACCACGCTCAGGCAGGACGAGACGATGCTCGTCCAGTCCGGGCGGCCGGTCGGCGTCATGCAGACCCACGAGTGGGCGCCGCGGGTGCTGCTCGCCAACTCCAACCTGGTGGGCGACTGGGCCAACTGGGAGGAGTTCCGGCGCCTGGAGGCCCTCGGCCTGACCATGTACGGGCAGATGACGGCCGGCTCGTGGATCTACATCGGCACGCAGGGCATCCTCCAGGGCACGTACGAGACGTTCGCCGCCGTCGCCGCGAAGAAGTTCAACGGCTCGCTCGCCGGGACGATCACGCTCACCGCCGGGCTCGGCGGCATGGGCGGCGCCCAGCCGCTCGCCGTCACGATGAACGACGGCGTCGCCATCTGCATCGACTGCGACCCGCGCGCCATCGAGCGGCGCATCGAACACCGCTACCTGGACGTGCGGGCGGACAGCCTCCAGCACGCGCTGCAACTCGCCGTGGACGCACGTGACCAGCGCAAACCGCTCTCCATCGGCCTGCTGGGCAACGCGGCGGACCTGCTGCCGCGGATGCTCGCCGACGGCGCGCCGATCGACATCGTCACCGACCAGACCTCCGCCCACGACCCCCTCGCCTACCTTCCTACCGGCGTGGACTTCGCGGACATGGCCGCCTACGCGGCCGAGCAGCCCGCCGACTTCACCCGCCGGGCCCGCGAGTCGATGGCCCGGCACGTGGAGGCCATGGTCGGCTTCATGGACGCCGGCGCCGAGGTCTTCGACTACGGCAACTCCATCCGCGGCGAGGCCGAACTCGCCGGATACAAGCGCGCCTTCGCCTTCCCCGGCTTCGTACCTGCTTACATCCGGCCGCTGTTCGCCGAGGGCAAGGGACCGTTCCGCTGGGCCGCGCTGTCCGGCGACCCCAAGGACATCGCCGCCACCGACCGGGCGATCCTGGACCTCTTCCCGGAGAACGAGTCCCTCGCCCGCTGGATCAAGCTGGCCGGCGAGCGGGTGCACTTCCAGGGCCTGCCGGCCCGGATCTGCTGGCTCGGCTACGGCGAGCGCGACAAGGCCGGCGAGCGCTTCAACGACATGGTCGCCGACGGCACCCTCCAGGCGCCGCTGGCCATCGGCCGTGACCACCTGGACTGCGGCTCGGTGGCCTCCCCGTACCGCGAGACCGAGGCGATGCTCGACGGCTCCGACGCCATCGCCGACTGGCCGCTGCTCAACGCCATGGTCAACGTCGCCTCCGGCGCCTCGTGGGTGTCGCTGCACCACGGCGGCGGCGTCGGCATGGGCCGCTCGATCCACGCCGGGCAGGTCACGGTCGCCGACGGCACGCCGCTGGCGGGCGAGAAGATCCGCCGGGTGTTGACCAACGACCCGGGCATGGGCGTCATCCGCCACGTGGACGCCGGGTACGAGCGTGCCGACGAGGTCGCGGCCGAGCGCGGCGTGCGCATCCCGATGCGGGAGGGCGAGTGACCCCGCCGGACGACGGACCGGCGGGCACACCCGGACCCGCCGGGGCGTCCTTCCACGAGATGTGGCGGGACCTCGCCGCCATCGGCCGGGACACCGGCAGCGGCGGCTACCGCCGCTACGCCTGGACCGGCGCCGACGCCGACTGCCGGGCCTGGTTCGAGGCCCAGGCCCGCGCCCGCGGCCTCTCCTACGAGCAGGACCGCAACGGCAACCAGTGGGCCTGGCTCGGCGCCCGCTCCGCCGCCGACGTGGCCCCGGGCGAGGCCGTCGTCACCGGCTCCCACCTGGACTCCGTCCCGGACGGCGGCGCCTTCGACGGCCCGCTCGGCGTCGTGTCCTCCTTCGCCGCGCTCGACGAACTCCGCCGCAGGGGGGCGGCGCCCGCCAAGCCGCTGGCCGTCGTCAACTTCGGCGACGAGGAAGGCGCCCGCTTCGGCCTGGCCTGCGTCGGCTCCCGGCTCAGCGCGGGGCAGCTCACCGCCGAGGCCGCCCACGCGCTGCGGGACGCCGACGGCACGTCGCTGCCGCAGGCCATGGAACGGGCCGGCCACGACCCGGACGCCATCGGCCCCGACACCGACCGGCTCTCCCGCATCGGCGCGTTCGTCGAACTGCACGTCGAACAGGGCCGCGCGCTCGACCTGACCGGCGACCCCGTGGGCATCGCCTCCGCCATCTGGCCGCACGGCCGCTGGCGGTTCGACTTCCACGGCGAGGCCAACCACGCCGGCACCACCCGCCTGGCGGACCGGCGCGACCCGATGCTCACCTACGCCGCGACCGTGCTCGCCGCCCGCAAGAGCGCCGAGCTGGCCGGGGCGCTGGCCACCTTCGGCAAGATCAACGTCGAGCCGAACGGCGTCAACGCCATCCCGTCGCTGGTCCGCGGCTGGCTGGACTCCCGCGCCGCCGACCAGGAGACGCTGGACACCCTCGTCGCCGCCATCGAGCGCGAGGCCGCCGAGCGCGGCGTGCGCGACGGCGTCGACGTCCGCGTCACCCGTGAATCGTTCACCCCCGTGGTCGAGTTCGGGCACGCGCTGCGGGACGAACTGGCCGCGATCCTCACCCGGACGGCGGACGGCCGCCCCGGTGGCGGCCGGGCCGGTGGCCGCGCGGTCCCCGTGCTCGGCACCGGCGCCGGACACGACGCGGGTATTTTGTCCGCCACCGTCCCCACCGCCATGCTGTTCGTACGCAACCCCACCGGCGTCTCGCACTCGCCCGCCGAACGGGCGGCCGAGGACGACTGCCTCGCCGGGGTGACCGCACTCGCCGACGTACTGGAGGGCCTGGCGTGCAGGTGACGCCGCAGGAAGCCGAGCCGACCCCGCGACCCGGCGACGGGCCGGGGCCGGCCGCCCCGAAGACGTACTGGCTGGAACACGCCTGGCTGGGCACGCACGTCGAACCGGACGTGGCCGTGGACGTCGACCCGGCCGACGGCCGCATCACCGCCGTACGGACCGAGGTCCCGGCGCCGCCGCCCGGCGCCGTCCCCCTGCGCGGCCTGACCCTCCCCGGCCTCGCCAACGCCCACTCGCACGCCTTCCACCGGGCCCTGCGCGGCACCGTCCAGGTCGGCTCCGGCACCTTCTGGACCTGGCGCGAGGTCATGTACCAGGTCGCCTCCCAGCTCACCCCCGACAGCTACTTCGCGCTCGCACGCGCCGTCTACGCGGAGATGGCGATCACCGGCATCACCTGCGTCGGCGAATTCCACTACCTCCACCACGGGCCCGGCGGCACCCGCTACGACGACCCCAACGCGATGGGCGAGGCCCTGATCGCCGCCGCCGACGAGGCGGGCATCCGCATCACCCTGCTGGACACCGCCTATCTCTCCTCCGGCTTCGGCGCCGCGCCCAACCACCACCAGCTTCGCTTCTCCGACGGCACGGCGGACGCCTGGGCCCAGCGCGCGTCCGCCCTGAAGGAAGGCCGCCCGCACGCCCGCGTCGGGGCGGCCGTGCACTCCGTACGCGCCGTGCCCGCCGACCAGTTGAGCACCGTCGCGCAGTGGGCCGAGCGCCGTGAAGCACCGCTGCACGTCCACCTCTCCGAGCAGACCGCCGAGAACGACGCCTGCCGCGAGGCGCACGGCCGCACGCCCACCGAGCTGCTCGCCGAGCACGGCGTCCTGGGCCGCCGCACCACCGCCGTGCACGCCACCCACCTCACCGACGAGGACATCCGGCTGCTGGGCACCGCCACCACCGGCGTGTGCATGTGCCCCACCACCGAACGCGACCTCGCCGACGGCATCGGCCCAGCCGCCCGGCTCCAGGCCGAGGGCAGCCCCCTGTCGCTCGGCAGCGACAGCCACGCCGTCATCGACCTCTTCGAAGAGGCCCGCGCGATGGAACTGGACGAACGGCTGCGCACCCGCACCCGCGGCCACTGGACCGCCGCCGCCCTGCTGCGCGCCGCGACCGCCGACGGCCACGCCGCGCTGGGCTGGGACGAGGCGGGCACCATCGAACGCGGCGCGCTCGCCGACCTCACCACGATCGCGCTGGACTCCGTACGCACCGCGGGCCCGCTGCCCCGGCTGGGCGCCGAGACGGCCGTATTCGCCGCCTCCGGAGCCGACGTGCGCCATACGGTGGTCGGCGGCCGCCAGGTCGTATGCGACGGAGTCCACACGCTCGTGCCCGACGTCCCCACCGCACTGGCCGAGGCCATCGCGGCCGTACGCGGCTGACACCGCGGCCGAAGGAGAGCACCCCCACGATGAACACCGGCACCACGGCCGCGGAGCACGCCGCGAACGGCCGCACCACCGCCATCACCAACATCGCCAGTCTCGTCACCAACGACCCCTCCCTCGGCGAAGGCCCCCTCGGTCTGATCCAGGACGCGGCCGTCGTCCTCGACGGCGACCGCGTTGCCTGGGTCGGTACGGCAAGCAAAGCACCCGCCACTGACAGTCACGTCGACGCCGGCGGCCGCGCCGCCCTTCCCGGCTTCGTCGACTCCCACTCCCACCTGGTCTTCGGCGGCGACCGCACCGCCGAGTTCAACGCCCGGATGTCCGGCCGCCCCTACTCCGCCGGCGGCATCCGCACCACCGTCGCCGCCACCCGCGCCGCCACCGACGAGCAACTGCACGCCAACGTCGCCAAGTACCTCGCCGAGGCGCTGCGCCAGGGCACCACGACCCTGGAGACCAAGTCCGGCTACGGCCTGAACGTCGAGGACGAGGCCCGCGCCCTGCGCATCGCCGCCGCCCACACCGACGAGGTCACCTTCCTCGGCGCGCACATCGTCTCCCCCGACTACGCCGACGACCCGGCCGGCTACGTCGACCTCGTCACCGGCCCCATGCTGGACGCCTGCGCCCCGCACGCCCGCTGGATCGACGTCTTCTGCGAACAGGGCGCCTTCGACGGCGACCAGGCCCGCGCCGTCCTCACCGCGGGCAAGGCCAAGGGCCTGCACCCGCGCGTGCACGCCAACCAGCTCCACCACGGCCCCGGCGTCCAGCTCGCCGTCGAACTCGACGCCGCCTCCGCCGACCACTGCACCCACCTGGACGCCGCCGACATCGACGCCCTCGCCAACAGCGCGACCGTCGCCACGCTGCTGCCCGGCGCCGAGTTCTCCACCCGCGCGCAATGGCCCGACGCGCGCCCCCTCCTGGACGCGGGCGCCACCGTCGCCCTGTCCACGGACTGCAACCCCGGCTCGTCCTTCACCAGCTCGATGCCCTTCTGCATCGCGCTCGCCGTACGGGACATGAAGATGACCCCCGACGAGGCCGTCTGGTCCGCCACGGCCGGCGGCGCCGCCGCCCTGCGCCGCACCGACATCGGCCGCCTCACCCCCGGCGCCCGCGCCGACCTCGCCCTCCTCGACGCCCCCTCCCACGTCCACCTCGCCTACCGCCCGGGCGTCCCCCTCGTCTCCCAGGTCTGGCACCGGGGCGTACGCGTCTGACCCGGCAGCAACTTCGGCAAGTTCCCGTACCCGGACATTACGTAGATCACGTAATGTCTGCCCCTCAACACGAACAACTGTCGCAGTCACCCGCACAATCGGAGGATCCTCGAATTCCCCCAGTGCACGACCAAGGTGACAGCGGAGGGGGAAGGAACCTCATGAAGTCGACCCGTCTCAAGACGCGCATCGCCGGCACCGCGGCCGCCGTCGCCGTCCTCGGCGGCGCCGCCCTCGCCATGGCGCCGGGCGCCGCGGCGAAGGCCAACCTGATCTCGATCGAGCGGGCGCAGCTGCGTGGCGACGCGCTGTCCGTGACCGTCAAGTACTCCTGCGACACCGGCCTCCAGTGGCAGCTGGTCACCAAGATGACCAAGGTGGGCGAGGAGCAGGGCGCCACGTCGCTGGCGACCGCCACCGTCCCGGCCAACAAGATCATCTGTGACTACGAGACCCGTGTCCTCAAGGTGAAGCTCAAGCCGGCCGCCGGCTCGCACTTCGCGAAGGGCGACGAGGTGAAGGTCACCGCCAACTACGTGGCGCCGGGCGAGCAGGAGGACGGGCGCCCCATCGCGCTGTTCTCCACGGTGCTGTAAGCGCCCGAGGAGCATGCAGGGCCGTGCCCCGGAACCACACCGGTTCCGGGGCACGGCCCTTCGCGTTCCCCTCACCCCACCACCCCCGCATCCCGCGCGCACAGTGCCGCCTGTACCCGGTTGCCGACCTCCAATGCGGCCAGGATGCGGCTCACATGGGCCTTGACCGTGCTTTCGCGCATCGACAGGGCGTTGGCGATCTCGGCGTTCGACGCGCCGTCGGCCAGGAGGGCCAGTACCTCGGTCTCGCGGGGCGTGAGGCGTTCGATGCGGGAGCGGGCGTCCGGGGTGTTGCGGGTGGTCGTGCGGTGGTGGCGGTCGATCAGGCGGCGGGCGGCCGTGGGATGCAGCATCGCCTGGCCCTCGGCGACCACCCGTACCGCGCGGATGATCTCCGCCGGTTCGCTGTCCTTGAGCAGGAATCCCGAGGCGCCGGCGGCGAGCGCGTCGTAGACGTACTGGTCCAGGTCGAAGGTGGTCAGTACGACGACGTCCGGGGGGTGCGAGAGCCCGCGGAGCCGTTCGGTGGCGGCGATGCCGTCCATGCGCGGCATGCGGATGTCCATCAGCGCGACGTCGATCCGGTGGGCTCGGGCCAGTTCGACGGCTTCGGCGCCGTCCGACGCCTCGGCCACGACGGTGATGCCGGGTGCGTCGCCGAGGATGTCGGTCAGCGCGAGCCGGACCAGGCTGTCGTCGTCGGCGACCAGCATGCGGATCATGTCGCTCCAGTTGTCGGTGAGTCCGGTACGGGAACCGTCGGTACGGTCGCGGCGAGCCGCCACCCGCCGCCTGCCACCGGGCCGTACTCCAGGGTGCCGCCCAGTGCGGACACCCGCTCGGCCAGCCCGATCAGGCCGTAGCCGCTCGTCACGGCGGTGACCGGAGGTCCGGCTTCCGGCCTGCCCGCCGCGTTGTCGACCTCTACGGCGGACTCGTACGGCCCGTAGTGCACCGAGACCCGCACGGGCGCGCCCGGCGCGTGTTTGCGGGCGTTGGTCAGGGCCTCCTGGACGAGCCGGTGTACGGCGAGACGCTGGCTGGCGGGCAGCTGCCGGCCGTCGCCCTCGATGCGGGCCTCGACGGCCTGCCCGGCCGCGCGCGCCTCGTCCAGCAGGTCGGGCAGCTCCCGCAGCCCCGGCACCCGGGACGCGTCCGGTGCCGCCTGCCCCGGCTGCCCGTCGGTGTCGCGCAGGGCGCCCAGTACGTCCCGCAGGTCGCCCAGTGCCTCCGTGGAGGTGGTCCGCAACAGCGCGATGCGGTCCGCGACCGGTTCCGGCAGGGTGGCGGCGCGCCTTTGCAGCGCGCCCGTGTGCAGGGCCAGGACGGTCAGCCGGTGGGCGAGGACGTCGTGCATCTCGGCGGCGATACGGGCGCGTTCGGTGAGTCTGGCCTGTTCGGCGCGCAGCTCCCGCTCGACCCGCAGCTGCTCGACGCGCGCCGCGAGGGCGGCCTCCAGACGCCGCCTGCTGCCCGCCCACAGGCCCAGCGCCAGCACGATGCCCAAGGGGAGCAGGGGGCCGTACGAACGGTTCACCCACAGGCTCTGCTGCGGCTGCACGACCGCGTTGCCGGCCAGTGCCACGGCGGTGCCCAGCAACGGGACGACCAGCCGCCCGCCGGCGACCTGATGGAAGAGCACGACCAGCAGCGGCAGCACCATCCCGAGACCGGCGGCCAGCGCGACCGTGCAGACCAGGGCGACCGCCGGGCACCGGTAGCGCAGCGCCACCGTCAGCGACCCGGCGACGGCCGCGGCGACCTGCGGACTCAGCAGGGTCCCGCCCGCGCTGATGTACGCCTCCTGCCCGGCCTCCTGTACGACGGCGGCCAGCAGCAGTACCTCGGCCCACCAGGGCCAGGCCCGCTTCGTCCGCTCCAGGCCGAGCGTGCCCGGGTTTGTCACTCCGAGGTTCGTCATGGCCCGTTTCGTCGCCCTCAGCACGCGACGAGCATAGGGCCCTGGGTGGGCACGGACATTCGACCCACGGCCGTCCCGGCCCCCTACTTTCGTACGGGGTGACCCTCGCACAACGGCCGATTCACCGCGCCCCGGCGCTTTTTAGCGTCACTCTCATGAACGCGACACCAGTCCCGGCGACCTCCGCCGCCCCCGCCGTCACCGGCCCCCTCCGGTTCCTCCGTGAAGCGGTCCGCACGCCGCACACCACCGGTGCCGTGGCCGCCAGCGGCCCGCGGCTGGCGGCCCGCCTGGCCGCGCCGCTCGCCCGCGAACTACGGCAACTCGGCCGCCCCGCCGCAGTGCTGGAAGCCGGGGCGGGCACCGGGCCGGTCACCAGGGCGCTGGCCGGGCTGCTGCGGCCCGCCGACCACCTGGACGTGGTGGAGATCAACCCCCGCTTCGTGGCGGTCCTCGACCGCGCGCTGCGCACGGACCCCGCCCTGGCCGCGGCGGCGGGCCGCATACGGATCGTCCCCGGCTCGATCACCGACGTCCCGCTGGACCGCCGCTACGACGCGGTCGTCTCCTGCCTGCCGTTCACCAACTTCTGCCCCGAAGAGGTCCGTACGATCCTGGAGCGCTACCTGTCCGCGCTCGTGCCCGGCGGGCATCTGACGTACTTCGGCTACCTGGGTACCGCCGCCGCCCGTTCGCTGGGCGCGAGCCGTTCCGAGGCCGCGCGCCACCGTGCGGTGGCGGCAGTACTGGCCGAGTACGCGGAACGGTACGGGCGGGGCCGCAGCACGGTGTGGCGCAATCTGCCCCCGGCGCACGTCCACCATCTGCGCGCCCCCGAGGGGGCGAGGTCCGCGTAGGCGCCCGGCAAGCAGAGGAGGGCCCGTCCCGAACGATCGGGGCAGGCCCTCTTCCACGCGGGCGGTTGCCGGCGGTCGGGCCGGCAGCGACCGCGAGGCGGTCGCCGGAGCTCACTCCTCGACCATCAGCCCCTTGCGGAGTTTGACCAGCGTGCGCGACAGCAGCCGCGACACGTGCATCTGAGAGATGTTCAGCTCCTCGCCGATCTCCGACTGCGTCATGTTGGCGACGAAGCGGAGCGAGAGGATCTTGCGGTCACGCGGGGGCAGCTCGGCGATGAGCGGCTTGAGCGACTCGACGTACTCGATGCCTTCGAGGCCGTGGTCCTCGTAGCCGATGCGGTCGGCCAGCGCGCCCTCGTTGTCGTCCTCCTCCGGCTGGGCGTCCAGCGAGCTGGCCGTGTAGGCGTTGCTCGCGGCCATGCCCTCGACGACTTCCTCGTTGGTGATGCCGAGGCGTTCGGCGAGCTCGCTCACCGTCGGGGACCGGTCCAGCTTCTGCGCCAGTTCGTCACCGGCCTTGGCGAGGTCGAGGCGGAGTTCCTGCAGGCGCCGGGGGACCCGTACCGACCAGCTGGTGTCGCGGAAGAAGCGCTTGATCTCGCCGACGATGGTCGGCATGGCGAACGTCGGGAACTCCACGCCGCGGCTGAGTTCGAAGCGGTCGATCGCCTTGATCAGGCCGATGGTGCCGACCTGGACGATGTCCTCCATGGGCTCGCTGCGGGAGCGGAACCGGGAGGCCGCGAACTTGACCAGGGCGAGGTTGAGTTCGACCAGGGTGTTGCGGACGTACGCGAATTCGTGGGTGCCTTCCTCCAGCGACTCCAGGCGCTCGAAGAGGGTCTTGGAAAGGGCCCGCGCGTCCAGCGGCCCCACCTCGTCGTACGGGGGGATCTCGGGCAGCCCGTCGATCTCCGGAATTCCCGTCGCGTCCGGTTCGGACGATTCGGATGCGTTCTGCGGGGAATGAGTCTGTTCGGACTGGTCGGGCAGGGTGGCCTCGGACAGGACGGCCTCGGTGAGGGCGGCCTCCGCCAGGGGGTCTGACAGGGGAGTCGACGACGCGTTCGCCGTGGTGTCTTCGGTGCGCAATTCGTCGAGCCGGGGTGACATGTTGTCCTCCATCGTTCTCGGCATATGGCTGCCGATGCCTCTACGTGAAGCTGCGGTGTGCGGCGCCTCCAAAGCCGGCCGTTTCGAATGTGTCCTTCTACGCCTACCTGGCTTTGCCGGAAGATGGCAAGTGCGTGTTGTCCGGGTTTGATGGAGATTGCGTACTGTTCGGGTACCGGCTGGGTGTATTGAAGGCGTAGTGTTCGGTCAGCGCAGTCGTAAGCAATCAGACGCCGAGACAGCAAGAGGGGTGCGCACGCATGGACCGCGGGACGGTCGGCAGTGCCAGCCGGGGACGGCTCAACGTCGCGATCCGGCATCAGGGTGCCAGCGCGATCGTGACCGTCGCTGGTGAGCTGGATCACCACACGGCGGAGCTGTTGCGCGAATCACTCGAAGGCTGTGTCGCCGACGGGTTCGCGCGACTGGTCGTCGACTGCTCGCCGCTGGAGTTCATGGACTCCACCGGGCTCAACGTCCTGCTCGGCGCCCGCCTGAAGGCGGAGGCCGAAGGGGGCGGGGTGCATCTGGCCGGAATGCAACCGGTGGTGGCCCGGGTCTTCGAGATCACTGGTGCGGACGCCGTCTTCACGGTGCACGACTCCCTCGACGCGGCTCTCGCCGACTGACGGTGGCGGCGCCGGCAGGGCACTTCGGGGGGTTCCTCCCGAACGCGTTGCCCGCGTCACAACTTCCGTACCCAAGAAGTGGGTGTTCTCACGGTCCCGTCGGGCAGGAGACATCTGAATCTGTTGAATCTGTCAGGTAACCGCTATCCGTGAAATGGCGAATCGGTGAGGTGAAGCGCTGATGAGCACCACCCGGCCGTACCCGCCGGGCGACCTCGGCCCGGAGCCGGGCAACGCCGGCGCTCCCTCCGCCTCCCCGGCTGTCGCGCCGGCCGGCCAGATCCGCAGGCTGCGCCTGTCGGGTGTGCAGGGAGCCGTCGCGCGGGCCCGTGACTTCGCCCGGCAGGCACTCCACGACTGGGGCTGGCTGCCGGCCGGCGGTGCCGACCAGCGGGCAGCCGCCGAGGACGTCCTGCTCGTCGTCTCCGAGCTGGTCACCAACGCCTGCCTGCACGCGGAGGGTCCGGAGGAGCTGCGGCTGCGCGTCAACGCCAAGGTGCTGCGCCTGGAAGTGACGGACCTGGGCGCGGGCTCGCCCGCGCCGCGCACCCCGCACCGCGCCGGGCGGCCCGGCGGCCACGGCATGTTCATCGTGCAGCGGCTGTGTCTGGACTGGGGTGTCGTACGCAACCCGGACGGCACGGGCAAGACCGTGTGGGCGGAGCTCGCGGCTCCCTCTTAAGGGCCCCTGGTCAGGGGCCCTTGTTCGCGCCGTCCCCGGGGCGGCGCGCGATCCACGGGGTCGTCGCGCGGCCCTGTGGCCCTCGGTGTACGGCTGATGGCGGGGTGTACCGGCGTACGCCCGCCCCCCGGCGCACCCCCGGCCCCCGCGCGTCCCCGTCCCCTCTCGCGTTCCGCGCCGTACGGATCCGGCCTGTTCTTTGACTTCCCTCGGCAAGGTCCCCGGCGTACCTTGAGCGACCGATCTGATGTGCCGTCAGTAACATCGGGCGGCGCGCAACCCGCGAGAAGGGGAACTCAAGGTGGCCCGCTTCTACGAACAGCACGCCACGCGCCCCCGCCGCGCGGCCGGCCTGGCCGCGGCCGTGGCGCTGACGGCGGGGTCCGTGGTCCTGCTTGCCGCGCCGGCCGCACAGGCCGACGTCGTGGACGTCAACTACCAGTGCAAGACGCCGATCGGGAACAAGGGCGCGGTCTCGCCCATCGACATCAAGAGCACCCGTAGCGGCAGCGGGTACAAGCTGGTGATGTCGTTCCAGAAGGGCGTCTCCTCCAGCCCCGTCGAACTGGGCGCGGGCGCCATGAAGCCGAGCGCGCTGATCAAGCTGGGCGGCGCGGAGAGCGGCACCGTGCCCGTGTCGGGACCGCCCAACGACCAGGCGATCCCCGCCAACACGCCCATCAAGATCAGTGACCTGAGCGGGACGTACACGCCCAAACAGAGCGGCAAGGTCACCTTCACCGCCTCCACGCTCGCCATCAAGGCCCTCGGCACGACCACCACCTGCACTCCGGTGAACAACCCGAAGCCCGCGCTCTCCCTGGACGTCAAGGCCGCGGGCGGCACGGGCGGCACGGGCGGCACGGGAGGAACGGGTGGAACGGGTGGTTCCGGCGGTACGGGCGGCAGCGGGTCCGGCGGTTCCACCGGCGGGTCCGGGGGCGGTTCCGGGAGCACCGGGGGATCGGCGGGCACCGCCGGCGGCGGAGAGCTGCCGCAGACCGGCCCGGCCGACTCCGCCGTCGCCCTCGGCACGCTGGGCGGAACGGTGCTCCTCGCCGGCGCGGCGGGCGTGCTCTGGCTGACGCGGCGCAACCAGAAGCGCGCGTAGGGCCCGGGCGGCGCGGGGGCGCGCCACGTGCTCCCGCCCGCCGGCGCTCCCGCCCGCGTACGAGTACCGCACGAGCACCAGCCCCAGGAGCCGCCGATGCCGTCCCGTACCCGCGCGGTGGTCACCTGCGCGGTCCTCGCGACCGCCGTCGCCCTGCTGTGCCCGGCCGGCGCGGCCGCCGCACCGGCCACGGCCCCGGAGGGCGCACAGTGGTCCGCCGCGCCGGCTTCCGGCGGCACCCGGCCGAGCGCCCAGGACCGCCCGTACTTCTACCTGGAAGGCGCGCCCGGGGCGGTCCTGAAGGACAGGCTCTCGCTCACCAACCCCACCGGCAGGCCGGTGGGGCTCCGGCTGCGCGGCGGGCCGACGGGGCCGGGTGGCTGGATCTCGCCGGCGGCGGAGCAGGTACGGGTGCCGCCGCGCACCCGGGCGGACGTGCCCTTCACCGTGACCGTCCCCGGGGACGCGGTGCCGGGCGACCACACCGCCGCGATCGTCGCCGAGGGCGAAGGCCAGAAGGCCGGTGTCCGGGTGCACCTGCGGGTGACCGGGCCCGCGCTGGCCGCGCTGAGCGTCGAGAACGTGTCGGTGGAGCGCGAGGGAAGTGCGGCGGCCATCCGGTACGTGCTGGTCAACCGCGGTAACACCACGCTCGCGCCACGACTCGCGGTGCACGCCGACGGCCTCTTCGGCCCGGCCCTGCGCCGCGCCGCACGGGCCCTGCCCGTCACCCTGCCGCCGGGACGCCGGATGGCACTGGCCGAGCCGTGGCCCGATCCGCCCGCGCTGGACTCGGTGGACGTACGGCTGACGGTCACGGCCGCGGGCGGCGCGCGGGGGACGGCCGGGGCCACGTACACGGCTGTGCCATGGGCCGCCGCCGCGCTGCCGCCCGCAGGGCTGCTGGCAGGCGCGGCGGCGTGGCGCGTACGGCGGCGCAGGCGGCGCGCGGGGGGCGGTGGCGCAGGCCCGGGCGCCGGTACGAGCCCAGACGCCGGTACGAGCGCGGGGCGCAGCCGGACCCGGGCGGCGCGCAGAGCCGCCCGTACGCCCGCGGTCTTCACCACGCTCCTCGCCCTCGTTCTCACCCTCTTCTGCGTCCTGCCCGCACCGGGCGCGTCCGCCGCGGCCGCCTCCGGCCCCGCCATCCAGGTCTCGCCGCGGGAGGCGGGCAAGGGGGGCACCGTCACCGTGACCGGCCGAGGATGGCGGCCCAAGACCCTCCTGACCCTGCTCATCTGCGGACAGAACATGATCGGCGGCACCAACGCCTGCGCCAACGGCGACGGCCGGGCCGTGACCACCGGCGCGGACGGCTCCTTCCGCAAGGTCCTCCCGGTCGCCGAGCCGCCCAAGCCCTGCCCGTGCGTCGTCCACGCCGCGACGGTGACCGGCCGTGCCGCCACCGCGGACGCCGCCTTCCAGGTCGCGGGCCACCCGGTCGCGCCGCTGCCCCAGGAGGACTCCGGCGGGCGGCTGAGCGTCCTGGCCCCGCCGCGTCTGGAAGGCTCCAGCGGCCTGCTGACCTGGTTCGGCGCCCCGGCCCGGCGCGACCTCGTGCTGACCGTGGGCAACCTGGGCCCGACCCCTGCCAAGGACCCCGTCTTCCAGGTCGGCACCTCGCACGGCGTCTACGCGCCGCAGTGGGAGGAGCGGCAGTGGCGGGGCACCGTGCCGGCCGGGCGGAAACAGCAGATCAGACTGCCGGTGGAGCTGCCGTCCGGCGCGCACGGCGACTACCTGGTGTCGCTCAAGTACGGCGGCAAGGTACTGGCCGAGCAGCCCTGGGGCGTCGGGCGGCCGTGGGGCGTGACGCTGTTCTGGGTCCTGCTGTGCGTCGTCGTGCCGGCCGCGGTCTTCCGTGCGGGCATGGCGGTCGTCGACCGCGTACGGCCGCGCCAGGGCGCCGCCCGTACCCGCAGGCGCGTCTCCCGGCCCGGCGGCCGCACCCGGCAGCCGCCCCCGGCGGACGGCGAAGCCGCCGCCCTCCCGTGGTTCACCCCGGACACCGCACCGTCCGCCACCACGTCCACACCGCACGACCCGCCGACTTCGAAAGGGTCCACGTGATGAGGCAACGCAGGAGAGCGAGCGCGGGCGGGGCCGCCCTGATGCTCGCCGGTGCGGGAATCCTGGCGGCCGCGGGGCCGGCCGGGGCCGCGGAGACGGCGTACCGGACCGAGTGCGTACCACCGCCGATCTCGGGCCTGCCCGCGGTCCAGGGCACCACCAAGGTGGCGGTGACCGCGCCCGCGACGGCGAAGGCCGGCGACGAGGTCGAGGTGGTCTGGAAGACGGTCGAGGCCGCGTCCGGGAATCCCGGCGTACTCGACCTGGGCAAGGACACCGTGCAGCCCAGCGGGAAGATCACGGTGGGCGGCGCGCAGAGCGGCGAACTGAGCGTGCGGGGGCCGCGGCAGAACCCGCCGATCCCCAAGAACAGCCCGATGAAGCTGTCGGAGATGAAGGGCACCCTGAAGCTGGACAAGCCCGGTGAGGTCACCCTGACGCCCGGCTTCTACAACATCAACGTCGACAAGCCGATCTCCACGGACACGAAGTGCACGCCCAAGGAGGAGGTGAAGCCGGCCGCCACGATCAAGGTCACGGCCGGCGGCGGCGACCCGGGCGGCACGACCGGCGGCGGCTCCACGACCGGCGGCGGTACGAGCGGAGGGGGCACGAGCGGCGGGAGCACGAGTGGCGGGAGCACGAGTGGCGGGGACGCCGGCGGCTCGACCGGAACGGGTGGTTCCACCGGAACCGGTGGCTCCACCGGAGGTGGCGGCGACCCCGACGGTACCTCCTACGAGGGCGAAGAGGTCCGGGTCCCGTACGCCTGCAAGACCCCCATCGGCGACAAGAAGGCCACTTCCCCGGTGCGGATCGACGCCGTAAAGAAGAGCGGCGGCTACGGCCTGACGGTGAAGTTCGCCAAGTCGGTGATGGACAGCCCGGCCGACATCCCGGCGGGCGCGGTCAAGCCGTCCATGGACGTCCGGGTCGGCGGCGCCGACCAGGGGGCCGTCAGGGCCGAGGGCCCGGCCAACAAGGACCCCGTCAAGTCCGGGCAGCCGATCACGATTCCCGATCTGAAGGGCGCCTACACGCCGGGCGCGACCGGCAAGGCGACGCTCACACCGGGCGTACTGACCGTCAACGCGCTGGGTACGACCACGACGTGCACCCCGGAGAAGGACCCGGGCGCCTCCCTCACCCTGGACACCACGGCCCAGCAGGGCGGCACCTCAGGCGGTTCCACGGCCGGCGGCGGCGCCGGGGGCCCGGCGAGCGCGGGCGGCACTTCGGGCGGTCTCGCGGAGACCGGTGCGAACGACCACGGCGCCCTGCGGGCCCTCGCCCTCGCCGCGGGCACGGCGGTGCTGCTCGGCGGCGCGGTGTTCGCCTTCACCCCGTGGCGGCGCACGCGGCGGTGACCGCCCGGGTACGCCGGAGGGCCCGGCACGCTCGGTGCCGGGCCCTCCGGTTCGGTGCGGTGTCGCCGTGCCTCAGCGCACGTCGCCCATCCGCTCGTTGATCCGCTTGCGGTTCAGGTAGATCGCCACACCGGCCAGCGTGGCGAGCGCGGCTTCCGCCACCAGTACGCCGACGCCGCTGAGGTCGGCCCCGGCGATGCCCAGGAGGCTGACGACGCTGTCGCCGGCGGTGTTGGCGAGGAACCACACGCCCATCATCTGGCTGGCGTACTTCACCGGGGCCAGCTTCGTGGTCACCGACAGGCCGACCGGGGAGAGGCACAGCTCACCCATGGTCTGCATGCAGTACACGGTGATCAGCCACATCGGGCTGACCTTGTCGCCGCCGGCGGACATCATGATCGGGACGATGAAGAAGAAGTACGAGGCGCCGATGGCGACCATCGCCATCGCGAACTTCACCGTGGTGCTCGGCTCCTTGCCGCGCCGGGCCAGCGCGAGCCACATCGTCGCGAAGACCGGGGCCAGGGCGAGCACCCACATCGGGTTGACGGACTGCAGCCACGTCGAGGGGAAGCTCAGGCCGAAGATGGTCTTCGCGGTGTTCTTCTCGGCGAACAGGCTGAGCGTCGAGCCCGCCTGGTCGAAGATCATCCAGAAGGCGGCGGCCGCGACGAAGAACCACAGGTAGCTGCTGACCTTGCCCTGCTCGGACGGCGACAGCTCCTTGTCCCGCTTGATGCGGAACAGCACCGCGAACGGGATGGCGATGCCGATGACGCCGATCGGGACCAGCGCCCAGTTGAGCGTGAAGTGACCGGTGCCCGCGACGATGCCGTAGAAGACGGCGGCGATGCCCGCCCACAGCAGGCCCTTGCGCAGCCAGCCGTTGCGCTCCTCGACCGTCAGCGGGGTCGGCACCTGGCTGCTCTTCGGGTCCAGGTGCTTGGTGCCGAACAGGAACTGGGTCAGGCCCAGCGCCATGCCGACCGCCGCGAGACCGAAGCCCAGGTGCCAGTTGATGCTCTGGCCGACCCAGCCGAAGAGCAGCGGGGCGACCAGCGACCCGAGGTTGATGCTCATGTAGAAGACGGTGAAACCACCGTCGCGGCGCGGGTCCTGCGGGCCGTTGTAGAGGTGTCCGACCATCGTGGAGATGTTGGACTTCAGCAGGCCGGAGCCGCAGGCGACCATGGCCAGGCCGACGAAGAACGACGGTCCCGGGATGGCGAGCACCACGTGACCCGCGATGACGACGGACGCGCCGACGATGACCGTCTTGCGGGGGCCCCAGACCCGGTCGCCGAACCAGCCGCCGGGCATGGCGAGGAGGTAGACCAGGGCCATGTACACCGCGTAGATGGCGCTGGCGCTCGCCGCGGTCATGGCCAGGCCGCCACCTTGCGAGCCGGTCTCCGCGTCTGCGCCTCCCGAGATCAGGTAGAGGACGAGGAGCGCCCTCATGCCGTAGAAGCTGAACCGCTCCCACATCTCGGTCATGAAGAGGGTGGCCAGTCCGCGGGGGTGGCCGAAGAAGGTCTTGCCGCCGTTGGCAGGGTTCCCCTGCGCGGCCGCGTCCTTCGTCAGGCTGGACGCCATGGTGCTTCCTAGGTGTGCTCGGGACGCGTGTGGGTGACCGCAGCGCGCCCGGGTCGGCTGACCGGCACCGGCGTCACTCTGCCCACCCCACGTCCCTGGGGGTCGATGCCACTGAGAAGAGGAATCGGCAGGACATTCGCGACACCGGGATCCACGCCCCCCGTGCTGCTCGCGCGGTGGACCCGGTCGACAGGTCTTTCACTGTGTATCAGGGCCGGTGGTTCCGGCCCCGCACACAACAGGGACCGATGACCTCGTTCGAGAGTCACTGGTCCCATGGCTGTGCTACGGACGTTGGGACACCATACGTCCAGCGACCCCGCCGTTGGGGCCAGTGAGACAACGGTCACATGTGTGACCGGGAACCATTGGAGGGGTTCCAGGCGAGGCGGGGCGCGTACCCCGCCGTCGCGCGCCGGTCGCTTTCCGGCCGCCGCCACCCCGTACGCCGGACGTTTTCCGGGCGGCTCCGGGCCTGCCGGCCCCGGCCCGTGAAGGTACGACATCGGACTACCATCGGCCCATGACCCGTGTACTGCTCGCCGAGGATGACGCGTCCATCTCGGAGCCGCTCGCCCGCGCCCTGCGCCGCGAGGGTTACGAAGTCGAGGTGCGTGAGGACGGACCCACGGCGCTCGACGCCGGTCTCCAGGGCAATATCGACCTGGTCGTCCTCGACCTGGGCCTGCCCGGCATGGACGGCCTGGAGGTCGCCCGCCGGCTGCGCAACGAAGGCCACTCCTTCCCCATCCTCGTCCTGACCGCCCGCGCCGACGAGGTCGACACCGTCGTGGGCCTGGACGCCGGCGCCGACGACTACGTCACCAAGCCCTTCCGGCTCGCCGAGCTGCTCGCCCGCGTCCGGGCCCTGCTGCGCCGCGGTTCGACCGTGGAGCCGCAGCAGCCGCCCGCGACGCACGGCGTGCGGATCGACGTCGAGTCGCACCGCGCCTGGATGGGGGACGACGAACTCCAGCTCACGGCGAAGGAGTTCGACCTGCTGCGGGTGCTGGTGCGCGACGCGGGCCGGGTCGTCACCCGCGACCAGCTGATGCGCGAGGTCTGGGACACGACGTGGTGGTCGTCCACGAAGACGCTGGACATGCACATCTCCTGGCTGCGCAAGAAGCTCGGTGACGACGCGGCGAACCCGCGCTACATCGCCACCGTCCGCGGCGTCGGCTTCCGCTTCGAAAAGAGCTGAGCGCCCGCCGCCGGGCGGGAAGAAGTAGAAGAAAGAACGCATCCCGCCCGGAGGACACCGTGCGCCGCCGTCTGATCAACTCCACCCTCGCCGTGGTGCTCGTCGTGATCGCCGTCTTCGGCGTCTCGCTCGTCATCGTCGAGACCCGCACCATCCAGTCGGGGGCGCAGGACAGCGTCGCCGCCGAGGCCGTACGGCTGGTCGGCATCGTCGAGAGCCGGCTGGGCAGCGGCGAGAAACTGACCCCCGAGATCCTCTCGGAGCAGATCACCGCCCAGCGGTACGCCGAGATCGAGGTGCCCGGCAGGCCGCGCATCGAGCTCGGCACCCGGCCGACGGGCGACGTCATCGAGTCGACGCAGCACGGCGACCGCGGCGAGACGGTCACGGTCCAGGAGCCGCGCTCCGCGGTCAGCGCCGAGATCGGCCGGACGCTGCTGGTCATCCTGGCCGTCGCGATCCTGGCGATCCTGGCCGCCGTGGTGCTCGCCGTCCGCCAGGCCCACCGGCTGACCGCGCCGCTGACCGACCTCGCCGAGACCGCCGAACGCCTCGGCTCCGGCGACCCGCGCCCGCGCCACCGCCGCTACGGGGTGCAGGAACTGGACCGGGTCGCGGACGTGCTGGACGCCAGCGCCGAGCGGATCGCGCGGATGCTCACCGCCGAACGCCGGCTCGCCGCCGACGCCTCCCACCAGCTGCGTACGCCGCTGACCGCGCTCTCCATGCGGCTGGAGGAGATCACCCTCACCGACGACCTGGACACGGTGAAGGAGGAGGCCACCATCGCGCTCGGGCAGGTCGAGCGGCTGACCGACGTCGTCCAGCGGCTGCTGACCAACTCCCGCGACCCGCGTTCCGGCTCCGCCGTCGCCTTCGACCTGGACGAGGTGGTCAAGCAGCAGATCGAGGAGTGGCGCCCGGCCTACCGCAGCGCGGGCCGGGCCATCGTGCGCTCCGGCAAGAAGGGGCTGCGGGCGGTCGGCACGCCCGGGGCGGTGGCCCAGGTGCTCGCCACGCTGATCGAGAACTCGCTGATGCACGGGGACGGGACGGTGGCGCTGCGCATCCGGGTCACCGGCAACCAGGCGGTCGTCGAGGTCACGGACGCCGGCCGGGGCGTGGCGCCGGATCTCGGTTCGCGGGTCTTCGAGCGCACGGTCAGCGGCCGCAATTCGACGGGGCTGGGGCTGGCGGTCGCCCGTGACCTGGCGGAGGCGGACGGCGGCCGGCTGGAGCTCCTCCAGCAGTACCCGCCGGTCTTCGCGCTGTTCCTCGCCCGCGAGGCGGAGCCGCACGCGGAATGAGCCGCCGCCGCGTGCGCCGCGCTACTTGCGGGCCCGCTCGGCTGCGGCCGCGCTCGGCGCGCGCTCTGCCTGCGCGCCTTCGGCCAGAAAGGATTCCGCGGTCGCCACGGCCTTGCGCGCGGGCAGTGCCCTGAAGACCCAGGTGCGGTAGGACCAGAAGCGGAAGAGCGTGGCCAGGCCGATACCGAAGAACTTGAAGAAGTTGCTCTGGAGCGGTGTGTCCCAGTGGAACCCGTAGGTCGCCACGTACAGGGTGCCGTTCTCGATCACCAGGCCGATGACGCTGAAGAGCAGGAAGAGCGTCAGCTCCTTCGTGCGTCCGCTCTTCTCGCGCTCCCGGTAGGTGAAGTAGCGGTAGCCGAGGTAGTTGGTGCCGGTGGCCACGACGGTGGCCACGATGCTGGCCCGGACGACGGGCAGCTCGGTGAGGTGCCGTACGAGGTTGAACACCGCGAAGTTGACGAGCACCCCCGCACCGCCGACGGCGCCGAACTTCACGAATTCGCGTGTCAGCGCGTCCAGTCGGGCCCGCAGTGCGCTCCGTTCACTCATAGTGATCGTTCAGCTCCTGACGGTGGGCGTTCTTGGGCGTCTTTGTGCGGTCGTCAACCTGCGTCCGCCCGCTCATGCTAACCAGGGGACCTGTGTGTTGCCTGCCATCCGGGGGCGCGGAAGCGGTCAGATTTTGTCAGTCCACGGACACGTGAAACCGTCTGATCCTGGTGTTTTCGTCCTGCTCGTCGGCCTGCGGGGTGCCGCAGCGGAAGCAGTACTTGAGAGTAACCTCGGTGCGTCCGGCGCCCCGGGCCCTGAATTCCACGTAGCGGATGCCGCCCGAACCCGCGCGTACCGGCTTGTCGGGGACGTAGTGCCCGCCGGACTCCTGCAGTACGGCCGGATCCGGCTCCGGTGCCGCGAGAACCCACCGGAAACCCGTCGAGGGGTTGTCCTTGAGGCGGATCGAGAACGATGTGCCGGAGGTGACCGATATCTCGCGGTCGCCCTCGTCGAAGACGACCGGTGCGGTCAGCAGTGTGACCACCGCGTACCCGGCGGCGATCAGAGCCAGCACCGCGACGACGACCCCGGCGGTCCTGGCGGGCCGCGCCGCGCCGCCGTCGTTCATGTCTCCCCCCTCCGCGGGCGCGGCGAGCCTACCGCCCGGGGTGATCTTCGGGGGGCGTGAACCGCCAAGCTGGCGCACTTGCGTTCGTACGTTCATCCAAGGGGGCGACGGGGCGGAGCGGACGGGCGGATACCCTGGGGGCGTGACGTTCCCGGTAGTCGGCATGGTCGGCGGCGGTCAGCTCGCCCGTATGACCCACGAGGCGGGCATCCCCCTCGGCATCAGATTCAAGCTCCTCAGCGACACTCCGCAGGACTCGGCGGCCCAGGTGGTCAGCGACGTCGTCATCGGCGACTACCGCGACCTGGACACGCTGCGCGCCTTCGCCCGTGGCTGTGACGTGATCACTTTCGATCATGAGCACGTTCCCACCGAGCACTTGAGGGCCCTGGAGGCCGACGGCATCCCCGTCCGGCCCGGCCCCGACGCGCTGGTGCACGCCCAGGACAAGGGGGTGATGCGCGCGAAGCTGGACGCGATCGGCGCCCCCTGCCCCCGGCACCGCGTCGTCGCCGACCCGGCGGACGTGGAGCGGTTCGCGGCGGAAGGGGAAGGGTTCCCCGTCGTCTTGAAGACGGTCCGCGGCGGCTACGACGGCAAGGGCGTGTGGGTCGTACGATCCTCCAAGGAGGCCGCCGAGCCGTTCCGCGCCGGAGTGCCGGTTCTGGCCGAGGAGAAGGTCCCCTTCGTACGGGAACTGGCCGCCAACGTCGTCCGCTCGCCGCACGGCCAGGCCGTCGCGTACCCGGTCGTGGAGTCCGTCCAGGTCGACGGCGTCTGCGACACGGTCATCGCGCCCGCCCCCGGCCTGAGCGACGAGCTGTCGGGGCAGGCCCAGGAGCTGGCGCTGCGCATCGCGCGGGAACTCGGCGTGATCGGCCACCTCGCGGTCGAGCTGTTCGAGACCGCCGACGGCCGCATCCTGGTCAACGAGCTGGCGATGCGCCCGCACAACTCCGGCCACTGGACCCAGGACGGCGCGGTCACCTCGCAGTTCGCCAACCACGTCCGGGCCGTCCTCGACCTCCCGCTCGGCGACCCCCGCCCGCGCGCCAAGTGGACGGTGATGGCCAACGTCCTCGGCGGCGATTACCCCGACATGTATTACGCGTACCTCCATTGCATGGCACGGGACCCGCAGCTGAAGATCCATATGTACGGAAAGGACGTGAAGCCCGGCCGCAAGGTCGGACACGTCAACACCTACGGCGACGACCTGGCCGACGTGCGCGAGCGCGCCGCGCACGCCGCCGGCTACCTGCGAGGAACCATCACCGAATGACCCACAGCAGCTCCCCCCTCATCGGCATCGTCATGGGCTCCGACTCCGACTGGCCCGTCATGGAGGCCGCCGCCAAGGCCCTCGACGAGTTCGAGATCACCTACGAGGTCGACGTCGTCTCCGCCCACCGCATGCCGCACGAGATGATCGCGTACGGCGAGCAGGCCGCCGGGCGGGGCCTGAAGGCGGTCATCGCGGGCGCCGGGGGAGCGGCCCACCTGCCGGGGATGCTCGCCTCGGTCACGCCGCTGCCGGTCATCGGCGTGCCCGTACCGCTGAAGTACCTGGACGGCATGGACTCGCTGCTGTCCATCGTGCAGATGCCGGCCGGCGTGCCCGTCGCGACCGTCTCGGTCGGCGGCGCCCGCAACGCCGGACTGCTCGCCGCCCGGATGCTCGCCGCCCACGACCCGGAGCTCCAGACCCGGATGCGCGAGTTCCAGCAGCACCTGAACGAGCAGGCCACCGAGAAGGGCAAGCGGCTGCGCAACAAGGTCGCCTCCCCGGCCGGCTTCGGCTTCGGGAGCGGCAAGTGAGCGCGTCCCTGGAGGCGGCCCGCGCGCTGCTCGCCGAGCACCCCGTCGTCGACGGCCACAACGACCTGCCCTGGGCGCTGCGCGAGCAGGTCCGCTACGACCTCGACCGCCGCGACATCGCCGGCGACCAGGCCGAGCACCTGCACACCGACATCCCCCGGCTGCGGGCCGGCGGCGTCGGCGCGCAGTTCTGGTCGGTGTACGTACGGACCGACTACACCGGCGACCAGGCGGTCAGCGCCACCCTCGAACAGATCGACGTGGTGCGCAGGCTCGCCGCCCGCTACCCGGACGACCTGCGCATGGCGTACACCGCCGACGACATGGAAGCGGCCCGCGCCGACGGCCGGATCGCCTCCCTGATGGGCGCCGAGGGCGGCCACTCCATCAACAACTCGCTGGCCACCCTGCGCGCGCTGTACGAACTGGGCGTGCGCTACATGACGCTCACCCACAACGACAACATCGCCTGGGCGGACTCGGCCACCGACGAGCCGCGCGCGCACGGCCTCACCGCCTTCGGCCGCGAGGTCGTCCGCGAGATGAACCGCCTCGGCATGCTCGTGGACCTCTCGCACGTCTCCGCCGACACCATGCGCGACGCGCTGGACACCAGCGTCGCGCCGGTCGTCTTCTCGCACTCCTCCGCCCGCGCGGTCTGCGACCACCCGCGCAACATCCCGGACGACGTGCTGGAGCGGCTGCCCGCCAACGGCGGCGTCGCGATGGCCACCTTCGTGCCGAAGTTCATCCTCCCCGAAGCCGTCGACTGGACGCTGCGGGCGGACGCGAACATGCGCGCGCACGGCTTCCACCACCTGGACACCACCGCCGAGGGCATGGCGATACACCGCGCCTTCGAGGCGGCGAACCCCCGCCCGCTCGCCACCGCCGCGACCGTCGCCGACCACCTCGACCACATGCGCGAGGCCGCCGGCATCGACCACCTCGGCATCGGCGGCGACTTCGACGGCACCGCCTTCACGCCCGCCGACCTCGCCGACGTGTCCGGCTACCCGAACCTGATCGCCGAACTGCTCGACCGCAACTGGTCCGAAGCCGACCTGGCCAAGCTGACCTGGCAGAACGCGGTGCGTGTGCTGCGCGGTGCCGAGGACGTCGCGGGCTCCCTGCGCGCGGAGCGCGGCCCGTCCATCGCGACGATCGAGCAGCTGGACGGCTGAGGCACCGGACCTGAGGCCCCCGCTCCGAGGCCCCCGCTCTGAGGGCCCTGCTCCGAGGCCCCCGCTCTGAGGGGCGCGCAGCCCGCCGCAACGCCACGAGGGGCCGGACTCCACGGAGTCCGGCCCCTCGTCGCTCGTCGTGTCAGGCCTGCGGACGGCCCAGCGCCCGGTAGGTCCAGCCCGCCTTGCGCCACAGCGAGGGGTCGAGCGCGTTGCGCCCGTCCAGGATGTGCGGCGTGGCCACGACCTCGGCCAGCACGGCCGGGTCCAGCTCGCGGAACTCCCGCCACTCGGTCAGGTGCAGCACCACGTCGGCGCCGCGCACCGCCTCCGTGGCCGTGTCCGCGTACCCCAGCGTCGGGAACACGCGTCGCGCGTTCTCCATGCCCTTGGGGTCGAACACCGTCACCTGGCCGCCCTGGAGGTGGATCTGGCCGGCGACGTTGAGCGCGGGGGAGTCCCGTACGTCGTCCGAGTCGGGCTTGAAGGTGGCGCCGAGGACGGCCACCCGCTTACCGAGGAAGGACCCGCCGACCGCCTCCCGGGCCAGCTCGACCATGTGGCCGCGGCGCCGCATGTTGATCGAGTCGACCTCGCGCAGGAAGGTCAGCGCCTGGTCGGCGCCCAGCTCGCCGGCGCGCGCCATGAACGCCCGGATGTCCTTGGGCAGGCAGCCGCCGCCGAAGCCGATGCCGGCCCGCAGGAACTTCTTGCCGATCCGCTCGTCGTGGCCGATCGCCTCCGCCAGCTTCACCACGTCGCCGCCGGCCGCCTCGCACACCTCCGCCATGGCGTTGATGAACGAGATCTTGGTGGCCAGGAAGGAGTTGGCGGCGGTCTTGACCAGCTCGGCGGTGGGGAAGTCGGCCACGACGAACGGCGAACCCTCGGCGACGGGCTTCGCGTAGACCTCGCGCAGCAGCTCCTCGGCCCGGCCGCCGTCGACACCGACGACGATCCGGTCCGGGTGCAGCGTGTCCTGTACGGCGAAACCTTCGCGCAGGAACTCGGGGTTCCAGGCCAGCTCGACGTCCTCGCCGGCCGGCGCCAGCTCCGCCAGCCGCTTGGCCAGCCGCGCCGCGCTGCCCACCGGCACCGTCGACTTGCCGACCACCAGCGCCGGGCGCCGCAGCAGCGGGGCCAGCGACTCGACGGCCGACTCGACGTACGACATGTCACAGGCGTACTCGCCGTGCTTCTGCGGCGTGTTGACGCACACGAAGTGCACGTCGCCGAAGTCCGCCAGCTCCTCCCAGGAGGTCGTGAAGCGCAGCCGGCCGCTGGCGCCCTCGATGCCCGCGACGTGCGCCCGCAGCAGCTCCTCCAGGCCGGGCTCGAACATCGGGGTCTCGCCCCGCTCCAGCATCGCGATCTTCGCCGGGTCGATGTCCAGCCCCAGCACCTCGAATCCCAGCTCCGCCATGGCCGCCGCGTGGGTCGCGCCGAGGTAGCCGGTGCCGATCACGGTGATCTTCAGGGCCATGGATGCTCCAGGTGCTGACGGGGAATGCTGCGCAGGCTGAGCATAGTCCGGGCCGTGCCGAGCGGTTTCGGCCCGGTGGCCGAGATCCGTCCGGGTGCTGTCGGCTAACTCACGTACCCCGCCCGCCGCGCGGCCCCTAGTATTTGGGTTACTTAACGGTAGTTAGCAAGTAGCCAGCTCTCAGGGGAGTGAGAAACATTGGCGGGAACCGCTGATTTCGATCTGTACCGGCCGTCCGAGGAGCACGACATGCTCCGCGAGTCGGTGCGCTCGCTCGCCGAGGCGAAGATCGCGCCGTTCGCCGCCGCCGTCGACGAGGAGGCCCGCTTCCCGCAGGAGGCCCGGGACGCGCTGACCCTCAACGACCTGCACGCCGTGCACGTACCCGAGGCGTACGGCGGCGCCGGCGCCGACGCGCTGGCCACCGTCATCGTCATCGAGGAGGTCGCCCGCGTCTGCGCCTCCTCCTCGCTGATCCCGGCCGTCAACAAGCTCGGCTCCCTGCCCGTGATCCTCTCCGGCTCCGAGGAGCTGAAGAAGCAGTACCTGGCCCCGCTCGCCAAGGGCGACGCGATGTTCTCGTACTGCCTGAGCGAGCCGGACGCCGGCTCCGACGCCGCCGGCATGAAGACCAAGGCCGTACGCGACGGCGACCACTACGTCCTCAACGGCGTCAAGCGCTGGATCACCAACGCCGGCGTCAGCGAGTACTACACCGTCATGGCCGTCACCGACCCGGAGAAGCGCTCCAAGGGCATCTCCGCCTTCGTCGTGGAGAAGGACGACGAGGGCGTCTCCTTCGGCGCCCCGGAGAAGAAGCTCGGCATCAAGGGCTCGCCGACCCGCGAGGTCTACCTCGACAACGTCCGCATCCCCGCGGACCGCATGATCGGCGCCGAGGGCACCGGCTTCGCCACCGCCATGAAGACCCTGGACCACACCCGCATCACCATCGCGGCCCAGGCCCTCGGCATCGCCCAGGGCGCCCTGGACTACGCCAAGGGCTACGTCCAGGAGCGCAAGCAGTTCGGCAAGCCGATCGGCGACTTCCAGGGCGTGCAGTTCATGCTCGCCGACATGGCCATGAAGCTGGAGGCCGCCCGCCAGCTCACCTACGCGGCGGCCGCCAAGTCCGAGCGCATCTCCGCCGGCGGCAAGGCCGAGGACCTCACCTTCTTCGGCGCCGCCGCCAAGTGCTACGCCTCCGACGCCGCCATGGAGATCACCACCGACGCGGTCCAGCTCCTCGGCGGCTACGGCTACACCCGCGACTACCCGCTGGAGCGCATGATGCGCGACGCCAAGATCACGCAGATCTACGAGGGCACCAACCAGGTCCAGCGCATCGTGATGGCGCGGAACCTGCCGTAACTGGGTTTTCGCAGGTCAACGGCCATTTTCGATGGCTCGCGGGCTGTGATCGGCTTCCGGTCCGTTCGGGTCCGTTTCGGGCCGATCATGGGCGTCATGCTGGGGAAATCCTGGGCTGACGCTGGACGGGGAACCGCCTCTCGCCTGCATAAACGCAACGGCCCCCGGCACTCTGCCGGGGGCCGTTCGCATGGGCTCTGTCAGGCGACTTCGGCCTGTGCCTCGGTGGGGTCGTCCGCGCCGGGCGTCAGCATCGTGGCGATTCTGTGTCCGGCTGCTGAGTGATCCGATGCTTCGTATACCGCAGGATCGAACGGGACATCGTGGTGTGCTGTCCTCATCAGATCCAGCCAATCGGGCAGACAAGATCCGGTGCTGCACGGTTCGGGGAACACGTCACCAGAGCTACAGACAGAAATGCGGGCCTCTCCAGGTAGAAGCCGTGGGACACGTCTCCACCCCAACCCAGCCGTACAGCAGCGGAGTGAACCCGTAGTGCCAGCCGCGTACTGTCGCGGTCCGACTCTGAGGCGAACCGGAGCGCGTACTCGGTCAGTTGTTGCCCGAGCCATTCCGCCGCTTCTTTCGGCGCGTCCCAGGTGCCGCGCACCAACTTCGCGGGTTTGATCAGCCAGTGGGCGGTTTCCAGCGGTGGCAGGTCCACGGTCGGGAACTCCGCCTTCACTTCCTTGTACCGCGCGATCAGATCCGGCTTATCGGCCGGTGGTGGACCAGAATACGGGGGCCGTCGCAGTGCCTCGTCATCGAACCGTTGCTTGGAACCGGTCCACAGGTAGCCGTGGTGGTGCAACTGTCGTCCCGTTCAGTGCAGGAAGAAGACGGGCGCCCGACAGGCCGAAGCGGGCCGGGTCAATACCGGGTGCGTTCAGTTCCTCGGTGGTGAAGCGCAACGGCTCCGCACCGGGCCGCTTGCTGTCGCCCAGCGCCCACGCGTTGGGGCCGATCTTGGCCAGCGTGGCGCAGGACTCGCCGTCGGGGTGTGTGTTGCCCCCGCACGCCTTGAGGAACGTGACACCGTCGATGGGCAGGCTGTACAGGTCGGTTCCGGGCATAGGTGTGCCTTCCTGTGAGATCAGTGCAGCCGGTACTGATCCGGCTTCGACACATACACAGCGCCCGGACCAAGAGCCGTCGCGCTCTCCCGAAAGAACTCGTGCAGCATCGACCGGGCGTTGTCGCGCATCGCTTTGGCTAGATGGTCAGCCAGCAAAGCGGCCTCAGACGGGAGCAGAACCATTTCCGTGTCTGCCATATGCCGACCGCTCTTCGTCAGCCACACAGGAATGCGAATGTTCCCATCATCGTCCCGGTATGCCGGGCGACTTGGGATGGGGTCCATCCGCCAACCCAGCGGGACCTTCTGACGGTCCTTCTTCGGTTCGGTCGGCATGAGTACATCCTCGGGCCGCAGGCGAGGGACCTCTAGTGCTATTTGCGTTGTCGGGTAAAGATCCCGGACCACTCGTTCAGGAGTTCTCGGCACTCGACTCCGAACACTGCGTACGACTCGTACCTCTCGAAGTCCTCGCGGTATGCGTTCACGTCACGATGGTCCCGCAGGATCAATGCACCGGTGCCGGTTTCCACGGTGGCTAGTCGCCGGTCGTATACCGTGAAAGTATTCAGCGGCATCTCTGAAATGTGGCCTGCCAAGGGGATGACCCCAAGCCGAACACCAGGAATTCGAGATACCGAAGCCAGTCGGTCGAGCTGCATTGCCATGGCGAGAGGTGGCAGTAAGGGCCAGCGAACGGCCTGTTCCGTCAGCAGGAACGTGCACGACTTTGACGAGTCGTAGAGGACGCTCTGGCGTGCCAGCTTCTTCGCAATGGTCTTGGACTGGTCTCCGGGAGTGTCCGCGATGCTGGCACGCACATACTCCGGCGTAGCAAGTAGCCCTGTGATCGCCGAGAGCAGGAAGAATCGGAACTCCGTTGTGACCGTTTCGATCCTGGCTAGCTCGTTCTGCTTCTTATCAAGACCCCGGCGCCGCGAAGACCAATGGTCCTGCCACTCGGTATTCGCGGTGCGAACCAGTTCGAGGATCTGCGAGGCTGCCGGATCATCGGTACCAAGCGCTTCAAGGATCAGCTCTACGTCGACAATGGCGGGAGTGAGTTTCCCGCTCTCCATGTTGCTGACCTTGGTTTGTGACAGGTTGCAGCGGCGAGCGAGCCAGGTCTGAGTCTTCCCGGCTCGCTTACGCAGGCTTCGCAGTGCTTCCGCTAGGTCCGACCTGGACTGACCTAGCCGTTCAGGCTCAAAGCTCAAGACCCTTCACGAACTCCTCGAAGGGCACGGACTCAGCTACCGCGATTCGCTGGTATTCGATGAACCGGGCCACGTCGCCCTCGAATACCTCGCGGTTGATCTGCTTCCCGTCAGGCTCATAGTTCATGAGCACGACTTCCGACTGGTCGAACATCCAGAAGTCTTGAACCCCCTCAAGAGGGTTGGTTCTGTCGGTCACGTCGAGAATGCGGATCTGCTCCCCAGCCAAGAGGTGCGGCCGGTAGTACTGGGAGAACTCGAACCGCAGGTACTCAGACAGAGGTCGAGTGACGATGTGGACGCGTCCTTGAACGCGCCCCTCCGTGACCTGTCTGCGAAGCCGTTCTGTGTACTCGTTGTGGACCGTTGCGGGGTCGATACGCGCGCCGTCGCGGAACGCCTGAAGCTCCTCGGCTTCCTGCGGCATGAGGTACTGCGGCAGGGTCTCAAGACGCCATGCTTCCCGCCGGAAGCCCTCGAAGCGTGCGGCCCACTCTTCACCAGCCAAGAGCACGGACAGCCTCCCTCAGAATGTCTTCGGGGATCTCGACAAGCCCTTCCCCCTCCGGGGGCTGGAATGCCTTGGACACGTCGCCCTGGACGACGATGGAGCCGGAAGCGGTGCGGTAGACGTTCGGGCAGTCGTCCTTGCCGCACGGCCCCCCGTTGCCGTTTCCGGTGAGTCGGGTCAGTTCCTCACGAGCCATGGTGAAGCCCCCTGCCCCCGCCCCCTTGTGGGGCGGCTCCACGACCGTACGGAGGGCGTGCCGTCGGCGTCCATGCGATCACGCCAATATTTGCGTTGTCGCATAAAACTGTGGTGCTCGCCCACCGCCGGAGGCGGCCTTGGGTATGGCGTGGCAGGCTCACGTGAGCAACGCATGACCAACAGAGGGGCCGAGGGAGGTCCCAAGGGGGTCAGCTTGGTGATCATGGGGAAATGCTGGGGAGGTACCCCACGGAAGGGGTGTCTTCCCAGGTCAGCGCCGTGTTCGCTGTAAAGCACGCAGATCTACGAGGGCACCAACCAGGTCCAGCGGATCGTGATGGCGCGGAACCTGCCGTAACGCCCGGCACGTGAGAAAGCCCCCGCCGAGGCGGGGGCTTTCCCTTTTGCCTGCCCCGGTTACTCGTTTCCGCTCACCGTCACCGGCTCGTCGTTCTTCAGCTGTCCGACCAGCTTGGAGACCTGGGCCTTGTCCCAGACGAGGTTGCCGCCGCGGGTGCCGGAGACGGGCATGTTCATCGACTTGCCGTCGCCGCCGGTGACGCCCTTCATGGCGAAGAACATCGAGCCGAGGTCGAACAGGCCCATGTCCTTGTCGACGATCAGGGTGTCCAGGCCCGCGCCCAGCGTCGGGTAGAGCTTGAACGGATTGATGATCGTGCCGGGGGTGGCCGTCTGGCTGGCGAGCGCGGCGAGGAACTTCTGCTGGTTCTTCGTACGGTCCAGGTCGCTGCCCGCGAAGGCGTAGCGGGTGCGGACGAAGGCGAGGGCCTGCTCACCGTTGAGGGTCTGCTTGCCGGCCTGGAAGTCGGCGCCGGACTTCTTGTCCTTGAACGCCTTCGGGATGTCCATCTCGACCCCGCCGATCGCGTCGACGATGTTGGCGAAGCCCGCGAAGCCGATCTCGACGTAGTGGTCGATGCGCAGCCCGGTGTTGTGCTCGACGGTGCGCACCAGCAGCTCCGGGCCGTCCTCCGCGTACGCCGCGTTGAGCTTGGTGTGCCGGCCCTTGCCCGGGTACTTCTTGCCGGTCTTGGAGCCGACGAACGAGGGGATCTCCACGTCCGAGTCGCGCGGCAGGGAGATCAGCGTCGGGCCGTTGCTCCCGTCGTGCAGGATCATCATCGAGTCCGTGCGCTTGCCCTCGGCGGAGCCGGTGTGCAGCTTCTTCTTGTCCTCGTCGGACATGCCCTCGCGGCTGTCGGAGCCGACGATCAGGTAGTTCGTGCCGTCGCCTTCCTCCGGCCGGTCGATGACCTTGCTCAGGTCGACCTCGCGGCGCAGCTTGCCGTCGGCCCAGAAGTACGTGGCGACCGAGGTGACCAGCAGCACGGCGACCAGCGTCAGGACGGTCCACTTGATGCGGCGGCCCCAGTTGGGGGCGGGGCGCGGGGAGCGGCCGCCGCCCTGCCCGCCGCCGCGGCCCCCGCCGTACACCTGGCCGGTGTTGTAGCCGTCGTCCTGCCCTTGGCCGTAGCCGTTGCCGTACGGGTCCTGGCCGTGGCCCTGCCCCTGGTGCGGGACGCCGGGGCGGCGCGGCGAGAGGTGCGGCGGCAGCGGCGGCTCGGGCTGCTGCCCGGGGTTGGGGCCGGGCCCGGGTCCGCCGGGACCCCCGGGGCCGCCGCGCCGTACGTGCGGCATGGCGCGCGCGCCCTCCGGGTCGGAGCCGCTGCCGCGCCCGTACCGGTCTCTGTTGTCGGACCCAGGCCACTCGTTCATGGAGGAAGTCTGCCTGTAGTACGGGCCTGTCATACAGGCCGGGTACGAGATCGGGCCGCCGCTGTTGCAGAGCTGATGCAAAGTGACGCGGGGCGTCGCTTGCGGAATCCGTGCGGAGGTGTTGATTCCGGCACGTTGCCGCTGGTCAGGGAGGAAAAGGCGCATTGGGGCGCGCACGGAGGTGTGGTGACACGGCCAGGAGTGCGGGGGGCGTGGGGGCGGGTGCCAGGGAGGGGCGTGCGACCCGCGCATAAGGTGGGCGCATGACCGATCTCGTCACCACCGGCCCGGAGGGCGACCTTCCGGGCAAGCCCACCTCGGCGTCGCGCACCACCCTCAGCCACATCATGACGGCGGGGGACACCAATCTGCTGGGCACCGTGCACGGTGGCGTGATCATGAAACTCGTCGACGACGCGGCGGGCGCGGTGGCCGGACGCCACTCCGGCGGGCCCGCGGTCACCGCCTCCATGGACGAGATGGCGTTCCTGGAGCCGGTGAAGGTGGGCGACCTCGTCCACGTACGCGCCCAGTGCAACTGGACCGGCCGCTCCTCCATGGAGATCGGCGTGCGCGTCATGGCCGAGCGCTGGAACGAGTCCACGCCCGCCACCCAGGTCGGCTCGGCCTACCTCGTCTTCGCGGCGGTGGACGAGGAGGGCAAGCCGCGCCCCGTACCGCCGGTCGTCCCGGAGACCGAGCGCGACAAGCGCCGCTACCAGGAGGCCCAGATCCGCCGCACCCACCGCCTGGCCCGCCGCCGCGCGATCAAGGAACTGCGCGCCCAGCGGGTCGCCGACGGCATCGCGGAGTAGCGGCCCCCGCCGACGAGCGCTCCGGTCACGGTCCCGGCTCGGGCCGGGTGAGGGTGTGCGCCGCGTCCTCGTCGGCCGTCCGGCGCCCCTCCCAGACGAGGACGCGGGCGGGGTGCGGCGCGGCGGTCTCGGCGAGAACCTTCTCCGCCAGGGCGGCCTTGCTGCCCAGGGCGCGATCGACGACGGCGTGGCCGGTGCCGCGCTCCGCCCACGTCTTGTCCGTGAGCACGTCGACACGCCAGGTGTAGCGGACCCGTTCCCGCAGGATGCGGTAGACGTACGACGGGGTGACCGCGAGGTCGCGGGCGATCGCGGAGGCGTCCCGGCCGTCCTCGGCCGCTTCCAGTACGAGCCGTGGCAGCGCGGCCTCGGTGATCTTGTACGCGCGGCGGATACGGCCCGCCTCGGCGAGGGTGAGGGTCTCCGCGTCGAGGCCCGGGCCGGCGGCCGGGACGGGCCGGGGCGACGGCGGCCCGGGGTGCGGCAGATGTGCGTGGTTGAGGCGTTCGACGTCGGCCTGGAGGGCCGCTTCCTCCTCTTCCAGCCGGGCGCGCTCGGCGGAGAGGCGCGCGGCGCGGGCGGTCAGGGCGTCGGGCCCGGCGTTCGTGCGGGAGGGGCCGGGTGTGTCCGATGCGCCGCGGTCGGGCAGGGAGCGGAGAAACTGCTGGGTGACGGCGGTGACCTGGTCGATGAACCACCGGTCGGTGAGTAGTGCGCGTTTTTCGCCCATGGGCGGTGAATGTACTCAGTACACAGCGCCCGGCACAACACGGTTCACTCCGAGCGCGGTCGTCCCGGGCAGGCCGCCTCGTCGCCGGTCAGGGTGGCGAACTCGTCCGAGCCCGACGGCTGGGTGGGGTCGTCGGAGCGGACCTTGTGCACGGATGTGAAGTCCTTGCCGACGGTGACGCGCAGCACCGCGCCCTGGCCGGGGACCTGGCGGAGGGCGGCGCCGGGCAGGGCGGCGGCGAGTGAGCGGACCGAGCGGTTCCAGCGCGGGTCGTAGGCGATCACGGTCCGCCGTACGCGGGCGGGGGCGTTGCCGGCGGTGCCGGTGGTGTCGAAGCCGGTGGCGCGCAGGGCCTTGTCGACCGCGCGGCCCAGGCCCATCCGGCCGGCGCCGTTGTCGACCTGCACCCGGATCGTGGCCGGTGGTACGTCCACGACCGCCGCGCGCTGCCGGCCGGCCCGGCGCACGGCCAGCGGCCGGTCCTCGCGCAGCGCCCGGAAGAGCTTCTGCGCCTTGGCCTCGTTCCACTTCACGGTCGAGCCCACGTTGGGCACCTCGAAGTCGATGTCGCCCAGCGGTACGGAGGCGAACTCGGACGACGACGGGTTGAAGCCGCGCAGCGCCTGCCCGAGGTCGACCATCTCGTCGGCGCCGAAGCCCTCGTCGGCCCGTACGGACTCCAGGAGCGCGTCGGTGATGTCCTTGAGCTTGACCGGGTGCAGCAGGGCGCCGGAACTGGTGATCTTGTGCATGAGGGCGGCGAGGAAGCGCTGCTGGCGCTGCATCCGCCCGAGGTCGGAGGCGCTGTCCAGGTGCCGGGCGCGGACGTACTGGAGGGCCTGGCCGCCGCTGAGCTGGGTCCGTCCGGCGGGCAGGTCCAGGCCGGTGTAGCTGTCCTTGAGGGGGCGGGTCGTGCAGACCTGCACGCCGCCGACCGCGTCCACCGTCTTCATGAAGCTGGTGAAGTCGACCTCCAGGTAGTGGTCGATGTGCACCCCGGTCATGCGTTCGACGGTCCGGATGGTCAGGTTCGGCCCGCCCTCGGCGTACGCGGCGTTCAGCTTCACGGGGTGGCCGTGGTGTTTCCGGCCGGTGTTCGCGTCGGTGTGCGGGGGCGTGACGGCGTACGAGTCGCGCGGCAGGCTGACCACGCTGGCGCGGTCCCGGCCGGCGGACAGGTGCACCACCATGATCGTGTCGGTGCAGTGGCACGGCTCCCCGCCCAGCCGGTACCTGCGTTTCTCCTGCGGGGAGAGCTTGTCCCGGCCGTCGGTGCCGACCACCAGGAAGTTCATGCCGTCGCCGCCGCTGTTGTCCGGCCGGTTGCCCATGCCCTCGAAGGCGTCCACCCGGGCGATGCCGTCCTCGACGCCGGTGACCATGGCGTGCCCGATACCGCCCGCGGCCAGCAGGAGGAGCGAGGCGCCCGCGGTGATGCGCAGCCCCCAGCGGGGCCGCCCGTCCGGGCGCCGGTGACGGGCGGGCGGGCGGGGTGAGCGGTGCGCTGCGGGCAAGGGGGACACCTCCGCGGTGGGCCGGGCGGACGGGGTGGGGGCAAGGGGCGGGGCGGCTCCGTACGGGAACGGGTCGTCTACGGAACGGATCGGAACGGGACGGGTCGTCTACGGGTCGGGACGAAGCAGGGACAGGGAGGCCGGGAACGGTACGTGCAGGCCGGGTCACCGTAGGCCCATACGATCGGCTGTAAAGCACCACACGCCGGGCACCGGCCCCAGGGCCACCCGGCTGCCGTCGGCCCCGATCCCCCATACGCGGTAACGTGACCGCGATGAACGCCACGCCCCCGCAGCAGCTCCCGGCCGTCTCCGTGATCATGCCGGTGCTCAATGAGGAACGTCATCTGCGCAGCTCGGTCCAGCACATCCTGGAGCAGGAGTACGCCGGTGAGATGGAAGTGGTGATCGCGCTCGGGCCCTCGACCGACCGTACGGACGAGATCGCCGCCGAGCTGGTCGCCGAGAACGCCGGGAACGAGCGCGCCCGCGTGCTCACCGTGCCGAACCCCACGGGCCGCACCCCGGCCGCCCTGAACGCGGCGATCAAGGCGTCCCGCCACCCGGTCGTGGTGCGCGTCGACGGCCACGGCATGCTCTCGCCGAACTACATCGCGACCGCCGTCCGCCTCCTGGAGGAGACCGGCGCGCAGAACGTCGGCGGCATCATGCACGCCGAGGGCGAGAACGCCTGGGAGGACGCGGTGGCCGCCGCGATGACCTCCAAGATCGGCGTCGGTAACGCGGCGTTCCACACGGGCGGCCAGGCCGGCCCGGCCGAAACGGTCTACCTGGGCGTCTTCCGGCGCGAGGCGCTGGAGCGGCAGGGCGGCTACAACGAGGAGTTCATCCGCGCCCAGGACTGGGAGCTGAACTTCCGCATCCGCGAGGCGGGCGGGCAGATCTGGTTCTCGCCCGAGCTGAAGGTGCGGTACCGGCCGCGGCCCAGCGTCCGCGCGCTCGCGAAGCAGTACAAGGACTACGGCCGCTGGCGGCACGTCGTGGCCCGCTACCACGCCGGTTCGATCAACGCGCGCTACCTGGCGCCGCCGACCGCCGTGTGCGCCATCGCGGCGGGCGCCGTGGTCGGCGCCTTCGTCACGCCGTGGGGCTTCGTCGTCCCGGCCGGCTACCTGGCCGCCATCGTGGCGGGCTCGGCCCCGGCGGGCAAGGGGCTGCCGCTGAAGGCCAGGGCCCAGATCCCGGTCGCGCTGGCGACCATGCACATGTCCTGGGGCTGGGGCTTCCTGACCAGCCCGCGGTCGCTGGCCAAGAAGGTCATCGCCAGCCGCCGCCCGGCGGTGACGGCGGCGGAGCCGGTCGCCGCCGAATAGGCGCGGACGCGGACGAGCAGGGAACGGGCGCCTCACCGGGGCGCCCGTTCGCGTATCCGCCGCCACCCACCGGCGTCACATCCGACCCTTCCGTCTCCGTGGTTCGGGCGGGCTGGGCACGGCCCGCCCATTGTGGTTACGATGCGTTACGTATCGCATACTTTGCGTGCTCGCCGATCGGGTGGAGGTGTCGCCGTGCGTCCATGGGCGGCGCTGGTTGTCCTGTTGTGCGGCACGTTCCTCGCCAACCTCGACGTCTTCATCGTGGTGGTGGCGATGCCCGCGCTCGAAGCGGACCTGGGGGCGGACGGCGGGCAGCAGCAACTGGTCCTCGCCGGCTACCAGTTGGTCTACGCGCTCGGCCTCGCCGTCGGCGGCCGACTCGGCGACGCGCTGGGCTCCCTGCGCGTCTTCGGCGTCGGCCTGGCCGTCTTCACCGCCGCCTCGGTCGCCTGCGGCGCGGCGCCCTCGACCGCCTTCCTGGTCGTGGCACGGCTGGTCCAGGGGGCGGGCACGGCGCTCATGGTGCCGCAGGTGTACCGCGCCGCCCGGACCCTGTTCACCGGCCGGGCGCAGCGCAGGGCGTACGCCGCGATCGGCGCGGTGATGGGCCTCGGCGCGATCGGCGGGCAGCTGCTCGGCGGCTGGCTGCTGTCGGCGGACACCCTCGGGCTCGGGTGGCGCGCCGTCTTCCTCGTCAACGTACCGGTGGGCGTCCTGGCGCTGACGGTCCTGCCCTGGGCGGCGGGCGGGCACCGGACGGCCGTCCCCCGCGGGCCGGTGCGCGCCGACCTGCCGGGAGCGGGCCTCGCGGCGGCCGCGCTCGGGCTGTTCGTCGTCCCGCTGGTGGCGAGCGGCACCGGCGGCATGGTGTGGTGGGGCCCGGCCTGCCTGGTCGCCTCCGTACCGGTCGCGGCCTGCTTCCTGCGCCACGAGCGCGCGTTGGACGCCAGGGGCGGCTCCCCGCTCGTACCGCCCGCGCTCCTGAGGCTCGACGGGTTCCGCCGCGGCATCGTGGTGATCGTCCTGGTCAACTGCGGGCTCAGCGCGTTCGTCCTGATGCTCGGCCTGCTGCTCCAGACGGGCCTGCGCTGGTCCCCGCTGGACACCGGAGCGGGCATGGTGCCGGCCGCGGTCGCCTTCGCGGCCGGTTCGCTGCTCGCGCCACGGCTCGGGCGCGGCGCGGAGCCCCGGCTGCTCTGCCTGGCCGCCTTCGCCGCGACCGCGGGCTACGCGGCCTGTGCCGTGAGCGCCCTCGGCGAGGACACCGGCCGGCTGCTCGGCACGGTGTGCGCCGTCGGCGCCGCGCTGGGACTGTGCGTCACCCCGGCCCTGTCCGTCACCCTGCGCGCCGTGCCGGACGACATCGCGGGCGCGGCGTCCGGCGTGGTCTCCACCGCCCAGCAACTCGGCGCCGCGCTCGGCGTCTGCGTCTTCGGTTTCGTCTTCTTCGCGCAGGTGCGGGCCTCGGCCGACGTCGTCGGCGCCTTCGCCGTCACCACCGCCGCGCTGACCATGACGTCGGCGGCCGCCGGTGTCCTCGCCTGCGGCCTGCCCCGGGCCGCCGGGCCCGCCGCCCGTACCGAGGACCGCCTCGGCGCACCGGAGCCGCGGGACCTGCCGATGTGACCGAGTACGTTTCCACCCCGACCGTACGGAGAAGCGTTTGTCCGCCCACCCCACCACCGTGCAGCCGGCCCTCGAAGCCCGGATCGCCGACCTCTTCCCGCAGGTACGGGAGTACCTCGGCGGACTCCTGGACGCGTACCGGCCCCGGTACGCCCACCTGCGGACCATGCTCGAACGGCTCATCGCCGATGGCAGGCGGACACCCCACGAGTGCGCGCTGCCCTTCCTCGTCCACGCCGCCGTCGACGGCGACCCCGCGCCGGCCGTACCGGTGGCCGCGGTGCACGCCCTGTGGTGGCGGGCCGCCAACGCCTTCGACGACGTGACCGACGGCGATCGCGGCACCCGCCTGTACGGAATAGACCCGGGCGCCGTCATGACGGCGGCCCTGGAGTGCGGTTACGCCCTGCCGCTGCGGGCCCTGGCCGCACTGCCGGCGGCCGCGCCGCTGCGCGAGCGCCTGACCGCCGACTACCTCGACGGCTGGACCGCCGCCTGTGACGGGCAGATCGGCGACATCCTCGGCTCGCCGACGGGGACGAGCCCCGAGGAAGTCCTGACGGTCTACCGGCACAAGAGCGGCTCGGTCTACGCCATGGCCGCCACGATGGCGGCCCGGCTCGCGCTCGGCGCGGACGGCGCGGGCGACCGCAGGGTCACCTCCTGGGGGGAGTTCGGCCAGGCCCTCGGCATGCTCGCGCAGTTCCGCAACGACGAGGACGACCTGCGCTCGGGCGGCAACGAGGACCTCGGCAACCGGACCGCCACCTACCTCCTGGTCCGGCTGCTGCACTCCGCCCCCGCGGCGACCAGGCAGCGCGCCGTGGAACTCCTCGGCCGGTCCGCCGACTCCGACGCCAGCCGCCGGCAATTGGCCGCCATGCTGCTCGACCCGGGCACCCTGGCCTCCTACCAGCGCTTCCTCGCGGACCTCCACCGGCGCGCCCACGCGCTGCTGGACGCGCTCGCCCCCGCGTCGCCCTTCACCGCCTCGCTGCACCGGCGCGTCGACGACGAGGTGCGGACCACGGCGTACGCCACCGCCCCGGCCGGGCCGCACGGCGTGCACTGCACGCTGGCCCCGGGCCCGGCGGCGCCCGCCCAGGCCCGGGAACGGCCGGATCAGAAGGTGTAGGCGGGATTCACCTTCATGCACGCCTTCTTGTCCTCGCCGTTGAGGGCGTCGGCGCTCTCCGGGGCCTTGTCGGCCTCCTTCTCGCCGGCCGGCGGCTTCGGGTACGACGTCCCCTTGCGCCAGTCGTTGCCGACGACCAGCCGCAGACGGGTGGTCGAACGCGACTCCTTGACCGCCTCCTTGGGCAGGCCGAGCGCCTTGGCCAGCGCGAGGGCGTCACCGCGCTGCTCCTTGCCCGGGTAGGTGATCGTGGTGTCGGCCTGGGTGGTGAGGCGCGCATCCGTGGCGGCGCCGCTGTAGCCGAGGGAGGCCAGGTGGTTCTGGAGTACGTTCGCACGGCCGGAGACCGGGCCCTGGACCGTGCTGTTGGTGCCGTTCTGGACTACGACGTCCAGTTTGTCCTTGGCTGTGGAGGGCTTCGGGTCGGGCGCCGGCTTCTTCTTTTTGTCCTTGCCGTCCAGCGCGGTGTCGTTGCGCACGAGGGAGAAGGTCTGCTCGGCGTCGCCGGGCTTGGGCACCACGTACTCGCCGCCCGCCGCGTACTGCCACGGCATGGTGACCATGGTGATGCGCTCGGTCGGCACCCGCTGGAGATCGCCGCCCAGGTCGTACAGCTTCTTGACGCTGCCCAGGCCCTCGTCCACGGTCAGTGCCTTGGTGGCGGCCTCGGCCAGGTCGCGCAGCTTCATCGGGTCGGTGAGCTTGGTGCCCGCCTTCAGCTCGCGGACCATCGAGTTCATGTACATGTGCTGGGCCTTGGCCCGGCCGATGTCGGTGTTGTCCTCGAAGCCGTAGCGGGTGCGCAGCCACTGGAGGGCCTGGACGCCCTTGACCGAGTGGGTGCCCGCGGTGAGCTTCAGGCCGCTGCCGTGGCCCTTCTTGTCATGCGAGTAAACGTTTTTGTCCACACACACGGGGACGCCGCCGATGGCGTCCGCCATGTCCACCACGCCGGAGAAGTCGACCATCATGAAGTGGTCGATGTAGATGCCGGTCAGCTCCTTCCAGGTGGCGACGGTGCAGCCGGGGCCGCCGTGCTGGAGCGAGGTGTTGATGGCCGCGGTGGACTGCGGGTAGACCTTGCCGTCGTCCGGATCCTTGCATTCGGGGATCGGCACGCGGGTGTCGCGGGGGATCGAGATGACCGACATGTTGCTGCGGTCGGCGGAGACGTGCAGCAGCATCTGCACGTCGGCCAGCGGCTTGCGGTCCGCGTCCTGGCGGGCGCCGCCCAGCTCGATGTTCTTCTCGCTGTTCCGGCCGTCCGAGCCGAGCAGCAGGATGTTCAGCGGAGTCTGTCCGAAGGCGTTGGGCTCGGGCTTCTGCAGGCCGCCGGAGCCCAGGTCCAGGGCGTCCTTGCGGAGGTTGCCGTTGAGGTGCTCGTAGTACCAGTATCCGGCGCCGGCCGTACCGACTATCAGCACGGCCAGGGATATCGCGCTCCAGCGCAGCACACGGCGGGTCGTGCTGCGCGGCTTGCCGGCGCGGCGGGTGCCCTTGGCTTCGGGGGCGGGGTCGGCCGGGGAACCGCCGGGGGAGTCCGCCTCGGACGCGGTCGACCGGGCGCCGGGGGCGGGGGCGCTCGTGGCGGTGGCCGCCGCCGGGGCCGTACCGGCCGCGCCGCCGGCCGCGGGCGGGCCCGCGACGCCACCGGTGATCACGGGCGGCCCCGCGACGCCGCCGCTGATCACGGGCGGTGTGGTGCCGCCGGCCACCGGTGTGCCGGTGATGCCGGGGGCGCCGGGCGCGCCGCCGTCAGCGGACTGCGCGGGGACCGTACGGCCCGCCTCGTCCGGGCGGCCGGCGCCGTCCGCCTCCGCCTCCTTCTCCTCGTACAGGCTGTCGTCCCAGCCCAGTTCTCTGGCATCGGGACGGCGCCGGCGTGGCCCGTCGCCACGCACACTGCTCTGCCGCATTGGGCTTCTCCCCCGTCAATCGGCGCCGTCACGGCGGCCGGGGCTCGCTTGAATGGTCCGGTTGCCCCGTGCAGCCGCGGGCCCGGCCGGGTCACCCGGCCGGGGAGCGGCTACTTGGCGCAGATGTTCTGGTCGTCGGCGTTGACGTTCTGCACGCCGTCCGGCGTCTTCGTCGGCGCCTCGATCGACTTGCCCGGTCCCTCGAAGTCCTTGCCCAGGATCAGCTTCATCGGGACCTTGGGTCCCGCGTCCGCCGTGGTCTTCTTCAGTGCGCTCTTGGGCAGGCCCATCCAGGCGGCCAGGGTGGCTGCCTGGTCGGCCTGGTTCGGCGCGTACTCCAGCCGGGTCGCGGCCAGCTTCGTCGGGGCGTTGCCCGCGTTCGTCGACAGCTTCGCGGCCTTGGTGTTCTGCAGCCAGTCCACTGTTTCCTGCGCGGCACCGAACGGCCCACCGCCGTTGGTGACATCGACCCGGACCTTGTCGGCCGGTGCCTGGGGAACCTTCGTGTCGTCCGACGTGCCCTTGCTCTTCTTCTCCTTCGTCTTGGACAGCGAGTGGTCGGCGCGGATCATCTGGAACAGCGGTCCGGCCTTCGCCTCGTCCAGTACGACGGTCGCACGGTCCTTCGGGTTGTCCAGGACGGGCACTGTGGCGAAAGTGATGTTTTTGATGTCGACCCGGCTGAGGTCCTTGGCGAGGTCCACCAGCTTGCCCGCGCTGCCGATGCCGGTGTCCACGGTCAGCGCCTTGGTGGCGGCCTGGGCCAGGTCGTAGAGCTTGGGGACGCTGGTGAGGGTGTCGCCGGACTTCATCTTGCGGATCATCGAGCCGAGGAACTGCTGCTGGAGCTGGATGCGGCTGAGGTCGCTGCCGGTGCCGACGGAGTGCCGGGTACGGACGAACGCCAGCGCCTGCTCGCCCTTGACGACGCTCTTGCCCGCCGGCAGGTGCAGGTGGGACTTCGGGTCGTTGATCGGCTTGGCGGCGCACACCTCGACGCCGTCCACCGCCTCCGACA
This sequence comes from Streptomyces sp. NPDC017529, assembly GCF_044329785.1. Taxonomy (NCBI): domain Bacteria; kingdom Bacillati; phylum Actinomycetota; class Actinomycetes; order Kitasatosporales; family Streptomycetaceae; genus Streptomyces; species Streptomyces sp. NPDC017529. The sequence continues at coordinate 270,750 of NZ_JBIRJY010000009.1, forward strand.
GCTCCTTGACGGCGTTGAAGTCGGCCATCATGAAGTGGTCTATGGACAGGCCGGTCATCTTCTCGACGGTGCGCCACGTGCAGCCGGGGTCGCGGTCCTCCTGGCCCAGGCTGGTGTTGAAACGGACGTTGCGCTCGCCCGGGATGGTCTTGGTCGTGCCGTCCTTGTTGGTCGGGCAGTCCGGAATGTCGGTGATCATGTCGCGCGGGATGCTCAGGGCCGTCGCGTTGGAGCGGTCCTTGGAGATGTGCATCAGGAGCGTGGTGTCGGCGTGGCCGACGCTGCCCGCGTCGCCGTAGCCCTGGTTGCCCTTGCCGGAGCGGGCGTCCGTGCCGATGACGAGGATGTTGACCGGGCCGTCCTTGACCGCCGGGTTCTCCTTGCCGACGTCGACCTTGGAGATGTTCCCGTTGAGCTGCTGGTACAGGTAGAACGCGCCACCACAGCCCGCGACGAGGACGAAGCCGAGCGTGCCGGACGTCCAGTAGAGCGCCTTCTTCTTGGCGGACTTCCTCGGCTTCCGCTTGCGGCGGTTGGACGTGCCGCCGGGCGGCGCCGACCGGTTCCCGGCACGCCGGTCACGCTGGGCGGGCAGCTCGCGGGTGTCGCTGTCCTTCCGGGCGGCTGCGCCGCGTCCAGAACCGTTTTGCCCCGTGCCGCCGCCTGGGCCCGCGTCCCGTACCGACCCGGGTCGGGACGCACCGGTGCCGCGTCTGGGCGCGGGAGCCCCGCGGCCGGCCGGCTGGGATGCCGGCGCGTCGCCGGGGTTCAGCCGCAACTCGTAATTGCCGGTGTTCGGATTCAACACCCACTGATCAGCGGGGTCGATGTCGTCCGCTCGCCCACGGCCTTGCGCGTCCACGGTGCCTTGTGTCCTCCGTCGGTGCCACGCGGCGCCTCCCCCTCAAGGCGCTCGGTCGGTCGGTTGTGCAATGCGCGGTCAGCCTGGTCGTGCGGACCGGATCGCTCACACTATCCGCCAAGTTCAGCGTCGAGCGACGCCCGTGACACATTCCACTTCCCTACAACTGGGCAATTCACCCCATCCTTTCGACAACTTTCGAGCAGCCGAGCGTACCTTTGCAGAGCTTTTATCGGCAGATCCCGCGTTCTGCGGTGGTCCCCCGGAACGTAGGCGTCGCGGACGGAGAAGGCGGTCCGTCCGACGCGTCATTTGCGGAATCCCTACGCGGCTGCCGCACCGGGCCGGGTTCCGGTGTTCCGGTCGCGTCGCGTTCCGGGCCGCCGGACGGGGCGGAGACGGCGGGGGAGGGCGGGCGCGTGGCGGAGGTGGGCCGCACGGTCACCGGGCGGTCCCTGCCCAGCTGCCGGAAGAGCTGGTCGGCGTCCGGCTGGACGAGCTCGTCGCGGTCCGCGTCGTACCGGTACTCCTGTCGCGGAACGGTCAGGAACTGCACCTTCTCGGTCGGAATGCTGCGCATGCCGCGCACCCATTCGTACAGACCGCGCAGCGACGCCAGGTCCTCGTCGGTGGTGAGCGAACTCGTCGCCGCGTCCAGCAGCGGATAGAGCCTGCCGGGATTGAGCAGTACGCCATTGCTCTGGACCTTGTTCACCAGCGCCGCCAAAAACTGCTGTTGGCGCTCCATGCGCATGGTGTCGCTGCCGTCGCCGAGGGTCTTGCGGGCCCTGACGTAGCCGAGCGCGTCCTCGCCGCGCAGCGTCTGCCACCCGGCGGGCAGCCGCAGCCGCGCCTCGTCGTCATTGACGGGCCGTTCCAGGCACACGTCGACGCCGTCCACCGCGTCCACCATTTTCTTGAAGCCGGCGAAGTCCACGATCATGTGGTGATCGACGCGAATGCCGGTCATCTTCTCGACCGTACGGATCGTGCAGGCCGCGCCCGCGAACTCGAACGCCCAGTTGAACTGAGTGAATTGCGGCGGTGATTGCTTTCCGTCGGAACGCTTGCAACCGGGAATCCGCACCATCAGATCCCGGGGGATGCTGACCGCCGTCGCACTTCTGCGGTCCGCCGAGGCGTGCAACAGGATCGTGGTGTCCGAACGCTGGGTGCCGTTGTCCTCGCCGTACTTGCCGTTGTTTTGCCCGGCCCGGTTGTCGGAACCGATCAGCAGCACGTTCTGCGCGCCGCCGGGCGTCGCCTTCGGCCGCTCCGCCTCGTACTTCTCCAGTTCGTTACGGGTGTCGGTGTCGGCGCGGATGTTCCCGTCCAGCTTGTTGTACAGCAGCCAGCCGGCGCCCGCCGCGGCCAGCACCAGCACGGAGACCGCGAGCGCGGTCCGGCGCAGCCACCGCCGCCTGGGCGACGGGCCGGTGGCGGTCGCGCCGCTCTCCGCCGCGACGTCCAGCGGCGGGGCCCGGAACGGGGCCGCCGGCCTGCCCGGCCCGTCGGCGGGGTCCCGCGGGGGGAGCGGGCCGGGGCGGCGGGAAGGTCTCTCCGGGCTGTCGCTCACGTGTGCGTCCCCGTCCCTCCGGAGTCGGCGTCGCGCCCGCGCGGGCCGCGGTCCGCCGGGCGGACGTGCGGACCCGCGCAAGGTCGTCCGTACCCCAAGATCATGGCCCGCCCGTGGCGCACCGGCCCCTCACGAAGGGCCCGCCGTCCGCCGGACGGGGGAGCGGCGGCCGGTCAGAGCGCCCGGTGCGTGACCCGTTCGCTCTCCTCGCGCTTGGCCAGGCCGTCCGCGTCCAGCCGGTCCAGGTTGCGGCACAGGACGACCGAGCCGCCCGCGGCGAGCGGCGCCAGCAGGCCGGCGGACAGCCCCGCCCAGGTGTCGTACGGCAGGCCGGACAGCAGCCGGGAGCCGCCGGTGAGGCCGCGCTCCGCGGCGTCGGCCAGCGCCGCCGCCACCACCTCCGCGCCGGTCAGCTCCCGGCCTTCCACGGCGAGCGCCGGGTCCTGCGGGGAGACCGGCGCGTACGGCGCGAACCGGTCACCCTGGCTCGGCACCTCGACCGCGTAGTCCGCGAAGCCCTGCGGCGGCTGCGGGAAGCGGCCGCCCAGCGGGCGCAGCGCCAGCGCGACCCGCTCGCCCGTGCAGGCGCGCGCCTGGTCCAGCGTGTCCGGGCCGCTCACCACCAGGCCGGCCGCCGCCGGGTCGCCGCCGACGTCCGCGACGACGCCGACCGAGGAGCAGGCCAGCAGCCAGACCGCGGTCTGCCAGTGCGCGGGCAGCAGCAGGGCCAGCCGGTCGCCGGGCTCGGCGGCGAGGTCGCCCTGGAGGTAGTTGGCGGTCTTCGCCACCCAATTGGCGAAGGTGGCCACGGACAGTTCCACGCGCTCGCCGGTGGCGTCGTCGTAGAAGGTCGTCAGGGGGCGGGCCGGGTCCGCGGCGAGCGCGGAACGCAGCAGGTCGGCGGGGGTGCGATCGGTGGTGTTCATCGGCGCCAGAGTACGCGCGGGGGCGCTCGCCGGTCAGCCGGACGGCGGGCGCCCGCCGGCGGTAAGGGCCGACGAACCGTCAGATAGCGAATGGCGCGTTATGTCCGTTTCGTTCACTCTTACTTCATGCGTGCCTTTCTTGCTACCTCGATCGCCGTGACGTGCACCGCCGCCCTCACCCTCCCGCTCGCGCTGCCCGCCGGCGCGACCACCGCCACGACCGCCGCCACCGGCCGGGCCGCCGCCCCCGCGTACGCCTCCCGGGACGCGGCCGCCGGCGTCCCCGGCAGCACCCGGTCCCTGCCGCTGCGCCCCCTGCGCGCCTCGACCCGCAGCGCCGCGCCCGGCACCCAGGGCCTGTCCACGCGGCGCGTCGCCCCGTTCTCGCTGGTCGGCGTCGTGTGGGACGACCCGGCCGCCGAACTGCACGGCCGCGCCCAGGTCCGCACCCGCCCGGCCGGCGGCACCGGCTGGACCGACTGGCAGGACATCCGGACGCACGGCGACGACGCGCCCGACCCGCGGCGGGGCGGCTCCGTACGCGGCAGCACCGCACCCCTGTGGGTCGGCGCCTCCGACGCCGCGGAACTGCGCGTCGCCCCGGAGGCGGGCCACCGTACGCTGCCGTCCGGGATGCGCCTGGAACTCGTCGACCCCGGCCAGGACTCCGCCCGGGTGCGCGCGGCACGGACGGGCTCGGGCGACCCGAACCCGCCCGGTGGCCTCGCCGGATCCGTCAGCTCCGCCGTCGGCTCCCTGCTCGGCGTCCTCCGCCTCCCGGCGCTCGGCGGCGCCTCCGCCGCCAGGTCCGACGACGATGACGACGCCGACGAGCCGGCGCGCCGCCCCACCGGGCCCCGGTCCCACGTCGGGCCGCGCCCGGCCATCGTCACCCGGGCCGGCTGGGGCGCCGACGAACGGCTGCGCGAGCGGAACTTCGTCTACACCAGGACCATCCGGGCGGCCTTCGTCCACCACAGCGCCACCGGCAACAACTACTCGTGCGCACAGGCGCCTTCGGTCCTGCGCGGCATCTACCGCTACCACGTCAAGAGCAGCGGCTGGCGGGACATGGGCTACAACTTCCTCGTCGACAAGTGCGGCACGGTCTACGAAGGCCGCGCGGGCGGCGTGGCCAAGCCGGTGATGGGCGCCCATACGCGCGGTTTCAACGGCAACAGCATGGGCATCGCAGTTCTCGGGACGTTCGGGAATGCAAATCCGCCATCCTCGGCCGTTTCCGCCGTGGCCCAGCTGACAGCGTGGAAACTCGGGCTGTACGGCGTGGACCCGCGCGGCACCACCACCCTGGTGTCCGGCGGGGGCAACCGGTTCGACAAGGGCACCAGGGCCCGGCTCAACGTCGTCTCCGGACACCGGGACGGCTTCGTCACCCAGTGCCCGGGCGCCCGCCTCTACAGCAAGCTCGGCACCGTACGCAGCTCCGCGGCGCGCCTCCAGGGCCGCTGAAAGCCCGTTCGAAAGTATCTGCCTACACTGGTCCGCCGACCGGCCGACCCCAGCAGGAAGCAGAGAAGACAAGGTGACTGAAGCGATCCTCCTGGTCGGCGGCAAGGGCACCCGACTGCGCCCGCTGACGGTGCACACGCCCAAGCCCATGGTCCCGGCCGCCGGTGTCCCGTTCCTCACCCACCAGTTGGCGCGCGCCCGCGCCGCCGGTGTGGAGCACATCGTGCTGGCCACGTCCTACCTCGCCGAGGTCTTCGAGCCGTACTTCGGCGACGGGTCCTCGCTGGGCCTGCACCTGGAGTACGTCACCGAGGACGAGCCGCTGGGCACCGGCGGCGCCATCCGCAACGTCGCCTCCCGCCTGCACTCGGCCCCCGGCGACCCGGTCCTGGTCTTCAACGGCGACATCCTCACCGGACTGGACATCGGGGCCCTGGTGGACACCCACCGCACCACGGGCGCCGACGTCTCCCTGCACCTGACGAAGGTCGCCGACCCGCGCGCCTTCGGCCTGGTGCCCACCGACGGGACCGGCCGGGTCACCGCCTTCCTGGAGAAGCCGCAGACGCCCGAGGAGATCGTCACCGACCAGATCAACGCGGGCGCGTACGTCTTCGACCGCTCCGTCATCGACACCATCCCCACCGGCCGCCCGGTCTCCGTCGAACGCGAGACCTTCCCCGGCCTGCTGGCCGACGGCGCCCACCTCCAGGGCATGGTCGACTCCACCTACTGGCTCGACCTGGGCACCCCGCACGCCTTCGTGCGCGGCTCGGCCGACCTGGTCCTGGGCCGCGCGCCGTCCCCTGCCGTCCCCGGCCGCTGCGGCGACCGCCTGGTCCTGGACACCGCGGACGTCGCCCCGGACGCGAAGCTCACCGGCGGCACCGCCGTCGGCGCACGGGCCAGGATCGGCGCGGGCGCGCGCATCGACGGCAGCACGGTGCTGGACGGCGCCGTGGTCGAGCAGGGCGCCCGGGTGCACGACTCGCTGATCGGCGCCGGGGCGCACATCGGGGCGCGTACGGTCCTGGAGGGCGCGGTCATCGGCGACGGCGCCCGCATAGGCGCCGACAACGAGCTGCGCGACGGCATACGGGTGTGGTGCGGAGCCGAGATACCGGCGGCGTCGGTGCGGTTCTCCTCGGACCAGTAGCCCCCGGCGGAACCCCACGGGCCCCGCGACCGGGCACCCGTATCACTTACCCTTGCCGGATGCCCGCCCCCCTCCGCCGTACCTGGGTCCCGCCCGGCCCGTACGACCTGCACCGCACCCTCGGTGTGCTCGGTCGCGGCCCCGGCGACCCGGCGTTCCGGGTGGTGGACGGCGCCGTCTGGCGGGCCAGCCGTACGCCCGAGGGCCCGGCCACGCTGTGCGTGCGGATCCGGCCCGGTGCCGGGGAGGCCGAGGCCGAGGCGTGGGGGCCGGGCGCCGCGTGGATGCTGGACGGGCTGCCCGCCCTGCTGGGGGAGGACGACGACCCGGCGGCTTTCACCCCGCGGCACCGCCTCGTCCACGAGGCGCGGCGCCGCCACCCCGGCGTACGGCTCGCCCGTACCGGCCTGGTCCTGGAGTCGCTGATCCCCTCGATCCTGGAGCAGAAGGTCACCGCCGACGAGGCGTACCGCGCCTGGCGCCTGCTGCTCCAGCGGCACGGCGAGCCCGCGCCCGGCCCCTTCGACCGGCTGCGCGTCATGCCCGACCCGCGCGGCTGGGCGCTGATCCCGTCGTGGGAGTGGCACCGCGCGGGCGTCGACCACAAGCGTTCGGCCACGATCCTGCGCGCCGTACGCGTCGCCCGCCGGCTCGAAGAGGCCGCGGCCATGGACCTGCCGGACGCCCTGCACCGGCTCCAGCTGGTGCAGGGCATCGGCCCGTGGACGGCGGCGGAGGCGCTGCAACGCGCCAACGGCGCGCCCGACGCGATCACCGTCGGCGACCTGCACCTGCCGCGCATCGTCGGCTACGCGCTGACCGGCCGGCGCGACGGCACCGACGAGCAGATGCTCGAACTGCTCGCCCCCTACGAGGGCCAGCGGCACCGCGCCGCCCGCTTCGTCCTGCTGTCGGGCCGAACCCCGCCGCGCCGCGCCCCGCGCTTTCCCGTCGGGGACATCGCCCGCCTGTGACCACGGCCGGGCGGTGCCCCGGAACGGTACGGGCGTTCAGCGCACCACCACGAAGTCGTCCCCCGAGCGGCCCGGCCGCGGGCGGGGCGGCGCCGCCGGGCGGCCGACGGCCACCGCGCCCATCGGGTCCCAGTCGGCGGGCAGGTCCAGCACCTCCCGTACGACGTCGCGGCAGAACATCGTCGAGGACACCCACGCCGACCCCAGCCGCTCCCCGGCCAGCGCGACCAGGAAGTTCTGGATGCCCGCGCCGTTGGCGACGACGAACATCTCCCGCTCCGCGGCATTGCGCCGCGCGTCCGGATACGTGTGCGAACCGTCCATGACCAGGCACGGCACGACCAGGTACGGCGCCTTGCGCAGCACGTCGCCGCGGCGCACCCGCTTGGCGATCGACTCCTCGCCGAAGCCGTCCCCGCGCAGGTCGGCGATCCACGCGTCCCGCATCGCGTCCAGCAGCTCCGTACGGGAGCGCTCGGTCTCCAGCAGGACGAACCGCCAGGGCGTGGTGTGGTGCGGCGCCGGCGCCGTGACCGCCGCCGCGACCGCGCGCCGCACCGCGCCGGGGTCCACCGGGTCGTCGGTGAACTCCCGTACCGTGCGCCGCAGGGTCACCGCTTCCCGTACGGCCTCCGAGGTGCCCAGCCGGAACATGTCGTCGGGGGCGGACCGCACCAGCGCCCCGGCGCCCGTGTCGTCCCCGCCGCCGTCCGGGCCGTCCTCGCGCACCACGTGGGGCAGCCCGCGGACCACCGCCACCGGCAGCCCGGCGGCCTTGCCCTTCACCAGGTCGCCCGCCGCGGCCAGCTCGTCGGCGGTGGCGACCACCGTCGCGCTGAGCGGATTGCCGTACGCGTCCGTGCCGCCGCGCAGGTCGTCCAGCACCCGCACCCCGGCCGCGCCGATCGCGACGTCCGTCAGCCCGCTGCGCCACGGCCGCCCGAAGGTGTCGGTGACGACGACGCCGACCCGTACGCCCAGCGCCTCCCGCAGCCCGTCGCGCAGGGCGCGCGCCGAGGCGTCCGGGTCCTCGGGCAGCAACAGCACGGTCCCGGCCGGGGTGTTCGACGCGTCGACGCCCGCCGCCGCCATGACCAGGCCCTGCCGGTTCTCGACGATCCGCAGCGTGCCGCGGCGTGCCACGACCCGTACGGTCTCCCGGTCGATGGCCGCCTCGCGGTCGGTGGCCTCCACGATCCGGCCCTCGGCCTTGCTGACGATCTTCGAGGTCACCAGCAGGACGTCGCCGTCGGCGAGCCCCGGCAGCCCGCCGGCGGTCGCCGCGGCCGCGATGGCCTTGGCGAGGTCGTCGCCCGCCCGCACCTCGGGGATGCCGGGCAGCGCCCACACCCGGTACGCGGCGGGGGCCTGGCCGGGGTCGCTCACGCGCGCACCTCCTCGGCCAGCGCCAGCGCCGCACGGGCCATCGCGGTGGTCGCGTCCAGGTCCGTCATCATCAGCGGTACGGCCCGGCAGCGGATGCCCGCCTCCTCGACCTCGGGCACCGCGCCCGCGTCCACCGTGTCGACGAGCCAGCCGTCCAGCAGCCCGGAGCCGTAGTGCTGGGCCACCGCGGCCGCCGTCGACTCGACGCCGACCGCCGCCAGCACCTTGTCCGCCATGCCGCGCACCGGCGCGTCACCGACGATCGGCGACAGCCCGACCACCGGCACCCCGGCCTCAGCGATCGCCTCGCGGATGCCCGGCACCGCCAGGATCGTGCCGACGCTCACCACCGGGTTGGACGGCGGGAAGAGCACCACGTCCGCCTCGGCGATCGCCTCCAGTACGCCCGGCGCGGGCTTGGCCTGCTCGGCGCCGACCGGCACCACCGCGTGCGCTTCCACGGAGGCGCGCAGCCGCACCCAGTACTCCTGGAAGTGGATGGCCTTGCGTTCGCCGTCGACGTCCACGGCGACATGGGTCTCGACCCGGTCGTCGGACATCGGCAGCAGCCGCACCCCGGGTTTCCAGCGCGCGCACAGCGCCTCGGTCACCGCGCTGAGCGGGTAGCCGGCGCCGAGCATCTGCGTACGGACGATGTGGGTGGCGAAGTCCCGGTCGCCGAGCCCGAACCACTCGGGCCCGACTCCGTACGCGGCCAACTCCTCCTTCACCCGGAAGGTTTCGTCGGTACGCCCCCAGCCCTGCTCCTCGTTGATGCCGCCGCCGAGCGTGTACATCACGGTGTCCAGGTCCGGGCAGACCTTCAGCCCGAACAGGTGGATGTCGTCACCGGTGTTGCCGATGACCGTGATGTCCGCGTCCGGAGCCGCTGCTTTCACACCCCGCAGGAAGCGGGCGCCGCCGATACCGCCGGCGAGAACCACAATGCGCATGGCCCCAGCATGTCAGGGGGCGGCCGCCTCGTGGGAGGCGCCCGCCGCGCACCGGGCGCTGTGCATCGGCATGTCGGTCAGGCCGGGGAAGTACACGTGCAGGCTGACCACGGGCGCCAGCGTGTCGTTGACGACCTCGTGGACGTAGCCGGGTGCGAAGACCCGCTGCGTGCCGGCCGCCAGGGTGCGGTGCCCGCTCGCCGTGCGCTCGCTCAACTCGCCCTCCAGCACGGTCAGTACGCCGGAGGAGGGGCCGTGGTCGTGGCGTCCGCTGCCCTGGCCCGGCAGCCAGCTCAGCAGCCAGACCTCGTATCCCGGACCCACGCGCAGCCGGTGGTACCAGCGGGTGGTGGCGTCGTAGCGGACGAGCGGGGCCCAGCCGGCCCGGTCGGCGGCGATGGCGCGGGCGAGGCCGGCGAAGCCGGCGACGGTGGCGGGGTGGGCGGGGACGGGCGGGAGCAGGTGCGGGACGGCCAGCGGGTCGCCGGCGATCTGGACATCGCTGTTCATGTGCGGAGATTCCTCGGCAAAGGTGCTGAAGTGGCGCGGATGGAGTGCGCCGCGACGCGGGAGGCGGTCAGCGGGCGCGGGAGCCGTGCGGGGTACTGCGAGGTGCTGCGGGAGAAGAAAGCTGGAGCTCGGGTGGCTTCAACAGCTGGAACAGCGACAGCGGGCCTGGGCAGCGCAGCGGGACCCGTAGGCACGGGTCAGGCGGAGCGCAGGAATCGCTGGCATGCATGCAAGGAGACCGGGTACTTGCTCCCATGTCAACTGGGTGTCTGTTTTGGGGGAAATGTTTCACCTCATCCGGTTACCGCGTCCGGCGAAAGGTTTGTGCAGGCGGTGCCCGGAGAAGGCGGACGGCACCGGCGTACTCCCCGGCGCCGTTGCGGTCTCGTGACCTGAATGTGATCCGGCCCGCTTCGGAGTGCGCGGTGCAACGGCTGCGTCCCCCGTCGCGTCCTTGGGTGTGAAAGGGAAGTTACGGGTGATGCGGCTGGGGAAGTGTCCTGTTTTTTGCCGATTTGAACACTTTCTGCATAGGCTTGGTTCCGCAGAGTGAATAAGGGGCCCAATAGCAGATCTCGGCTTGACTGGCCCGGATCGGCACACTTGTAATTTCACTCGTGTCGTTCAGCCGTCATCGGTAACGGCTGCATCACGGGGACGCAAAGACAGACGAGGGGCGCACATGACCGAGCTGTTCCAGGAATTGCTGGTCGAAGAGGCGGACGAGGAGCTCGGCTGGCAGGAGCGCGCGCTGTGCGCCCAGACCGACCCCGAATCCTTCTTCCCGGAGAAGGGTGGCTCCACCCGCGAGGCCAAGAAGGTCTGCCTCGCGTGCGAGGTCCGCTCCGAATGCCTTGAATATGCCCTCGCCAACGACGAACGCTTCGGTATCTGGGGCGGACTGTCCGAGCGCGAGCGGCGCCGGCTCAAGAAGGCAGCGGTCTGACGTCCAGTGAGACGGCCCGGCTGCCGGGCCACCGCATCTCCCTATATCCCCCTATAGACAACGGTCCGCCCCGGTGCCCATGGCACAGGAGGCGGACCGCTGCGCATGCGGCAGGCGGCGGGGCCGCCGGGAACCATTAGTGTGGGGCCGCGTCCGGGACGCACCGGCGTTCCCGTGAGCACCCGCGTCCACCCAGGCCGCGGGACGTGCCGCCGGCCGCACCGTGCCGCCGTCAGCCGCAGTCAACAGCGCAGCGCTATGCCGGGGGAGGACCCCGAGACCCCCGGGGAGGGCCCCTACCTCGATGTCCGTGCACAGTCAGCCGGCCGCGCAGGCCGCGCAAGCCGCCGCCCAATATCACGACGGCACCCCCGAGTTCCCCCGGCACGTCGTCACCGCAGTGATCGTCTCCCATGACGGCGCACGCTGGCTGCCCGACGCCCTCGCCGGACTGCTCGGCCAGGAACGCCCGCCCCAGCAGATCCTGGGCGCCGACACCGGCAGCGCCGACGCGTCCGCCCGGCTGCTCGGCGAGGCCCTCGGCGACGACCGGGTGCTCCACCTCGCCCGCCGCTCCGGGTTCGGCACCGCCGTCGACGAGGCCGTCCGCGCCGCACCCGTCCTCGGCCCCGACGAGCTGCCCTACCTGCGCCGCCCCAGCGGCTGGGACCCGGTCGGCCGCACCTGGCGCGACGACGCCTACGACCTGCCGGAACTGCCGCACGGCGAGCCCGTCCAGTGGCTGTGGCTGCTCCACGACGACTGCGCGCCCGAACCCGGAGCGCTCACCGAACTGCTGCGGGTCGCGGACGCCGGCCCCTCCACCGCCGTCGTCGGGCCGAAGCTGCGCAGCTGGTACGACCGCCGCCAGCTCCTCGAAACCGGCGTCAGCATCGCGCGAAGCGGCCGCCGTTGGACCGGCCTGGACCGCCGCGAACAGGACCAGGGGCAGCACGACCAGGTACGTCCCGTGCTGTCCGTCTCCACCGCCGGCATGCTCGTGCGGCGCGACGTGTACGAGCAGTTGGGCGGCTTCGACCGCAGCGTGCCGCTGATGCGCGACGACGTGGACCTGTGCTGGCGCGCCCAGGCCGCGGGGCACCAGGTCCTCGTCGCCCCGGACGCCGTACTGCGGCACGCCGAGGCGTCGGCCCGCGAACGCCGCCCCATCGACTGCGTGGGCCGCTCCGTCGCCAGCCCCCACCGCGTCGACAAGGCCGGCGCCGTCTACACCCTCCTGGCCAACACCCGCGGCGCCCTGCTCCCGTACGTCGCCCTGCGCATCGTCCTCGGCACCCTGCTGCGCGTCCTCGCCTACCTCGTCGGCAAGGTCCCCGGACAGGCCCTCGACGAACTCGCCGGCCTCTTCGGCACCCTGCTGCGCCCCGGCAGGATCCTCGCCGCGCGCAAGAAGAGAGGCCGCCCCGCCGTGGAGGCGAGCGAGCTGCGGCCGCTCTTCCCGCCGCCCGGCGCGACCGTACGGGCCACCGTCGAACAGGTCGCCGGCAACCTCGCCGGCCGCTCGGCGCCCGAGGCCGCCTCGGCCGGCCGGCACGGCGCCGTCGAGTCGGGGCCCGGCGGCGACGACGCCGACTACCTGGAGATCGAGCAGTTCGCGCGGCTCAAGCGGATCGCGCGCAAACCGGCCCCGGTGCTCTTCCTCGTCCTGCTCGTGGTGTCGCTGATCGCCTGCCGCTCCCTGCTGGGCTCCGGCGCGCTCTTCGGCGGCGCCCTGCTCCCGGCCCCCGCCGGCGCCTCCGACCTGTGGTCGGCCTACCTCGACGGCTGGCACGCCACCGGCACCGGCAGCACCGCCGCCGCGCCCCCGTACCTCGCCGTGCTGGCCCTGGTCGCCTCCCTCTTCCTCGGCAGCACCGGCCTGGCCGTCACCGTGCTCCTCGTCTGCTCCGTGCCGCTGGCCGGACTGAGCGCCTACTTCGCCTCCCGGCCGCTGGTCGGCTCCCGCCTGCTGCGCGCCTGGTCGAGCATCGTCTACGCCTTCCTGCCCGCCGCCACCGGCGCCCTCGCCGGCGGCCGCATCGGCACCGCGGTCCTCGCGGTCCTGCTGCCGCTCATGGCGCGCGCCGCCATCGCCGCCGGCGGCCTGCGGCTGAGCCCCGGCACCCGGCCGAGCTGGCGCGCCGCCTGGGCGTACGCGCTGCTGCTCACCCTCACCACCGCCTTCACCCCGGTCGTCTGGCCGGTCGCGGTCCTGCTCGGCGTCGGGCTGCTGGTACTGCGCGCCCTGGACGGCAACCGCGGCCTGCTCCTGGCGTACGGGCTGCGCTTCCTCGCCGTCGCGGCCACCCCGCTCGTCGTCCTGGCGCCCTGGTCGCTGTCCCTGCTCGCCCACCCCTCCCGCTTCTTCCGGGAAGCCGGACTGGACCTCGGCGCGGGCCCGGCCTCCGTACTGGACCTGGTCGGCATCAGCCCCGGCGGCCCGAAGGCCGCGGGCGGGGTGCTGCTCCTCGGCATCGTGCTGGCCGCGCTGGCCGCCACGCTCCGCGACGAGCGGCAGCTCGCCATCCGTACCGCCTGGGCCGTGGCCGTGACCGGACTGCTGTTCGCGGCGCTGGCCAACCGCTCCGCGTGGGCGGGGCCCGCCGTCCTCGTCTACGGGCTGGCGCTGCTGTGCGCCGCCGCCGTCGGCGCCGAGGGCATCCGCTCGCGCATGGAGGCCCTCGGATTCGGCTGGAAGCAGCCGGTCGCCGTGCTGATCGCGCTGTCCGCGCTGCTCGCCCCGCTGTACGCGGCGGCCGGCTGGATGATCAGCGGCGCGGCCGGGCCGCTGGAGCGCCGCGACCCCGTACAGGTCCCGGCGTTCGTCGCCGAGGACTCCGGCTCCACCGACCGGGCGCGCACCCTCGTCCTGGACGGCGGCGCGGGCCACGTCGCCTACACGCTGGTACGCGGCTCCGGCGCGAGCCTCGGCGACGCCGACATCGCCGCCGCGACCGGCGAGGACAAGCGGCTCGGCGGCATCGTCGCCAACCTCGTCGCCGGCTCCGGCGCCGACCAGACCAACCAGCTCGGCGGCTACGCGGTGCGCTACGTCCTGGTCCGGGACGGCGCGCCCCGCGAGATGGGCCGCGTGCTGGACGCCACCCCGGGCCTGACCCGGCTCAGCCAGGACGACGGCAGCGCCCTGTGGCGCGTGGACCAGCGCGTCTCCCGGGTGTCGATCGTGCCGGGCGAGACCAAGGACGGCACGCGCGCGGGCAGCGCGGCGGCACCCGTCCCGGTCGCCGCCGGACCGGTCGAGGCCCACACCGACCTGCCCAACGGCCCCGACGGCCGGGTGCTGCGGATCGCCGACGCCGCGGGGCCCGGCTGGCAGGCCACCCTGGACGGCAAGGCGCTCAAGCCCGTCACGCTGGACGGCTGGGCCCAGGGCTTCCAGCTGCCCGCGGGCGGCGGCCGCCTCGACCTCACCTACGACGACCCCGTCGGCCACACCCTGTGGATGTGGGCGCAGGGCCTGCTCGCGGTGTTCCTGGTGGTGCTCGCGCTGCCGGGCCGCCGCCGCGAGATCGACGACGACCTGCCGGAGGACGGCGTGGCCGCGGTGCCCGCCGAGGCCGTCGCGGGCGAGGGCCGCCGGGCGCGTCGGCTGCGGGCGGCACAGGCCGCCGACGCTCCCGAAGGCGGCGCCGAGCCGGGCGTCCCCGGCGCGCGGACCGGCGAGGAGCCGCTGCCCGACCCGATGGCCGCGCCGGCCGCCGACCCGTACGCGGCCGTGCCGCAGCAGCAGGGCTACGACCCGTCGCACGCCTACGGGCAGCAGCAGCCGTACGACCAGTGGCAGACGCCCGGCACCGACCAGCCGCAGGCGGACCAGGCCGGGCAGCCCGCCTACGCGCCGGGCGACCCGTACCAGGGCGCGCAGCCGTACGGACAGGACCAGTACGGGCAGCCGTACCCCGGAGCCGACCCCTACCAGGCGGGCGCCTACGACCCGTACCACTACGGGCAGCAGCCACCCCCGCAGCCGCCGCACCAGCAGCCCTACGACGACGGCACGACGTACCCCGGCTCCTACCCCGAGCCCCGCCGCGACGGGAGCGACCAGCAGTGAAGCGCACCATCATCTCCCTGATCGGCGCGGCCGCGGCGCTCGGCGCGGTCACCGGCGTCGCCGCCGTCACCGCCCCGGACGGGCCGCGGGACGCCGCGCCCAAGGGCGCCTCCCGGCTGCCCGTCGAGCGCTCCGCGCTGCTGTGCCCGCCGCCCACCTCCTCGGAGGTCGGCGACACGGCGTACACCGCCTTCACGCCCAAGGCGGCGGGCGGCAAGGCGGGCGCCAAGGGCACCGCGGGACTGCTGCCCGCCCAGGCGGGCGGCAAGCAGCAGGACGGCAAGGGCCCGCAGGCGGCGGGCGCGCAGCCCGTCGCGCCCTTGAAGGAGGCCGGCAAGCCGGTCACCGTGGCCACGGACAAGGCGGGCGCGCCCGCCCTCGTGGGGTCCGCCGACGGCGCCCTCGCGCCCGGCTGGACCGTCCAGCAGACCACCAGCGTCGCGGCCGGCAGCGGGCGCGGCCTGCTGGGCCTGACCTGCGCGGCGCCCGACACCGACTTCTGGTTCCCCGGCGTGAGCACCGACAAGGACCGCCAGGACTACGTCCACCTCACCAACCCCGACACCACCCCGGCCGTCGTCGACCTCGACCTGCGCGGCAAGGAGGGGTCCCTGAAGTCCGCCTCCGGCGAGAACATCACCGTGCCGCCGCACTCCACGGTGCCGGTGCTGCTCTCCACACTGACCGGCACGCCCACCCCCGACGCGGCGCTGCACGTGATCGCGCGCGAGGGCCGGGTCGGGGCCTCCGTACAGGCCGCCGACGCGAAGCTGGGCGGCGACTGGCTGCCGGCCGCCGCCGACCCCGCGCCCGGCGCGGTGCTGCCCGGCATCCCCGCCGACGCCACCTCCGTCCGCCTCGTCGCCGTGGCGCCCGGCCGGTCGGACGCCGACCTCACGGTGCGGCTGGCGACCCCGAACGGTCTGATCACCCCGGCCGGCGTGGAGACGCTGCACGTCAAGAGCGGCATGACGGCGTCCGTCGACCTCAAGGACGTGACCAAGGGCGAGGCGGGCTCGCTGGTGCTGACGCCGGCGGACGGCTCCGGGGCGCCGGTCGCGGCGGCCCTGCGTGTCGTCCGCGGCAAGGGCGACAAGCAGGAGACGGCCTTCATCCCGGCGGCCCGGCCGGTCGGGCAGCGGGCCACCGCCGCCGACAACCGGGACAAGGGCAGCACGCTGTCCCTGGTGGCGCCCGAGAAGGGCAAGGACGCCAAGGTCACGGTGACGGCGTCGGCGGGCAGCGAGGGCGGCGAGCCGGTCTCGAAGACGTACACGGTCAAGGGCGGCAGCACCCTCGCCGTCGAACCGCCGCGCCCCCAGGGCCTCAAGGGCTCCTACGCGCTGACCGTCGAACCGGCGGCGGGCACCGGCCCGGTGTACGCGGCGCGGACGCTGGCGCTGCCGCAGGGCGGCCTGCCGGCGTTCACCGTCCAGACGCTGCCGGACGACCGGGGGACGGTGGTGGTGCCGACGGCGGGCGAGGACCTGTCGCTGCTGACGGAGTGAGCGGGCGGGCCGCCGGGCCCCCGCCGGTACGGCGTCACTCCTGCCCGTAGCGCGGGTCGACCGACTCGGGGGCCAGGCCGAGGAGTTCGGCGACCTGCTCGACGACGACCTCGTGCACCAGCAGGGCGCGCTCGTCGCGGTTCTTCGTACGGATCTCGACGGGGCGGCGGTAGACGACCACCCGGTCGTGCCGGTCGCCGGAGGCGGGCAGCAGGCGGCCCAGCGGCACCGTCTCCTCGTCGTCCGCGGGCCCGCCGGTCCCGTCGGGCCCGAACCCGGGTACCTCGACGACCAGGAAGTCGACGTCCGCGAGTTGCGGCCAGCGCCGCTCCAGCCGGTCCCGCGAGTCGTAGACGAGGTCGACGAAGGCGTCCGCGCGGCTCACGGAGAGCGGCACCTGGGGCGGCGCGACCGGGCCGCGCATGCCGCGGCCGTGGCGGTCGCGGTGGCGCGGGCGCGGCTCCGTCGGTACGGAGGGTCCCGCGGCTTCGTCGCCGGGGGCGGGTACGGGGCTGTCCATCAGGACCGAGCGTAACCGTCCGGGACCGCAGGGGACGGGTGAGCGGCGGATCCGGTGCCATGTCGTCGACTGACCGGTCAGAGACTCGTTACGTTCGTTTGCGACCTTGCATCGGACCAGGAAACGCTTGAGGAATGACACGGAATGCACACAGTCGTGACGGTTTTTGGGGCGCTCCGCCGTCCGGCGCAGCGTTCCCGGCGCAGGTCGGCCCGAGCGCCCGCAGGTCAGGCGCACCGGACGAACCGGGACGACACGGTCGGGTGAGGTCGTGGAGAGTCATCGCGGCCCGCTCAAGAGTGCGGTACCGTCCAACGTCGTGAGCCCTGTACGTCGCTGTTCGCGCACTGCGTGCGGCCGCCCCGCCGTCGCAACGCTGACGTACGTCTATGCGGATTCGACCGCTGTGCTCGGACCGCTCGCCACCTACGCCGAGCCCCACTGCTACGACCTGTGCGCCGAGCACTCCGAGCGGCTGACCGCGCCGCGCGGCTGGGAGGTCGTGCGCCTGGCCACCGACACCGGGCCCGCCCGCCCCAGCGGCGACGACCTCGAAGCGCTCGCCAACGCGGTGCGCGAGGCGGCCCGCCCGCAGGAACGCGCGGCGGGCGGCAACGGCCCCCAGGTCAGCGGTCCGAACGGGCGCGACGCACACCCGATGGAGGTCGCCCGCCGGGGCCACCTGCGCGTCCTGCGGTCGCCCGACTCCTGACCCGGGCGCGGCCGGCCGCTGCCGGGGGCTGCCCGCCGGGCGGTCACTTTCTCCCGGAGCATTGACGCCGCCTCCACGCGGGCACCACCATGCCTCCACTCCCGAATGATCCGCTTCCGTATCGCGGAAGATGACGGGGAGCTGTCCACCGGGAGGCCGTGTGTTCGTACAGCAACCGGAGCCGGTAGCCGATTCGCTCGCCCTGTCCGCGCTCGTCGCCGCGACCCCGCTGGTCACCGTCCTCGTCCTGCTCGGCGCGGTACGCGTGCGCGCCCACCGCGCCGGACTCACCGGCCTCGCCGTCGCCGTCGCCACCGCCTGCCTCGGCTACGGCATGCCCGCGGGCCAGGCCCTCTCCAGCGCCGCCCAGGGCGCGCTGTTCGGCCTCTTCCCGATCCTGTGGATCGTCGTCAACGCCCTGTGGGTGTACCGGATGACGGTCCGCACCCGCCACTTCGACGTACTGCGCCGCTCCTTCTCCGGGCTCTCCGCCGACCCCCGCGTCCAGGCCCTGGTCATCGCCTTCTGCTTCGGCGCCCTGCTCGAAGCCCTCGCCGGATTCGGGGCACCCGTCGCGATCAGCGCGGTGATGCTCGTCGCGCTCGGCTTCGCCCCGGTCAAGGCCGCGGTCGTCGCCCTCGTCGCCAACACCGCGCCGGTCGCCTTCGGCGCCATGGGCACCCCCGTCGTGACGCTCGCCCAGGTCACCGGCCTTCCGCTGGACACCGTCGCCGCGGTCGTCGGCCGCCAGACGCCGCTGCTCGCCCTGGTCGTACCGCTGCTGCTGGTGTTCCTCGTCGACGGGCGGCGCGGCCTGCGCGAGACCTGGGCGCCCGCGCTCGCCTGCGGACTGGCCTTCGCCGCCGTGCAGTTCGCCGCCGCCAACTTCGTGTCGGCGCAGCTCGCCGACATCGGCGCGGCCCTCGCCGGGGCCGCCGCGCTGGTCGCGGTGCCCAGCGCCCGCAGGCCCGCCTCCGAGCCGGTACGGGCCGCCGTACTGACCGGCGCCCGCAGCGAGGACCCGGACGCCCGCGACTCCCGCGCCGACGTCGTACGGGCCTACGCGCCCTACGCCCTCATCGTCACCGTCTTCTCCCTCGCCCAGGTCCCGCCCGTCAAAGACCTGTTGGCGCGGGCGACCCGCACCGTCGACTGGCCCTTCCTGGACGTCGCGGGCCCGGACGGCGCACCGGTCGCGGGCAACGTCTTCGCGCTGCCGCTGCTCGCCACCGGCGGCACGCTGGTGCTGCTGGCCGGCGCGCTGAGCGCCGCCGTCCTGGGCGTGCGCGCCGGGACCGCCGTACGGGAATGGGCCGCGACCGTATGCGAACTGCGCTTCGCGATCCTCACCGTCACCTCGGTCCTGGCGCTCGCCTACGTCATGAACCTCTCCGGACAGGCCGCCACCATCGGTCACTTCGCCGCCGCCGCCGGTGCCGGACTGGCCTTCCTGTCACCCGTGCTCGGCTGGTTCGGCGTCGCCGTCACCGGCTCCGACACCTCCGCCAACGCCCTCTTCGGCGCCCTCCAGGTCACCGCGGCCCGCCAGTCGGGACTCTCGCCCGCCCTCCTCGCCGCCGCCAACAGCTCGGGCGGCGTGCTCGGCAAGATGATCTCCCCGCAGAACCTGACCATCGCCTGCGCCGCGGTCGGACTGGCCGGGCGCGAGGGCGACCTGCTACGCAAGGTGCTGCCGTGGAGCCTGGGGCTGCTGCTGGTGATGTGCCTGATCGTGGTGGGACAGAGCACGGCGGTGCTGGGGTGGATGCTGCCCTGACCCGGGTGCGCCCGCACCCGCCTCCCCACGGGCTCCTACGGGTAGGTTTGGGACCCCGTAATGACATCAGGAGGGCTGGCTGTGACTGATCTGTCGCAGATCGTGAAGGCGTACGACGTGCGCGGTGTGGTCCCCGACCAGTGGGACGAGACGCTGGCCGAGCTGTTCGGCGCGGCCTTCGCCCGCGTCACCGGCGCGACCGCGATCGTGACCGGGCACGACATGCGGCCCTCCTCGCCCGGCCTGTCCCGGGCGTTCGCCCGCGGCGCCGCGGCCCTCGGGGCGGACGTGACCGAGATCGGGCTGTGCTCGACCGACGAGCTCTACTACGCCAGCGGCGCCCTGGACCTGCCCGGCGCGATGTTCACCGCCTCGCACAACCCCGCGCAGTACAACGGCATCAAGATGTGCCGGGCCGGCGCGGCGCCGGTCGGCCAGGACACCGGACTCGCCGACATCCGCGCGCTCGTCGAGCAGTGGCGCGACAGCGGCGCCCCGGAGCCCGCCGCGACCCCCGGCACCGTCACGCAGCGCGACGTCCTCGGCGACTACGCCGCCCACCTGCGCGGCCTCGTCGACCTCTCCGGCATCCGCCGCCTGAAGGTCGTGGTGGACGCCGGCAACGGCATGGGCGGCCACACCGTCCCCACCGTCTTCGCGGGCCTGCCCATCGACCTGGACGCCCTGTACTTCGAACTCGACGGCACCTTCCCCAACCACGAGGCCAACCCCCTGGACCCGGCGAACATCACCGACCTCCAGGCCCGCGTCCGCGAGGTCGGCGCCGACATCGGCCTGGCCTTCGACGGCGACGCCGACCGCTGCTTCGTCGTCGACGGCAACGGCGACCCGGTCTCCCCCTCCGCCATCACCGCCCTGGTCGCCGCCCGCGAACTGGCCAAGCACCCCGGCGGCACGGTCATCCACAACTGCATCACCTCCTGGTCCGTCCCCGAGGTCGTCAAGGAGAGCGGCGGCACGGCCGTGCGCACCCGCGTCGGCCACTCCTTCATCAAGGGCGAGATGGCCAGGACCGGCGCCATCTTCGGCGGTGAACACTCCGCGCACTACTACTTCCGCGACTTCTGGAACGCCGACACCGGCATGCTCGCCGCGATGCACGTCCTGGCGGCACTCGGCGGCCAGGACGGCCCGCTGTCCGAACTGGTCGCCCAGTACGACCGGTACGCCGCCTCCGGCGAGATCAACAGCACCGTCGACGACCAGACCGGCCGCCTCGACGCGATCAAGGCCGCCTACCAGGGCCGCGAGGACACCGCACTGGACGAGCTGGACGGCCTGACGGTCACCACCACCGACTGGTGGTTCAACCTCCGCGCCTCCAACACCGAACCCCTGCTGCGCCTGAACGTCGAGGCCCGGGACAGCGCGACGGTCGAGCGGGTGCGCGACGAGGTCCTGGCGATCGTCCGCGCCTGACGCGGCACGGACGCACACCCGGCGGGGACGCGCGGCCCGGCCCGGCGCCCCCGCCCGCCCCGCCGGGCCCCTGCGGCGCGTCCCCGCACCCCACCCGGCGGTACGCTGGCACTGCCGTATCCACGCCGAAGGAGAAGCCCCCATGCCGGTCGACGCCAGCCTGATCGAGATCCTCGCCTGCCCGGCGTGCCACGCCCCGCTGGCGGACCGGTCGGACGCCGACCCGGCCGAGCTGCAGTGCACCGGCGCGGAATGCGGCCTGGCCTACCCCGTACGCGACGGCATCCCCGTCCTCCTGGTGGACGAGGCCCGGCGCCCCGCCTGACCCGGACCCCACCCCGCCCGCACCGGCGATCGGAGGCAGCGCTCACCATGCTCGACGAGTCCCTTCTGGACACACCCGAAGCGCTGTCCGGCGCCGACCGCTACGGACTGCTGCGCGGCGTCGCCGAATCCGGTGCCCGGGTCCGTACCGCGGCCCGCAACGCCGCCGAATCCGGCATCACCGACCTGCGGCCCGACGGCCGGCCCCGCACCGTCCTCGTGGCCGGCCCCGGGCCCGCCGCCGCCTGCGTCGCCGACCTCTTCGGCGCCCTCGGCGGCGGCACCAGCCCGGTCACCCTCATCCGGCCCACCGGCGTCGCGGCAGGGCCCGGCGCGCTGCGCTGGGCCCTGCCCGGCTGGTCGGGACCGCTGGACCTGCTGCTGATCGCCGGCCCCGACGGCACCGACCCCGGCCTCGCCCAGCTCGTCGAGCAGGCGAACCGCCGCGGCTGCTCCGTCGTCGCCGTCACTCCCGCAGGCGGCCCGCTCGCCGACGCCGTCGTCCAGGCACGCGGCCTGACCGTCCCGCTGGCCACCACCCTGTACGACGCCGAGTTCGACGTGACCGGCGCGCCGCCCGCCGCCCCCGGCACCCTCTGGTCGCTGCTCATCCCGATGCTCGCGCTCGCCGACCGGATCGGCCTGCTCAGCGCCCCGGCCGAACTGCTCGGGCAGCTCGCCGACCGCCTCGACCAGGTCGCCGAACGCTGCGGCCCCGCCATCGAGACGTACTCCAACCCCGCCAAGACCCTCGCCGCCGAACTCGCCGACGCGCTCCCGCTGATCTGGACCGAAGGCACCGTCGCCGGCGCCGTCGGCCGGCACTTCGCGACCGTACTGGCCTCCCTCGCCGGCCGGCCCGCGCTCGCCGGCGAACTGCCCGAGGCGATGACCACGCACGGCGCGCTGCTCGCCGGCCCCTTCGCGGCCGGCGCCGACCCGGACGACTTCTTCCGCGACCGCGTCGACCAGCCCACCGCCCTGCACGCCCGCGTCGTCCTGCTCCGCGAGGAGGCCCCGGGCCCGCTCTCCGCGGCGCCCGCCGCCCGCGACCTGGCGCTGCGGGACGACACGCCGGTCAGCGAGCTGGAACCGGAGGACGGCGGCGCCCTGGAGAAGGCCGCCGAACTGCTCGCCGTCACGGATTTCGCCGCCGTTTACCTGGCGCTCGCCGGCACCGAGGGAGCATGAGGCCCCGGCCGGCGCCCACCGCACCGCCCCGCGGGGTGGCCCGCCGGCACCGCACGGCTTGACCAGGCGCGGCCGCGGCGCCCCGCGCAGCCCCGAGCGAAGAATCAGGAACCCCGCCACCATGGACCGCCTCACGAACACCGTGCGCCCCTACGCCTGGGGCTCCACCACCGCCATACCGGAACTCCTCGGCACCGAACCGACCGGCGAGCCCCAGGCCGAGATGTGGCTGGGCGCGCACCCCGGCGCCCCCTCCCGCCTCGACCGCGGCACCGGCCCGGTGTCGCTGGCCGACGTCATCGCCGCCGACCCGGAAGGCGAACTCGGCCCGGACACGGTACGGGCCTACGGCCCCCGCCTGCCCTTCCTGCTCAAGCTGCTCGCCGCCGGCTCCCCCCTCTCCCTCCAGGTCCACCCCGACCTGGCACAGGCCAAGGAGGGCTACGCGGACGAGGAGCGGCGCGGCATCCCGCTCGACGCCCCGCACCGCAACTACAAGGACGCCAACCACAAACCCGAACTGATCTGCGCCCTCACCCCCTTCGAGGGCCTCTGCGGCTTCCGGCCCCCGGCCGGCACCGCCGCCCTCCTCGACGCACTCGGCGTGGGCGGCCTCAAGCCGTACGCCGACATCCTGCGCGCCGCCCCCGAGGACGCCGCGCTGCGCGAGGTCCTCACCGCCGTACTCAGCGCCGGGCACGACGAGACGGCCGAGACCGTCGAACAGGCCGCGGCCGCCGCCCGGCGCCTGGCCACCGAGGGCGGCCCGCACGCCGACGCCTGCGCCGCCTACGCCGCCATCGCCCACCACTACCCGGGCGACCCCGGCGTGCTCGCCGCCATGCTCCTCAACCACGTACGGCTCCAGCCCGGCGAAGCCCTCTACCTCGGCGCCGGCATCCCGCACGCCTACCTCGACGGCCTCGGTGTCGAGCTGATGGCCAACTCCGACAACGTGCTGCGCTGCGGACTGACCCCCAAGCACGTTGACGTACCCGAACTGCTGCGCGTGGTGCGCTTCCAGGCGGGGGACGCGGGGGTACTGCGGCCGGAGGAGGCGACGGCGTCCGGCGAGGAGGTCTACGACACACCGACCGGCGAGTTCCGGCTCTCCCGGTACGTCCTGGCCCCCGGCGCCGAACCCCGGACACCCGGCGACCGCACGCCGCAGATCCTGCTGTGCACCGCCGGAACGATCGCGCTGCGGGAGGCGGCCGGCGGGCAGCTGGCGCTCGCACCCGGCGAGTCGGCCTACGTACCGGCCGGCGAGCGCGTCGAACTCTCGGGGGAGGGCACGGTCTTCCGGGCCACCGTGACGGCCTGAGGACCGTACGGGCGGGGCCGGGACACCCTTACGGCGTTCCGGCCGGCGGCCCCGTGCGCACCCCGGCGGCCGGGCTGCAACAATGACCCGCCTAAAGGGTTCGTAAAGAGGACCCTCGGAGCGGCCTCGGAGCAGGCTGCGCACCGCAGCCGGTCGACGGAAGGGAAATGCGCCACCCATGAGTGCATCAGGCGGTACCAAGGCGATCGTCGCGGCGCTGGGCGCCAACCTCGCGATCGCGGCGGCGAAGTTCGTGGCCTTCGCCTTCAGCGGGTCGTCCTCGATGCTGGCCGAAGGCGTCCACTCCGTCGCCGACTCCGGCAACCAGGGACTGCTGCTGCTCGGCGGCAAGAAGGCCAAGCGCGCCGCCACCGAGGAACACCCCTTCGGCTACGGCCGCGAACGCTACATCTACGGCTTCCTCGTCTCCATCGTCCTGTTCACCATCGGCGGCGTCTTCGCGCTGTACGAGGGCTACGAGAAGATCCACGACCCGCACGAGCTGGACAACTGGGTCTGGCCGGTCGGCGTCCTCGTCTTCGCGATCATCGCCGAGAGCTTCTCCTTCCGTACGGCGATCAAGGAGTCCAACGAGCTGCGCGGCAAGCAGACCTGGGCCCAGTTCGTCCGCCGCGCCAAGGCGCCGGAACTCCCCGTCGTCCTCCTGGAGGACTTCGGCGCGCTCGTCGGCCTGGTGCTCGCCCTCGGCGGCGTCGGCCTCACCCTCGCCACCGGCAACGGCGTGTGGGACGGCATCGGCACCATGTGCATCGGCGCCCTCCTCGTCCTGATCGCCCTGGTCCTCGCCGCCGAGACCAAGTCCCTGCTGCTCGGCGAGGCGGCCGGCCCCGAACAGGTCGCCAGGATCCGCGAGGCCGTGGTCGACGGCGACACCGTCACCCGCGTCATCCACATGCGCACCCTGCACCTCGGCCCGGAGGAACTGCTCGTCGCCGCCAAGGTCGCGGTCCGGCACGACGACACCGCCAAGGAGGTCGCGGACGCCATCAACGCCGCCGAGGACCGCATCCGCGAGGCCGTGCCGATCGCCCGCGTGATCTACCTGGAACCGGACATCTTCGACGAGTCCGCGGCCGCCGCGGGCGGCAACCCGGCCAAGATGCCGGGCGGCTCCTGACCCGCGGTACGCGACGGGGCCCCGCACCGGTGAGGGTGCGGGGCCCCGTCGCGTACCGAGCGGATCGATCCGGGCCCCGGCGGCCGTACGGCTACCCGACCTCGCCCAGCACGCACAGGACCGCCGGCTCGTCCGGCGCGCCCTGCAACCGCGCCCGGAAGTCCGGGTCCATCAGCTTCCGCGACAGCAGCGCCAGGATGCGCAGATGCTCGTCACCGGCGGCGGCTGCCGGCACCGAGATCATGAACACCAGCTTCGCGCGCGTACCGTCCAGCGAGTCCCAGTCGACGCCCGCCGCCGAACGCGCGAAGCCGACGACGGGAGCGGTCACCGCGTCCGTCTTGGCGTGCGGGATCGCGATCTCCTCGCCGAGCCCGGTGGTGCCCTGCGCCTCCCGCGCCAGCGCCACCCTGACCAGCTCGTCCACGTCCGCCACCTTGCCGGAACGCGCCGCCAGCTCCGCCATCTCGCGGATCGCGGCCTCCTTCTCCGCGGCCGCCAGCCGCACCTTCACGGTCTCCCGCGTCAGATAGCCGGACAGCACCACCGGGCCCGCCGCCGCTTCGTCCGCGCTCGCGTCCTCAGGGCTCGCGTCGTCCGCGCTCGCGTCGTCAGGGCGCCGGCCGCCCTGCGCGGGGACCGGCGCCCCGGGCCCCGCCGCCATCGCTCCGGCTCCCGCCATTGCCGCGGTCGCCGCGGCCGCCGGCGGTACGGGGGCCGCGGCCGCGCCGACCCCGGCGAGCACCGGTCCCCGCGCGGCGGCCGCACGCGCGCCCGCCGCGCCGCCCTTCCCGCGGTCCGAGACGTTCACCAGCGCCACCGTCGCCAGTGCCGTCACCACCGACCCGATCGCCACGGCCACGAAGAACATCGGCACCCCGCCGACCGCGCCCAGCACCGCCACGATCGGCCCGCCGTGCGGCACCGCGTCCGTCACCCCGGCCATACCGGCCACCGCACCGGCCACCGCGCCACCGAGCATGTTCGCCGGGATGACCTGCGCGGGCCGCGCCGCCGCGAACGGGATCGCGCCTTCCGATATGCCGAACAACCCCATGAAGAGCGACGCCATGCCGGTCTCCCGCTCCTGCTCGGAGTACAGCCGGCGGCGGATCAGCGTGGCCAGGCCCTGGCCGAGCGGCATCACCGGGATGGCGGCGGCGCACATGCCCATGACGGTCTGGTTGCCGGTCGCGATCAGCCCCGTACCGAAGAGGAACGCCGTCTTGTTGACCGGCCCGCCCATGTCGAACGCGATCATCAGCCCGAGGACCGCGCCGAGCGCGATGGCACTGGTGCCGGTCATGCCGCTGAGCCAGTCCGTCAGCTGCGTGAAGACCCACGAGATCGGCTTGCCCAGCACATAGATGAAGAACAGCCCGAGCGCCGCCGTCGCCACGACCGGGATCACGATGATCGGCATGATCGGCCGTACGAACCGGGGGACCCGGACCTTCTTGATCCACATCACCAGGTAGCCGGCCAGGAAGCCGGTGACGATCGCCCCGATGAACCCGGCGCCCGCCTTGGAGTCGTACAGCTCGCCGGTGTTGGCGATCCAGCCGCCGATCATGCCCGGCACCAGCGCGGGCCGGTCCCCGATCGCGTACGCGATATAGCCGGACAGGATCGGCACCATCAGCTGGAACCCGATGGTGCCGATGTCGTTGACGTGCGCCCAGAAGGTGCCCTCGGGGATCACCAGCCCCTTCGGCGTCGGCTCCCCGCCGACCGCCAGGGGCAGCGCCAGCAGCAGGCCGCCGACCACGACGAACGGGATCATGTAGCTGACGCCGTTCATCAGCGCCTTGTACGCGAGGCTCCGCTCCTTGCCGCCGCCGGTCCCGCCGCTCCCGCCGGGCCGCGCGCCCGACCCCGTGCCGCCGCCGCTCGCGGCACCGCTCCCGCCGTACACGGGCGCGCTCCGCACCCGCTCGATCAGTTCTTCGGGATGGCGGATGCCCTCGGCCACCCCGACCACCAGCAGCCGCTTGCCGACGAAGCGCGCCGGATCGACGTCCTTGTCCGCGGCGACGATGATGCCGTCGGCCTCTCTGACATCGTTGTCAGACAGCACGTTCTCGGCCCCGATCGAGCCCTGCGTCTCGACCTTCATCACATGGCCGAGCGACTCGGCGGCCTGGCTCAGCTTCTCGGCGGCCATATACGTGTGGGCGATACCGGTCGGGCAGGCGGTCACGGCGAGCAGCCTCAGCCCGTGCCCGCTCCTCCCCACGCCCTCGGGGGGATCAGCTGGACTGGTGGTCACGTGGTTCTCCTAACGGACGTGCGCGCGAGGTGACGTGCGAGGCGACGTGCGAACTTCCCCGCGCTCCTCGCATCCTGCAACACAGAAGGACCCGTGCACAGTGCCCGAAGCCACTCCGGCCCCCGGGCCGACGGCCCCGACCTGCGAGCCCGCGCCGCCGGGCGGCCCGCGAGCCCGTCCGCCCGCCCGCTCCACGGCCGGACGCCCACCGACTCCAAGGGCGGGCTGGGGTTCCCCGGGCCGTCCGGTGTAGATTCGAGAGCAGTGCCAGACGTCGCTGCTGATGGCGGTCGGGCGGCCCGCCCCGCGGGCCGGCCGAGGGAGAGAGGGCCTCCGACGGACTGCGCTGCGGCCAGGGGAGAAGTGTGTCCGCGCACGCGGCACCGCCCGTACGGCACGCCGCTCCAGGCGGTGCGCCGCCGACGCGGTGTGTCCGCGCACGGTCCACCGGGCGGTAACGTCCCCACCTGCCCGCGCCGCAGACTGCCAGCCAACCACCCTCGACCACGGGAGCAACCCGAATGTCGACCGCAGCCAACAGCCAGGACTTCAAGGTCGCCGACCTGTCCCTCGCCGCCTTCGGCCGCAAGGAGATCACCCTCGCCGAGCACGAGATGCCCGGCCTGATGGCGATCCGCAAGGAGTACGCCGCCGCGCAGCCGCTGGCCGGCGCCCGCGTCACCGGCTCGCTGCACATGACCGTGCAGACCGCCGTGCTGATCGAGACCCTCACCGCCCTCGGCGCCGAGGTCCGCTGGGCCTCCTGCAACATCTTCTCCACCCAGGACCACGCCGCCGCCGCCATCGCGGTCGGCCCGGACGGCACCCCCGAGAACCCCCGGGGCGTCCCGGTCTTCGCCTGGAAGGGCGAGACGCTCGAAGAGTACTGGTGGTGCACGGAGCAGGCGCTGACCTGGCCGAACTCGCCCACCGGCGGCCCGAACATGATCCTGGACGACGGCGGCGACGCCACCCTCCTGGTGCACAAGGGCGTCGAGTACGAGAAGGACGGCAAGGCCCCCGCCGTCGAGACCGCGGAGAACGACGAGCACCGCGCGATCCTGGAGCTCCTCAACCGCACCCTCGCCGAGAACCCGCAGAAGTGGACCAAGCTGGCGTCGGAGATCCGCGGCGTCACCGAGGAGACCACCACCGGCGTGCACCGCCTGTACGAGATGCAGCGCGACGGCGTGCTGCTCTTCCCGGCGATCAACGTGAACGACGCCGTGACCAAGTCGAAGTTCGACAACAAGTACGGCTGCCGCCACTCCCTGATCGACGGCATCAACCGCGCCACCGACACCCTCATCGGCGGCAAGACCGCCGTCGTCTGCGGCTACGGCGACGTCGGCAAGGGCTGCGCCGAGTCGCTGCGCGGCCAGGGCGCCCGCGTCATCATCACCGAGATCGACCCGATCTGCGCGCTCCAGGCCGCGATGGACGGCTACCAGGTCACCACCCTGGACGAGGTCGTCGAGACCGCCGACATCTTCGTCACCACGACGGGCAACAAGGACATCATCATGGCCTCCGACATGGCCAAGATGAAGCACCAGGCGATCGTCGGCAACATCGGCCACTTCGACAACGAGATCGACATGGCCGGCCTCGCCGCCATCGACGGCATCGTCAAGGACGAGGTCAAGCCGCAGGTCCACACCTGGACCTTCCCCGACGGCAAGGTCCTGATCGTGCTGTCCGAGGGCCGCCTGCTCAACCTCGGCAACGCGACCGGCCACCCCTCCTTCGTGATGTCCAACTCCTTCGCGGACCAGACCCTGGCCCAGATCGAGCTGTTCACCAAGCCGGCGGAGTACCCGACCGACGTCTACGTCCTGCCCAAGCACCTGGACGAGAAGGTCGCCCGCCTCCACCTCGACGCCCTCGGCGTCAAGCTCACGACCCTGCGCCCCGAGCAGGCCGCCTACATCGGCGTCACGGTCGAGGGCCCGTACAAGTCCGACCACTACCGCTACTGATCCCGGTGCCCCCGGCGCCCGCCCTGCCACCGCGCACGGCGGGCACCACCACCGGCAGCCGGTGAACCAGGCCCCCGTCCAGCACCACGGCGGGGGCCTGACCCGTACTACCGGACCCGACCAAGGACCCCCATGCCCCGCGGCCGATACTCCCTGCACGACCCGCACGACCACACCCCCCTCGGCGAAGAACACTTCCACTGCGCCACCGGCCCGTCGGGCTGGCGCTACGTCTCCCAGCTCACCACCCCCTCCGGAGACCACGCGGGCTCCGTCGACCTCACCCTCGACGACCTCGGCCGCCCCATCCGTCTCGAACTTCACGCCGGCGGCTGGCAGGTCCGCGGCGCCGCCCTCGAAGGCGTCACCTGGGTCCGCACCGACCCGGCCGGCGACCACGCCACCGAAGGCAACGTCCCCGCCCACGCCTTCACCGGCGCGTCCCCCGCATTCCTCGTCGCCACCGCCCGGCTGCTCCGCCCCGCCCCCGGCGCCGGAGCCGTCCGCACCCGCCTCGTGGCCTTCACACCCCCCGTCCTCGCGCCCCGCACGCTCGACCAGTCCTGGGCCCTGGTGAAAAGGACAGCACACCCCACTGACAACGGCCCGCTGACCGCGGACGAATACCAGGTCAACGACCTGGAGACCGGTGAACAGCACGCCGTCCACCTCGCCGGCGACGTCGTCCTGTCCGCCCCCGGCATCGAACTCGAAGACCTGGAAACCCCGCCCTCGGCCTTCACCTGACCGGCAAGCGCACGCCCGCCGGCCCCCTCACACCCGCCCCCTCACACCGGCGGGGCGAACCCCGAACGACGCTCGCCGCCGCCCTCCGGCCCCCGTTCGGGCCCCGCCTCCCCGGCCTCGCCGCCACTGACCGACCCGGCAGCACCACCGCTCCCTGGCGCCGCACACGGCGCTGCCGAGGGCGCGGGAGCCGCGGGTGCAGGCGCCGGAACCCACGCACCCGGCTGCCCGCCCCAAGCCCCCGCGGGCGCACCGCCCGGACGTCCGGCTCCGCTCCCGGGGCCGGCGGCCACCGGCCCCGGCGCCCCCAGCGGCGCGCCGAACGCCCGCTGCGCCTCCCGCGCCTGCCGCTCACCCGCCACCGCGGCCAGATACACCGCCGGCGGCATCCCCGCCGGCACCGACGCCCCCGTCCAGCCGCACAGATCACCCGCCAGCCGAGCCGCCATCCCCCCGCCGACCTGCGGATCCAGCTGGCCCATCCGGCTCAGGAACTGACGCACCGTGAGCCACCAGCCGTCCGGAACCCGCGACAGGTCCAGCGCGCCGAGCTCCGCCGCCAGCCACGGCGGCGGAGGCGGCAGCACCGGCATCCCGCGCGGCGTGGGTATCCGCTCCCGTACGACCACGGTCCCCGCGAACACGTCGCCGAGCCGCCGCCCCCGCGCCGAGACCAGCGAGGCGATGCACGCCACCACGCCCATCGTCAGCACGATCTCCACGGCACCTATCGCGCCCCGCACCAGCGCGTGCCGGAACCGGATCGGCCCGCCGTCCTCGCGCACCACCCGCAGCCCGCACACCAGCTTGCCCAGCGAGCGGCCACGACTCAGCGTCTCGACCGCGATCGGCACCCCGACCAGCACCAGCACGAACAGCGCCACCGAAACGGCGGCCACCGCCGCCTCGTCCATCGACCCCGTGGCATTCAGCATCAGCACCGACACCAGGAGGTAGGCACTCCAGGCCACGGCGAGGTCCACGAGCACCGCCAGCGCCCGGCTCGGCAACCGGGCAGGCCGCAGCCCCAACACCACCGCTTCGCCCGTTACGAGCTCGTTCACGCGCCGTCCTCCCATACCCCGGTCCGCACGGACCGTTCCGTACCGCTGCCCGCCCCACTGCCGGCCCGCCCAGTCTGCCAAGCTGACAAGACACTCACCTCACGGCGCCGCCAGGAGCGAAACCCCATGGACCTCGATGTCTTCGTCACGGCCCACCGCGCGGAGTGGGACCGGCTCGAAGAACTGCTGCGCCGCAGACGCCGCCTCACCGGCGCCGAGGCCGACGAACTGGTCACCCTGTACCAGCGGACCACCACCCACCTGTCCCTCCTCCAGACCAGCGCCCCGGACCCGGTCCTCACCGGGCGCCTCACCTCTCTGGTGGCGCGCGCCCGCAGTACGGTCACCGGTGCGCGTAAGGCCTCCTGGCGCGACGTGGCCCGGTTCTTCACGGCCTCCTTCCCCGCCGCGGTCTACCGCCTGCGCCGCTGGTGGATACCGACGGCCCTCCTGTCCATCGCGGCCGGCGCGCTCATAGCCTGGTGGGTAGCCACCCACCCCGAGGTACAGGCCGCCATCGGCGCCCCTGAGGACCTCCGCGCCATGACCCGCCCGGGCGGCGAGTACGAGACGTACTACTCCAGCCACCCCGCCGCCTCCTTCGCGGCCCAGGTCTGGACGAACAACGCGCAAGCCGTCGCCCTCTGCCTGGTCCTCGGCGCCTTCCTCGCCCTGCCCGTCTTCTGGGTCCTCTTCCAGAACATGCTCAACCTGGGCATCGGCCTCGGCCTGATGTCGGCCGCCGGCCGCCTCGACACCTTCCTCGGCCTGCTCATCCCGCACGGCGTCCTGGAACTCACCGCGGTCTTCGTCGCGGCCGGGATAGGACTGCGCCTCGGCTGGACGGTCGTCGACCCGGGCCCGCGCACCCGCCGCACCGCCTTGGCCGAGGAAGGCCGCACCGCCCTCGGCGTAGCGATCGGCCTGGCCGCCGTTCTGTTCGTCGCGGGTACCCTGGAAGGCTTCGTGACCCCCTCCGGCCTGCCCACCTGGGCCCGCATATCCATCGGCGTCGCCGCAGAGGTGGCGTTTCTCGTCTACGTGTACGTGCTCGGCGGCCGGGCCGTCCGAACAGGCGAAACGGGCGATGTCGACGAGTCGGACCGTGCGGCCCTCCTCCCGACGGCCGCCTGACGTGCGAAAAGCCCCTCTGACCTGCTAATCTCCCCAACGCCCCAAGAAACCCGTTGACACGGGTGAGGTGGGGAGGTAGATTCGAACGGTTGCCACGGACTAGACATGTTCGAGCGCAACGGTTAGTCTCTCGTCTGCTTCCGCCGGAAAACACTTCCGCGAAGCGCCTCCGAACTTTTATCCGGAAAATGCGAGCCGATTTAGATCGGCGAAACACTTCTGATAAAGTCGGAACAGCCGAAAGGCAAACCCCCTCCGACACAATCGGAAACGAATTCAGACCGGCAACGGACTGCACATCGGATCTGATAGAGTCGGAAAGGCCGAAAAGCGAAAGCCAGACGGCCGCCTCGCTCCGACGGGGGCCGGAAACGGAAAGCGGAAACGCCGAACGGATCTGGTAAGATCGGAAACGCGAAGAAGCCGAAAGGCCGAAACGCACCGGC
>NZ_JBIRJY010000010.1:0-160188 GCF_044329785.1 Streptomyces sp. NPDC017529
CATCGGTCAGTTCATGTCGCCGCACCATGCCCGACGCCTGCCCGACCCGAAACCTGATCCACCCCGCCCGACAAGAGCCGTCAGAAATGGCCTAGGTGACGGGTGACGCGCAGGGTGTCGATGCGGTGCGGCTCCAGAAGTCCGGCTGCCGGCAGCACAGGTCGCGGTGCAGTTGGGCCCAGCCCGAGCCGACCATGTCAGGGAGATGGAGATACCCGAGCCGGTTGCTAGATGCCTCGTGCACGTAGGCCCGCCGATCGGCGCCCCAGGGGTGGTAGCGCAGCGAACGTTCGTCGTCGATCGGGATGACGACGGGGTGGCGCGGGCCGCCGCCGCCCGCCGGTCGGACGGTGAGTTCCACGGGCTGTCCCGCCGAGCCGACCAGGAGCGGGCCCGGCCCGGTGGCGGGGGCGACGGGCCTGCCGCCTGCCCAGCGTGTTCCCGGGGGCAGGGCCGGACGCCGGTACGGCGGCGGCCAGCAGCTCCGGCGACCAGTACAGCCGCCGGGGCATCACGGGATGGACGGGCCTTGCTGTTCAGCAGCAGGTCACCGGCTCGACACGCCTACATTCACCAGCCGGGTATGTCGTGCCACCGCTGGCATGTGGCGCGGCAGGAGAGCCGCGATCGGGCATGGCGTCTGCGTGCGCGCCTTGGTGTGCGCTACAACCGGAATATGAATGATCCATTTGTGGTGGCTGAGGTGAATGCACTTTTGCCTCGGCTGGAGGACAAGCAGCTGCTGTCGTCTTCCGGGGCAGGCGATCGCGGTACGGGGACAGCGGTCGGGGCCGTGGTGAGGCCGAGGTTCCTCGGGGCAGCCACTGACCTGATCGGGGCATGCGGTACCTGTTCCCCTGATCGGTGAGCACCGGGGCACGGTGCATCGTTCGACAGCGGATGCGGTGGCCGGGTAACTGCACGGTGCTGGGCACGGCAGCGTCAGAGGGTTCATTGTGCTGCTGTGTGCAGCCCGTCGAGCAAGTGCGGCCATGCCTCGGGGGGAAAGTGGTGGCCCATGCCGGGGATGACCCGCAGCTGTGCTCCAGGGATGGCGCGTGCCGTTGCCCGGGCGCTGGCGACGGGTAGGAGGGGGTCGTGGGTGCCGTGCAGGACCAGGGCCGGCAGGCGCAGCTGTGCCAGGGCCCTGGTGCGGTCGGCCGCGGTCAGGACGGCTGCCATCTGGCGGTGGGTGCCGTCGGGGTCGATGCCTCGGGCGTGGCTGCGGTGCAGGAGGGTCCGCGTGCCGTTTTCGTCGAAGGGCAGGTGGGGGGAGGACAGCTTGCGCAGCATGGCCGTGCTGGTGCGGATGTAGCCGTCCAGGTCGGTGGGGTGGCGGCGCAGGAGGTAGGGCAGGAGGGTGGGGTCGGTGCGGCGGCCGATGGTCAGTGCGTGGGGTGTGGACATCATCGACGTCAGGGAGAGCACTCGGTGGGGGTGCCGGAGGGCGAGTTCCTGGGCGATCATGCCGCCCATGGACGCTCCGACGATGTGAGCCGCGGGGATGTGGAGGTGGTCGAGGAGCCCGAGGGCGTCTTCGGCCATGTCGGTGAGGGCGTAGGCCGGCCGGGTCAGGCGCAGCGCGGTGCGCAGGAGGTGTGGTGGGGTGGTCAGGTGCTGTGAGCGGCCGCTGTCGCGGTTGTCGAAGCGGATGACGAAGAAGCCTTCGGATGCCAGTTGGCGGCACAGGGCGTCGTCCCACCAGATCAGTTGTCCGTACATGCCGAAGATCAGGAGAAGGGGGCGGTTCCCCGGGCTTCCGATCGTCTCGTAGCAGAGGCTGATCCCGTTGCCGGTGGCGAAATGTTCAGTCATACAGGCTCCCGGGGTCTTTGGGGAATCGCCGCTGTCCGGGGGACGGGGAGCGGTCAGGTGCGGCCGGGGTGGTGTTCTGCGGTGGTGGCGAGGTCGCCGAGGCTGTCGTGGATGTGCTGGGCGAGCAGGTCGGGGTCGGCGATGACGTCGGGGTCGATGTTGACGGTGACGTGGCAGTGGTCGCGGTAGGACAGCAGGGTGACGGCTACGGCGAATCCCATGACCGGTGCGATGGCGTAGATTTCCTGGGCGCGGACGCCGCCGACGGACAGGGGGGTGCGGGGCCCGGGCATGTTGCTGATGCCGAAGTCGTGGGAGGCGCACAGGCGCAGGAAGCCGGTCTCGAACCAGCGCAGCGGCAGCAGGGGGCTGATGCGGGCGACGGCGCCCATCCAGTCGGCGGCGTCGCGGTGGTAGGCCCCCTGGACGGCGGTGCGTACTTCGCTGATGCGCCGGCGGGCGTCGGGCTGGTCGGCGCGCAGGGTGAAGCGGACGATGAACCAGTGGTTGCCCATCGGGGCGAAGGGACGCCGGCCGGTGAGCGGTGGCCGGGCGTACGGGGAGAAGACGCGCAGGCGGGGGCGTTGGATGCCGCGGGCCCGGTGGTATCGGTGGCAGCCGTGGGCGACCGCGGCGACGAGCGCGTCGTGCACGGTGCCGCCGCCGGCGACGGCGACGTCCTTGAACGGGGCGGTGGGCACCTTGGTGGTGTAGTAGCGGCGGGCGAAGCGGGTTTTCTTCGGCGGCACGGGGTAGGGCCGGTCGCGGATGTCGGTCAGGGCTTGGGCGGCGAACTGGGCGGCCTTGCGCAGACGGCGTGCCATACCGACCGGTCGGGCGATACGGCGTTCGGAGGCGGTGGCCGGGCCCGTGGCGGCCGGCGGAGCGGTGGGTGGGGCCGGCTGCTGGGCGGCGGCTTGGCGCAGGAACATCTCGCGCAGGCGGACGCCGTCGGCGATGCTGTGCGAGATCTTGAGCATGTAGGCGGAGCGTCCGTCGTCCAGGCCGTCGATCAGGTAGCCGTTCCAGGGCGGCCTGTTTTGGCAGAAGGGGATTTCGGCCAGCGTCGCGGCGGTGTCGAGGACGTCGCGGCGGGTGCCTTTACCGCCCACGGTGATGTGGTGCAGGTGGTGTTCGAGGCGGAAGTCGGGGTCCGGGGCCCAGTGGGGGCGGCGGAAGGCGGTGGGGGGTTCGTGGACGCGGGCTTGCATGCGGGGCATGCCCGCGCACAGGTGCCCGTGCCAGGCAACGAACTGCTCCCATGGCAGCCGGTCTTCCAGGAACATTACGGCCACGATGATCGGTTTTGCGCGGGTGCCGCTCTCCACGCGCCAGGTCAGGTGGTCTTTGCTGCTCATGATGTCCGTGCCGGACGCGGTGGCGCGGAGTCGGTGCGCGGTGGTCGTGGTCATGATGTCTCCTCGTGTCTCGGTGTGCGGTGAGGCAGCGGTGCGCAGGGAAGGCGCTGTGCCGGACGCTGTCTGCTCTTGCCGGTGCAGGCGGGGCGCGGCTACGGGGTTCAGGTTCTTCGGCGGATGCGGTTGCGGGTCAGGGCGGCGGCCGCTGCGGCCGTCAGGCCGGTGGTGAGCACCGAGCGGGATGTGGGGTGCGGCAGCGGCTGTTTTCCTTTGGGGACACCGAGGTTGGTGCGGGACTGCACGGTGAATTGCCGTGCGGCCAGGTCACCGAGCAGTGCCTGCATTTGGGTGGGGGCCTTCGCGACGGCGGTGAGTCCGTCGATGACCGCCCGTGCGACCTGCTCG
The DNA here is from genome assembly GCF_044329785.1 of Streptomyces sp. NPDC017529. Lineage (NCBI taxonomy): Bacteria > Bacillati > Actinomycetota > Actinomycetes > Kitasatosporales > Streptomycetaceae > Streptomyces > Streptomyces sp. NPDC017529. The sequence goes on from NZ_JBIRJY010000010.1 coordinate 3,579, forward strand.
GTGCTGAGCACTTCGCTCAGCAGGTCCCGCAGAATGTCGCGCAGTGCCTCATGCAGGGCCTGGGACAGCTTGATGTCGGGGCAGATGCAGCGCACCGAGCCTTCGATGTTGGCCACGGATTTGCCGACGACGGAGACGAGCGGGGTGACCTGGATGCCCCGGCTGGTGGAGTAGCGCAGGACCGCGGTGAGGGCGACGCCGAAGTTGAGCTCGTCGAGGGAGGCGTCGGCCCAGTGCGGCACAGCAGCGGACACATCGCTGATGAAGCCTGCGACGTCGCTCCAGGCAGTTGCCGATCCGAGGTTGATCCACTGTCGGGCCATGCCCGCCCCGTCGTTGTGTGCGAGGGCGAGAAAGGCCCCGAGGAAGGCGGTGCTGGTGTTGCGGTCGATTTTGCCGACCATGCCCCAGTCGATCAGATGTGCGGTGCCGGCCTCGCTGACGAGGATGTTGCCCGGGTGGGGGTCGGCGTGGAAGGTGCGCTGGACGAAGTAGGACCGCAGCATGAAGGTGATCAGGTCGCGTGCCAGTGCGGTGCGCTGTTTGCGGGTCAGGGTGTGGGGCTTGATCTTGTTGATGGGGACGCCGTCGGCGAAGGTCTGCACCAGGACGCGGGGCGTGGCTTCGAGGACTTTGGGCACCGATAGCCGTCTGAAGCGTTTGGCGGCTTTGCGGGCGGCTTTCATGTTCGTGGCTTCGCGGGTGAAGTCCAGCTCGGGCTGCATGACGGTGAACAGGGCTTCCAGCACGGCCTGGGGGTTGACGACTTCCTTGAGGCGGGGAGCGGCCGTGCCCAGGGCGCGGGCGGCCCGGCGCAGGACCTTCATGTCGGCTTCCACGGCCGCACGGGCGCCGGGGCGCTGGATCTTGATGACGCACGGGGTGCCGTCGGCGGTGGTGGCCTTGTAGACCTGGGCGAGCGAGGCCGCGCCCAGGGGCTCGCCGGTGCGGAGGCAGGGGTACCGGCGGCGCCAGTCGGGACCGAGCTCCTCGTCCAGGATCGGTTCGAAGGCGGCGAAGGGCTCTGCGGTGGCCTCGTCGTTGAGCTGGGCGAGCTCCTCGCGGACATGCTCCGGCACCAGGTCGGGCCGGGTGGCGAGGATCTGGCCCACCTTGACGTACAGCGGGCCCAGTTCCTCCAGAGTGGCCCGGATGGTGTGCGCCCGCTGTTGCTGTTGGGCGTGCGCCGTGCCCCGTGAGCTGCTGCCGGAACGCGCCCGTACGGCCCGGACGGCTTCCCCGTACAGGGACCGGGTGAGGATTCGGGCCGTACGGCGCGTGCGTCCCGGCGGCATGCGGTCCTCCTTCACTTCGCTGCGGGCGCTCGGGTCAGGTGCCGTCCGGCCGGCTGTCCGGCGCGGCGGCCCCGGGCTTCGGGCCCGTGCCAGGAGCCGAGATGTGCTGTGCCAGGTGGCGGATTTCCGCGGTCAGGGCGCTGAGGTCCTGGTGTTGCTGCTTGTCGGTCTTCTGGTTCGTCTGCCGCTTGCGGCTGCCGGTGACGGCGTCGAGGGCCGCTTTGGCGGCGTCCTTGCCGTAGTCGAGCACCTGGTCGACGACCATGCCTGCGGTGACTTTCTTCTTGGCCATCTGATTCTCCTCAGTGACGGGTCTGCCATGGAGGGATGCGGCTGTGCTGGTCAGTGCGCGGCAGCCGGTGTGCTGCTCTCATCGGCCTGGCCGCGCTCGCGGGATGCGGGGATGTCCGGAGCGGTGAATCCGCTGCCGGGGATCGACATGCCGCCGTCGACCGCGAGGGCCTGTCCGGTGATGAAGCCGGCCGCCGGGCAGGTCAGGAACAGCACGGCCTGGGCGACGTCGTGCACGCTGGCCCACCGGCCCAGCGGGGTGCGGCTGAGCAGCCAGTGGGACAGTTCCTCGTCGCCTTCGAGCGTTTCGAAGGCGCCGGTGTCCACGATGCCGGGGCATACGGCGTTGACGCGGATGTGTTGTGGCCCCCAGGCCACGGCCAGGCTGCGCACGAGCGAGACTTGCGCGGCCTTGGTCATGGCGTACGCCTCGCCGGCCGGTGCGCCCATCAGGCCCACGGCGGAGGACATCAGCAGCACGGAAGGCTGTGGGGATCGGATCAGGTGGGGGTGGGCGCTTCGGCACAGCTGCAGGGCCGCGGTGAAGTTGACGGCCAGGGCTGCCGACCAGTCCTCGTCTCGGCTGTGCAGCAGGGGGGCCATCCGGAATTGACCGGCGGCGTCGGCCGTGTAGGCCCCGGCGATGTGGATCAGGGCGTCGAGCCCTCCGAGGCTCGTGGTGGCGGCCTCGACCAGCCGCGCAGGTGCGCCGGGATCGCGGAGGTCGCCCGGGAGCAGGTGGGCACCGCGGCCTTCGGCGGCGACCTGTGCGGCCACGTCCTGGAGTCCTTCGGCGTGGCGGCCGTTGAGGGCGAGGTCGGCTCCGGCTTTGGCGAGGGCCTGGGCGGTGGCCTGGCCGATGCCGCAGGAGGCGCCGGTGAGCAGGATCCTGGCGCCGGCCAGTGCCGGGGACGGGGAGGAAGAAGTCATGATGCTCCTGGTGACGAGGCCGGGCGGCGCCTGCCGGGCCGCCCGGCGCGGTGGCGGTTACTCGGCGATGAAGGTGTGGTGGGTCCAGCGGAAGACCGGCACGGTGGCGCCGTCGGTGTCCTGGCGGGTGCCGGCGAAGGCGTAGTGCTCGTAGCGGTTGAGGTGGGGGATCTTCAGGTCGGTGCCGTGGTCGTCCTGGGGCACCGCGCGGCGTCCGGCGAGGTGGTCCGGTCCGCCTTCCAGCAGGGCTTCGGTGGTGTGGGGCATGTGCTTCATCCCTTCTGCGGCAGCGCGAGACGGTCGAGCAGGTCATTGGCCAGGGCGGTCAGGGTGGGTTTGGTCCACAGGGCCGTGCGCGGGATGTCGCAGCGCAGCGTGCGCTGGAGCCGGTTGCGCAGTTCGATGGTCAGCAGCGAGTCCAGGCCCAGGGAGACCAAGGAGGCGCCCGGGTCGATGCGTTCGGCGTCGCGGCTGAGCACGTCGGCGAGCTCGCCGATGATGTGGTCCTGCAGGCGTTCCAGGCGCTGGGTCTGTTCGGCGCGGGTGAGGTCTTCCAGCAGGTCGCCTGGTGACTCGGTGTCGTTGTGGGGCGTGATCAGCGGCTGGAAGAAGGGCGAAGAGGCGGTGGCCGGGTAGGCGGCCAGCCAGTCGTGCGGGTGCAAGGCGATGTAGGCCGTGCGGTGGCGGTCGTGGCGCAGCAGGTGCTCCAGGGCCGCGATGCCCTCCCCAGGGCTGATCATGTCGACGCCGCGGGCCCGCATCTGAGCGCCGCGCCCGACCTCGGCCCAGGGGCCCCAGTTGATCGCGGTGGCGGGCAGATTCTGGGCCCGGCGCCAGGAGGCGAATTCGTCCAGCCAGGCGTTGGCGGCGGCGTAGGCGCCCTGGCCGGGCGAGCCGACGGTGGAGGTGAAGGAGGAGAAGAGCACCCACCAGTCCAGTTCGCGGGCACCGGTGGCCTCGTGCAGCCGCCATGCCCCGTGGGCCTTGGGGCGCCAGACCTGCTCCAGCAGCTGTGCGTCGATACCCGTCGCGGTGGCGTCCTTGAGGTCCATGGCGGCGTGCACCACTCCGCGCAGCGGCATCCCGCCGGCCTCGGCCGCGTGCACCAGGTTCTCGGCGGTGCCGGGAGCGGCGATGTCGCCGCGCACCACCTCGATGCGGGTGCCCGCGCAGCGCAGCTCGTCCAGGACCTCGGCGGTCTCGGCGGACGGGGCCGAGCGGCTGTTGACGACGACGGTGCCCGCGCCGTGCCCGGCCAGCCAGCGGCACACCAGCATCCCCAGGCCACCCAGCCCGCCGGTGATCACATAGCTGGCGTCGGCGCGCACGACCGGCACCTCGGGCGGCGGGGTGACGGCGGTGACCGGTCCGGCGCCGGGCCAGGCCAGCGCCAGGGAGCCGGTGTGCCGGCTCTCGGGGGCGGCGCGCAGCGCCGTGGCGGCGTCGGTGACCGGGTAGACGGTGCACGGCCAGGCCGGCAGGTCACCGCGGGCCAAAGCCGGTCCGACCTCGGCCAGAACGCCGGCGACGGTTTCGGGGGCGCCGGTCAGCAGCTGGCGGGAGTCGAACGTGCTCACGGTGATGCCCTTGCCGAATGCCGTCCACGCCAGCCGCATCGCCTCCGCCCCGGCAGGGGTGACGGCGGCCACGAGGCGGCCGGCAGCGGCGAGCGCATCCAGACAGGCCCGCAGCGCCTGCGCGGTAAGGGCAGAGCCGGTGAAGATGACCTGGAACCCGGCCGTTCCCGCGGCATGCCGGGCTGCGTCGGCGAAGCCGTGCGCACCCGGGGACGGAAGGCAGGAGACGCCGATACCGTTCAGGTAGCGGCGCTGGGCCGCGGTGGCGGCGGTGGCCCAGACGGTGGCCTTGCGGGCACGGGCGATGTGCACGGCAGCCAGCCCGGCGCCGTGCCCGGCGTCATGGACCAGGACGTGCTCGCGGGGTTCGAGCCGGGCCAGGTGCCGCAGGCCGTACCAGGCGGTCAGGCAGGGCAGCGGCAGGCAGGCGGCCTCGGCGGGCCGCATCCCGTCGGGCAGGGGCAGCACCCAGTCGGCGCGGGCGAGCGCGTAGTTGCTCATCTCCGCGGGTTCCAGGACGGCGATCACCTGCTGTCCGGTGCGCACCGTGTGCACGTCGGGGCCCACGGCGCTGACCGTGCCCGCGCACTCCACAGCGTCCGGTCCGGGCTGTTCGCCCGCGGGTGCAGGGAGCGCGGTGCCGGTGGCCTGTACGCGGATCTGCACCTGCCCGGGGCCGGGGCTGCGCCGGGCCCCGCGCACCAGCTCCGCGGTGCTGACGTCGTGGGCCTGGCGGCAGCGCACCGTCAAGGTGTGCGTCTCGAAGCGGCAGTCGGTGTACCGCCGCTCGTGCGCCTCCAACGGAGCGTGGGTCAGGCGCGCGAGGTAGCGGGTGGCGCCGCGCCAGGCGACTTCGTCGGCGCGCTCTTCGGGCCCGGCCAGCACCTCGTCCGCCAGATGCGCCGCGGTGGTGGCACCGTCGGCGTCGATGAGGGTGGGCAGCAGTTCCGGGTGTTCGTAGGTCAGGACACGCAGCAGGCCGCGCACGCCGGCCTGGTCCAGGTGCGGACGGTCGTCGGGCCGGACCCACTGGGCGGCACGCGTGATCACCGTCAGGCGGGGCCGGGCGTCTTCTGCGTGCTCGGCCAGTGCCTTCAGGCTCTGCACGACGTGCGCGACGTGCTGCAGGGCGTGCTCGGCGCCCAGCGCGTCGGGCACCGGCCGCGGCGACGGCAGCCACACGATGATGCCGTCGAGGCAGCCGTCCGCCTGGCTCAGGAACGTGCCGAAAAGGCGGTGCGACGCGGGCGCCGGCGGTGGGGCCGCCAGACGATGGACGGTGGCGCCGCGGGTTTCGAGGGCGTGGGTGAAGGCGGCGGCCTGCGGATCGTCGGCGTCGCTGCTGACCAGCAGCCAGCTGCCACCGGCTTTCGTGTCGGCGGCCAGCGGGACCGGCTCCCACCGCTGCTGCAGCAGCGGCGCGTTGAAACGCTCCTGCGCCGGTGGCGGGGCGCCGTGCGCGAACCGTACGTCTTCGGCTTCGGCGAGGACGGCCCCGCTCTCGTCCAGCAGCTGGAAGCTGCCGGTGGCCGCCCGCGGCCGGGCGGCATCGAGCTGGACGTGGCACCAGCGGGCCCGCGTGGTGTCTGCGTAGGTGCGCAGCCGGCCGATACCGCGGGGGAAGGTGTGTCCGTCGTCGACGTCGGTGGCGTGGTGCCACAGGGCGAGCATCGCCTGCAGGCCGGCGTCCAGCAGCACCGGATGCCATCGGTAGGAGGCCGCGCCGGGCCGGGCCGCATCGGGCACCGTCACTTCGGCCAGGGCGCCGGCCGTGCCCTGCTGCGGGAGGTTGAGGGCCGTCAGGCTCTGGCAGCCGGGGCCGTACTGCAGACCGTGAGCTGTGTGCCAGCGGTCCCTGAGCGGGGCGAGGTCCGCCGGCCGCCGATACCTGGCCCACAGTCCGGCCAGGTCCGCCGGCTCCGGGGGCGGCGTTGTGTCGCAGGTGAGGTGGGCGGTGCTGTGGCGCTGCCAGGGCTCGTCCGCCGGGCGAGAGCGCATCTGCCAGTCGGCACGGTGTTCGTCGACGGGCTCGCAGGACACCGCGACCGGGACCTCGTGCTCCTCGACGGGCAGCATGAGCTGGAAGTCGATGTCGCAGACCTCGGCCCGTCCCGTCTTCCCGGGAAAGACGGTGTCGGCGGCGGCCAGGGCCATCTCGCAGTAGCAGGCGGCGGGCAGCACCGCGAGTCCCTCCAGCTGGTGGTCGGCCAGCCAGGGGATGCGGCCGGTACCCACGGCGCCCTGCCACAGATGGCGCCCGTCATCCTGCGGGTCCGCGACATGCTCTCCCAGCAGCGGGTGGGGCCGCTCGGGGGAGCCCTGCGTCAGCGTGGACGGCTCGACTCGATGGGGCCGGCGTTCGAAGGCGGTGGGTGGGACATCGGCCAGCTGCCCGGCTTCGAGCAGGCGCTGCCAGGGCACCGGGAATCCGGCGCAGTGCGCGGCCGCGAGGCGGGTGGCGAAGGTCAGGCACTCGTCCTCATCGCGCTGCAGGGCCGGCACAGTCCTGGCGTGGGTGTTGCCGGCGCCGGCCAGCGTCGCCTCGACCGCGCGGGCCAGCAGCGGGTGCGCGTTGACCTCCAGGAACAGGCCGTGGCCGTCGCCTGCGGCTGTGGTGATGGCGGAGGAGAAGAGCACCGGGCGGCGCTGGTTGGCGCACCAGTAGGCGGCGTCGAACGCGGCGTCGGCGCGCGGGTCGTCGAGCACCGTGCTGTAGAAGTGCAGCTTGGACGTACGGGGCGTCACCTCCCGCAGGGCCGTCCGCAGATCGTCGAGGACCGGGTCCATCTGCGCCGAGTGCGAGGCGACATCGACGCGTACGCGCGCAACGCCGACACCGCGCTCCTCCCACATCCGCAGCAGCTCACCGACCTGTCCGGCGTCACCGGAGACGACAGTGTTGTGCGGCGCGGCCACCACCGCCACCGAAACCGCATCCGCCCCGGCACGCCGCAGCTCTGCTTCCACCTCGGCCGCGCCGAGCTGGACGGACGCCATGGCACCGCGCCCGGCGGTGCGCTTGAGCAGCCGGGCCCGGCGGCAGATCACGCGCACACCGTCGGCCAGGCTCAGGCCCCCGGCGACGACCGCGGCGGCCACCTCGCCCATGGAATGCCCGACCACCGCGGCCGGCTGCACCCCGTGGGCCTGCCACAGCGCGGTCAGCGCGATCTGATACGCGAAGATCACCGGCTGGACGCGGTCCACCCCGCTGACCACCTCCGGCGCGGCCAGCACCTTGCGCAGGGAGAAGCCGCCCTCCGCCTGCAGCAGCGGCTCCAGTTCGTCGACCGCCGCGGCGAAGGGCGCACTGTGCTTCAACAGGCGCTGTCCCATACCGGCCCACTGGGAACCGTGGCCGGAGTAGACGAACACCGCACCGGCGCCCACATCCCCCACCTTGCCGTCAACCAGACCCGGCGCCGGCTGACCGGTGGCGTGCGCGCGCAGCCGCTCCACCAGAGTGCTGCGGTCGCCGGCCACCACGCCGAGCCGCTGCTCGAAGTGCGAGCGGCGCACCGCCAGCGTGTGCGCGACATCGCGCAGCGCCACCCGGGCCCCCTCGTCCTCCAGCCAGTCCGCCAGCCGGCCGGACGCGGCCCGCAGTGCTGTCCCGGAGCCGCCACTGAGCAAGAACGTAGGCTGCGCCACCGCCGCGGACCCTTCTCCGTGCGCCCGTGCTGCTGCCTTCCGTGACAAGGCGGCCGGTCCCGTGACCGGTGAGGAAGCGGGGGCCGGGGCCTGCTCGACGATGACGTGCGCGTTGGTGCCGCCCACGCCGTAGGAGGTCACCGCCGCCAGCCGGGGCCCGGTCTCGACCGGCCAGGACTGGCACCGGGTGGGGACGAACAGCCGGGAACCGTCGGCGTCGATCTGCGGGTTCCACCGCTGGAAGTGCAGTGTGGCCGGGACACGGCCGTGCTGCAGGCTGACGATGGTCTTCAGCAGGCCGGCGATGCCCGATGCCGGCTCGGTGTGCCCGATATTGGACTTCAGCGACCCCAGCGCACACCGCCCCGGACCAGGGCCGTAGACCGCATTCAGGGCCGCGAACTCGATGGGATCACCCACCGCGGTCCCGGCGCCGTGGGCCTCCACCATGCCCACCTGCCCCGGATCCACCCCGGACCGGACCAGCGCAGCCTCTCCCACCTGCTGTTGCGCCTGTTGTGAGGGGGCCGTGAGCCTCACCGAGCGGCCGTCCTGGTTGACGGCCGAGCCACGCACGACCGCCAGGATGCGGTCGCCGTCGCGCACCGCGTCCTGGAGGCGTTTGAGCAGCACCACGCCGCAGCCCTCGGCCCGCACGTAGCCGTCCGCGGCGGCGTCGAAGGAGTGGCAGTGGCCGGTGGGCGAGAACATGTCCCACCGGGCCTCGGAGATCATCGCTTCCGGACTGAGGACCACCGACGCCCCGGCGGCCAGCGCCGCATCGCACTCCCGCGCCCGCAGACTCTGGCACGCCAGATGCAGCGCCACCAGCGAGGAGGAACACGCCGTGTCCACCGCCAGGCTGGGCCCGTGCAGATCCATCAAGAACGACAGCCGGCCCGCCCCGACCCCGTGCATCGCACCGGTCATCCAGTACGGGCCGGTCTCCTGCGGCGTGCGGTGCGAACGCACCAGGTGATCCGGCACGTACATGCCGGTGAACACCCCGGTGGTCGTGCCCCGCAGCGCCTCCACGGGAATGCCGGCGTGCTCACATGCCTCCCAGGCGACCTCCAGCAACAACCGGTGCTGCGGATCCAGCCAGCGTGCCTCCGGCCCGCTGATCCCGAAAAAGTCCGGGTCGAACGCGGTGATGTCCTCCGTCAGGAAACCGCCACGGCGGATACGGTCCACCGTGTTCGGCGGCAGCTCGGCGTGCAGTCGACGGGTGTCCCAACGGCCCGGCGGCACCTCGATGACGGCTTCCCGCTCCGCCTCCAGCAGCCGCCACAACCCGGCCAGGGTCACCACCCCGCCGGGCAGTCGGCAGCCCGCCCCGACCACCGCCACCGGCTCATCCGGACCGGCCGCCTCATCGCGCTTGGGTATCACTGCGCTCACTGTCTCTCCTTGCTAGCCGTCGATGCCTTCGTCGCACCCACCACTGCCGCGCACCTGAGCTCTAGGTGCAGACCTGCACCCGTACGGCTTCTGGCGCCGCCACGTGCGTTCGGCAAGGTCGTAAGCCCCCGCGCACGGCGGCACCCCACGGGGCCCGGCCCGTACCCCGGCGCCCACGGTGTGCTGCACTGCCCCGCGGAAGGCTTCCGTTCCGGCCGCGCATCGGGACAGACAGCCGGCGGCGGCGGGTATGGGCTTACGACTCACCCACCACCGAAAGACCTAACGTGCGGGCACGCATCACACGGACAACGCTTGTGACCTTGTGAGCAGCCCGGTCGGCAGGGAGGTGACGTGTCGGCTACCGGATCCAACCCTCGCCTGACCGCGCTGCTGGCCGAGGCCGGCTGGTCCGACGCCGCCCTGGCCCGGGCCGTCAACGCCCTGGCCGCTGCACAGGGTCTGCAGCTGAACTACTCCCGCGCGTCCGTGGCCCACTGGCGCCGCGGATCCCGGCCTCCTGCCCCCGTACCAGCCCTGGCAGCACAAGCCTTCACCCGACGCATCGGCCGCCCCGTCAGCTCCCACGACACCGGCCTCGCCCAGCTCACCGCCCACGAAGCCGCTCAGTCACCACCCCAGGCAGACCACCGCTCACCCGTGCAGCAGCTGCTCACACTCACTCGCAGTGACATCGACCCCGTGCACCGCACCGACTTGCAGCGCGCCGTCTACACCCTGAACCCCACAGCACACACCGCTTTCGCGCGCCCGCTACCCCAGCACGCCAAGCCCAGCAGTGCCGACGACACCGCCGCTCCACAGGCGCTCTTGCAAACGTTCACCGACCTGACCCAGCGCCACGGCGGACGCTGCGCCCGCACCGCCCTGGCTGCCTACCTCGCCGACGACATCTGCACCCTGCTCACCCAGCGCGCCGACCGCCCTGAGCAATCCCGGCTCCTCACCTGCGCCGCCCAACTCACCCACCATCTCGCGGTCATGACCGACGACGCCGGCCACCACCGCCTGGCTCACCGCTACTTCACCCTGACGCTGGGCCTCGCCCACCACGCGGGGTGCCGAAAGACCTACGCCATCACCCTGCGCACCATGAGCGCCCAGGCGCTCCGGCTCGGCCACCTCCACCACGCCCGGGTCCTGGCCGAGAACTCTGCCCGCACCGCCGAATCCACCGGCCCCACCGCGCTGACCTCATTCATCCTTATCCAACAAGCCTTGATAGCCGCACACGGCCGACGCCCCTCACTTGCGCGCGAGCTGATGCAGGCGGCGGAAAACCACCACGAACAGTCTGCTGCGCCGCAGGATTTCTTCAACACCTATCCGCTCGCCGCTCTGCATTACCAACGAGCCGCCGTCCTCCGAGAACTGGGGCAATACACCGGCTCCCTGACAGCCCTGCAAGACTCGACGCGCCATCGAAACCCTGGCGACCATCGGTCCCTCGCGCTCTCTCATGCGCACTCCGCCGATACCCACTTGCGTCTCAGAGATGTGGACGCCGCCTGCACGCACTGGCACAGGTTCCTCACCTTCTACGGCTCCTTGCGCTCCTGGCGCGCCGACCAGTGCCTAAACCGCCTACACCAAAGTCTGCTGCCACACAGAAACAATCCATCTGCAAAAGACGTACTGGGACGTGCCCAGCACATATCCCGGAACGCCTCCTCGGAACGCTCCACGGTGTGAGAGCCGCTGAGACGCCACCGGGACATGAGTTGCAAAGTCGAACATGACTTCGCCGAGACTCTTTCGGTTGCCGGGGCGGAGGGTGCCATCACAAACCAGCGCCAACTTGGCTGCCCGGCACGGCCACAGCAGTCGAGGAGCCTGGCCTGGCTCCCTCGTTGCCCTGTGCAACGCCCTGGCGAAGACGACGCAGACCAAGATGCCGGGCAGCGGAGGCGAACCAGCGCGGAAGACCCACGCGCCGCCCGACACCGATGAATCATTCACCAGAGCCACGGCGCACAACAAGGGCGTACCGGCGCGAACGACGGCGGGACGCCAGCACGGGTGCGGCCCCGGCCGTACTCGTCCCGTTCACGGGCACCGGGGCCTGTCCCACACACTCCATACCGGTGCAGACTGGACGAATTGTAGTGCGCTCAGGAGGATGACGGTGCCAACTGCGACCTCGGCGCGCCGACCGCGGTCTCCAGTTCACGGAGCGCCCGTAGCGCCCGTACGTGGACCTGTCCTGTTGATTGCGGTGCGTCACGGAAGCAACAACACAGGCTTCAGACGGTATTCAGGATGCCCAGCGCGAAGGACGGCCGGCCCCCAGCGGGGACGCGTGCCGGCACAGTTCCCGGCGCACGATCTGCTGCCCTGAGCCCGACCCGTGTGCGGACCATGGAAACCCGGCGGAGCCAGCATCAGGGAGTCCCGTGATTGTCACGGTGACTCCGTGAGGCGAGAACCGCGACTGCGTCAACCCCTCGGTACGTACAGACGGGTGAGACACAACGCCCCGGAGACAGGTTGACTAACTACATAACGGGTGTGAGCGCCCGCAGCGGTTCCAGGTCGTCGAGCGGGGCTTCGGGATCGACGGTGTCGAGGACGGCGGCCCGTTCTCGGAGCCGGTCGGCGAACCGGTGCGCGGGGCCGTTCGGCTGGTCGGGGGCGTGGCTGGACATGCCGGAGGCTCGTTTCTCGTCGGCGTGGGCGGGAGCCGGGGTACACCACCATGTCGGCGGTCTCCTCCGGCTCGATGCGGCGTTGCAGCAGCGACTGCGGGCGGTGCACGCGCATGAATTCGCGCTGGGCAGCGTCCCACGGCGGATCGCGGTCGACCAACTGATATACGAAGTCCTCGACGCCACCGGCGTGCGTCGGCCCGGCGATCACGGAGTTGACCACGAGGATGTCGGCGTGCGGCACGGCCGCCAGGAGCCGCGCCGCGCCGGGCGCCGCCTCCCGCAGCCGCTCGGCCGCGTCGTCCAGCCGCGCGGGATTCGATGGGCGCGTGGTGCGTGTGATGCGTCTCTTTCACGAGGCGCATGAGGACTCGTGGGGCGGGTAGCCGCTGTTTTGCAGCGGAAGTACTGGTGTGACGGAAGGGGAAGAAGATGCTGTTGGCGCACCCGGTGGTGTTGGGTAACCTCGTCGAGCAGTACGAGACCTTGCGGGTGCTGCGCGCTGAGGACGGCAGTCCTGAGCTGCGCCAGCGGATGGACGATCTCGCTTACTCGTTGTGCATATCCACCGGAACGAAGGATGTTGATGCGGCACTGGTCGCGGCCAGGTACCGGCTGCCCGGCACGGGCGTGCGGGAGGACTCCCTCCTGACCGCCTGAAGCACAGCCCCCGCAGTTCCGGCCCCGTTGTAGTTTCCGCATCCGCTCCCGCCACGGGCGGGGGCGCTGCGGCTGAACCGTTCAAGGATTGACCCGAGATGACCGCTGCACGTCTGCCCGCAGGCCCCCCGATCTACGACAGTCTCATCGAGGAGCACGGCGACGTGCTGACTCAGGTCCGCCAGCTGGCCAAGGAGACCGAGCGCGAGGCGAACGAACTGCTGGACTGGAGCGAACTCCGCTCCGGCCGGGACTGACCCGGCCGCTCGTCTCGCGGGACGGCCGGGGTGCCGGCACAGGCTCTCAGCCCCGGCCGCTCTCGGGCGGCGGCACGAGCCGGGGCAGCAGATGGCGGGTCAGGTCGTTCAGCGCCTCCACGGTCGCCAGGCTGGTCTGCACGTGGTGCAGGGACTGTGCGAGACAGGTGTTGGCGCCGGACACGGTGTCGTGCGCGTTGTCGCGGATCTGGCCGATCAGGTTCTCCAGTATGTCCAGCGCGGCGAAGAGGTCGGCCAGCGCGGACCGGTTCGTCTCGGTGAGCTTGAGCGCGTACTGGTCCAGCGGCCGGCTCGGGTCGAGGGAGATCCGGCGTCCGTTCCAGCACAGCGTCACGGTCGGCTCCTGCGGCCTGGTCGGCATGGGCGGTCCTTGCGTGGAGTGGGGTGAATGTCTGTTCTGTCGGCGTGCCGCGCTCAGAATTACAGCATGTTCCCCGTCGGGCGTGATGTCTCACTCTGAGACGGTACGGCGGTAACTGCCCTGCGCTGGGCGGACTTTCGACGCCCCTACACGGAGGGCGGCGCCGGAGGAACGATTAAGCCCGGCCACGGGGATCGCGGTTCCGCGCCCGGGGCATGTCTGCACCATGGATTTCCGGGAGACCCCAGAACGGGCCGTCATGCGAGCGCGGGAGCGCATGCTCGGCGGCGCCCAGGAACCGGCGGCGCGCGGGCCGGAGGGGCACGGTACGGCAGGCGCCTTCGCTCCCGGCGTCCCGCGCCCGCGGGCCAGGGACTCGATCCTCTCCTCCTGGAAGCGCTGCCGGCTGCACGCGGTCGACGCCGACCGGCTGCACGTCCCGCTCGTGGAGAAGCACATCGACTGGGACAGCCGCTTCCTGGCCGCGGCGGCGCCGGTGCTCGACCGCTTCGAGCGCAACCTCGCCGACTGCACGGCCGGAGTGGTCCTCGCCGACGCCGAGGCCCGCGTCCTCGCGCGCCGGGGAGGGGACCCGGCGGTCACCCGTCTGATGGACCGGGTGCACCTGGCGCCCGGCTTCAGCTACGCCGAGGACGCCGTCGGCACGAACGGGATCGGCACCGCGCTGGCCGAGCGGCGCCTGAGCACCGTCTTCGGCCCCGAGCACTTCGCCGAACCGCTGCAGCGCGCCGCGTGCGCCGGCGTCCCCGTCCGCAACCCGTTCACCGGCCGGCAGGAAGGCGTGGTCAACCTGACGTGCCTGCGCCAGGACGCCTCACCGCTGATGGCCGCGCTGGTACGGCAGGCGGCCGCCGACATCGAGGAACGGCTGCTCGACCGCTACTCCGGCAACGAACGCGCGGCCCTCGACGCCTTCCTCACCGCCGGCCGGCGCTCCCGCGGCCCGGTGCTCATGGTGACCCCCACGCTGCGAACGGCCAACGCCGACGCGCTCCGCCTCCTGGAACCCCTGGACCTGCGCCAGTTGGGGGCGCTCGCCGCCGACCTGCTGGCCGCACCGCCCGGCAGCCGCCGGCAGCACCTCGACACCACGCTGCGCCTGGCCGGCGGCCCTGACGTACGGGCACGCTGCACGCTGGTCGGCCCCGCCGACCGGCCGATCGCCTGCCTCGTCGCCCTGGCGACGCGGGAGGACCGGGCCGCCGCGGGCCCGGCCGGCCGGGTGCCGGAACCGCGGACCGCGTCGCGCTCGTCCCCGCCGCCGCTGCCCGCGCTCCTGCCGGGGCTCGCCGGCGGCTCCCCGTCCTGGCGTGCCGCGAGCCGGGACGTCGCGGCCGCCTGCCGGCAACGGCTGCCGACGCGCGTGGTGGGCGAGGCGGGCGTGGGCAAACTGGCGCTCGTCCGCGCCGCCCACCAGTGGGTACGGCCCGAGGCCCGGCTGTGGATCCTCGACCTGTCCGCAGGCCGTCGGGTTCCGCACGTACTGGCCCGCGTGGAGGAGGTGCTCCGGGACGAGGACGGCACGGTGGTCCTCCAGCACCTCGAACTGGCGGGCCCCGAGCTGATGGCCCGGCTGGAGACGCTGCTCGCCGGCGCGCGCCGCGACCGCGGCACCGGCCCGTGGGTGGCCGGCCTGTACACGGTCACCGGCCAGGGCCCGCCGCCGCTGACCGCCTCGGCGGGCGCAGCCCTCCCGGCCCTGGACAGCTCCGTCTTTCCGTGCACGGTGTCGGTGGCGCCGCTGCGTTACCGTCCCGACGACATCCGCGACCTCGTTCCCGCGCTGCTGGCCCGGCACGGGCGCGGCGGCACCGTGTCCTGCTCGCCGGCCGCGATGCAGGTGCTCACCCGCTTCGACTGGCCGGAGAACGTACGGCATTTGAGCCGCGTGCTCCAGCAGGCGGCGCGCGGCCGCCGGCAAGCCGACCTGCGGCCGCACGACCTCGCGCCGGAGTGCCACAGTTCCTGCCGCCGTACGCTCACGCCCTGGGAAGCCGTCGAACGCGACGCGATCGTACGGGCGCTGCACGACGCCGAGGGCAACCGTGACGCGGCGGCCAGGCAACTCGGCATCTCCCGGGCCACCATCTACCGGAAGATCCGGCTTTACGGCGTGACCGTGGCCCCCACCAGAGCGCGCTGAGCGAGCCGGGCGCGGCGAACGGCAATTGCACAGTTGGACGACCCCGCTCGCGGCGCGGTGCCGGATAACATGGCCGTGCCGTGATGCTGTTCGAGCATTGAGCGGAGCGGGGGCCGCGTACATGCGAAAGCCCGGATTAACCGATGTCTGGCCGCTGACGGCCATGCAAATGGGTATGTTCTATCACGCGGGTTACGATCCGCAGGCAACCGACGTCTACCGCAGCCAGACGGTTCTGGATTTCGAGGGACCGGTCGACCTCTCTTTGCTGCGGTCCGCTTTCCAGCAGGTGACGCGCAGGCACGCACCCTTGCGGGCGGGCTTCCGTACGCTGGAATCCGGGGAGACCGTGCAGTTCGTGCTGCGCGAGGTGGAAATCCCGTGGACGGAAATCGACCTCACCGGAGCGGACGAAGCCGAATTGCAGCGGCTGCTGGACCGGGAATGGCTGCGCCGCTTCGATCTCGGCGCGGCGCCGCTGGCGCGAATCCTGGTGATCCGGCTGGCGGCGGACCGGCACCGGGTCGTGCTGGCGCTGCACCATATTCTCTGCGACGGCTGGTCGGTCGCCATTCTCCTGGACGAATGGGTGACGTTGTACAAACACGCGGGCGACGACGTTTCCCTGCCGCCCGTGACGCCGTATTCCACCTATGTTTCCTGGCTGGGCGACCGGGACCGGGACGCCGCCGTCGCGGCCTGGCGGCAGGCGCTCGCGGGGGCGCGGCCCACCTTGATCGCGCCGGGTGAGCCGGCCCGCACGCCCACGGATCCCGCCGGGGTCCCGGTCACCCTCGCCGAGTCGTCGGCCGCCGGGCTGGAGCGGCGGGCGCGCGCCCTCGGCGTGACCGTGAGCACCCTGGTGCGCGGCGCGTGGGGCATCCTGCTCGGCCGGCTGACCGGCCGCGACGACGTGGTGTTCGGCGCGACGACGTCCGGCCGGCCACCGGACGTCCCAGGCATCGAGAACATGGTCGGAATGTTCATCAACACCCTTCCCGTACGGGCCCGCTGGGACGAGCGGGAGCCGGTGGCGGGCTTCCTCCGGCGGCTGTTCGACGAGCAGGCCGCGCTCCTCGCCCACGAACACCTGGGCCTGCCGGAACTGCACCGGCTCACCGGAGAACCGGCCCTGTTCGACACGCTGATGGTCTACCAGAACTACCCGCTGGGCACGTCCGCCGCCGACCTCGGCAACGGGACCAGGGTCAATCAGTCCACCGGCCGGGCCGCGGCCCACTACCCCCTGGTCCTCAACGCGGAGCCCGGCGACTTCCGGCTGACCTACCGCACCGACCTGTTCGGCAGGACCGCGGCCGAGGCGCTGGCGGGCCGCCTGGCGCGGGTACTGGACCAGCTCGCGGCCGACGCCGCCCCGCGGGTGGGGGACATCGACCCCCTGCTGGACGGCGAACGGGACCGGCTGACGTCCGGGGTGAACCTGGGCCCGCGCGGCGCGGCGCGAGAGACGGTGACCGGCGCGTTCGCGCGGGTGGTGGAGAACTTCCGGGACCGGACGGCGGTCGTGTGCGGGGACACCGGCCTGACGTACGGAGAGCTGGGCGGCCGGGCGGACGCCGTCGCCCGCTTCCTGCGGTCCCGGGGGGTGGGGGAGGGGGACCGGGTGGCGGTGACGCTTGCCCGGTCCCTCGAACTTCCGGCGGTGCTGCTGGGGGTCGTCAAGGCCGGGGCGGCGTACGTGCCGGTCGACCCGGGCGGCCCGGCGGAGCGGACCAAGCTGCTGACCGGGAACGCCGCCCCGGTCTTCGAGGTGACCGCGGCCGTCGTGCGGGACGCCCTGTCCGGCGCGGCCCCGGAAGCGGAGCCCGTGCCGGTCCGGCCGGCGCCGGACTCGGTGTTCTGCGTGATGTACACCTCGGGTTCCACCGGGGTGCCGAAGGGGGTGACGGTGACCCACGGCGGCGTCGCCGCGCTGGCGGCGGACCCCTGCTGGGGCGGCTGCGCCACCGGCCGGATGCTCTTGCAGTCACCGCATACCTTCGACGCCTCCCTGCTGGAACTCTGGGTGCCGCTGCTGAACGGCGGCTGCGTCGTCGTGGCCCCCGAGGGCGTCCCCGACTCCGACCTGGTGACGTCTCTGGTCGCCGAGGCGGGCCTGACCTCCGTGCACCTGACGGCCGGCCTGTTCCGCGTGCTGGCGCAGGAGACCCCGGACTGTTTCGCGGGCCTGCGGCACGTACTGACCGGCGGTGACGTGGTGCCCGCCGAAGCGGTGGCGCACGTCGCCCGCGCCTGCCCGGACGTGGAGATCCGCCATCTGTACGGGCCCACCGAGACCACCATGTGCGCGACCGTCCACGTCCTGCCCGCGGGCGCGGCCCCACCGGACCCGCTGCCGCTGGGCGCCCCGCGCGCCGGTGCCGCCCTGTACGTCCTGGACGAGCTGCTGCGGCCGGTGCCCACCGGCGTACCCGGCGAGCTCTACATCTCCGGCCCCGGTGTCGCGCACGGTTACCTGAACAGGCCCGCGCTCACCGCCGAACGGTTCGTCGCCTGCCCTTACGGCGGGCGCATGTACCGCACCGGCGACCTCGTCCGCTGGAACGACGACGGGCTCCCGGAATTCCTCGGCCGCACCGACGACCAGGTCAAGATCCGCGGCTACCGCGTCGAACCGGACGAGACCGCCGCCGTCCTGGCGCGCTGCCCTGACCTCGCGCAGGCGACGGTGCTCGTACAGGAGGACACGCCGGGCCACAAGCGGCTCGTCGCGTACGTCGTGCCCGCGCTCCCGGGGGCGCCGGTGGCCGAGGCCGCCCGGCGGTTCGCCGCGGAACACCTGCCGGAGTACCTGCGGCCCGCGGCGACCGTCGTCATGGAACGGCTCCCGCTGACGCCGAACGGCAAGGTCGACCGGGCCGCGCTACCCGCCACGGGACCGGCGCCCGCGGCCCCCGGCGACCAGGAACTCACGCCGCAGGAGGAGCTCCTCTGCTCGCTGTTCGCCCAGGTGCTGGAGGCGCCCGGGGTCCGTGCCGACGACAGCTTCGTCCGGCTCGGCGGCGATTCCCTGCTCGCGACCCGGCTGGCGAGCCGTATCCGGTCGGTGCTGGGCGTCGAGGTGTCCAACCGGATGCTGTTCGAGTGCCCGACCCCGGCACTGCTGGCCCGGCGGCTGGACCGGCTCGGCGCGGCCCGCCCGCCGGTCGTCCCGGCGGCCGAGCGGCCGGCGCCGCTGCCGATGTCGTCCGTGCAGCAGCGAATGTGGTTCCTCGACCGGCTGGAGGGCCCGGACAGCGTCAACAACATCCAGCTCTGCCTGCGGCTGAGCGGCGACCTGGACACGGCGGCGCTGGCGGCCGCCTGGGGCGACACGGTCGGGCGGCACGAGACGCTGCGAACGGTGTACGGGGAGTCGGACGGCGTCCCCTACCAGCGGGTGCTGGCAAGGACCACCGTACGGATGCCGACGGTGCGGGTGCGCGAGGACGGACTCGCCGCGGCGCTCACCGCCGAGGCGGGCCGGGGCTTCGACCTGGAGGCGGCGCCGCCCTGGCGCGCCACCCTGTTCGCGACCCGGCCCGGCGAACACGTGCTGCTCGTGGTACTGCACCACATCACCGCCGACGGCTGGACGCTCGGTGTCCTGGCCAAGGACCTGGCGGCCGCGTACACCGCACGCGCCGGGGGGCGCGCACCCGACTGGGCGCCCCTGCCCGCCCAGTACGCGGACTTCACCCTCTGGCAGCGGGACCTGCTGGCGGACGAGGAGGACCCGGAGAGCCTGTTCGGCAGCCAACTGGCCTACTGGCGGCGGGCCCTCGCGGGCCTGCCGGGCGAACTGGCTCTGCCCGCCGACCGCCCGCGCCCGGCGGTCGCGAGCCACCGGGGCCGGATGCTGGCGACACGTACCCGGCCTGGGACGCACCGGCGGCTGCTGGAAACCGCCCGGGAGTGCGGCGCGACCATGTCGATGCTGACGCAGGCGGCGGCCGCGGTGCTCTGCTCCCGGCTGGGCGCGGGCGACGACATCCCGTTCGGCGCGCCGGTCGCGGGCCGCGTCGACGAGGCCCTCGACGACCTGGCGGGCTGCTTCCTGAACACGCTGGTGCTCCGTACGGACGTGAGCGGCAACCCCACGTTCGCCGGGCTGCTCCGGCGGGTCCGCGAAGCCGACCTGGCCGCCTACGCCCACCAGGACCTGCCGTTCGACCGCCTGGTGGAAGTGCTCAACCCCGACCGCTCGCTGTCCCGGCAGTCGGTGTTCCAAGTCGGGTTCGCCTTCCAGAACACACCCGATACCGCGTTCTCCTTCCCCGGGCTGACCACCGGGTACGAGCCGCTCGGCATCTCCTCGACGCGGTTCGACCTGTCCTTCCTGATACGGGAGCTGCACGATCCCGACGGCGCCCCGGCGGGCCTCGCCTGCCACCTGGAGTACGCCACTGACCTGTTCGACGAGGACACGGCACGAGCCGTGGCCGACCGCCTGGTGCGCGTGCTGGAACAGGTCGCGGACGACCCGGAGGTACGGCTCGGCGACATCGACGTACTGGCAGAGTCCGAGCGGTCCCTGCTGCTGCACGAGTGGAACGGCGCCACGCGGCCGCTGCCCGAGGGCACGTTGGCGGACCTGTTCCGGGCACGGGCGGCACAGGCGCCGGACGCCGTGGCGCTGCGCTGCGGCCCCGAAGCCGTGTCGTACGCCGAACTGGACGCCCGCACCAACCGGTTGGCGCGGTACCTGGCCGGGCTCGGGGTGGGCCCGGAGAGCCGGGTGGGGCTGTGCCTGCCGCGCGGGACGGACATGGTCGCGGGGATACTGGCCGTGTGGAAGGCCGGCGGCGCGTTCGTGCCGCTGGACCCCGAGTACCCCGCGGACCGGCTCGCCTTCATGGTTGCCGACAGCGGCGCGGCCATCGTCCTGAGCACGTCGGAGGCGTCGGCCGGGCTGCCGCGGGACCCGGCGCTCGTGGTGGCGCTGGACGAGGTGGCGGAGGCCGTGGCCGCCGAGTCCGCCGCACCGCCGCGACGGCGCCCGGTGCCGGGCCAGTTGGCGTACGTGATCTACACGTCCGGCTCGACCGGCAGGCCCAAGGGCGTGGCGGTACCGCACCTGGGCGTGGTGAACCTGGCCGAGGCGCTGCGGCCGGTGCTGGGCGCGGGCGGGGGTGTGGTGGGCCTGCAGTTCGCGTCGTTCGGATTCGACGCGTCGGTGCTGGACGTGGCGGTCGCGCTGGCCGCCGGCGGCACCCTGGCGATCGCCACGACCGAGGAACGCGCCGATCCGAAGGTGCTGGAGGAGATGGTCCGAGCCCGCGGCGTGAGCGCGGTGTCCCTGGTCCCGTCGCTGCTGAGCGCGCTGGGCCCGGCGGCCCTGCCCGGCGTACGCAACCTGGTCCTGGGCGGCGAGCTGCTGACCGCGGACCTGGCGAGCCGGTGGGCCGGGCGGACGCGGCTGTGGAACACCTACGGCCCCACCGAGGCGAGCGTGGTCACCACGACAGGGCGGGTGGAGCCGGACATCGGACCGGGCGACCAGGCGCCGCCGATCGGCCGCCCCGTCGCCAACGTCCGGATCTTCGTACTCGACGGCTTCCTGCGGCCGGCCCCGGTGGGGGTGACGGGCGAGCTGTACATCGCGGGCCCCGGCCTGGCCCGCGGCTACGCCAACCAACCGGGTCCGACCGCGGAACGGTTCGTGGCCTGCCCGTTCGCCCCGGGTGAGCGGATGTACCGGACGGGCGACCGCGCCCGCTGGACCGCCGGGGGACGGCTGTACTTCGAGGGCCGCACCGACGACCAGGTCAAGGTCCGCGGGTTCCGGGTCGAGCCGGGCGAGGTCGAGGCGGTGCTCGCCGCGCACCCGGCGGTCGCCCAGGCCGTGGTGGCCGCCCGCGAGGACGGCGCCGGCGACCGGCAGCTGGTCGGCTACGTCGTCCCGGGCGGGCGGCACGACGGCGCCGGCGCCCCGGACCCGCGGCTTCTGCGCGACCACGTGGCCCGGGTCCTGCCCGCCCACCTGGTCCCGTCCGTGATCGTGCCCCTCGCGGAGCTTCCGCTGACCTCGAACGGCAAGGTCGACCGGGCGGCCCTGCCCGCCCCCGGCCGCGCGCGCCCGCCGGCCGACCGCGGCCCGCGCACCGCGACCGAGGCCGCCGTCCACCGGATCTGGCGCCAGGTGCTGGGGCACGCGGGGTTCGGCATGCGCGAGAAGTTCTTCGACGCGGGCGGCACCTCGCTGAAGCTGATGACCGTACGCAGCGAACTCGCCCGGTACTGCGGCCACGCTCTGCCGGTCGCCCTGTTCTTCGAACACTCGACCATCGAGGCGATGGCGGAGACGGTCGACCGGCGCCTGCCGGCCACCGCCACCGCCGCCGCCGACCACAGTTACGAGCTGTAGCCCGGGGCCGGCCCCGGACGGCGGCGGAATCGGAGAAGACGGATGAGGACGGGCGACGTCGCGATCATCGGGGCCGCCGGGATCTTTCCCGACGCGGCGGCCCTGGAGACCTTCCACGACAACCTGCGCACGGGCCGGGACAGCGTCGGCAAGCCGGGCCCCGAGCGGCTCCCGGCCGGCGACGACCCCGGCGAACGGTATGTCTCCATGGGCTACCTGGACCGTGTCGACCTCTTCGACCACGAGCTCTTCGGCATCCCGCGGCGCGAGGCCGAACTGCTGGACCCGCACCAGCGGCTGCTGTTGCAGCTCACCCACCAGGCCATCGAGTCCGCCGGGTACGCCCCTGCCGCGCTCCGCGGCTCGGCCGCCTCCGTACTGCTCGCCTCCGTGGACACGGGTCCCGGCGAGGCGGCGGACGCCGACCGGGACGTGGAGCAGATGCTCGGCACCTCGTCGGCCGCGCTCGCCGCCCGCCTCAGCTACCTCTTCGATCTCCGGGGCCCCGCCCTGGTGGTCGACACCGCGTGCAGCAGCGGGCTCACCGCGCTGAGCCTCGCGGTCCGGCAGCTGCGCCACGGTGAAGCGCCGCTGGCGATCGTCGGCGGCGTCAACGTCCTGCCCCCGCCGGTCCGGCGGGCCGACTGGGTCCCGCTGCCGGGGCTGGAGTCGAGCGACGAGCGGTGCCGCCCCTTCGACGCCGACGCCAACGGCATGACCGCGGGGGAGGGCGGCGGCGTCGTCGTGCTGAAGCCGCTGTCCGAGGCGGTCGCCGACGGCGACCACGTGCTGGCCGTGCTGAAGGGCGTCGCCGTCAACCACAACGGCTACCGCGCGGCCGGCATGGCGGCGCCGAGCCAGGCGGCCCAGGCGGACGTACTGACCGAGGCCTGGCGGGACGGCGAGGTCGCGGCCGAGACGATCGGCTACGTCGAGTGCCACGGCTCGGGCACGCCGCTCGGCGACGTCGTCGAGGTGGACGCGCTGCGCCGGGCGTTCGCCGGCGCGGGCGTGGCCGGGCCGCAGTGCGCCATCGGCTCGGTCAAGGCCAACATCGGGCACCTCGGCAACGCGGCCGGCATCGCCGGCCTGTTCAAGGTCATGGCGGCGCTCCGGTACGGCACCCACTACCCGGCCGTCAACTTCACCTCCCCCAACCCGCTGATCGACTTCGGCGGGCCGGTGTACGTGAACGACGAGCCGCGGCCCTGGCAGCCGGACGCGCCCGCGCGGCGGCGCGCCGGGCTGAGCAGCTGGGGCATGACCGGCACCAACGTGCACGCCGTACTGGAACAAGCCCCCGACGCGCCCCCGGCGGAGACCGCAGCGCCGGAAGCGGAACTGGTCACGGTGTCGGCCAGGTCGGCCGGCGCCCTGGACCGCTACCGCACCCGGCTGGCGGACTTCGCCGAGCACACCGACCAGCCCCTGCGGGCCGTAGCGCACGTGCTGAACCGGGGCCGCGACGACCATCCGTACCGGCTCGCGGTGACCGCCGGGACGACCGGCGAACTGGCCGCGCGGCTGCGGACGGCGGCCGTACCGGCGGCTCCGGCGCCCGACGCGCCGCGACCCGTCCTGCTGTTCTCCGGGGACGCGCTCCTGGACGACGCGGCGTGGGCGCGGCTGTGCGCGCAGTTCCCCGTGCCCGCCGCGTGCGCGGAACTCGACGCCGCGACAGCGGACCGGGCCGGCCGCACCGTGGTACGGCAGTACGCCCTGCACCGCGTGGCGGAGTCGCTGGGACTGACGGACGCCGCCCTGATCGGCTCCGGAGCGGGCAACCTGGCCGTCCGCGCCGTACGGGGCAAGCTCACGCTCGCCGACGCCGTCGCCGAGGCGGTCCGGCAGCAGCCGGACGCGGCACCCGACCGGGCGCGGCTGGAGACGGTGGTGGCCGGGCTCGCCCGCGACGGCGCCCTGTTCGCGGAACTCGCCGCGGACGGCGTGCTCGCGCGCGAGATCGGCGCGGCGCTCCCCGGACGAACCGTGGTGGACTTGGCGGGGGACGGGTCCAGGAGCGATGTCCTGGCAGGCCTCGGCCGGCTGTACGCGCTCGGCGCCACCCTCGACTGGGAACGCCGCTACCGCGACGCCGGCGTCCCGCGCATCGAGGCACCGACGTACCCGTTCGAACCCACCCGGTGCCGCTTCGGCCGCCCCCGTACCGAACGGCCCGCCCCGGCCCCCGGCCCCAGTGCACCGGTCACCGCGGCGCCCGGCCTCGCGGAGATCGAACGGCGCGTCGCCGAGGTGTGGGCGGACCTGCTCGACCAGCCCGGCACCGGCCCCGACTCCGACTACTTCATGCTCGGCGGCACCTCGCTCGTGGGCGTCGGACTGCTCCGCCGCCTCCACCTGGACTTCGGCGTGGAGGTCACCTTCGCCGACCTCTACGCCCACCCCACGGTCCGCGCCCTCGCCGGACGGCTGCACGCCCTCACCGAGGAAGCGGGGCAGGCCGGAGAAGCCGGGGAGGCGGGGGCGGACGCCACCGCGCCCGCCGACCGGCCGATCCCGCTGGCCGGGCGCGACGGCCCGCTGCCGCTCTCGTTCGGCCAGGAACCCCTGTGGTACCTCGACCAGGTCAACCCGGGCAGCCCGCTCTACAACGTCCCCGCGCAACTGCACCTGACCGGCCCGCTGGACCCGGCCGCCCTCCAGGACGCGCTGGCCGACATGGCAGGGCGGCACGAGGTGCTGCGCAGCGTCTTCCTGACCGACGACGACAGCGCACCGTACGTGGCGTTCACCGCCCCCGAACCGCTCATGGCCGTCATGGACGTCAGCCGGATACCCGAGGAGCAGCGCGGCCACCGGATCCGCGCCCTCATCGGGGACGCGGTCGCCCAGCCCTTCGACCTCACGTGCGACACCCTGCTGCGGGTGCTCCTGATCAAGCGGGCCGAAGACGACCACATCCTGGTCCTGACCTATCACCACACCGTCTTCGACGGCGGCTCCACCGCTCTGTTCGCCCGCGACCTCGCCGAGTTCTACCGGGCACGGAGCACCGGCACCGAGGCCAGGCTGCCCGAACTGCCCGTCCAGTACCAGGACTACGCGGCCTGGCAGCGCTCCCTGCCGGCCGGCCGGCGGTGGCAGCGCAGCCTGGAATTTTGGCGCGCGGAACTCGACGGGCTGGACCGCGGGGAGCTGCCGCTGGACCGCCCCCGCCCGGAAGTCCAGTCGTACGAGGGCGAAGTGCTCCCCTTCCTCATCGACGCCGCCACCGCGGGACAGGTACGCCGGTACAGCCGCCGGCACGGCGTCACGACCTTCGTCACCATGCTCGCCGCCCTCGACGCGCTGGTCCACCTGTGGTCGGGGCGGCGCGACATCGTCATCGGCGTCGCCACGTCCGGACGGGTGCACCCCGACGTCCAGGACCTCGTCGGCTACTTCAACAACCTCCCGCCGTTCCGCACCGGCACCACCGCCGACCTGTCCTTCGACGCGCTGGTCCGCCGGTGCGCGAACACCGTCGCGGGAGTCCTGGACCACGAGGAGATCCCGGTCAGCCGGATCGTCTCGGCGAGCGGCGCCCGGCGCGACCTGGCCCGGCACCCGCTGTACGACGTGACGTACACCTACCAGAACGTGCCGCAGTACGAAGGCGGCCTGGCCGGCGTGCGGATCTCCCGCTACGCCGACACCGACGTCGGCGGCGTGGTGCCGGGCACCGCGAAGTTCGACCTGTCCTTCGGCATCGTGGACGCCGGGGACGGGCCGATGACCGGCGAACTCGGCTACGCGACCGCGCTGTTCGACCGCGCCACCGCCGAGCGTCTCGTACGGTGGTTCCCCGCCCTGGTCGCGGCGGCGATGGCCGAACCCGGCAGCACGATCGGGGAACTGGGCGCCCCCGGCAGGCAAGCGGCACGCCCGGGGAAGGAGGCGCCCGCTCCCGCCGCCGTGGCAACGCCCGCCGCGCCGGACGCACCGCCGGCGGCAGCCCGCGACGCGCAGGCGATCCTGCGCGGGCTGTTCGCCGAGCTGATCGGCACGGACGCGGTCGGCGCCGACGACGACTTCTTCACCGTCGGCGGGGACTCGGTCACGTCGATCCAGCTGGTGGCCCGCGCCCGCCGGGCCGGCGTGACGATCTCGCAGCGCGACGTCTTCGAGCACCGGACGGCCGCGGCGATCGCGGCGGCGGCCGGTGCCCGGTCCGTGCCCCCGCCCCCGGCCGCCGACGCCGGGACGGACCGCCGGATCCCGCTCACCCCGGTGATGCGGGAGTTTGCCGAACGCTCGGGCATGCCGGGCCGGTTCACCCAGTCGGCGGCCCTTGCCGTGCCCGCGGGGCTGGACCACACCACGCTGACGGCCGCCTTCCAGGCGGTACTGGACCGGCACGTCATGCTCAGGGCCCGGCTCACGGGTGACGCCGGCACCGATCCGGCCACCTGGTCGCTGACGCTGCCGGAGGGCGCGCCGGACGGTACGGGCGCCGAGGTCCGCCGGGTGGACGCGGCGGGGCTGGGCGACCGGGAGCTGGCCGGTCTCGCCGAGCGGGAGAGCAGGGCGGCGGCCGGGCGGCTCGACCCCCGCGCCGGCGTCACCACCCAACTCGTCCTGCTGGACCGGGGGACGGCCGAGGAGGGCAGGCTGCTGTTCGTCGTCCACCACCTCGTGGTCGACGTCCTGTCCTGGAAGGTGCTGCTGCGCGACCTGGAAGCCGCGTACACGGCACTCGCCGACGGACGGCCCGCGGCACTCCCGCCCGTACCGACCTCTTTCGGGCAGTGGGCACGGGCCCTGGCGGCGTCCGCCGGCACCCCCTCCTGCCGGGCCGAACTCCCGGTCTGGGAGAAGATCCTCGCACCCGGCGAGCCGCCGCTCGGCGGGCGGCCCCTCGACCCGGACCGCGACACCCCGGCGAACGCCGTACAGGTGTCCGCGACGCTGCCGCCCCCGGTGACCGCCGGGCTGCTGACGGACGTGCCGGCGGCCTTCTACTCCGGCACCGGCGACCTCCTGCTGGTCACCCTGGCCGCGGCGGTGGCCGAATGGCGGGCGGCGCGCGGCACCGGCCCGGGCCCTGTGGTGGTCGAGGTGGAGGGCCACGGCCGCGAGCCGCTCACCGAGGACATGGACCTGTCCCGTACGGTCGGCTGGTTCACCTGCGCGTACCCGGTACGGCTGGACCCCGGCCCGGCCGACACGGGCGGCATACGGGCCGGCGGGCCCGCCGCGGGGCGCCTCGTCAAGCAGATCAAGGAACAGCTCGGCGCCGTACCCGGCAACGGCCTGGGCTACGGCGTCCTGCGCCACCTCGACCCCGCCGCCGGCCCCGCGCTGGCCGCGCTGCCCACCGCGTCCATCGGGTTCAACTACGTGGGCGGGCTGGTCGGCGGCGGCCCCGGCCGCAACGGCACGTCAGCGGACGGCTGGCGGCTGCTCGGCCTGGGTGGCGAGACGACCGAGGACATGGCCTTCGGCCACATCCTGGAGACGACGGGGTCGGTCCTGCACGGTCCGGACGGGCCGGAACTGCACCTGTCCCTGTGGTGCTCGCGCCACCTGATCGACGAGAGCGCGCTGCGCGAACTGTGCGAGGGCTGGGCGGCGCTGCTGACGGGGCTGGCGGGGTACGCGGGCCGGCCGGACGCGGGCGGGCACGTCCCCTCCGACTTCCCGCTGGTCACGCTCAGCCAGCAGCAGATCGAACAGCTGGAAGCGGGGATCGGGGAATGAACATCGCCCTGCGCGCCACCGCCACCCACCTGCCGGGCCGGACGGCCCTGGCCGACCTGCCCGAACTGGCCGCGCTGCCCGCCCGGGAGCGGGCGGCGTGCCTGGGCCTCGGCATCGAGCGGGTGGCCGTCGGCGCCGGCCTGTCCGCGGTGGACCTGGCGGCCCGCGCCGGGCGGCAGGTGCTCGCCGCCACCGGGCTGGCCCCCGACCGGCTGGCCGGCCTGATCATGATCGAGCCGCGGGCGCCGGAGGCGTTCTCCACCTCGGAGGCGACCCGGCTGCAGCAGCTCGTCGGCGCGGACCGGGCCTGGGCGTTCTCGGTCGGCGGCCTGGGGTGCGCCTCGGTGGTGCCCGCCCTGCTGGCCGCCGCCGGGCAGCTGGCCACCGATCCGTCCGCGGCCGACATCCTGGTCGTGCACGGCAGCAAGCCGGTGGCGGCCCGCCGCTACCGGCACCCGGTGACCGTCAACGGCGACAGCGGTCAGGCGGTCCTGGTGTCCAGGGACGGGCCGCTGCGCGTCCGGGACATCCTGCTGGAGACCAGCGGCACGTACTGGGACCTGTTCCGGGTCGACTACCGCGGCCGGGAACCGGACCGGTGGCGCGAGGAGTGCACCGACATCCCCACCTACGCCTTCCGGCTCGCGGTGGAGTCCAGGAAGCGGATCGCGGGGCTGACCCGGCGGCTGCTGGAGCGCAACGGCGTCGACCGGGACGCGGTCTCCTGCTACGTCGGGCAGAACCTGTCGACCGCCGCCCTGCGGATCGTCGCCGAGTCGCTGGACGTCAAACTCTCCGACGCCTGCGCCGACAACCTCCGCGACAACGGCCACCTCGGCCCCAACGACGCCCTGCTCAACCTCGCCACCGCCGTGGACCGCGGCCAGCTCCCCGAAGGCGGGCTGGCCGTGGTCCTCAACATGAGCCCGGCGGCGGCGTGGAGCGCGATGCTCGTCGAACACGGCACGGCGGAGGGCGGGGCGGTCTGTCTCTAGCGTGCCGCGGCTGCACGCCCTATAGTCTGAACATGTTCGCTGAACGTGTTCAGTCAACTCGCGCTGAACAGAAACGACGCACCACCGCCCGCGTCACCGAGGCCGCCGCACGGCTCTTCCGGGAGCACGGCTTCTCCGGCACGACCGTGCGGCAGATCGCCGCGGAGGCAGGCGTCTCCGTGGGCGCGGTCATGGCGGTGGGGGACAAGGAGTCCCTGCTGAGCCTGGTCTACGACGAGGCCATCGCCGCCCGCATCCCCGCGCCGCCCGCGGCGGGGTCCACGACGTCCGCGGTCGGCTACCTGTCCCGGTACTTCGCCCCGTTCCTCGACCTGTTCGCCGACAACGAGGAACTGGCGCGCGCGTACTTCCGCGCCCTGTCCCGGGGCCGCCCCGAGAACGCGGCCCTCGGCGGGCTGCGCACGCTGACCGAGAGCTACCTCACCGCCGCGATGGTCAACGCCGGGATGCCGGACGACCGCGCCAGGCTCGGCGCGCAGGTGATGTTCGCCGGCTACCTGGGGGAACTGATGCTGCTCGCCGCGGGAACCACCGACTTCCGTCAGGCCGCGACCAGGATCCGGCAGACCGCCGAATTCGTCACCGCGCAAGAAAGGTCATGACCGATGACTCTCTCCGAACTCCCGTCCCCGGTCTGGCCTATCCTGGTCCTGCTCGCGATCCAGGCCGGCGACGCCTTGATGACGACCCGCCCGCCGAAGTTCATAGTCGACTGCCTGGAAGGCGTACGGTTCCCGCGCGACTGGTGGTGGGTGCTGACCACCGTCAAGGCGGCCTCCGTCGCGGGGCTCGCCGTCGGGCTTTGGGTGCCCGGCGTCGCCATGACGACCACCGCGGCGATCGTCGTCTACTTCCTCGCGGCCACCGCGGCCCACCTCCGCGCCAAAGCCCTGAACTCCACGTTCTGGATCAACTGCCTCGGCATGCTGCTGCTGTCCCTGGCCGTGCTCGTGGTGAGCTTCGTGCGCTGGTGACGACGGGGCCTAATCCGGCAGCCGCCGGGCCCGGCCGGCGCGCAGGGCCGAGCCCGCGCGGTGGAGGTCTTCCAAGGCGTCCAGCAGGATCGTGCGCTCATGCCATTCGAGCCACCGGCCCGCCTGCGCGGCCATCCCGTCCAGGGCCGTTGCCTGCGCGCGCGTCAAGGGCTGCTTGCGGCGCGGCAGATGGAGGGAGAAGACACCGACGGTACGGCCCGACGCGGCGACCATCGGCATGCTGTGCGCGGTGCGGCTGCCGACGGAGAGGATCATCTCCCGGGCCGGTTCGGTGAACACCGGATCGGTGGCGATGTCGGCCATGACGCGCTCCCGGTGCCGGGCGGCCTTGGAGCAGGCGGTGTTGTCCGCGTCGACCAGGGCGAAGAAGTCCCGGAACTCCTGGCTGAGCCCGTAGTGGTGCTCCATCCGCAGCCCCGCCGACGGCTCGGCCGACTGGAGGTCGCCCATCTCCGCGTCGGCGCACGCCAACGCCTGGTGCAGCACCCGCTTCAGCACCGTACTGCGGTTGACCTTGTCCGGCCGGTGACCGGGCAGGAACCGCAGCGCGGGAGCCGTGCGGCCCTTACGGGACGGGAACCACGGCCCCCGCTCGTCGTCGGGCCGGGGGACGGACACCACACCGGACGCCAGGACCCGCAGCTTCAGGTTGTGCCGTTGCGAACTGCGCTTCATCAGCTCGAACGCCGTCTGCGCGTCCGGCAGCAGATAGCGCTCCTGGAGGATGCCCTGCGCCTGGGAGATCAGCGGGTGCGCCAGCAGCTTGCCCCGCAGGTCCCGCACCTCCCGGCGGAGCCGGTCGAGTTCCTCCTCCCGGGCGTCCCGCGCGCCGCCTCGGTCCGACCCGGTGGCCTGCTGCTCGTTCCGCCCTGCCGGCGGCGAGTCCGCTGGTTCGTGCATGCTTTCCTCTCGACGTCCCGCAGAGTGAACCTAACCCATCCCCGAAGACGAACCGCAGGCCACTGCCACCGGAAACGGTGAGGGCACCATCACATCCCGCGCGGCGCTCCCCGCGTACGGGACGCCGGGGCCGGCCCGAGCCCGGGACCGCTTCAGCCGACCGCTTCACCGGAAACCATCGGCCGTGTCAGCTCGGTCCGGGACCCTGGAGCGCCCGGCCGCTATTCCAGCCCTTCCCCGAGGGCGGCGATCGCGGCGGCGTCGTGGCCCGCGGCGAGCAGCGGGGCGCGGACGTCGCGCTCCAGGTCCGGCAGGTAGCCGAGGAGCACGTCGGCGGGCCCGTGGACGCGGATGCCGCCGAGGGCGGCGGCCGGCAGCAGGAGGGTCTCGGCCGGGCCCAGGGTCTCCCGCACCGCCCCGCAGGTCACGTCCGTGCCGGCGCCGATGTTGCTGAGCACCACGCAGGTGTCGAACGCGGGTACGGCCGACCCCGGCGCCCGCACCCGCCAGTTCTCCAGCGCGAAGTACGGCCCGGCACACAGCATCCGCCGCTCCGCGCCGTTCTCCGGCGGCATCCGCAGACCGGAATGGAAGTCCGGGCGGTGTTCGGGCCGCCACTGGCGCAGCAGCGCCTCGACGTTGGCGTGCCACTCGGCGTCGTCGATCGGGGCACCGTCCTCCATGCGGTGGCGCATCGCGTGGTGCTGGAGGTCGGAGGTCTGCTCGATCTCGTACACGAGAGTGCCGGGACCGAAGGAGTGCGGCGTACCTCCCGGCACGTACAGGGTCTGGCCGGGGCGTACGGGCAGCCGCCGCAGCACGGCGTCGAAGTCCTGGTCGAGCAGCGCCTGCCGCAGCCGGTCGCGGTCCACGCCTGGCCGTACGCCGGCCAGGGCGGTGGTGCCCGGCGGGGCGTGCAGGATGTGCCAGGCCTCGGTCTTGCCGTTCGGCTCGCCCTCCTCGTCGCGGGCGGCCCTGTCGTCGGGGTGCAGATGGACCGGGAGGGGCCGGCGGGCGTCGATGAACTTGGTCAGCAGCGGGAACCGGGGGCCGCGCCAGCCGCGGCCGACCAGCTCGTCGGGGTGGTCCAGAGCCAGCTGCCGCAGCGTGTGGCCGGCCAGGGAGCCGTTCATCACGTGGGCGGCCTCGCCCTCGACGTCACTGACTTCCCACGTCTCCGCCACCGGACCGCCGGGCAGCGCGGTCCGGCCGAGCCGCTCGGTAATGTCCCGGCCGCCGAACACATGCTGCTTGACCGGGGTGGTCAACCGCATCGGGTACCAGTTCATCGTCCGAGTACACCCCTGTTCCGTGCCGGTCCGGATTCATTACTCCGACCACTGGCGCGCCCCGCGAGCGGGCGATGGGCCGGCGAATAGCGGGTGCCCTGCGGTACGGGCCCCGAATCGCGCGGCGAATGCCGTGCACCGGTTTAAGGTCCGGGTGCACGGGCACGCGACCGACTGTCAAGGAAACGGCTCGAACAGCAAAGGAGCGCGACCATGACTGCCGATAAGAAGCCTTCCACGAAGATCGACCGCGCCAAGGGCGCGGTGAAGGAAACCGTGGGCCGCGCGGTCGGCAATGAACAGATGACGGCAGAAGGCCGCGCGGAACGCGCCAAGGGCGATATGCGCGAGGCGGGCCAGAAGGCCAAGGACGCTTTCAAGCGGTGACGTCCCGGACGTAATCCGGCAATGTCCGCGGCGTCGTCTCCGGCGTAGGCGAAGTGCGCACTCCGGGGTTCCGGGCAATGGCCCGGCGGTTTTTCCGCCGGGCCATTGCTCTGGGCGTCTGCTTTAGGCGTCGGCGTCCTGCGGGTACCAGCGCAGTTCGACCGTGTTGCCGTCCGGGTCCAGTACGTAGAGGGACTGTCCGTCGCCGCGGGCGCCGTAGCGCGGGCCGGGGCCGTCGGTGACCGTGAAGACGCCGGAGTCGACGACCTGCTGCCAGTCCAGCGGTTCGACGACCAGGCAGATGTGGTCGACGTTGGACTCGCCGCGCTCTCCTTCGAGGAGGTCGATGATCGTCTCCGGGCTCACGCGGACGGAGGGGAACGGGACCTTGCCCGCCCGCCACTCCTCGGCGCGCACCGGTTCGAGGCCGAGCCGGCCGCAGTAGAAGGCGAGGGCACGCTCGGCGTCCGCGACGGTGAGGACCAGGTGGTCGAAGGCGATGACACGCATGGGTTCTGTCTTTCTCCTGGTGCGTACGGCGGGTTGCTGACAGCGGTCCGTGCCGGACGATGCCGGACCATTGAACCAGTGCTTTACACCAGCCTCTCAGACAACAGGCGCCACTCCAAGGCCGGTTGGCAGGCCAACGGCTCGGCCGCGTCCACAAGGCAAGGCCAGAGGCAGGACACAGCGATATGGCGAAGAACCGCGCCGTGCGGCACAGAGGGCGCACGCTGGTGCTCGCGGCGGCCGCCGACGGCCCGGACCGCAAGCAGCTCATAGCCGACTGCGCCTCCGGCGAAGGCAAGTGCAGCTTCAACGAACCGGTCCTCGGCAAGGCGTACCTGGGTGACTTCCGGTAGGCGTCCAACTCGCTCTACAACTGCACCACTTCTCCGGCCACCCAGTCGATGGGCTGGTCGGACACGGTGGGCTCGACCGACTCGGCCGGCGTCTCGGTCACCGCGGGCGGGAAGCTCGCGGGCATCATCGACGCGCGGTCGTCGTCAAGGCCAGGAAGATGACGGCCTCGGAGAAGGCGTCGTGCTCCGCCGGCGCGCACAAGGGCGAGACCTTCCAGCTGAAGCGCTGACCGGCGCCGCGCAAGGGCACCGTGTCCGGCTGTGGACACGGTGCCCATACGCGTACGTGTGTCAGCCGGCGGCCCCGTCGTCGATGCGCAGCCGTACCAGCTCGTCCAGACGCTCCAGACTGCGGTCCAGCTCGGCTTCCACCGAGTCCTTGCCGGGGTCGTGCTCCTCGTCGAAGAAGGACAGGTGCACCGTCACCTCGCTGGCGCCGCTGCCGATACCGGAGACCTGGAGCCAGCCGGCGTAGCTGCCGCTGTCCCTGGTGCCCCACTCCAGCCGCATCTGCTCCCGCTGGGCGCGGAACAGGGCGGCGGCGTCCTCGCCCGTACGGTCCTCGTGCACGGTCACGGCCGGCAGCTCCTGCGCCTGGACGTGCAGGTCGCGCGGCAGCCAGGTGTCGAGCTGGCCGACGTTGCCCGCCTGGTCGAACACATGCTCAGGAAGCGCGGGCATCGTGCGGGAACGTTCGTATTCGCTCATGCCATACCAATCCTCGGTCGGAGCCTTCCACCGTTCTCGGTACCCCCCCGGCGCGTCAGTCGTCGAGCGGCACGTTGTAGACGACGCGTCCGTTCAGCTCGGGGTGGGGGCGGACGTAGTTGCGGTACGGGGATTCGTTCGCGACCCAGAGCTGGTCGGTGGAGGGCCAGTAGGAGAGGTTCTCGGCGGCCGCCGGCGTGCGGCTCCACACGCTGACGGGGCCGCCGGAGTCACCGCGGTACAGGCAGTACGGCTCGCCGAACCGCCGGCGGGCGTCCGGGCACATCGCGGTGAAGTAGAACCGTTCCTCCAGCTGGACCACGCCCTGCGGGCCGGCCAGCGGCACGCGGTAGCCGGCGCGGGCGCGCACCAGGCCGTTGCGGTCGCTGTTCAGCAGCGAGGTCGACGGGTTGAGCGGCCACCGCACGACCCGGGAACTGGGCGAGCTGGTCTCGACGGTCACCAGGGACGGCGCGTGCGACGAGCCGTGGTCGATGGACGCGCCGCTGAAGCACGGCGTCTCGCTCGGACTGCTACCGCACCCGTTGCGGCCGACGAAGGTGTACTTGGCGACCTGCGGCAGCGCGGCCTCCTGCCAGTTGGCGCTCACCGCGCCGCGGCGCACCCCCACGTGCCCGGTGGACCTGTTCGTGGCCCACAGGTGCCGCACGTCGAAGACGCGCAGGCGCTCGCTGCTGTAGAGGAACAGGTAGGGGCCGTACCAGGACAGCGTGTCGCCGTGTCCCTTCAGGGCGGTGAAACCACCGCCGTTGCTCCGCGGAATGACGAGCAGGGCGCTGCGGTAGCGCGGGCGCCCGCTGTCGGTGACGTCCGTGAAGGACACCTTCATGAACTGGTCGATCTGCTTGGCGCCGCGCCAGGGGCGGTTGTTGCGGTTGCGCGGCGCGCTCGGGTGGCTGTAGCTGGACGCCCAGCTCGCCGCGACGATGCGCCGCCCCTGCCAGCGGCCCGAACGCGGCTCGGCCTCGCCCGAACCCGTCAGCCCCTGCGGGACGTAATCCCACCCGAGGTCGTCCGCCGACCTGCGCTGCCAGCAGAAGCCGTCGGCGCCGCTGAGCGGCACCCTGGTCGGGCAGTGCGACAGCCGGACGGCGTGCCGCGGCCCGTTGCCCAGCCAGGACGTCAGGCCGACGGGACGCAGCGCCGGGTGGCGCCGCTCGTTGGCGAGCACCCGCCCGCGGTCCGAACCGTCGTAACGGAGCCGGAAGCCCTGGTGGCCGATGGGTGTGATGATCCCCCTGGACCTGCCGCCCGGCATCGCGCTCTGCGGGCGCTGCTCGTGGCGGAAGGCGCGCTGCTCACCCTCGTGGGAGTAGCGGAGCGAGTCCGCGGCGGCGGCCGACGGCGGCTCCTGTGACGTTGCCGCCGGGGCGCCGACCGTGAGGGCGGCCGCCAGGGAACCCACGGCGGCCACAAATGCCGTACACCGAGAAAACTTCAATTCTACCAGCCACTCTTTCGGCACCTCCGTACCCGGAATGGCCGCGCACGGCGGCGCGCCGGCGCGTGGCGGGGTGCGGGAGGCGCAGAGTCACGGGGCTCCCCGATTGGCAGCTCCCTGATTCACAGGAATGGAGAATGGCACTGCCCGGCGGCCATATAGGAGTACATCAGCGTCAACAGGCTGGTACTTCACTCGGTTGAGGGATCCGGAGCGGTGTTCACGCCGGTGCTGCCACGTTCTCGCCCGTCAAGTCTGCCGAGCATTTTATGTACTTGGCGTACGGGGGGAATGCGGAAAAGGCGTCGCCCCGCGGGTGTTCCGCGGGGCGACGCGTACGGGACTGCTCATCCGGCCGGCTGGGCGTCCGCGGCGCACGAAGGGTGTCCCCACCCGTCCGGGTTCTTCGCGATCGTCTCGCCCTTTCCGTACGGCTGCCCGCAGCGGCACTGGCCGGGGAACCGCGCCTTGACCGAGCCGCGCGGACGCGTGCTCTTGCCCGCCCGCGCCGCCGGGACCCGGGCGCCGCCCGGCTGCCGCGTCCGCCCGCCGGCCACCGCGCCGGCGGGCTCCGGCGCCGGGAGGGCGGAGCCCAGCGAGCTGCCGGCGGCCTGCTGGGTGCGGGCGGTGGCGCTGGCCGCCCCGTCCGCCGCCGCGTTCAGCGGGTCGCCGTCCACCTGGTGCGCCGGGACGTAGACGAACTCCACCGCCCGTCCCGCCAGCAACTCGTCGATCCGGACGATCAGGTCACGGTTGGCCACCGGCTTGCCCGCCGCGGTCTTCCAGCCCTTCTTCCGCCAGCCGGGCAGCCAGGTGGTGACCGCCTTCATCGCGTACTGGGAGTCCATCCGCACCTGGAGCGGCGCGGCGGGGTCGGTGGCCGCCAACAGCTCTTGCAGCGCCGTCAGTTCCGCGACGTTGTTGGTGGCGGTCCCCAGCGGACCGGCCTCCCAGCGCTCCACCGCGCCCTCGGCGTCCCCGATGACCCATGCCCAGGCCGCGGGCCCGGGATTTCCTTTCGACGCCCCGTCGCACGCGGCTGTGATCTGTTCTGCCATCCCCCGATACTGCCATCACCACCGCTCGGAGCGATAAATCGACCGAGGGCGCGCGGCCGGTGACCGCGCGCCCGGGAGGCCGTGCCGCCTCAGCAGGGCGGACGCTGGGCGTGCGCCGGGTCGAGCGCGTTCATGACGAGCCCGGTGGCGGTCCTGTCGTAGGTGATGTTGATGTGGGCGGTGGTGTTGAGCAGGCAGTGGCCCTGGAGGGTCTCGTTGGTGACGTTGCGGGCCGGGGCCAGGAAGGCCGAGGTGTACGGGGTCACGACCTCGTCGTACCAGGTGGAGATCACCGTGTAGGTGACGTCCGGGTGCGTCTCGGCGCCCGCGTTGAGGTCCCTCAGGAAGCGCGAGCCGACGACCTGCTGCTCGCAGGCGGGACAGCCGGCGCCGACGACGACGTCCGCGCCGGGGATCAGCCGGGCCAGCAGGCCGATGCCGATCAGCGTGGTGCCGTGGTTGGACGGGACGAGGGCGACCAGCTTGTCGACCTTCGCCGCACCGCCGAGGTTCTTGATGTAGTAGCGCGGCAGCATGCCGCCCTGCGAGTGGCCGACCACGTCCACCTTGGCCGCTCCGGTCGCCGCCTGCACCCGGTCGACGAACGCGCCGAGCTGCGCCGCCGACTTGGCGATGTCACCGGTGCCCAGCACCGGGCCCTGGGTGCCCCCGTAGTCGAGGGCGAAGACGCAGTAGCCGGCGTCCTTGAGCTTGGGGGAGAGGGCGGCCCAGTTGGCGTACCGGTTCTCGGCGGTGCCGTGGACGAGGACGACCGGGCGGGGGTGCGCGCGGTTCGGTTTGCACGACCAGTCGTTCGCGCCGGTGGGGACGACGGACGGCCTGGTGGCGGAGTAGAGGAAGGCGGACAGGAAGTTGGTCTGCGGAGGGCCGACGGGGTCGGCGGTGGTGGTGGAGGCGGCCGGCGTCTGGGCCGCCGGGCGTGCCGCCGCCGGTGTCGCGGTCGCTCCGGCCAGGCCGAGGCAGGCCGCCACCGCGAGTCCGGTGAGTAAGGCGGCCGGCCGTCGCCGGCGTCTTCCGCGCATGGTCCCGTTGCTGCGCATGAATCGTTCTCCTCTTGCCGTTGTTCCGGTACGGACACAAGAAGGGCGGACGTCAGCGCGCCGGACCGGGCCCGGACAGGCGTGTTGCCGGGCCGGGTCCGGGATGCTACCGACGCGTAACGTCGGGACCAACGCTCGCCCGGTGCGGCCGCTGCGCACCAGGGGGAGGGGGCGAATGCCAGGGAAATGTGTCACGCGCGTGACACTTGGAGGGACCGCTGGGTCAGCCGGCGCAGTCCCGGCGGACGGTGCGGATACGGGCCGCTCACCGGGGTGGGCGCCCGAGGCGAGTGCACGAGGCTGGACCCGCGGGGCTGCGAGGGGGCACGATTCCCGGCCCGGGGACACACGTGTGTCCCGTTGCCCACGGTGCGGAGGAGTCACGCGATGCAGAATCCACCGGGTGACACGTTCGCGCGCGGTCCGTGGCATGAACTGCCCGCGGCGCTCGGTGCGTTGATACGCACCCGGATCGACGCCATCGCCGCCGACATGGTCGAGGCCATCCGCCAGGAGGTGCCCGCCTACCGGAGCCCGCTCGACTCCGCCATGGGCCGGGACCTCATCGACTCGGTGTGCCGCGCGATGCGCCAGTTCGCGGAGCTCACGGAGGCACCGGAGAGCTCACAGGACCATCACGTGAGCCACTTCCGGCACCTGGGGCGCGTGGAGTTCCTCAACGGGCGCACCACCGACGGAATCCAGGCCGCCTTCCGGGTCGGCGCGCGGGTGGGCAGCCGCCGCTACGCGGAGGTCGCCCGTACGGCTTCGCTGCCCACCGAGATCGTCCTGCCGCTGCACGAGGCGGTACTGACGCACATCAACGCCCTGGCCAACGAGTCGGTCAAGGGCTTCGTCGCCGCCCAGGCCCGGGCCGAGGGCGAGACGCAGCGCAACCGGCGGGCGCTCGCGCAGGCCCTGCTGGAACGGCCGCGCGGCACGCCCGGGGAGCCGCTGGACACCCTCGCGGCGCGGGCCCGCTGGCCGCTGCCCGCCAAGGTCGCCTGCCTCGTCGTACGCCAAGCCGCCGGCGGCCGGTTCGCTCTGCCGGGGCAGGGCCGGGACGTCCTGACGCTGCCGCGCGGCGCGGACCTCGTGGTGGTGCTACCGGAACCGGACGGCGGCGGGCCGGCCGGGACCGAAGACGTGCGCGCGGCGGTACGCGGCCGGACCGCCGCGCTGGGACCGGCCGTCGTGCCGCACGACGCCTGGCTGTCCCTGGTGTGCGCCCGCCTGGCGCTCAACCACCACCGGGACACGGGCGCGCCGGACGACGGCCTCCTGGTCGTCGGCGACCGGCTGGCCGACGTCCACCTGCTCGGCGGCGCGCACATCGGACGCCTGCTGGGGGACCATGTGCTCGGCGCGCTCGACGGCCTGCCCGCGGGCCGGGCGGCGCGGCTGGCGGAGACGCTCGAAGCGCTCCTCATGTCGTGGGGCCGCACCGCCCCCGAGGTGGCGCGGGCGCTGGGCATCCATCCGCAGACGGCCCGCAAACGCCTGCGGCAGCTGGACGCGCTCTTCGAGGGCCGGCTCGCGGACCCCGGGTTCCGCTTCGGGGCCCTGCTGGCGCTGCGTACGCGCGCCCTGCGCAGATGAGCCGGCCGGCCGCACCGCGGTGCGGCCGTGTGGTCATGCCGGCTTCAGCGGGTCGTGCCCGATGTCCATCAGGCCGTGGCGCCAGTCCCCGCCCCCGGCCTTCGGGTCGCCCGCGTCCGCCCGCTGGTTCCGGACGATCTCGACGACGCGCCGCATGACCTCCGCGTCGCTCTCGGTGAGGTCGGTGCGGCGTTTGCCCAGGATCTCCAGGACGTGCCGCCCGACGGGCCGCCCGGCTCGGTCGGGGACCTCTTCGCTGTCCTCGCCCGCGGCCTCGACGCTCAGCCACTCCCGCAGCTCGCGTGAGGTCATGTTGACGGCCTTGTGGAACTCGTCCCACAGCTCGTCGCCGACCTGCGCTGTCATGGACGCCTCCTGGAAGATCGTGGGGAGAGGGTACGGACACTGGGTGTCCGGCGACGCGGCCGGACAAACACGGCATTCGGCCGTTCCGGTCAGCGCCTCGTAGGCCTCCTCGACCAGGGCCGTGAAGCGGCGGGCGCGGGGCTGCGGCAGACCGACGCGCAGCTCGGCCTTGATGCGGCCGGGGCCGGTGCCGGGCACCAGGGCGCGGGCGAAACCCACGCGCTGTCGCATGCCGCCGGACAGCTCCTTGGGGTAGGCGCTCTCGAAGCCGTCGAGGCCGGCCATGCCGATGGCGCGCCAGGCCCGTTCGCGCCGCTCGGCAGCCCGTACGCCGCGGGCCTGGAGCCCGAGTTCGACGTTCTGCCGCACTGGAGCAGCATCGCGGCGCCGGGGTTGGGGCCGTCGACCGGCGGCCGCGGTAGTGGACGGTGCCGCTGGAGGGCGCCGGCAGGCCGGCGACATGGCGCAGCAGCGTGGACTTTCCCGGGCGCTGCATCGCCTGGGCACGTCCAGCTTCCAGAACCGCTGCCACCGGGTGAGCCCCATCAGCCGGGCCGCCTCGTCCAGCTCCGCGGGCTGGGTGGTCAGGGACTGGTAGAAGGCCAGTGCCATGTTCCACACCAGCGCGGTGAAGACGGCGAAGACCACGGGCGGTCCACGTTCCGAAGACGAAAGTGAAGAGCACCGCGGGCACCAGCCCGGCGAACATCCGCAGCACGGAACGCGGCGTCATACGGCAGCTGGGCCGGATCGGTGGAGACGGCCGGAGAATGCCCCGGCTGGCAAGGCCGGTCGGCGGTGGCACCGACGCGGGCCACCAGATAGCAGAGCGCGACGACTCCGCAGAGAAGGAGGACGTACACGGGGCGTATTCGGGCAGCGTGTATCGCGCCGCCGGACGGAAACCGGCAAAAGTTTGACATGTGGAGGGCCGCGGACCGCTGGGTCCGGTCAGCGGGAGCGGCGGCAAGCGCGACTGGGAGGATCGCCGTAGAGCACAACGACCACCTCCTCGAATTCTTCCGAACAGTGGCGCGGCAGTCTCGGCCGACGCGGCGCCGAAAGGAATGTGGCACGCATTCTGCGGCGGGGACAAAAACTTCCGGGTGGTTTCACGGAATCTGAAAGCATCTTCGGAATTTCCGGCGGGAAACGGTGCGGAGCCGGTGGCCGGAACCGCCGGCCGGCGTCGTTCCGCATTTCTGAAACCGTCTTCAGGGATTCTCCCGGAGGGTTCCGCACGACCGGTCAGGTGGCGGCTCCGCGCCCGGTTCCGGCCGGGACGGGCCCCGGGGCGCCGGCGCGCCTGCGGGAGATGGGACAATGGCGGTGATGATTAAGGAAGACCAGCGCACCGAGAACCAGACCGACCCGGCCGCCACCGAGGACGACGAGGCGAATGCCGTACGGCACCAGGCCCGGCTGACCCTGGCCGGCCAGGCCCGCGACGCCGACGAGCTGAAGATGCTCCTGGAGATGCTGGGCCTGCACCCGTCCCAGGAGGGCGACGCCTGATCCGGTACGCGGGCGGAGCCGGCCGGGTGCGCGGCTCCGCCCGCGTACCGGATCAGCGTCCCTGCAGCGCCTTGACGTTGTTGCCGAACGACCACGCCTTCGACCCGTCCCAGTTGAGCGACCAGGTCATCAGCCCTTTCAGGCCGCCGCGGTAGGTGTTCCACGCCTGGCCCACCAGGCCGGGGGACATGTATCCGCCGCCCGCCCCCGGCTGCGCCGGCAGCCCGGGGACCTGCTTGTCGTAGGGGACCTTGATGGTCGTGCCCTGGATGACCAGCCCCTTGTTCAGGCAGTCCGTCTGCGCCGTGAAGCCCTTGACGGTGCCCGCGGAGTACGCGTCGCCGGAGCAGCCGTACATACTCCCGTTGTAGTACTGCATATTGAGCCACCAGAGGCGGCCGTTGTCCGCGTACTTCTTCACGATGGGCAGGTACGCGCCCCAGATCGAGCCGTACGTCACGCTGCCGCCGGTGACGTAGGCCGTCTCCGGCGCCATCGTCAGGCCGAAGCCGGGCGGCATCTTGGCGAGCACGCCGTCGATGATGCGGATGAGGTTGGCCTGCGAGGCCGACAGGGTGTTGATGTTGCCGCTGCCGGTGAGGCCGGTCTCGATGTCGATGTCGATGCCGTCGAAGTTGTACTTCTTCAGGATCGGCACCACCGTCTCCACGAACCGGTCGGCGACGGTGCTGGAGCTGAGATCGATGCCGGCCGCCGCGCCGCCGATGGACATCAGGATCGTCTGGCCCGCCGCCTTCGCCTCGCACATCTCGGCCGGCGTCGCGACCTTCACGGTGGCGTCCATCCCGTCCTCCCACAGCACCGTGCCGTCCGGGCGGATGACGGGGAAGGCCGCGTTGAGCACGTTGTAGCCGTGCTCGCGGATGCGGGAGTCGGTGATCGGGGTCCAGCCGAACGGCGGGTGTACGCCGTTGGCCGCGCCGTCCCAGTTCTCCCAGTAGCCCTGGAGGACCTTGCCCGCCGGCTTCGGCTTGAGCGCGCACGTGGTGTCCCGTGGTGCGCCCGGCGCCGCCGCGACCAGCAGTTGCGCGGCGAATGCCGTCGCCAGGCCGATTCCGAGCAGGCGGGATCTCCGACCGAACATGGTGTGCTCCTTTCCGGCCGTGACCGGCGGTGACTGAGGGGGCCCGGTGGAGCATGGGTGGGGGTGACGCGCGGGGACGATGGCCAAAACCCGCGCGTCACGCTGCCCGAACCGTAGGGTGACCCCGATGGGCCGTCAATAGGTCTGGACCAAGTCGGGGCGGGGGCGGGCGGAACCAGGCGCCGTCGGCAGGTCGCGGGCCCGCCGGAGCGGGGAGCAGAGCAGGAAGACGGCGGCCGCGGGGGACACGCCGGCCTCCCGGGTGAGGAAGACCACCTGGATCGACTGGTATCCCATCAGCGCCAGGTTGGAGGCGGCGCCGAACAGGACGAGCGAGACCGCCGCGGCCGCCGGTGTGACGGGCCAGCGCCGCAGCCGGTCCAGCAACTCTGCGCCGAGGGCGCCCAGCTGATCATGCGTCAGCTACAGGTCGAGCCAGTCGGTGACGCGCTTGGTGCCGCGCCCGGTCTCCTTCCGAGCCGTGCGGAGAGCCGGGTGATCGGACGTGGGGGCGGCGTAGGGCGCACAGGATCCTCTGCATAGAGACCTCTGCAAGCCGATTGCCGGACGAACTGCCGGGCAAAAAGAAATGCCCCGGACGGATTGACGGCCGGGGTGTTTCTCTGGGTATATTGGGCGTTTCCATGTCTTGCGGAGTTCAAAGCATGGTCCACCAATACAGGACACGATATCCGAGCGGAGCTGAATTGTCAAACGAGGAATTGCGGCAGGAGCAGGAATTCACCGATCTGCTCTACGAGCGCCTCGCCGAACTGCGGACCGGAGCCGAAACGGCCGTACTGGAGGCACTGCCGCTGGAGGGGAACCACTTCCAGGCACGGCTCGAACGCGATGTGCGGGTGGCCGAGCAGTCCGGACTGCTGGCGGCCCTCGACGCGGGGGAGAACGGCCTGTGCTTCGGCCGGCTGGCGTTCCGGGACGGCAGCGACCACCACATCGGCCGCATCGGCATCCGC
Organism: Streptomyces sp. NPDC017529; assembly: GCF_044329785.1. Taxonomy (NCBI): domain Bacteria; kingdom Bacillati; phylum Actinomycetota; class Actinomycetes; order Kitasatosporales; family Streptomycetaceae; genus Streptomyces; species Streptomyces sp. NPDC017529. The sequence goes on from NZ_JBIRJY010000010.1 coordinate 46,221, forward strand.
CGCGACGACGCGGAGCGCACGCCGCTGGTCGTCGACTGGCGGGCCGACGTCGCGCGCCCGTTCTACCTTGCCACCGGCCACACGCCCATGGGGCTGCGCCGCAGGCGCCACATCACCACCGAGGGGCGGCGGGTCACCGCCCTGCACGACGAGATCCTGGACCTCACCGACACCGAACGCACCGGTCACGAGGGCACCGACGCCGACGCGGTGCTGCTGGCCGCCCTGGACGCGGCCCGTACCGGCCGGATGCACGACATCGTGCAGACCATCCAGGCCGAACAGGACCAGATCATCCGCGCCCCGCACCACGGCGTCCTCGTCGTCGAGGGCGGCCCCGGCACCGGCAAGACCGTCGTCGCCCTGCACCGCGCCGCGTACCTGCTGTACGCGCACCGCGAGCAGCTCGCGCGCCGCGCCGTGCTGATCGTCGGGCCCAACCCCGCGTTCCTCGGCTACATCGAGGAGGTGCTGCCCTCGCTCGGCGAGACCGGCGTGCTGCTGGCCACGCCCGCCGAGCTGTTCCCGGGCGTGACCGCGACCGGCACCGACACCGCCAGGGCCGCCGAGGTCAAGGGCGGCGCGGCGATGGCGGACGCGCTCGCGGCGTACGTACGCGACCGGCAGGCCCTGCCCGACCCCGCCCTCGTCATCGACCACGAGGACGGCGAACTGCTGCTGGACGCGGACATCGCGTCCGCCGCCCGCGAGCACGCGCGTGCCACGCGGCTGCCGCACAACCTCGCCCGCCCGTACTTCGCCTTCCACGTCGTCGACGCGCTCACCGCGCAGCTGGCCGACCGCATCGGCACCGACCCGTACGGCGGCCCGAACCTGCTCGGCCCTGACGACATCGCCCAGCTCGGCAAAGCCGTCGCGGCCAGCCCCGACGTGCACGCCGCGATCCAGGAGCTGTGGCCCGAACTCACCCCGCAGCGCCTGGTCGCCGACTTCCTCGCCGACCCCGTCCACCTCCCGGCCGCCGACGCGGACGCCATCCGCCGCGCGGGCGGCCACAGCGGCCCCTGGCCCGCGGCGGACGCGTGGACGCCCGCGGACATCCCGCTGCTGGACGAGGCCGCCGAACTCCTCGGCGAGGACGACTCGGCGGCCCGCGCCGCCGAGGAGGCCGAGCGCCAGGAGCGGATCACGTACGCGCAGGGCGTGCTCGACCTCTCCTACGGCTCCCGCACCCAGGAGTTCGAGGACAAGGATGACGAGGACTCCGAGGTGCTGGCCGCGCACGACCTGATCGACGCGGACCGGCTCGCCGACCGCCACGAGGAGGCCGACCACCGCAGCGCCGCCGAACGGGCCGCCGCCGACCGCACCTGGGCGTTCGGCCACATCATCGTGGACGAGGCGCAGGAGCTGTCCGCGATGACGTGGCGGCTGCTGATGCGCCGCTGCCCGACCCGTTCGATGACGCTGGTCGGCGACCCGGCGCAGACCGCGGAGCCGGGTGGTTGCGGCGCCTGGGAGACGATCCTCGCGCCGCACGTCGGCGACCGCTGGGAACACGTCAGACTGGGCGTCAACTACCGGACGCCGACCGAGATCATGGAGATCGCGGCGGCGGTGCCGCGTGCCACCGACCCCTCCTTCGAGCCGCCGAGTTCGATCCGCTCCACGGGCGTACGCCCCTGGGCGCTCGGGGTCACCGAGGACGGCCTGCCGCGGGCGGTCGCCGACGCCGTCGCCCGGGAGACGGAAGCGGAGCGCGGCGGTGCGGACGGCGGCCGGCTCGCGGTCATCGCGCCGCGCGCCCACCACCGGGCCCTGACCGCCGCACTGCCGGACGCGTCCGCGGGCGACGCGCCCGACCTGACCCGCCCTGTCGTCCTGCTCGACCCCCGGCAGGCCAAGGGCCTGGAGTTCGACACGGTGATCGTCGTGGAGCCGGACGCGTTCGGCGCCAGCGACCTGTACGTCGCGCTCACCAGGGCGACCCAGCGGCTGGGCGTCATATACGCGGTAGCGCTGCCGCCGGCGCTGAAGGCACTGCCGGAAGTGGGGACGGCCGCGGCCGGCCGCTGACCGTACGGTCCCGGAACGCCCGCCGGCCGTACGGTACGGGGGCGCCGCACACCATGTGCGGCGCCCCCGTACCCGGGCGCCTCCGCCGGTCAGGACAGCGTGTCGGCGACCACGGATGCCGCTTCCGCGATCAGTTCGTTGTCTACCGGGGCGTCCTTCTTACCGCGGTGCGAGAGAATGCTGATCACGATGGGGGCGGCGCCGGGCGGCCACACCACGGCGATGTCGTTGCGGGCGCCGTAGAAGCTGCCGGTCCCCGTCTTGTCGCCGACCACCCAGCTCTTGGGCACCCCCGCCCTGATCAGCTCGTCCCCGGTGGTGTTGGTCCGCAGCCACTTCGTGAGCTGTGCCCGCTCGCCCTTGCCGAGCGCGTCCGTGAGGACGAAAGCGCGCAGGTCCGCGGCGAGTGCCCGCGGCGTCGTGGTGTCCCGCTGCTCGCCAGGGACCCACCGGCTCAACTCCGGCTCGTAGCGCTCCATCCGGGTGACGTGGTCGCCGATCCCTTCGAGTGCGGCGTCCAGGCCCTTGGGCCCGCCCAACTGGTCGAACAGCAGGTTGGCCGCGGTGTTGTCGCTGTAGCGGACGGCGGCGTCGCACAGCTCGCCGAGCGTCATCCCGGTACCGACGTGCTTCTCCGTCACGGGGGAGTTGGCGATCAGGTCGTCGGCGGAGTACGTGATCCGCCGGTCCAGCCCGCCCAGCGTGTACTTCCGCAGGACGACCGCGGCCTGCAACGCCTTGAACGTGGAGTTGTAGGCGAACCGTTCGCCGTCGCGGTAGGCCACCTCGCGCCCGGTGCCGGTGTCGACGGCGTGGACGCCCAGCCGCGCGTCGTACGCGCGCTCCAGCTTCGCGAACTCGCGGGCGAACGGCTTCGTGGCCGCTTCCGGCCGGGACTTCCCGGCGGTCGGTGACGCCGAGGCAGGGGAACCGCCGTGGCCGCAGGCCGCAAGCGGGACGAGGACGAGCGTGGCGAGCGCGCCGGCAACGGCGCGCCGGGTACGGCTGAGCTGCATGGTCCAAACCTCCGGAGGTGAGTGCCGCGATCACTCTCGCCCCACGGCGGCCATGCGGTCCACTACGCTCATGCGCTCTCCGACCGCTTCGTACGCGACACCCACCCGGCCTGCGGCACCGAGGCGGGGCCTTTACGCGCGCTCGCGGACGGGCGGACCACCAGCTCGTTCACGTCGACGTCAGCGGGCCGGTCGATCGCGTAGGCGATGGCGTCCGCGATCGCCGCGGCCGGTACGGCGACGGGTCGCCGGCGGATTCCTGGCGCAGCCCTTCGAAAGAGGGCGCGCACCGCGAACTTGGTGGCGCAGTAGACCGCGGCGGTGGGCGACACCTCGTACGCGCCGACCGAGGCGATGTTCACGAAGTGCCCGCCGCCCTGGACCCGCATCAAGGGCAGCGCGGCGGCGATGCCGTGCAGCACCCCGCGCACGTTCACGTCCAGCATCCGGTCCCACTCCTCGGTCCGCAGCGCCTCCAGCGACGGCCGACGTGCGGTCCTTCGTGGACGTGGCGCGCGCCGTCTACGGGCGGGTGGACGTCCTGGTGAACAACGCCGGAGTGATGCCGCTCTCGCTCGTGATCTACCACGCGGAACCCGGCAGCCCCGCCGCCGAGGCGCTTGCCCTCCTCGGTGCCCTGGCCGCCACCCGGCGGCAGGCCGCACACTGACGTAGCCGGCTTCCCCGGAGCAGCGGCCCGGTCAGTCGGTGCCGGTGGGCCGGGGAAGCAGCCCGCACACGTGGTCCCGGATCCGGGCACCGAGCGCGGAGAGCGGCAGTACGGCATCGACGACACCGGTCTCGGCCGCGGCGTGCGGCATCGCGGAGTGCTCGCTGCTGGCCAGGTCCTGGGCGAAGACGGTGCCCTTCTGGCGGGCGACGGCCCGGATGCCGGCCTGCCCGTCCGTACCCGCACCCGTGAGGACCACCGCCACCGCCAGCGGTCCGCACGACACCGCCAGCGTGGCCAGCAGCAGGTCGGCCGAGGGCCGGGCAGGGGGGATGGCCCCGCAGGCGATCAGCGCCAGCCGGGTCGGCGACGTGACGAGCATGTGCTGCCCCGGCGGCGTGACGAGCACCGTTCCCGGCAGCAACGCGTCACCGTCGGCGGCCTGCTTGACGGGGAGCGCGGTGCGCCGGCCGAGCAGCTCGGCCAGCATGCTGCTGTGCCGCGGGTACTGGTGCAGCGCCACCAGTACGGTCGCGGGCAGGCCGGCCGGCAGTGGCTCCAGGACATGGCCCAGCGCCTCGATTCCTCCGGCGGAGGCCACCAAGGCGACGACGGGATGCTGCATGGTCACAGGGAGCTCCGGCTCGGGCGGCATCACAGACCTTCTTTCCCTGTTCCCATCATCGCACTCGGCAACGGCACGCGGACTGACCGCTGCGGTGTTTCCGAGGCCGGCTTGCCGTTGCCGCGACGCCGCCATCAGGGCATGCCGCTGCTCCGGCCCGGGACGACCCCGGACCGGAGCAACGGACATTCACCTGCCCCGGCTTCCCCGGCGCGGACGCCGGATGCCGGAGCGGGAGGCGCCGGGTGCGGTTACTGCACCCGTGCGCTCAGCGGTACGGGCGTCAGGCGGCCGATGGACGCCTGTCCGTCGTCGGACTGCGTGCCCGGCTTGGCGTCCGGGAGCGCCCGGATGCCGAGGGTGTAGATCAGCGCGGTCTTGTCCGTGGCGCCGGTGTTCAGGTGCGGGTTGGAGGACACGACCATCGTCTTGCCGCCGTCCTCCAACTTGGTCTCCAGGTTCCCGGTGACGTACGGCTGGACGTAGTAGTAGCCGTACGAGGCGCCGCCGGTGAAGGCGAAACCGGTGGGGGCGGTGAAGCGCTGCTCGATGGTGCCGGGGTTGACCGGCTGGTTGTTCAGCGAGCGGATCTCCAGGTTGAACGTGGTGGTCTGGCCCGGCGCCGCGGCGGGGACCGATTCCTGGACCAGGCGCAGCGCGGTCTCGTTCTGCGCGCTGCCGGTGATCTTGCCGGAGAGCTGGACGGGGGTGTGCCGGCCTACGCTGGCCGAGCCGTTGTCGTACCTGCCGGGCGCGGCATCGACGCGTGCCTGCACCGGGATGGTGTAGATCACCGAGCCGGTGTCGCTGGTGGTGGTGTTGAGGTGCGGGTTGGCCGTGACGACCAGAGTCCGGCCGCCGTCCTCGATGCGGTGGGCGAGGTTCCCGGCGATCACGCCGTGAATGGTCTCGTAGTACGCGTAGGTGGGGTGACCGGTGAAGACGAAGCCGGTCGGTGCGGTGAAGCGCTGGACGAGCGTGCCGGGGTTGACCGGCTGCCCGGCGGGCGCGGTGTACTTCACGTTGAAGGCGGTGTACTGCCCGGGACCGGCCTCCGGGACGGTGTCCTGGAAGATCGTCAGTGCCGTCTCGTCCGCCACCGGTTCGGGCACGACGACCGTGACGGGCAGCGTGTACGTGTTGTCCTTGAGGTTGAGGTCGCCGCCGTACTGGATCTCCAGTGTCGAGGTGTACGTCCCCGGCGGGGTGCCCTCCGGCGCACTGACCCGGAACACGCCGTCCAGCGTCCCCTGGTGGGGCGTCAGCTGTTGTCCGGTGAACGTGCGGGCGAGGCGGCGCCCGGTGGAGCCGGGACCGCCGATCAGACCGTCGGCCAGCGTCAGTACGACGGTCACGTACTGCCCGTCGGCGGGGTTGGGGCCGCGGCTGCGGACCCGGGCGCCGAGATCGAACTCCTGACCGCGCTGCACCCGGTACGGGCTGACGACCTCGCCGTAGAGGTCGGCGGCCGGCGGGGGCGGCGGGGTCATCTGGGCGACGGCCGAGACACCGCGGATACGGTGGTTGTTGGAGTCGGTGATGTACAGGTTGCCCGACCGGTCCAGTGCCACCGCATAGGGGTAGTAGAGGCGGGTGCCGGCCGCGGGGCCGCCGTCGTCCACGTAACCGGCGGTGCCGTTGCCCGCGACGGTGGTGATGATGCCGTCCGAAGTCACCTTGCGGATACGGTGGTTGTGCCCGTCGCCGATGTACAGGCTGCCGGCCTCGTCCAGTGCCAGGCCCCAGGGGTAGTGGAGCCGGGTGCCGATGGCCGGTCCGCCGTCGGAGACGTATCCGGCGGTGCCGTTGCCCGCGACGGTGGTGATGATCCCGTTCGGGGTGACCTTGCGGACCCGGTGGTTGTACCGGTCGGCGATGTAGAGGTTTCCCTCGCCGTCCACCACCAGCCCCATGGGGTGGTAGAGCCGGGTCGAGATGGCCGGTCCGCCGTCGGAGACGTATCCGGCGGTGCCGTTGCCCGCGACGGTGGTGATGTTGCCATTGGAGGTGACCTTGCGGACGCGGTGGTTGTGGTGGTCCGCGATGTACAGGTTTCCGCTGCGGTCCACGGTCAGGGCGTGCGGGTAGTGGAGCCGGGTGGCGATGGCCGGTCCGCCGTCGGAGACGTATCCGGCCTCGCCGTTGCCCGCGACAGTGGTGATGATGCCGTTCGGAGTGACCTTGCGGATCCGGTGGTTGTTGGTGTCCGCGATGAAGAGGTTGCCCGAGTCGTCCACCGCCACGTCCGCGGGGTAGTGGAGGCGGGTGGCGACCGCCGGACCGCCGTCGGAGATGTATCCGGCGGTGCCGTCGCCCGCGACGGTGGTGATGTTGCCGTTCGGGGTGACCTTGCGGACCCGGTGGTTGTACCGGTCGGCGATGAAGAGGTTGCCGTTCTTGTCGACGGCCACCCCCTGCGGGTGGTAGATCCGGGTCAGCGCGCCCGGTCCGCCGTCGGAGACGAACCCGGCCACGCCATTTCCTGCGACCGTGGCGATGGCGCCTTCGGCCAGGCCCGCGGGCTGCGGGCCGGTTCCGGCGCTGGCTGCGGTTGTCATGATGCCGCTCCTGTCTGGGTCGGTGAATGTGCCCGGTCAGCGGTGGGGGAGCCGGCCGGCCGACGGCGGCCTCGCCGTCGGCGTGGGTTCCCCGCCCCGCGGGGTGCGGAACAGGTCATCGTGTCTCTTCGGGGAGCTCGGAGGGCTTCGGCCGTTCGCCGAGCAGCCAGCCGCAGGCGTCCGCGCAGCGCCGGGCCGCCCGCCCGTCGCCGTACGGATTCCTTGGCGGGAAGGGCCGGTCGGCGTCGCCTGACAGCGCGCCCTCACGGGCGAATTCCTTTTCCGCCGCCGTCACGATCTCCGACTCCTGGGTACCGACCAGCCGGGCGAGGCCGGAGTCGATTCCCTCGGTGCGCTCGGTGTTGTCACGGGTCACCAGAACCGGTAGCCCGAAGGCGGCCGCTTCTTCCTGAATTCCGCCCGAATCCGTGATGGCCAGTAGGGAGCGCGCGAGCAGCCGGGCGAAGGTGTCGTACGGAATGGGACCCGGCAGGTGCACATTGGGGCGGTCGCGCAAGCAATCCTCGATCGCGGTACGGACCAGGGGATTCATGTGCGCCGCCACCACGAAACCGACTTCCGGGTATTGCCGGCTGAGGGTCGCCACCGCCGCCCCGATGCGCCGGATCGGCGCGCCCCAGTTCTCTCTGCGGTGTGCGGTCACCAGGACCAGCGGAGCACAAGTGCGTTCGATGCGGCGCAGGGCCGGATCGTGATGTACGGGCGGGCGGCGGCTCGCGGAGACGACCGCGTCGATCACGGTGTTGCCGGTGACCAGGATCCGCTCTGCCGCGATGCCCTGTGCGCGGAGGTTCCGCCGGGCGGCACGGGTGGGCGCCAAGTGGAGGTCGCTCAGCTCGGCGATCATGCGGCGGTGGGCCTCCTCGGGGAACGGACTGCGCAAATCGCCGGAGCGCAGCCCCGCTTCCACGTGCACCACGGGGATGGCAGAGAAGAACCCGGCCATGGCCCCGGCCAGGGCCGACGAGGTGTCGCCCTGCACCACGACCGCTTGGGCCGCGGGCGTACTGAGCCCCTTGCCGAGACCGCTCAACAGCCCGGCCGTCAGCTCGGAGACCGAGTGCGCGCCCGGTGGCAAGGTCAGCTCGACCTGCGCACGCAGCCCGAAACAGGCGAGCGTCTCGTGCACCACCGGGCCGTGCTGCCCGGTGGTGACGAGGACCGGTCGCGCCCAGCGCATTCGCTGCAACTCCTGTACTACAGGGGCGAGTTTGATGGCCTCGGGGCGGGTGCCCACGACTACCGCAATGCGCTGTCGGAAGCTCAACGCGTTATGCTCCCCGTCCGTCGTACGGAAGAATTTCCCTCGCCTTGACGGCATTGCGAAGGATTTGCCGGCGCACCGGATCACCACCTGTCGCATAGCAGCACGCAAGATCAAGCGAATGACGCGAAAGTTGAATGGCCCCCGGTTGCTCGAACCTCGGTGAGCGGCCCGCCGATGAAGTTAACTCCGGTGTCCTGGTCGTGCAACGGTCCGGCTCCGACGGGAATGGCCGGATCCGGGCAGCGTTCACAGCAGGCGAGCGGAAAGGCCCTGGTGTACTCGTCGAACAGGGAAATCCGTTTCTCGTGGGGACGGCGCGAAACCGCCTCCGGCGCCTCATTCCTGCCGCAAGGAGGTCTGGCCACCAGCCGGTTTCTCGGCGAGAGTGGCCGGGCCCCGTCCCGTGCCCATTTCCCGCTCCTGCCTGGGAGGTTCCACCGCGCCATGTACATGGGATTCACCTGGCCGCTGGTCGGCGGTATGGCGGCGGCCAGGGCAGGGGCGGGGGCGGCGCACGGACGCGGTGCCCTGCTCGCGGCGTTCGGCGCGGTGGCGCTGCCGGCGGGCTTCGTCCTGGGACGAGAGGTGCAGCGCCGGCTGACCGGAAAGAGACGGCCGGCACCAACCCCCGGAACTGGAACACCCCACCCCTTCGTACCCCGCCCACCCGTACCCCGCCCGGCTGCGCCCGGCCGCAGCCTCCCGGCGGCCGTCGCCCCCGCGGCACTGCCACGGCCGGGCCAGGAAAGCGAGGACGCCCACCGGTGAAACGCGCCCTTCTCAAAGCCGCTGACGCCATCGGCTACACCGTCATCGGCATGTCAGCGGGCTACCTCGCCGTCGCCATGGGGGCCGGCCTCCTCGAACTGCGCCGCCAAAGAGCCGCGTTACGCACCCAGGGCGACACCGCATACGGGAGCCCGCACCTCGGTCGCCGCGACCATCGCCACCTGTACGTTCTCGCCCCCTGCCTCAACGAGGAATCGGTGATCGGCACCACCGTCACCGGGTTGCTCGGACCCCGTACCACCGTCATAGTCGTCGACGACGGGTCGGACGACGCCACCGGCGAGGTCGCCGAACAGGCCGGGGCCCGGGCGCGGGCCGCCGGACGGGAAGGCGAAGTGGCCGTGCTGCGCCGCGAACTCCCCCACGCGCGCCAGGGGAAGGGCGAAGCACTCAACCACGGCATCCGGCTGATCCGCGACCGGGTCGCGGCCCGGGGCCAGGACCCCGCCGAGACGGTCGTCTGCGTCATGGACGCCGACGGCCGCCTGTCGGACCGCGCGCTGGCCCACGTCCTGCCGCTCTTCGACGACCGCAGGGTCGGCGGCGTCCAGCTGGGAGTACGTATCCGCAACCGCCACGCCAACTTCCTGACCTGGTTCCAGGACTACCAGTTCTGGGCGATGGCCGCCGTCACCCAGTTCGGCCGCAACCTCACCTCAACCGTCAGCCTCGGCGGAAACGGCCAGTTCACCCGCCTTTCGGCGCTGGACGCGCTGGGCGAACGGCCCTGGTCCCAGTCACTGACCGAGGACCTGGACCTGGCCATCAGCCTGGCCGTACGGGGCTGGCGCCTGCGCACCACCGCCCACGCCTCCGTCGACCAACAGGGGGTGAGCGACCTGCGGCGCCTCATCCGCCAGCGCACCCGCTGGTACCAGGGCCACATGACGTCCATCGTGCGGATGGGCGAAATCTGGCGGGCGCCCCGCATGCGGCACCTGGCCGCCCTGGAGATGTTCGCCTACCTCCTCGTCCCCTGGGTCCTCGACCTGCCCTGGTCCCTGCTCTTCCAGTACTGCCTGATCTGGTTTCTGCGCAGCCCCAACGTCCTGGTCCTTCGCGGCAGAAGGACCTCGGCCCTCAACGCCACCTGGCTGAAGTGGCCGGCCAACCTCACCGCCTGGTACCTCCTCGCCTTCGCCCCCGCCCTGGCCACCTCCTTCACCTACCTTCGCCGCGACAGGCAGGTCGGCCCCGGCCGGGCCCTCCTCCTGGGCCACTCCTTCGTCGTCATGAACTACCTGTCGTTCCTGTGCGCCTGGCGCGCTCTCTTCCGCATGCTCCGCGGCCACACCGGCTGGACCAAGACCACCCGCGAGTCCGAGCCCGGGGCGGGCAGTCCGGCGGATCACGGGACCCGGAACGCTCGCCGGTAGGCGCCCGGGGTCGTGCCCGTTGCGGAGCGGAAGCGGCGGCGCAGGTTGACCGCGGAGGAGAGGCCGACGCGGGCTGCGATCGCCTCGACCGGCAGTTCCGTCTCCTCCAGCAGGGAGCGTGCCGCGGCCACCCGACGGGAGAGCAACCACGCACCCGGGCTCGTGTCGAGCTGGTCGGCGAAGCGCCGGGCCAGGGTGCGGGACGAGACACCGAGGTACGCGGCCAGGTCGGCTACCGACAGCGGTGTGCCGAGGCGCTCGTCGACCCACTTGAGCAGGCCGTCGAACGCGTTCCCGGGCGGTGGGGGCGGCGCGTACGGCGCTCGGCCGGCCTCGCGGTGTGGCGGCAGCACCATGTGCCGCTTGAGCACAGCGGCGTACGCGGCCCCGTGATCCTTCCGGACGAGGTGCAGGCACAGGTCGAACCCGGCGCCCGCGCCGGCGCTGGTGGCGACGTCACCGTGATCCACGTAGAGCCTGTCCGGTTCCACGCGCACCCGGGGGAACTCACACCGCAGTTGCTCGGCATGCGCCCAGTGCGTGGTGGCCGAGCGGCCGTCCAGTAGTCCGGTGCGGGCCAGTGCGAACACCCCGGAGCAGATCGTGACCAGCCGGGCCCCACGCGCGTGCGCCCGCAGCAGTGCCCGGCACACCGGGTCGGAAAGCGGCTCCTCCACCGGAAGCCAGCCCGGGACGATCACGGTGTCCGCGGTCTCCAGCGCCGAGAGGCCCTGCGACACGGTCATCGCGTAACCGCCCGTGGTCGGCACGGGACCGGGTGTCTCCGCGCACGTTTCGAATGCGTAGTACTGCGGCACCCCGGGCCGCTTCGTGCCGAAGACCTCGACGGCGCAGCCGAGCTCGAAGACCGACTGCACCGGCCGTACCAGAGCCACCACGCGATGCATGGCAGGAAAGTACCCCATGGCGTCATCACAGTCTCTGTCTGCCGCGGCCCGCGCACGGCACCGTTGCAGGCATGCACCTTGAGATCCTCACGCAGGAGGGCTACACCTCCGTCTCTGTCGACGCATCCCCGGTCCGTGAGCTGTTCCCCGGGATCCGGCTGCGCCCGTTGTGGCGGGGGCCGACCGGCGCACACGCCAACGTGCTGGAGATGGAGGCGGGTACCTCCTGGCCGCACCGCGATGTCCACGAGCCGGGCCCGGAGGAGGTCTACGTGGTCGCCGGCACCTTCAACGACGGAGCACGCGACTACCCAGCCGGCACGTTCCTGCACGCCCCGGCCGGGACGTGGCACGTACCCTCGACCGCCACCGGCTGCACGCTGTTCCTCTTCTACCCAGAGGGCTAGGAGTGCTCTGGGAAGTAGCGAGCGAGTTCCTCGCCCACAGCCGGTACGGCGGGGCGCCGTGCTGGGTACGGGAGTCCGGGCCGGCCCCGCCATTGTGCTCGGCGGCGTACGCCGTCCGGAGGCCATCGGCCTGCCGGACGGTTTCTTTCATGAATTCACCAGTGTTGCACGTGCCCTTGGGGTGGAACCGATGTGAAGGGTTGACCAGTTGGCCCTGGCATGTAGTCTCTGAATTGCGAGACGGCATCGTTTAGGAAGACCTCGGTTGGCCTCGGAGGGATCCTTGTTAGACCGGTTCGGTTGGCAGTTTCGGGTTAGCGATCCAGGCATCGTCAGTGGGCATATCGGAGGAGTGAGCGCGCAAAGACGTGCCCAGGCGGTATGGAGTACGGGCATGTCGGCGTGACCGGCGATGCCGGTATGCGCGACAAAGTTCTTGAGTAGTTGTTGAGAAGCGTAAAGGGTGGGCCCGTAACGCCGGGCGCTCGTGCTGCGGCCTTCCTCGCCAAGGGCGACCTCTCTGAACTGCTCGGATACCACTTCGGGATCGATACCGAGACCGCCTGCCGCTATGCCGGCCAGGCCATTGGTGTCCTCGCCGCGCTGACCCCGGTCTGGCCCCGGCCTGGCCGGCGCCCTCGCACGCCTGCGAGCCCCCGCAGAGCGAGATCTGCTCACCGAACCCTGATAGTCATCGCCGGCGACCCGGCGTCGTGGCTTTCCAATTGCCGTCAGCCGAGGTGAAGAGCAGCGGCAACATCTCACTGGATTAAGGGGAAAACCTTGACTGAAACGTCTTCCGGTCGGAGCGTGGAGATCGTTTGGCCCGATCTGGGTATCACCGTGACCGCGGAACTCGACGGTCGCAACGCCGAACTTGCCGACGCGCTGTGGGAGGCGTTGCCCTACCAGAGCCTGCAGGGACACGCGCTGGTGGCAGGCCAGCATCTGTATCACGCGGCGCCGATCCCGTCGCTGCTGCATCTGTCCGCGTCCACTCGGATCGCAGACCGACGCGAGGCACCCGACGGAACCGTATTCTGCTCCGCGCTACAGCACGTGGGCATAAAGTACGGCACGTTGACCGAACCCATGCCGGCATCCCCGGTGGGCCGGATCCGTCAGGAGGACATGCCCGCACTCCTGGAGGCCGGGCAGGCGATCTGGGAGTCGGTCTATTCGACGAAGAAGCCGATCCTGGTGGAGGTCCGCAAGGCGGGAAGCGAAGGCGGCCACCGTATCCCGCAGTTGACCGCCGCGGATCCGGAAGCGAACCGTCTCATCCACGACGTGTACACTGCGACCGAGCGGGCTTGGCTGTCCGCGCCGCAGGAACTCGCCGACCTCCACGAGGGGGTGATCCCTTCCGGGGCGGGAAGTTTCGAGACGGTGCTGCCCACTCTGTTGTTCGTCAACGGTGAGACCCGCCCGCTGGGGTATGCCACTTACGGTGGTCTGGTCCGGGCCGCGGTCCAGGACATGCCGATGGATTCCTTGCGCCACATGACGCGCCTGCTGGTCGGTATTCCGGCCGAGTTCCTGGGTTACTGCGGCCTGGAGCAGCTGTGGAGTTTCACCCAGCGCTTCCTGGCCTGCCTCGACCGGCTCGATCGCGACGACTTCCTGAGTGTGACGAGCCAACTGGCCCTCTACGTCAACTGCCTGGGCGGCTGGAATCTGCATCTGTACCCGTGGGACGCCGGGGACCACCTGCGCCAACTGCGCCCCAGCGACATGGTCGGCCAGTCGTGAGCCAACTGCCCGGACGCACGGACGTCGTCGTCATCGGCGGGGGCGTCATCGGCAATTCGATAGCGTGCCAGCTCGCCGAGGCGGGCGTCGGTACCGTCCTGCTGGAGCGTGGCGCGCTCGGATCGGGATCGTCCGGGACCACCGCGGGCGTTGTCCGTACCTATTTTCCCGGCAACGCTCTCATCAGCAGCCTTGCCGTCCGGAGCCTGGCGGCTTACCACGCCTTCGCCGAACGGACCGGAACCGACCTCGGCTTGAAGCGTATCGGCCTGCTCGTGCTGTTCACCGACGAACAGCAGGTGCAGGACTTCCGGCACACCCAAGCTGCCCAGCAGGCAGCCGGCGTGGACGTCGAACTCGTGACCGCCGCTGAAGCGGCGCGGCTCAACCCGCTGGTCGATGAGCGGACCATCCTGGCGGCAGCCTGGTCACCCGAGGCCTACGCCTGCGATCCCCCCGCGATCGTGCGCGGCTATGCCACAGCCGGCCGGCAGGCCGGCGCCATCCTGCGTACGGAAACGCCCGTCACCGGCATCGATCCGGATGGGCGGGTCCACACGCCCGCGGGCAGCATCCGCGCCGACACCGTCGTCTGCGCGGCAGGCCCCTGGGCGGGAACGGTCGCGGCCATGGCCGACGTGCGTCTGCCCGTGACCACATACCCCGTCGAAATGCTCCTGGCCGACACCCCCGACAGCGCCCCGAGCACCGCTCTGCCGATGACCATGCACCCGTCCAGCTTGCGGATTCGAAGCTGGGGAGACCGCATTCTCGTCGGAATGGGCCGCCCCGCTCCGGACGAAACCCGGCAGGCCTGGCTGCAACGGGTGTCACACCACCTCGGCACCACCTTCCCGGCCCTCGCCGGCAACGGCCTCGAACACGGGTGGAGCGGAGACCTCGATGTCAGTCCGGACGGAATGGCTTTCATCGGCCGCGATCACTCCCGTCCGTTCCTCTACGCGGCCGGATTCTCCGGGCAGGGACTGTGCCAAGCACCTGCCGCCGGAGAGATCATCCGAGACCTCGTGCTCGACAAGGAACCCTGGATCGACACGGCCGGCCTCTCCACCGCCCGCTGCCCCGGTGGTTCGGCCGAGACCGGGTAGCGCCGGCGGTGAGGTGGGCGCGGCCCGCGTCGCGGCCGTGCGCGCGGCGCCGCTTCAACGCATTCGTTCCATTCTTTCGGAAGGAAAATCCATGGTCGAGCGCACTGGCGGAGAGTTCGTTCGGGAGATGATGCGGTGGCACTTCAGCCCGGAGACCGGGTCACCGTTCTGGCTGAAACGGGCCGGGAGCCTCGGCTTCGACCCGCTGACCGATGTCCGGGATTTCGACGACCTCGGCTTGTTCCCCAATGTGGTGGACGAACTGCGCGATGTCGGCGTCCGCGAGCTGATCCCCCGTGGCTACGGTGACGAGCACCAGGCGTCCGTCTACGAAAGCGGCGGCACCACAGGGCAGCCCAAGCGAGTGACATACGCAGCGGAATGGCATCGGAGCAGCGTCGAATGGTTCAGCGCGCGTCTGGACGCTCACGGCGTGCCCCGAAACGTCGACTGGCTCAGTGCGGTTCCCACCGGGCCGCACAATGTCGGAGCGATGGCGGTCGACACCGCGATGTCTCGAGGCGGGCTGAACTTCAGCATCGATCTGGACCCGCGATGGGTGAAGAAGCTGCTCGCGGACGGCCGGACGGACGTGGCCGACGCCTACACCGATCACCTCATCGAACAGGTCGGTCACATCCTGACCAGCCAGGACGTGGGAGTCCTCTTCGCCACCCCGCCGATGCTGGAGCGTCTCGCGCAGCATGACGACCTGGTCGAGCTGGTGAACCGGAAGGTACGCGCGATCATCTGGGGCGGTACGCATCTGGACGCCGACACCCGGGACCTGCTGCGCGACGAGGTGTTCGCAAACGCCAAGTTCGTCGGCGGGTACGGCGGCACGATGATGCTGGGGACATCGGTGGAGCGTCCCGGCCTCGGTGACGACGAGCCGTGCGTGTTCGACCCCTTCGCTCCGTACACCACTTTCCGGGTGATCGACCCCGACACCGGCCAGGTGGTTCCGTACGGCGAGCGCGGGCAGATAGTGGTGCATCACATGAGCCGAACCGCCTTGCTGGTCAACAACATCGAGCGGGACTACGCGACCCGGATCGCACCGGTGGACGGCGGCTTCGGCGATTCGGTGGCAGACGTCGCACCCGTGGCGTCCTTCGGCGATACGAAGGTGATCGAGGGCGTGTACTGATGTTGTCCCTGGACGTGCTCGGCCCCGGCGGCCCCTATCGGTCCCGACGCCAGGAGAGCATTGGAGATATTGATGGAAACCCGGTCGCGACACTGAGTCTCGCCCCCTCGCTCTATGTCACCCGCGCGATAAAGGCCCTGCGCCGAGCGCCGGCGCTACCCGTCGACACACGGGTCGCGGCGTTCGCGGAGGCGGGCCGGGCTTTCGCCACGCAGACGATCGCGGGGCTGACGCCGGAGGAATATCAGCACACCGTCAGCGCGACCACCGGAATACCGATCACGGTGGTGCGCAATGCCACCGAAGAAATCGCGCGGGCTGCCGAGCAGATCCACCGCACCGTGGAGAACGCGCGGCCGGCCGCTGCGGTCGGCTCGTGGCGCGATCCGCGGACCCGGGGCGGTGCGGCGGTGTGGACCCGGCGCGGTGAGGTGTTCGCCGTCCACGCGGCGGGCAATCACCCCGCGGTGCACCAGGGGTGGTTCGATGCCCTCGCGCTCGGCTATCGCGTTGCCGTGCGTCCCTCCCGGCGTGAGCCGTTCACCCCGCATCGGCTGGTCACCGCCCTGCGCGAGGCCGGTTTCGGCGACGAGGGAATCGCGTTGCTGCCCACCGACCACAACGTGGCCGACGACATCCTGCGGTACGCCGACTTCGGAATGGTGTACGGCGGTGCGGATGTCGTGGGCAAATACGCGGGCGACGGACGCATTCTGCCGCAGGGCCCCGGGCGCTCCAAGATACTCATCACTGCCGAAACCGATTGGGAGCCGGTCGTCGACACCATAGTGGAGTCGATCAGCAGTGGCGGGGGCGTCGGTTGCGTCAACGCCACCGGCGTACTGGTCGAGGGCGACCCTTCCCCCGTGGCCGCGGCGATCGCCGAACGCCTCGCCGCGCTGCCCAGCCTGCCCGCGACGGACGAACGCGCGGTCCTGCCCGTGATGCCCGTCGGCCCGGCCCGCCGGTGGGAGAAGTATCTGCGGCAGCGGGCAGCGGGTACCGAGGCATGGCTCGGCGGTGACGGTATCGTCGGTGAACTCGGCGATGGCTCCGCGGTGCTCCGGCCGGCGGTGCACCAGCTGGACAGCCCGTTCGCCGAACAGCTCGGAATGGAATTGGGCTTCCCCTGCGCGTGGGTCGCGCCGTGGGACCGTGACGCCGGAATCCGGCCGCTGCGCGACACCCTCGTCCTCACCGCCGTCACCACCGACGAGAACCTGATCGACGCATTGGTGGCCGAGCCGACCATCGCCAATGTCTACGTCGGCGACCATCCGACCCCGTGGATGGAGCACGGACTGCCGCACGACGGCTACCTCGCCGAATTCCTCATGCGTACGAAGACGATCCGGCGCTGACCGACGAGGGCGCTGTGCCGGGCGGCGCCCTCGTCGGCTGTCGAGGTCAGCGGTGGACCGCCAGGTGCGACATGTCGTTCAGCAGCCGCACCGACGCATTCCCTTCCCCGTAATAGGACACGGTCGACAGCGAGGCCGCCGACAGCTCCATGCGGAACAGCGACTCGGGCGGCGCGCCCAGCGCCAGCCGAATCAGCGTCCGCAACACCCCGACATGCGAAACGACCAATACCGTCTGTCCCTTGTGCCGGGCCAGGAGCCGGTCCCGCGAGAGTGCGGCCCGGCGCGCAACCGAGGCGAAGGTCTCCCCGGTCTCGCCCGGAACCGCCGTCGGAGAGCCGCGCCACGCCGCCAGCTCGTCCGGGTAGCGCTCGCCGACCTCGGCGAACGTCAGTCCCTCCCAGACACCGAAATCCGCCTCGGTGAGCCCTTCGTCGACGTGGACTTCCAGGCCCAGCCGTCGTGCCACTGTCTCGGCCGTCTGCCGGGCTCGGCGCAGCGGTGAGGACACCACCGCCTGCACCGCGCCGTGCGCCGCCAGCGTCCTCGCGGCGGCCGCCGCCTGCCGGCGCCCGGTCTCCGACAATGCCGGATCGGAGCCACCGCTGCCGGACAACCGCTTCTCCGGTGTCAATGCCGTCTCGCCGTGGCGTAGCAGGAAAAGGGTCGTGGGGGCGCCCTGCCCGGCGGGCGCGAGGTTCACGCCGGCCGTTTCACGACTGGATTCGGATCCGATGAGAATCGGGCCACCCCTTTCAATCGAAGCCCCCGTCGTCGTCGGCGGCATTGTGGCGAAGTGTGTATTTCAGCGAAGTGCGGCGATGACCGGCGCGAAGTTCTCCATGTTGTATTCCATGACCGTGAAGTAGGTGAAGCCGTAGCGTTCGCGGCGTTCCTTGAGTTGCTGTGCCATCTCCGCCGGAGTGCCGATCAGCACACTGGGCAGCTCCTCGGGGCTGTGCTCGGCGTCGGGCGGCAGCGGCTCGAACCTGTCAGGTACCGTGGCGCGTTCGGCGGGCGGAACCACCTGCTGCACCAGGAGATTCAGCTCCACGGCGTCGGCGCGGTCGCCGAGGAGGCCGCGCACGTAGGCGACCCGTTCTTCCGTCTGCGCGACTCCGGCCAGGTGGAGTTCGTCTCCGGTGGGGCTGGCCCAGCCTCCGGGAAAGGCGATGATGTCGGCGTGCGCGGCGGCCAGCCGCAGCAGCCGGTCGCCCCAGCCCGCAATCAGCAGGGGTGGCCCGGACGGTTGGGCCGGACGCGGCTGATATTGCGTGTCCGCGAACAGGCGACGCAACGTGGTGACAGTCCGTTCCAGCTGTTCGACGCGCCTTCCGCCGCTGGGGAACGGTATCTCCGCGGCGTCGAACTCGGCCTTCACGTAGCCCGCGCCGAGCCCTAGTTCCAGGCGCCCGTCGACGAATTGGTCGGTGCTCGCCACGTCACGCGCGAGGAGGACGGGGTTGTAGAACGGTGTGTTCAACACGAACGTGCTCAGCCGCACCCGTTCGGTCATTTCGGCCGCGAGCACCATTGCCGGAAACGGTGCGGAGAACTCCAGATGATCGGCCACTCCGACTACATCGAAACCGAGTTCCTCGGCCCTGCGGCACTTCGCGCTCCACTCACGTCGCGAACCGGGAACGAACATGTTGACACCGAAGCGGAAGGGACGCTGTAAAGGCATTACGCTTGTATACCATACGCCGAATCCCCCGTCATTCCGTCGAGTTGGGTGACTTCATCTCCAGCGGTTATCCATTGCAGTTCACTCGGCTACGCCTGCGGTGCGGCTGAGTGTGATACCGAGGAGGAAGTCGTTCCACACGGCGGTGAACTGGAACAGGAAGGCGGCGCCGAGCGCGGGGCGCATCAGCGGTACGCGGATGCGCCAGAAGATCCGCCGGTAGGACGCGCGCTCCGGAACCTGTTGGCGTGGACACACGCGGGAGGAGCGTTGCCACGACTGCGCGGGGTGTCAATGGGCACGGTTACCGTGGGGCCGCGGTGGGGCGGGAGCGCGTCGGCCACTGTCCACGAGGGTGAGGGGTTCCGCGTATATGGGCAGCGAGGTGACACCGGGCGGTGACGCCGCGGCCTGCGGCCGGCTGCCGTTGGGCGTGGTCGTCGCCGACGGCGACGGGCTGGTGTCGCACTGGAGCAGCGGGGCCGGAAGGCTGCTCGGCGTGGACCGGCAAGCGGCCCTCGGGAGCCCGCTGTTGGTACGGCTGCCCGTCTTCGCTCCCCAGGACGACGACACGGACCGCGAAACCGGCGCCCGCGGGCTGCCCGACGCGCCCCCCAAGGCGGCCGCGCTTCCCGAACTGGACTCCTGGCTGGCGGTCAAGAGCGCGGCCTACCCGAGGGCCGGGCGCGCCGTCCTCGCCCGTCCGCATGGCACGCCGGTCGGTCTGCTGTGGTGGGCCTACCCCCTGCTCGGCCCGGGGCCCGACCGGCTCCTGGTACTGATCGCCGACGCCGCCGTCGCGGCAGCGGGCGCCGGCGCGGCCGGGGACCGGACCGAGATCGGGTGCGGGTTCGCCCGGCACACCACACTGCCCGGTGGCCGGGCGCTGGCACGACGGTTGCCGGACATCCTGCCCCGCATGGGCCCGGCCCGCGGCGCCCGCGTCGTCGCGCAGGTGCTGGAGTGGGGGTATCCGGTACTGGAGGTCAGCCGCCGCGAACACGTTCCGATCACGGCGGACTGGGGCGTACCGAAGTACGCACAGCGCCGGGCCCGAAGGGGCGGGCCGCGCGGCGCTGCGGCACCGGGCCATGGGCCCGACCTGGAGCAGGCGGCCGTACGCGAGCGCCTGGAGTTCCTCGACGAGGTGTCGGGCAGGATCGGTTCCTCGCTCGACCTGGAAGTCACCATCCGCGAGGTGACCAGCGCGGCCGTCCCCCGGTTCGCCGACTTCGCCGGCACCCACCTGCGCGCCCAGGTGCTCGCAGGGGACACCTTTCCCGACGGGCCGCCCGACGTCACCACCGTCTGGCACCGGGTGTGGGTCGAACACGACGACGAGCCGGGCCGCTGGGACGACACCGTCCCGGTCGGCGAGGCCCTCGCCTTTCCCGAACACACCCCGTTCTTCCAGTGCATGGTCACCGGCGAGCCGGTGCTGATCCCGTACATCGACGACGAACTCGGCGACCGGATATCCGGCCAGTTCGAGAAGCGGGACCTGCGCCCCCTGATCAACGGCCGGTCCATCCTCATCGTGCCCCTCAAGGCACGCCACGTGGTGCTCGGCTTCATGGTGCTGCTGCGGCGCAACGGCCGCGGGCAGTTCACCGCCATGGACCGCAGCACCGGAGCGGAACTCGCCGCGCGCGCCGGGCTCGTCCTGGACAACGCCCGCATGTACACGTACCAGGAGAACATCGCCGAGACCCTCCAGGGCCGGTTGCTGCCGCGCGTCGATCCCCATCCGCCCGGCTGCGACATCGCCACCCGCTACCTGCCGGGCACACGGCTGGGCCGGGTGGGCGGCGACTGGTTCGACACCATCGGCCTGCCCGGCTCCCGGCTGGCGCTGGTCGTGGGCGACGTCATGGGGCACGGCCTGCACTCGGCGGTCAAGATGGGCCAGTTCCGTACGGCGGTGCAGACCCTCGCCGTCCTGGACCTGCCGCCCGCCCAGGTGCTGCGCCACCTCGACGACCTCGCGCGACGGCTGGGCGACCGCTACCTGGCCACCTGCCTGTACGCCGTCTACGACCCGTCCGCCGCCCGGCTGCACCTCGCCAACGCCGGTCACATACCGCCGGTCCTGGTACGGGCGGCGGACGGCGGCAGCGAGCTGCTGGACCTGCCGACCGGGGTGCCGATCGGCGTCGGCGGGGTGCCGTTCGAAACGGTCACCCGCGACGTGGCCCCCGGCGACCGCCTGGTGATGTGCACCGACGGCCTGGTGGAGGTGCGCGGCCAGGACATCGGCGACGGGCTGGCCGCCCTGTGCGAGAGCGCCGCCCACCCTGCCGCCTCCATGGACGACGCCTGTGACACGATCATCCGCGCGCTCAACCCGGCGGGAGGGCGCAAGGACGACGTCGCCCTGCTAATGGCCCGGCTCAACGGCATCGGCCCGGCGCCCACCGGAGCATCGCCCGGGACCTGCGGGCGGGGCCCTAACCCAGAGTGAACGTTTGAGCGCGCCGCTTGTCGTACCGGTACGCCGGAGACAATCAAGACCAAGAACGTATCGCCGGACCCGGGAGGGCGTATGAACGTGTCGGAGCGGTACCGCGAGTCGTGGGAGAGCTACTGGCGCGACACGCCGGACGCGCCGGGCGCCGCCATCTTCGACTGCGCCCCCGAACTGGCCGCCGCCCGGCATCTGCCGCTGCTGGCCCCCTTCGCCGACGCGACGCTGCCCGTCGTCGACCTGGGCTGCGGCACCGGCACCCAGACCCGCTACCTGGCCCGGCACTTCCCCCGCGCCCTCGGCGTGGACCTCTCCGAGGCCGCCGTCGCCCACGCCCGGCGGGCCGACACGGGCCACCTGGCCGAGTTCGAGCAGCTGAACGCCGTCGACCACGCCGCCGTCCGGCGCCTGCACGAGCGGCTCGGCGACACCAACGTCTACCTGCGCGCGGTGATCCACCAGAGCGAGCCGGACGCCCGCCCCGCGGTCGCCGCGGCGGTCGCGACCCTGATCGGCTCCCGCGGGCGCGCCTTCGTCGTCGAACCGCTGGCCCGGGCCAAGCAGGTCCTGGCGCACGCGGCGCAGGGCGCGGACGGCCCGCCCCCGAAGCTGGCCAGCGTCTTCGCCCACGGCCTGACCCCGGCCGAGGCAGCCGACGACGCCGTCCCCGGGTTCTTCCGCGACCTGGGCCTGCCGGTACTGGCTAGCGGCGAGACCGACCTGGTGATGACGGAACACCGCGCGGACGGCGTACGGATCGACCTGCCGGCCCAGTGGCTGGTCCTCGGACGCTGACCCCTCCCGCACGCCCGGCCGGGGCGGCGCCCGTACGTGCGCCGGTCGGGCGTAAGTGCGGCTCGTTGGCGTGGAGTTGACGGTGCGAGGGGCGGTTTTCGGTCGGGTGGCGGATGGCTGCTCCCCGGGTGCATCAACGCTTTCCCCACGCGGGCAGGCTCCCCGCCGACACAGTCCGGACCGTGCTGTACGGGGGTGCTGGTGGCACGCAACAACGACCTCACGGCGGCTTTGCGCGATACCCGCGAAGCGCTCGGCAACGAGATCACCGAGCTGGGCCGGCGCCTGGACGACTCGCGGCGCGAAGTGCTGGACCACCTCACCACGGAAGTGGAGAGCCTGCGCGCTGACAGCCGCGAGACCCGCAGCCGTACCAGCCGCAGCGCGGCCGTCACCGAGGAGTCGCGGGAGACGCTGTCGGCGCTGCGGCAGGAGGTCTCCGAAGTCCGGCAGTCACTCGCCGCCCTGCAGGACTCGCTGGACGCGCTCGCCCGGCACCCGGTTTTCCACACCGAGCCCCCTGCCCTCCAGGAGCCGCCGCCGTTCCCCCCGCTCCAGAGCCTCGGTGACGAAGAGGACCTGACCGGACACGAGGACGACGACGAAGTCACCCCCGACGACCTCTTCGACGACGACAGCGGGACCGGCGGCACCGGAACCCAGCACGAGACGACGGAAGACGTCGACCACGGCGTGCTGCTGCTGAAAGCGGCCCGGACCGGCACGGTCGCCCTGGTCTGCCACCGCGAGTCCTGGGAGTTCGTGGCCGGGTGCGCCGCGGACAACGAACACTTCCGCGCCACGGCCGAAGTCTCGGACGAGGGCGGCGGCAAGGTCCGTGCCGTCCTGTCCGGCCGCTCCCTCATCGGTACGCTCATCGCCTTGCGCCAGACCCGCGACACCAGGCACCTGGACGGCACCTGGGCGATGGCCGGCGCCTTCTACTCCCGTATCGCCGAGGGCCTGCGCACCACGGTCAGGGGCGGAAACCGGCCCCTGACCGTCGTCTTCGACGACGGCGTGAACGACACGGAACCGGGCACCGGCCCCGCGGAGGAGGACGGGGCCTGAGACCGGCCGCCCCTCACCCCCGGCGGGCGACACGCGGCGCGTGGGCGGCTGCGAGGCTGGCCGGGCCGGATTCCCCGCCGTGAGAGGGCAGCGCCATGGCGATCACCGGGCACGCCCGTCCGCTGGCGGGGCAGATCGTCCGGCAACTGGTGCACGTCAACGTCCTGGACCTCGCGACCCGGCTGGCGGCGCAGGCGTTCCTGACCGCGTTACCGATGCTCATCGCCGTGTCGTCCGTCTGCCCGCGTGCCGTGCGGCAGGAGCTGCTGAGGTCGCTGCGCTCCCTGGCCGGTTCCGAAAGCCCCGTCCTGGCGCAGGTGCGGGAGGTCTACGGCAACAACGGTCAGACGCTGAGCAGTTGGGGAGCGGTCGGCGTGCTGGTCGCCCTGCTGTCCGCCACCGCCTTCACCCGGGTCCTCCAGCGCGTGTGCGAACTCTCCTGGCACCTGCCGCACTCGGGCGTGCGGATCGTGGCGTGGCGCTGGGCGCTGTGGCTCGTGGTCTGGATCGCGGCGCTCCTGTACCAGGGGCTGCTCCACCGGGCGTTCGGCGCGGGACCGGCCCTGGGCGTGCCCCTCCAACTGCTGGGCGCCGTCGTGATGTGGTGGTGGACCCAGCACCTGCTGCTCGCCGGGCGGGTCTCCTGGATGTCGTTGCTGCCGGGAGCGCTGCTGACCGGCACGGGCGTGGTGGCGTTCTCGCTGTTCTCCGGACTCTGGCTGCCACGCGTGCTGACCCGGAGCGTCGAGCGGTACGGGCCGCTCGGCTCCGTCTTCACGCTGCTGTCCTGGCTGATCCTCTTCTGCGCCACCGTCGTGCTCGGCATCGCCGTCGGCCAGGTGCTCGCCCATACCGGGGCCGTGCGGAGGCGGTTGCGGCTGCCGGACGGACCGTCACGCTGACGCCGCCGTCACCCGGCCCTCGCGGGCCGCCTCGGCCAACGCCCGGTGGTCGCGCTCGTTCTGGTCGGCGTAGCTCTCGGCGAAGCGCGCCAGCGCGCGGTCGAAGGCGTCGGAGCGGCCCAAGTAGGCGGCGATGGCGATACGGTCGCCCGACCGGGCGTGGGCGCGGGCCAGCGTCGCGCCGCACAGCCGGCCGAACCGGAGCATGAGGTCGGGCGACATCGTGTCGGCCAAGGGTACGGCCTTCCAGTCGCGCAACTGGCGCAGGTAGAAGTCGCGCTGCCGCCCGTCCAGCCCCTCGGCCCGCTCCCAGCCCAGGAACATGTCGCCGGCCGCCTGCATCAGCCGCTGCCCCGTGACGACCCGTTCCCCTTGGTTCATCCGGAGGCTCGGGTCCTCGGGCGGCGCGAGCACCGACTCCTGCGCCTCCTTGGCCTGGAGGAAGAGGGGGTCCGCGTCGTCCCGGCCGAGCAGCAGCAGGATCCAGCAGCGGGTCCCCACACTGCCGACACCTACCACTTTGCGGGCCATGTCGACCACGCGGTACTGCGCGAGGAGCGCCTGCCGGTCGGCCTGCAGGGTCCGTGCGTAGCGGTCGACCAGCTCCCGCAACTGCTCCTCCAGACGCTCGCGTTCGACGCCGGGGAGGAGATCGCCGAGCGGTACGACGAGGGGTGGGTCGGGCGTGATCCGCAGCTCGCCCTTCACGGAGTGGGCGAGCCGTTCCAGGGACTGGAGGTGATCGCGGGTGCGGGCCTTGGCGAGGGTGCGGGAGATACGCCGCCGGGTCCGCTTGTCCAACTCGCCGCGCAGCACCCCGTACAGCTCGTCCGCGTCGATCCGCGCGTACCACACGTCGAGGTTGCGCATCCCGGCGAAGCCGTCCATCGTCTCGCGGTACGAGCGGACCGTCTCCCGGACCACGCGTGCCCGCTGCGGACCGCTGAAGCCGTTGGCGCGCCCGGCGACGACGAGGCTGGCCGACAGCCGCTTGACGTCCCACTCCCAGGGGCCGGGCAGCGTCTCGTCGAAGTCGTTGACGTCGAACATCAGGTGCCGCTCCGGGGAGGCGAGCAGCCGGAAGTTCAACAGGTGCGCGTCCCCGCACAGCTGGGCCTTGAGCCCGGTGGACGGCATTCCGGCCAGGTCGCCCGCCATGATGGCGGCGGCCCCGCGGAAGAAGCGGAAGGGCGATTCGAGCATCCGCCCGTAGCGGATCGGCACCAGCTCGGGGAGCCTGCTCGCCGACTGCCGCTCGACCACGTCGACCGGGTCGGGCCGGCCCGCCACGGGGGTGAACTCCGCGTGGCGGGAGCGTGGCACGAGCCTGCGGGCCGCCCGGCCGCGAGCGGCCCGCTCCTGGGGCGTGAGGTGTGTGTGCTCGGCGTCGGACATGACGGCTCCCCTCTGGAGGGTGCGACTTTCGGCCCGTGCGGTCGGTTCGCCATCACCCCGGCGGTGTGAGGCGGCCGGGGCAGGGACAGCGGCGCGGCGGTGGCCGCGTGCTGATGCGGGTGCGTGGCCGCCCGGCCCGGTGCGCCCGGCCGGTACGGGTCGCCTTGCCCGGGTGATGCCGGTACGGGCGGGCCGGGACACGGTGGCGGAATGGAACCGACCATGCGAAGGCAGCGGTGGCTGGCGCGCGCGTCCCTGGCGGCAGCCGCCGCGGCGGTGCTGGTGCTGGGCGTGTTCGCGGGGGTGCGGACCATCGCCCTGGCGGGAGTCGGACTCGCCGGTCTGGCGGTCACCGCCGCCGCGGTCTGGTGGACCCTGAGCCGGCGGGGCGTCTTGAGAGTCCTCGCCTTCCTCCTGGCCCTGGCCGCGCCGGCGTGGGTCCTTCTGGAGTTCACCG
Source organism: Streptomyces sp. NPDC017529 (assembly GCF_044329785.1). NCBI lineage: Bacteria > Bacillati > Actinomycetota > Actinomycetes > Kitasatosporales > Streptomycetaceae > Streptomyces > Streptomyces sp. NPDC017529. Next base: position 72,038 of record NZ_JBIRJY010000010.1, read on the forward strand.
GCGCCCGTCTGGCGTGGGTCGCCGCCGTGTCCGTGGGGTTGTGGCTGGTCGCCGCCGGAGCGGGCCGGGCCGCACTCGTGCTCCACGACCGGCCGGACCCGATGCCCGAGCGGCCGGCACCGCGGGCCCGCCACCCCGTCCTGATCATGAATCCGCGGTCGGGCGGCGGCAAGGTGGACCGGTTCGGGCTGCGCGAGAAGGCCGCGGCGCTGGGCGCGGAGGTGCTGCTCCTGGCAGGGCCGGGGGAGACCGACGTGTCCGAGCTGGCCCGTAAGGCCGCGGCCGGGGGCGCCGACCTGCTCGGCGTCGCGGGCGGGGACGGCACGCAGGCCCTGGTCGCCGACGTCGCCGCCGCTCTCGGCCTGCCCTTCCTCGTGATTCCGGCCGGTACGCGCAACCACTTCGCCCTGGACCTGGGGCTGGACCGCGACGACCCGTCGAAGGCCCTGGACGCCCTGCACGACGGCGTGGAACTCCGCGTCGACCTCGGCCGGGCCGCCGGCCGGCCCTTCGTCAACAACGTGTCGTTCGGCGCCTACGCCGAGGTGGTGCAGAGCCCGTCATACCGTGACGGCAAGACCCGGACGACCCTGGAACTGCTGCCCGACCTGCTCCTGGGCCACCAGGGCGGGCGGCTCACCGCGCGGGCCGGTGAGCGTACGTTCTCCGGCCCGCAGGCGCTGCTGGTGAGCAACAACCCGTACGGCCTGGGAGACATCGCCGGTCTGGGGCGCCGGGCGCGCCTGGACGGCGGCGTGCTGGGCTGCGTCGGCATCGAGGTCGGCAGCGCCGCGCACGCCGCCGGCCTGGTGCGGGGGCGGCGGGCCGCCGGCCTGACGCGGGTGACGGCGACGCACGTCGTCGTGGACGCCGACCAGGAGCGGATCGCGGTCGGCGTCGACGGAGAGGCGCTGCGGCTGCGCGTACCGGTGCACTGCGAGGTGCGGCCGCTGGCCCTGCGGGTGCTCGTGCCCCGGCGGCGGCCGGGCGTGCGCCCGGCCCGGCCGCCGCTGGACTGGCGCCTCCTCGTCAGGCTGGGGCTGCTGCCGGCTCGGAACTGAGGCCGTCCGGGCCTACAGCGGTGCGTTGTAGACCTTGTGGGCCTCCTGGTGGCCGTAGGTGGCCAGGGACCAGATCACCAGGACGTCGAGCGCGATGATGATCACCGACCACACGGGGTAGTACGGAGTGAAGAAGAAGTTCTCCAGCGCACTGACCGTGGCGACGCCGATGCCGACCGCCCGCGCCCAGGCGCGGCCGTTGAAGAGGTGGAAAGCGGCCGCGACGACGACGATGCCGGACAGCAGTTGGAGCCACCCCCACCCGCTGACGCCGAAGTCGTAGGCGTAGTCCTGCTGCGACCGGTAGAAGTTGTGGTCGATGATCGCGGCGAGTCCCGCGATCGCGTGGTAGGCCCCGATGATGCCCAGCATGCACACGGCGAACACGACACCGCCGATCGCGACCGGGCGGATGTGTGGCTCCGGTGCACCCTGCTGGCTCTGTCCTGCCGAAGTTCGCTCAGTCATGCCTGGACCTCCTCCTCGGTGGGCCGGAGCATCCCCCGCGCGGCCCCGCGCCCGGTTCACCCGCGGAGGATGAGAGCGGGCCCGGGCGCACCGTCACCCGCGCGAGGTGAGGCCGCCCGGCTCCGTCCGGCGAGAATGGCGGGGAGGCCAGGCCGCCGCAGCGGAGGTGACGCCATGGGCGCACAGGCGGGCGCGGGGCCCGAGCGAGCGGGAACGCCGTCCGGCGGCGGCGATTTCGAGATCCGGGTCCGGGGCAGGGCCGGTGCCGCCCTGGCATCGGCTTTCGGCGAGCTGACGGTACGGCCGCGCCCGGCCGAGACGGTCCTGTACGGAGCCGGTCTCGACCAGGCCGCGCTGTACGGCATCCTGGACCGCATCCAGGCGCTGGGGCTGGAGTTGCTGGAGGTCAGACGGCTGCCGGGGAAGGCCGGAGCCGGCGGGCAGAACGCCTGTGCGGAAGGGCCGTAACGGCCCTTCCGGTACCGGGCCGCCGCCCGCGACGCTGGGCGTGTACCGCTTCCCGCCAGGAGGTGAGGACATGCCTGCCGCGCTCCGTACCCAGCCAATGAGCCGGGCCCCGGCCGGCCCGGGGGAGTCCGGGCGGGTGTCCGACCTGCGCGGGCGGCTACGGGAACTGGGCCGTGAGGCCGGGACCGCGGACACGGCCGTGACGACCTGCCTCGTGTGGGTCGCCGGCCTCCTCGTGGAGATCGCGGCGGAGCTGGACGACCCGCGGACCACCGCAGCGCTGGTGGACGAGGCGTCGGCCGTGCTGGCCTCGGCCCCGGGGCGGGGCCGGAGCGCGACGGCGCCGGCCGAACCGCTGACGGAGCGCGAACTGACCGTGCTCCGGCGGCTTCGGGACGAGGTGCCGCTGCGGAGCATCGCCGGCGACCTCTTCGTGTCGTACAACACGGTCAAGAGCCATACCCGCGCGGTGTACCGCAAGCTGGGCGCCCACTCCCGGGCAGAAGCGCTGCACCGGGCCCGGCAGCGGGGGCTCATCCGGTAGCGCTCCCGCGGCGCCGGCCGGAGAGACGTACGTCACTCCCGGTCCTGTCACATCGCGCCCAACCGTTCCGTCATAGGGGTGTAACTATCGACAACGGCAAAGGAGCGCATCATGGAAGCCCGTTTGAAGCTCTTCGGCAACCCGATGGCGGAGAAGTTCCTGAAGCACGCCGCCGCGGCGGGAAAAGTCCTCACGGATTCGACGCTGCCTGCCGCGACCCAGGAGCTGGTGGGGCTCCGCGCGAGCCAGATCAACGGATGCGGCTTCTGCACCGACATGCACACCAAGGAGGCCGTTGCCGCCGGTGAGTCGGCGGTGCGCCTCAACCTGGTCGCGGTGTGGCGGGAGGCCACGGTCTTCACCGAGGCCGAGCGCGCCGCGCTGGAGCTGACGGAGCAGGGCACCCGCATCGCGGACGCGGCCGGCGGGGTCACGGACGAGGCGTGGGCGAACGCCGCCGAGCACTACGACGAGGAGCAGCTCACCGCGCTCGTGTCCGCGATCGCCCTCATCAACGCCTTCAACCGGATGAACGTCATCATCCAGCAGCCCGCGGGCGACTACCAGGTCGGCCAGTTCGGGTGATCGGGGGCGTCGGGGGCGGCGTTGTGCCGCCCCCGACGGGCCGTCGGCCGTCACAGCAGCTCCAGCTCGCGGGCCCGCCGGACCGCCGCCGACCTCCGGGTCACGGCCAGCTTGCGGTAGATGCTCTTCAGGTGCGTCTTGACCGTGTTGACCGACAGATACAGGTCCGTGGCGATCTCCTCGGTCGTCATCATCTGCGCGAGGCGGCCGAGCACCTCCCGTTCCCGCGCGCTGAGCCGCTCGGCCGGGGCCGGGCCCGGGGCCAGGAGAGGCGGATCGGGACGTGTCAGGACGTGTGTGCGCGGGCTGCCGGACGCGTCGAGCACGGCCGCGCACACCGGCTCCAACGTCTGCAGCAGCCCTGTGGGCAGCCGGCAGCCTGCCACGGCGTCACCGACCCGGCCGGTCGGCGGCCCGCTGCGCTCCGCGGCCTTGGCGAGCCCCGCCGCCAGGGAGCAGACTCCCGCGACGAACGGATCGGGCGCGCCGTGCAGTGCGGTACGCGCGTGCCCGAGTTCGCGGCGGGCCTGTGCCGTCTCGCCGCGCGCGAGGCCGATCCAGGCGCGTACCACGTGCAGTGAGGACCGGGCGCGGTCCGCCGGTGTCCACGCCGGCAGGGGCGGCTGGGCGGCGAGCGTGACGAGTTCGTCGGCGGCGCGGAAGCGTCCGCGCAACACCTCCAGCAGCGAGAGTTCGACGAGGCAGTCCCGGCGCAGCACGCCGTTCCCCGCGGCGCACGCGGCCTTGAGGCCGGCGGCGAGGGAGGCGGCCGCGGCGTGGAGCCTGCCGTCGTGCAGTTCGCCGCGTCCGCGGATCGCCAGGGTCAGCGCCTGGACCTCCGGGTGCGCCGCCGTCGCCCGGGACAGCCGCGAGCACAGGGCCTCCGCGTCGGCCGCCGCCGACCGGGCGGCGTCCGGGAACCGGGACCGCTGCCGGACCATGCGGATCACGGCGTGGGTCAGACGGCAGCGGGTGACGCGGTCCTCCTGGTCCGCCGGCAGGTCCTCGACGAGCCGCCCGGCCCGGTCCAGGAAGCAGGCGCAGGCCGTGTCGTCGCCGTGTACCAGTGCCGAGGCCGCGGCGACGAGCGCGGGCTCGGGCTCGTCCGCCTCCGTGACCTCGGCCGGCCGCCGGATCAGTTCGTCCGGCAGGCGGGTCGCGGTCAGCCCCAGGACCTGGCCGATCGCCAGCCGGCCGACGATCAGGCGGCCGGCGCGCGTGGGGTCGCCGGCCGCGTACCAGTGCCGTACCGCGTCGGCGAGCAGCCCGTGGTCGCCCAGCCAGGCGGCCGCCCTGCGGTGGAGCTCGGGGACCAGCCCCGGTGTCTCGTGGCGCAGGCACATCCGCAGCACGTCGGCGAACATCCGGTGGCAGCGGTACCAGTCGTGCCCGGCGGGCTGGAGGAAGGAGTTCTCCCGGACCATCGCCGCGAAGTGGCTCCCCGCCTCCTCGCCCGCGAGTTCGGCGGCCAGTTCGGCGTTGACGTGGTCCAGGACGCTCGTCGTCAGCAGCAGCCGCCGCATTCCCGGCGGCTGTACGTCGAGGACCTCCTCCACGAGATAGCTGACGACCGTCTCGTCGTCGCCGGCGAACTGCGCCACGAACTTCTCCGGACAGGGCTGCTTCTCCATGGACATGGCCGCGAGGCGCAGGCCGGCGGCCCACCCGTCCGCACGCTTCCTGAGGGCGCTCACCACCTGCTTGGGCACCTCGACGCCGTGCTGGCCGAGCAGCGCGGCCGTCTCCCGGTCGTCGAAGGCGAGGTCGGCGGTGCGCAGCTCGGTGAGTTCGCCGGACAGCCGGAAGCGGTGCAGGTGCAGCGGCGGGTCCCGCCGCGCCAGCACTACCAGGCGCAGCGCGGAAGCAGCGTGTTTCAGGAGGCCGATGACACTCTCGGCGGTCGGCGAGCCGGGCTCCGTCTGGAAGTCGTCCAGGACCAGGACCACCGGCTCGCGCCGTGCGGTGAGTGCGGCCGTCAGACCGGCCACGAGCAGCGGGCCGCCGGCCGCCACCGCGGACGGCGGCACGTCGGTGCCGGCCGCGCCCAGCGCGCCGATCACGCGCGACCAGAAGACGCCGGGCTGCTCGTCACGGCCGTCACAGGTCACCCAGGCCACCGGTCCCGGGGCCCGCCCTGTGTGCGCCCACTCCACGGCGAGCGCCGACTTCCCGGCGCCGACCGGGCCGACGACCACCGTCAGCGGCCCCAGGACGCCCCGGGAGATCCGGTCCGTCAGCCGGGGTCTGGGGACCAGCCATCTCGGCAGCACGGGCACCGTGGTCCCGGGCGCGAGCGGGGGGCCGTCGCGGTGCTCCTGCGGACCCGTGGCCATGGGCGGCACCTCGCTCTCGGGGCAGGAGGGTGCGGCTCAGGCAAGTGTCGGACGGGCGCGGTGACACGGGCAGCGTCACGGGCGCCGTTTCACCCGGGTGAAACGACGCCCGTGACGGGGCGCTCAGACCGAGTGCAGCGCCGCGACCAGCTCGTCCTCGCGGTCCTTCGTCAGCGACGTACGGATCACGCGGGGGTCGAAGGGGCGCAGCGCTTCCCGCACCCGGTCCGGGGTGGAGCGGCGTACCAGGGCGAACACCGCGGCCATGCCCGGTTCCAGGGTGCCCGCGATCTCCTTGACGAAGGCGTCGTTGATGCCGACGTCGGTGAGCTTGCCGGAGATCGCGCCGGTGGCCGCGCCCATCGCCGCGCCGAACACCGGCATCAGGAACAGCATCCCGAACAGCGTGCCCCACAGGGCGCCACTGGCCACACCGGTCGCGGTGGGGTTGTACGACTGGCGGACATGGATCTTGCCGTCCATGGTCCGCCAGGCCACCGCCGCGTCGTCCAGGTCGAGCAGTTCCTGACGGGACAAGTCCTTGGCGAGCCGCAGCACCGCCTCCGCCTTCTCCTTGTCCGAGAATCCGAGTACGACGAGATCTGCCATCAGAGCCTCCTGGCGGAACGGCCGGTCGCCCGGCCTGGTGGGGACGGGGCAGCAGCCGGCTCGCCCAGCCGCTGGGCCGCGGCCGCGAGCTCCGCGGCCACGGATGCGAGGGCCTCCTCGGCGAGGAACCCCTCCGCCACGGGCCCCCCGCCCGTGTCGCGGATCGCGTTCTTCAGACGGGTCGCCCGTGCTCTCCGCCTGGTAGTCGAGCGCGAACAACCCCATGGAGCCTCCCTCCGACGGGCCCGGTCACGGGATCGCCCCCATCCAGCCCGAACCCGGCGCCCGCCGCGTCACCCACCACAGGTGAGGGCCGCACGGGCGGGGCCCCGCGACGGTGGGCGGCGGAGGTGTGACGCCATGACCCACGAGGAAACGGCGGACGACGGCACGGCCGCCGGCGGCCCCGCGCCCGTCGGCGAGCTGGAGCGGCTGCGGGCGGAAGTCCGGGAGCTGCGGGCCCGTGCCGGTACGCGAAAGCGCCGGCGGGCGAGACTGCTGGCCTTGCGGCGTTTCGTCGCCGCCTTGGTGATCGCGCTGGTGGCCGTCTTCACGGTCACCTCGGTCGTCGGCGTGTGGGGCGCGCGGACCGCGCTCGACACGGACCGCTGGGTCGCCACCGTGGGCGCCCTGCCGGAGGACCCGGTCGTGGACGCGGCCGTCTCCGCCTACCTCACGGACCAGATCTTCGACCAACTGGACATCGAGCAGCGGCTACAGGACGCGCTGCCGCCGCGCGCGTCGTTCATCGCGCCGCCGGTCACCAAAGCCGTCCGCGACTACGTACGCGACTCGATCGCCAAGCTGCTGAAGACCGAGCAGTTCCAGGACCTGTGGCGCGCCGCCAACCGCTTCGCGCACGCGCGGATCGCAGCGGTGCTGGAGCAGCGCAGCGAGGGCGTGCGCGTACAGGGCGACACGGTCACCCTCAATCTGCTCCCCTTGGTCAACAACGCTCTCAACGCCCTGGAGGACCGCCTCCCCACCCTGTTCGGCAAGCAGCTGGACCTGCCCACCGTCTCGTCGGGCGCGATCCCGCCCAAGCTGCACGACCGGATCGAGAAGGCGCTCGGCGTGTCACTGCCCGCCGACTTCGCACAGATCAGGTTCTACAACCGCAACGAACTCGGGGAGCTGCAACAGGCCGTGCTGCTGGTCAAGCGGAGCCTGGTGGGGCTGTTGATCGCCGTGCCGCTGCTGCTCGGAATCGCCCTGTGGGTCTCACCGAACCGCCGGCGCACCCTGCTCCAGCTGGGCCTGTGGCTCGTGATCGCCGTCACCGCGCTCTCCGGTGCGCTGCGGGCGGTACGGGACCAGCTCCTCGGCCAGGTGCCGTCCGGCGTCTACCGGGACGCGACCCGCAACGCGCTGTGGACGGTCTTCACGACGCTGCGCGAACGCGGCGGCCAACTGCTGTGGCTCGGTGTCGTCCTGGCTCTGCTGACGTATCTGGCGGGCCCCGGCCGGCTGCCCGTCGGTCTGCGCCGTCACACGTCGCGGGGCGCCAGGGCCACTGGCCGGTTCGCCGTGCGCGTCGGCCGGCGGGCACCCAAGGGGAGCGAACTGCGCGCGTGGACACGCGTGCACGCCGACACGCTCCGGGTCGCCGGCGTGGTCGTCGCGGCCCTGGTCGCGTTGCTGCTTTCCTCGTGGGCGAGCCTCCTGGCGATCGCCGTCGCGCTGGCGGCGTACGAGGCCGCCGTCACACTCGCGACGCGCGACGGCTCCTCACCCGGGCCAGGTGAGGCGGGCTCCGGAACGGCTGCCCAGCCTGGAGCCGGGTGAGCCCGCAGCAGACAGACAGGCAGGGAGGCAGGCATGAGCGAGCAGATGAACGCGGAACGCGCCGGTCCGGACGACGATCGGGGGCGGTTGTGGGGCCCCTACCTGAGCGAGCGCCAGTGGGGCACGGTCCGCGAGGACTACAGCGCGGGCGGTGACGCCTGGTCGTACTTCCCCCACGATCACGCCCGCTCCCGGGCCTACCGGTGGGGCGAGGACGGGCTCGGCGGCCTCAGCGACGAGAAGCAGCGCCTGTGCTTCGCCCTCGCGCTGTGGAACGGGCGCGACCCCATCCTCAAGGAACGCGCCTTCGGGCTGACCAACGGCGAGGGCAACCACGGCGAGGACGTGAAGGAGTACTACTTCTACCTCGACAGCACGCCCAGCCACTCCTACATGCGCTACCTGTACAAGTACCCGCAGGCCGAGTTCCCCTACCACGACCTCGTGGCCGTCAACCAGGCCCGCGGCCGCCAGGAGTTCGAGTACGAGCTGCTCGACACCGGCATCTTCGACGACGACCGGTACTTCGACGTCACCGTCGAATACGCCAAAGCCGCGGACGACGACGTCCTGATCCGGATCACCGTCGCCAACCGCGGCCCCGACGAGGCGACCGCGCACGTGCTGCCCACCCTGTGGTTCCGCAACACCTGGTCCTGGCGCGAGGGCGCCGCCAAGCCGCGGCTGGCCGCGGCGGCCGGCCCGCACGGCACGGCGACCGTCCGGGCCGTCCATCCCGAGCTGGGCAGCTACGACCTGCGCTGCTCCGAAGAGGTCCCGCTGCTGTTCACCGAGAACGAGAGCAACAACGAAAGGCTGTTCGGCACGCCCAGCACCTCGCCGTACGTCAAGGACGGCATCGGACGCGCGGTCGTCGACGGGGAGAAAGAGGCCGTCAACCCGGCCGGAGAGGGAACCAAGGCGGCCGCGCACTACACCCTGACCGTCCCCGCCGGCGGCGAGGAGATCCTGCGGCTGCGGCTCGCGCCCACCGGATTGCCCCTGTCGGTGACCGGCGGCTTCGACGCCGTCTTCCAGGAGCGGATCGCCGAAGCGGACGCCTTCTACCGCGAGCTGACCCCGCCGGGGGCCGGTGAGGACGAGGCCCGGGTGCTGCGGCAGGCCCTCGCCGGCATGCTGTGGTCCAAGCAGTACTACGGCTTCGACCTGGAGACCTGGCTGGCCGAACACGGCCTCGACCCGTGGAGCCTGCCACGGCCCGGCATCCGCAACCGCGAGTGGTTCCACATGGTCAGCGACGACATCATCTCCATGCCCGACAAGTGGGAGTACCCCTGGTTCGCCGCGTGGGACCTGGCCTTCCACACCGTGGCCCTGTCGGCCGTGGACAGCCGGTTCGCGAAGCAGCAGCTCGAACTGCTGCTCCAGGACGCCTACCTGCACCCCAACGGCCAGGTCCCCGCATACGAGTGGAACTTCGGGGACGTCAACCCGCCGGTGCACGCCTGGGCCGCGTACTTCGTCCACCTGATGGAAGAGCGCACCACGGGCCGCGCCGACCCCGCGTTCCTGGAGCGCACCTTCCACAAGCTCCTGACGAACTTCACCTGGTGGGTCAACCGCAAGGACCCCGAAGGCCGCAACATCTTCGAGGGCGGCTTCCTGGGCCTGGACAACATCGGCATCTTCGACCGCAGCGCGCCGCTGCCCACCGGAGGCCGGCTCGAACAGGCCGACGGCACGGCCTGGATGGCCCTGTACTGCCAGTCCATGCTGCAGATCGCGCTGGAACTCGTCGAGCACCATCCCTCCTACGAGGAGCTGGTGCTGAAATTCGTCGAGCACTACCTGTGGATCGCCGGCTCCATGGACCGCGTCGGCGACCTCGACGACGGACTGTGGGACGAGGAGGACGGGTTCTACTACGACGTGCTGCGCCTGCCCGACGGACAGGCCGTACGGCTCAAGGTGCGGTCGATGGTGGGCCTGCTGCCGCTGTGCGCCTCGACCGTCTTCCGCCCCCGGCAACTGGAACGGATACCGGGCCTCGGCGAGCGCCTGCGCCGCTTCGCCGACCGCCACCCCTCCCTGTCCGTCACCCTGGCGTCCGCCCAGGCGGGTGAGGCAGGCGGCGCCAGGCTGCTGTCCGTCGTGGACGAGAAGAAGCTGCTGCGGGTCCTGGGCCACCTCCTGTCCGAGGACGAGTTCCTCAGCCCGTACGGCATCAGGTCCCTCTCCCGCCACCACGCCGAGCACCCGTACACCTTCTGGGTGCACGGTGAGGAGTACCGGGTGTCCTACCTGCCCGCCGAATCCGACTCCGGGATGTTCGGCGGCAACTCCAACTGGCGCGGCCCGGTGTGGTTCCCGATGAACGCCCTGGTCATCCGCGCGCTGCTCAACCTGTACGGCTTCTACGGCGACGGGCTGACCGTCGAGTGCCCGACCGGCTCCGGCGTCCGGATGACCCTGTACCAGGTCGCCGAGGAGATCTCCGGCCGGCTCACCCGCCTCTTCCTGCGCGGCGAGGACGGCCGCCGGCCCGTCTACGGCGGGCAGGAGAAGTTCCGCGACGATCCGCACTGGCGCGACCTGATCCTCTTCCACGAGTACTTCCACGGCGACAACGGCGCCGGCATCGGCGCGGCCCACCAGACCGGCTGGACGGGCCTGGTCGCCACCCTGATGAGGATCTTCGGCACGCTCACGCCCGGCGACTTCCTGGCGGAGCCGGGCCGGAAGGAGAGGCCATGACCGAGTTGCCCGCGCAGCCCGTCGTCCACGAGGTCAACACCCGGGTGTGGCTGCGCGAGATCCAGCGCCGCACCGGGCGTCCGGGCGGGCTCGCCGACGTGCCCAAGGACGCGTGGGACGAGATCACCCCGCTCGGGGTCGACGCCGTCTGGCTCATGGGGGTGTGGGAGCGCAGCCCGCAGGGCCGCGGCATCGCCCTGTGGGACCCGTCGCTGCGCGCCGCGTTCTCCCAGGCCGTACCCGGCATCCAGGAGGACGAGATCGCCGGGTCACCGTACTGCATCCGGCGCTACGAGGCAGACGCGGCGCTCGGCGGCGCCGAGGGGCTGGCCGCCGCACGCGCCGAACTCGACGGCCGGGGCATCGGGCTGCTGCTCGACTACGTCCCCAACCACGTCGCCCCCGACAGCCCCTGGGTGTCCGAACACCCCGAGTACTTCGTGCGCGGTACCGCCGACGAGGCACAGCGCGACCCGGTAGCCTTCCTGGACACCGGGACCGCGGTCCTGGCCCGCGGCCGCGACCCCTTCTTCCCGCCGTGGCCGGACGTGGTGCAGCTGAACGCCTTCGAGCCCGCCCTGCGCCGCGCGACCGCGGACGTGCTGACCCGGATCGGGCAGGTCTGCGACGGGGTGCGCTGCGACATGGCGATGCTGCTGATGAACGACATCTTCGCCCGCACCTGGGGGCAGCGCGCCGGGACCCCGCCGCCGGACGACTTCTGGCCCACGGTCATCGGCGACGTACGGCGGCGGCACCCCGGCATGACCTTCGTCGCCGAGGCGTACTGGGACCTGGAATGGGCCCTCCAGCAGCAGGGATTCGACTTCTGCTACGACAAGCGCCTCTACGACCGGGTCCTGGACGAGGGCCCCGAGTCGGTGCGGCAGCACCTGATGGCGGACGAGGCGTATCAACGCAAGCTCGTACGGTTCCTGGAGAACCACGACGAGCCCCGCGCCGCGGAGACGCTGCACCCGGCCAAGGAGCGCGCGGCGGCGGTCCTGATCGCCACGCTGCCCGGTGCGACGCTGTGGCACGAGGGCCAGTTCACGGGGCGCCGTACCCGGCTGCCCGTCTTCCTGGACCGGCGTCCTGACGAGCCGGCGGACGCCGAACTGCGGGCGTTCCACGAAAGGCTGCTGGCCGGTGTGCACCGCAGCGGTATGCGGACCGGGCAGTGGCGGCTGCTGGAGTGCGCGGGCTGGCCCGACAACGACTCCGCCCGCAACGTGCTGACCTGGTGCTGGACGGGGCCCGCCGGACGGTTCCTGACGGCGGTGAACCTCTCGGGGCAGCCGGCCCAGGGACGCGTCCGGCTGCCGTGGCCCGAACTGGGCTCCGGCGGATGGCGGCTGACCGGACTGCTCGACGGCGAGCAGTACACACGCGCCGGGGACGAGCTGACCGGCCCCGGCCTGTTCGTCGGCCTGGACGCCTGGGGAACCCATCTGCTCGCCATCGGCCCGGGAAAGGACTGAACTGACACCGCGACGGCGCTGGGGCCGGGCGCTCAGCGCCGTCCGGGCTCGGTGGGCGGTACGGCCGTGGTCCAGACCGCGCCGGTCGCGGCGCGGAACGCGTCGACGGCGGATTCGACGGTGGGGAAGAACCGGTCACCGCCGAAGGCATGCGTCAGCTCGTACCGTTTGAGCTTGCGCAGCACCGGGTCCTTGAGTTCGGCGAACACCAGGCGGATGTGCCGGGCGTCGAGCCCCTTGCCGAGTTCCTCCAGTACGTCGGCGGCGGTGGTGTCCACGTCGGTCACGGGCTCGGCGGCGACCACGATCCACCGGGGCGGTGGCCCGCCGTGTGCCAGGCGCAGCACTTCGTCGCGGAAGGCCTTGGCGTTGGCGAAGAACAGGGGCGCGTCGAAGCGGTGGATGACCAGCCCCGGCAGGTGCTCGGCGTCCGGGTAGGAGCGGACGTCGTGGTAGCCCTCCAGGCCCGGCACTCGCCCCAGCACGGTGTTGTAGGGCCACCACGCGCGCCGGAACACGTTGAGGATCGACAGGCCGACCGCGACCGCGATGCCGGGCAGCACACCGAGCAGCGCCACACCAAGGAAGGCCGCGATCGACAGCCAGAACTCCGCCTTGCGCCGCTGCCACAGACGTACCGTTCCCTTGAGGTCGGCCAGGGACAGCGCGGCTGTGATGACCACCGCGGCCAGCGCGGGCTGGGGCAGATTGCGGAACAGCCCGGGGAACAGCACCAGCATGAGGACGATCAGCGCGGCGCCGACGATTCCGGTGAGCTGGGTCCGGGCGCCCGCCCGCTCGGCCACGGCCGTCCGCGAGCCGCTCGTACTGACGGGGAAGCCCTGGAACACCCCCGCCGCCACGTTCGCGGCACCGATCGCGTTCATCTCCTTGTTGCCCTGGACCTCCTGCCCGGTGCGGGCCGCGAACGCCGACGCGTTGGAGATGGTGTCGGCCAAGGACACCAGCGCGATGCCCACCGCCCCCGCACACAAGGGGGCGAGATCGTCCCACGCGATGTGCGGGACGGACAGCGGAGGGAAGCCCGTCGGCAGGGTGCCGACCAGGCCGACGCCCCGTGCGGCCAGGTCGAACAGGGATGTCGAGGCGATGGCCAGCAGCACCATGACGAGCACCGCCGGCACCTTCGGCAGCCACCGCTGCAGTACGAGGATCAGTACGACCCCGCCCGCGCCCACCGCCACGGCGGCGGGCACCGCCTTGCCGTCGGCCAGCCCGCCGGCGAGACCGGACACCTCGCCGAGCAGCCCGTCGGCGTCCGTCGAGAAGCCGCACAGCTTCGGCAGCTGACCGATCAGAATGGTCAGCGCCAGACCGTTCATGTAGCCGATCATGGTGGGCTTGGAGATCAGGTCGGCGATGAAGCCCAGCTTCGCCACGCTCGCCAGGATCATGACGGCACCGACCATCAGGGCCAGCACCGAGGCGAGCGCCACGGCCCGTCCGCTGTCGCCCCCGGCGGCGGCCAGCGGCAGCACCGTCGCCGCGATCATCGGGCCGAGTGAGGAGTCCGGGCCGAGCACCAGGATCCGCGACGGGCCGAAGACGGCGTACGCCAGCAGGCACAGGACGGACGTGTAGAGGCCGTTGATCGCGGGCAGGCCCGCCAGCTCCGCGTACGCCATGCCCTGCGGGACCAGCAGCGTGGTCAGGACGACTCCGGCGACGACGTCCTTGACCAGCCACTGCCGCCGGTAGGCCGAGAGCGTACGGAGACCGGGCGCCGCGTCGCGGACCCCCCTCACGGCCCTCACGGTGCGGCCGTCGCGCCGGCGGGCTCCTCGTCCCCCGGCTTCTTCCCGGTGCGGAGCAGCTCCTGACCGACCCTCTCGTGCGTGATGCCCGCCGTGTAGCCGAGGTCGAAGTCCTCGGCCAGATCGACTTCCGGCCCCGGCCGCACCCGCAGCGGCGTGACGAGTTCCGCGATCCGTCCGGCCCACTCGTCCACCGTGCGCACCGCCCGGTCCGGCACGGGTCCGCTCCCGCTACTCGTTGATCGTGTCCCGGCGGACCACGCACAGGGCCCAGATGGTGGCCCCGTACAGCGCGATCAGGGTGATCGACCAGACCGGGTAGTAGGGGATGGTGAGGAAGTTGACGATGATCAGCAGTGCCGCGATGCCGATGGCGAGGACCCGGGCCCAGGTGGCCGCCGAGAACAGGCCCAGGCTCACGACGACGGCGACGGCACCGAAGCCCAGGTGGATCCAGCCCCAGCTGGTCAGATCGAACTTGAACACGTAGTTCGGAGTGTTGAGGAAGACCTCGTTCTCGGCGATTGCCATGATGCCCCGGAAGAGGTCGAGCACACCGGAGATGAACAGCATCACGGCAGCGAAGATCGTCAGGCCGCTCGCGGCGGCCATGGCTCCTGCCGAGCGGTGGTGCGGGCTGGTCGTGGTGGCCATGACAGGCCCTCCGTCTCCGAGGCGGGTGCGGATTGCCCCCGCGTCGGCGCCGACGATGCCCCGGGCGCCGGGGCACGTCGTCACCCCCGGCGGGTGACGACGCGCGATCATCCGGCCGGGACGATGAACGGCGCCCGGCGGACGGTCCGCACGTACGCCGGGCAACAGCGATCGGAGGCGAGACGATGGCCGTACCGCCCGCTCCCACCGGATCGGGGACCCGCGGACGCGCGCCGGGCACACCAGGGCAGGTGCTGCTGCCGCTCGCGCTCGCGCAGTTCATCTGCAGCTTCGCCGGCTCCAACATGAACGTGATGATCAACGACATCAGCGAGGACCTCGACACCACCGTGCAGGGGGTACAGCTCGCGATCACCATCTTCCTGCTGGTCATGGCAGCCCTGATGATCCCCGGCGGCAAGCTGACCGACCGCCTCGGCCGCAAGCGGTGCCTGGTGGCCGGTCTCGCCGTCTACGGCGTCGGCGCCCTGCTCAGCGCGGCCGCGCCGGGCCTCGGCGTCCTGGTCCTCGGCAACTCGGTCCTCGAAGGCGTCGGCACGGCACTGCTCATTCCACCGGTCTACATCCTCACCACGCTGTACTTCACGGAAGCCACCGCCCGCGCCCGCGCGTTCGGGGCGATCATGGCGATGGGCGGCATCGGCGCGGCCGCCGGCCCGCTGATCGGCGGGCTCATCTCCTGGGGGCTGAGCTGGCGGGCGGCCTTCGTCTTCCAGGCGCTGGTGGTCGTGGTGATCGTGGTACTGAGCCGCCGGATCGACGATCCGCTGCCCCCCGACCCCACGCGCCCCTTCGACACCGTCGGCGCGGTCCTGTCCGCCGCCGGCCTGGTCCTCGTCGTCGCCGGCATCCTGGCCGCCGACGACAACGGCTGGCTGATGGCGGGGCTGCTCCTGCTCGGAGGCCTCGTCCTGGCCGGGTTCTTCCGGTGGATACGGGCGAAGGAGCGCGCCGGTGCCGAACCGCTGCTGTCCACGAGCCTGTTCCGCGACCGCACGTCCAACCTCGGCCTGCTCACCCAGCACCTCCAATGGCTGATCCTCATGGGAGTGTCGTTCGTGGTGGCCGCCTACCTCCAGGTCGTACGCGGTTACGACGCGGTCCGGACCGGAGTGATCTTCACGGCGGCCACCGCAGGCCTGCTCGTGGCCTCGCTCGCCGCCGAGCGCTTCGCGAAGCGGCGCGCACCGCGGACCCTCGTCATGACCGGCTTCGCCGTGACGGCCGTCGGCATCGCCACGCTCCTCGCCATGGCGGGCGACTCGTCGAACGCGTGGGCGAGCGCGCCCGGACTGCTCATGATCGGCCTGGGGCTCGGCGTGATGCTGACCCCGTCGGTGAACATCGTGCAGTCCAGTTTCCCCGAGGAGCGGCAGGGCGAGATCTCCGGCCTGTCGCGCAGCGTGTCCAACCTCGGGTCCTCGCTCGGCACGGCGGTCGCCGGCACCATCCTCGTCGCCGACCTCGCCTTCGGCTCGTACGCCGCCGCGCTGATCGTGCTGGCGGTCATCGGGTGCGGCGGCTTCGTCGCCGCCATGCTGCTCCCTCGGCAGCCGGCCGCCCGCGCCGGAGCGGCGAAGTCCGCGACCTGAACCCGTTGCCGGGCGAGGCCGGGCGCCGCCTCACGGCCGCGCCCGCCGGACCCGCCTGCCGTACCAGTCGTACACCACCGCACTGCGCACGACGGCATCGGCGACGGACGCGTCCCGCCTGCTCAACGGCACCCAGAGCAGCCCCAGTGGCAGCACGACGCACAGCGCGGCCCTGAGCAGGGCGCGGCCGGCCCGGAGCCGCCGTCCCGAGCGGTCCGCCACGCGCACTCCCATCAGCCGGCCGCCCACGGTCGTCCCCGTCGTCGTCCACCCCAAGGCCAGGTATCCGACGGCGAGCGCGAAGCCGAGGGAACCGGTGAGCCAGTCCGACGGTCTCGGCACGGCGAACGGCGGCCCGAGGACCAGCAAGCGGACGGCTCCGAAGCCGAACCCGGCCAGTACGGCGATGCCGAGCACCACGAGAGTGTCCGCGACGGCTGTCAGGGCGCGGGTCACCAGCCCCGCGGTGCGGCCCTGGAGCTGCCGGGAGGGTCCTTCGGCGGACGCGGCAGGCGTCACAGGGGTGTCCGGCCGGTACCGTCGCGTCGTAGCAGCCGGTCGGTGAAGGCGTCCACCAACCGGTCGGCACGCGCGCTCCGCAGCCGTACGGCGTCCCGCGCCTCGGCGGTCATGCCGCCGCCCGTGTCGCGGACGATCCGGCCGATGTCGATCTCTTCCAGCACCTGCCGGGTGAGCGCGGCCACATCGACCCGGTCCAGCACGGCGTCGAGGTCGACGCGCCGCGCGATCCGTTCGACGTCGACACGGTCGGCGACGCGGTCCACGTCCACCCGGTCCGCCACCCGGTCCACGTCCACCCGGGACACCAGGTCGTCCAGGTCGAGCTGGGCGACGACGGAGGCTACGAGCCGCCGCAGCGCGGCGCGCGCCACCGTGCCCACGGCGGTCGCGGCGCCGAGAGCCAGCCGCGGGCCGAGCAACAGGACGGTTTCCAGCGGGCCTTCGGCGCCGCGATGCGCAGCCATGACCGCATCGCAGCGCCGCGCGGCGGTACCCGCTTCATCCGCTACGGGTGAACCGTTCCGCCGCAGCCCGCGGATCAGTCGTCCACGGCGTCCAGCACGTCCCGGAGGTCGACGAACTTGAAGCCGGTGGACGGGCGTTCGCCGTCCTCGGGGGAGTCGTGGCCGTCCTGCACGACGAGCAGGCCCTTCGGGTACTTGGCGCCCAGCGGCGCGGCCAGCGCGGCGGCGCCGTCGCACTCCTCCGAGCCGTCCAGGGCCTTCGAGGCCGCGGTGACGCGGAAGCCGCCCTCGTACTCGTTGTCGTCGGATATCTCGCGGTCGTACGCGGCGAAGGTGTCGTCCCCCTGGCTGGACGCCAGCAGGTAGCCGTCGCCACCGGACTCGGTGACCAGCGTCAGGCCCTCCACGTCGGCCGTCAGCCGCTTGCCCCCGTAGCCGGGGTCGGCGCCCGCCACGCACTTCTCGGTGGCCGCGTCGTACGTGGCCGGTACGCCGTACTCGCGGACCCTGTCGATGAGTTCCGGCTTGCCGGTCAGGTCGGCGCGCAACCGCCAGATGCCGACGTCCTCCTGCCCCGCGTACAGCGTGCCGTCGGCCGGATCGACCACCATGCCCTCGACCTGCGGGAGTTCGCCGGGCTCGGCGCAGGGCGACCAGGACCTGCCGTTCGGCAGGCGGAAGGAGGCGGGGAGATCCAGGGTGCGGACCTTGCGGTAGCCGACCGTGCCGCCGGGGCCGGGAACCAGCTCCAGCAGGGCGAGGGTCGTCCGCTCGCGGCGGCTGACCAGGGCGTACGAGCGGCCGGTGGCCTGGTCGGTCCAGGTGGCCAGGCCGTATGCGGTCCGCTGCTCGTCGATCTCCTGCTGGGAGGAGGAGAAGACGGGCGGGGCCGCCGGGTCCGTCACATCGGTGAGTGGGCCGCCGGCGCGGTCGCGGTCGATGCGGTAGAAGCGCAGCCGGTCGTTGCCGCGGTCGCTGGTCACCGCCAGGTCGGCGCGGCCCGAGGACAGCCGCAGGCCGTGCACCAGGTCGACGTTGTTGAACCGGCCGGGAGCGTGGCCGCCGCCGGGTGCGGCGGGTGCGGGCAGCGACTGCACCTCGCGGGCGTCCAGGTCGTAGACCCGCAGACCGCCCTGTTTGGCGGTGGCGACCACCAGGCTGCGGCCCGGGTCGGCGGCGTTGCGCCAGATCGCCGGGTCGTCGGCGTCGGCCTTGCCGCCGGCCGCGTCGTCGTGCAGCGCCGCGGTCTCGGCGCGCGGCGTGACGGCGGGCAGCGCGCCGAGCGGTGCGGCTCCGGCCGGGAACGGCACGGCCGTCAAGAACGCCGCGAGGGCCGTGGCGAGCGTGAGCGATGCCGTTCGGGTGCTGCGGATCGAGGGCACGAAGACTCCTGGTGTCGGTCGTCGGGTGGCCGGGGGGCCGGAAGCGTGCAGCGGTGATGGTGCGTGCTGCGGATGACGACTTACCAGTGGGTAACGTGTCCGGGACGTGAACGGGCAGGCAAAATGGCCGCCTTGCCGCCGCCGGAGCGGTGCAGGCGGCCATCGGGCCGCGGCCTCGGGAGGCCGGCGGTACCGGCGGACCTCAGCCGTTGAGAAGGGAGACGGTCAGGGCCGCGGCCATGGCGAGGACGGTGAAGCCGACCAGTACGGTGCGGGCCCTGCGGACCCACATGGGCAGCAACGCTCCGTCCTTGGGATCCACTCGCTCGTCCGGGCCGGTCCTGGGGTGCACGATCACGAAGTACAGATCACCGCCGTCGCCGGAACGGCCGTCGTCACGGCTGCCCCGAAGGGCGGCACCACCCGCGCCCGGAAGGATCCGTGCCCGGCCGGGCCCCGCTCCCACTCGCCATGTTCCACCGACATCCGACCTCAACTCCATTGGGAACTCCTGGGATCAACCGACTGCCCAACAATCCGGGTGCGCCAAACACGCTCCGTGTCCGTCCGGTCCGGCCCCGCCGCCCTGCCCGCCCGCTCCGGCCGGTACGGGCTCCGCCGCGGCCTCACCGGCCCGGACGCTGGCGGTGGATGCCGCGGGTGAAGTGCGCGTGCCGGCCGGGCGCCACCGGGGGCGTGGGCAGGTCGAGTTGGCGTACGAGCTGGTGGAAGCAGAGCACGATGGTGGCCGGCGGCAGGGCGGCGACGGTGATGCCGGCCGGGGTGGTGGGGGCGTTGACGACGCTCAGCGCCATGGCGACCGCGGCGAAGAGCACGACGACGCACCAGGCGTGCAGGCTGCGGCGCCGGTGGGTGCGGGCGCGCAGGATGGACAGGGTGCCCGCGATCCAGGGGCCGTAGACCAGGAGGGGCCAGAGCTGGGCGACGCCGGGCGGAGCGGCGTCGGCCGCCACGCGGTACAGGGGAGGGTAGGAGGCGGCGGCGCCCAGCGCGCTGACCGTCACCACGATGCTTCCGGTGGCCAGTACGCAGGCCCGCCCGGCCGCCCGCCGCCACGACCAGCCGTTCCCCGCGGGCCGTTCGCGCGCGGCGCGCACCGGGGCGGCCTTCCGGTGCCGGGCCGCCGTGCGCGGCTCCTGCTCCCCGTCCGCCCGCGCGTCGGCGACGGCGGGCTGCTCCGCGGTGACCAGCAGCCGGGCCAGCTCGGCGTCCAGGTTCTCCAGTTCGGCCGGGTCGTAGCCGAGGTCGGGCAGCGCGTCGTCGGGCTGGTCGCGGAACAGCGGGCCGCGGACGAACCCGGGCGCCTGCGGCTGCGGGTCGCCGGGGTGGAACTCCGTGGCGGGCTCCGGCGGAAGGCCGGTGGGGAAGCCGGCTTCCCGGTCGTCGGGGTCGCCGGTGATCTGGTGCGGGACCCAGTAGGCGTCGACGACGGGTTCGAGGAGGAACAGGATGGGGGGTTCGTACACAGCGGGCTCTCTGTGCGGATGAGGGACGACGGCGGTGGCGCGGCAAGCGGTACGGGTGCGGTGTGCGTGTCATCGCCTCCGGGGAAGCGCGCCGGGCGGCGGCCACAAGGCCGTTCTGACGCGGGCCAGTTCGAGCACCAGCCCGACGAGCAGGTCGGCCGAGTGCTCCAGGCGGACGTAGCGGCCGCCGCCTTCCAGGCAGTACGCCGTGGACATGGCGGTGGGGGCGGGAGGTGTACAGGACGGCGCCGGTTTGAGGACCCATCCGCCGAGCCGCTGGACCGGCAGGACATGCGCATCCGTGGCGTCACACATGCCCGTCAAAACGAACAACCGGAGTTAAGAGAAACGGCTCGTACGCGACATTGAGACTATGTAGGTAGCAGAGTCTCAATACTCATAAATAGGGCAAGTGTGGAAGTGGGATGACGTGTCGAAGATACGGCCAGACCGGTGAGGAGGGAAGGGGCCGGATGGCGCGGGCCGCCGACCTGCCCGGCTCTGCTGCCGGTCGAACGCCGGCGCGGGGGCAGCGCGCAGGGTCGAGCCCGGACGCGGGGGGCCGGGGCGTGTCGTTGATACGACCGGCAGACAATCGCTGGTGCGGCGCCGGCGCAACCGGGTGCCAGGAGGTGTCGGCGGGTTGACGCGAGCGCCGGGGGCGCGCGGCGGTCGTACCGGCGGATCGCCGCACGGATCGTACGCATGTCCGGATGTGTGAGCTCCGAAGGGGTACCCGGCGCAGCAGGGGGCACCGCGACTCGCAGCGGTACGCAGACGCAGGGAGGATCCGCAGCCGTGTTCTTCGTCGACACCCTGGAGTTCGAGGGTCTGGGCAATCGCAGCTACCTGGCCGGAGGTGCCGATGCCGCGGTCGCCGTCGACCCGCAGCGCGACATCGACCGGGTCATGGCGGCCGCCGTACGGCGAGGGGTGCGTATCGCCTTCGTGGCCGAGACGCACGTGCACAACGACTACGTCACCGGCGGCCTGCACCTGGCCCGCGTCACCGGCGCCCGCTACCTGGTGCCCGCCGGCGCCTCGGTGTCCTTCGCGCGCACGCCGGTCGCGGACGGCGACACCATCGGCGTGGACGAGGGCTTGGTGCTGCGCGCGACAGCCACCCCGGGGCACACCCCGCACCACACCTCCTACGTCCTGGAGGAGGGCGGGAGAGCGGTGGCCGCCTTCACCGGCGGGTCGCTGCTGATCGGTACGGTCGGCCGTCCCGACCTGGTCGAGCCGCGCCTGACCGGGCGACTGGCCCGCGCCCAGCACGCCTCCGCCCACCACCTGGCGGACACGCTGGACGACGAGGTGCAGGTGCTGCCCACGCACGGTTTCGGCAGCTTCTGCTCCTCCTCCCAGGCCGAGGGAGAGACGACCACGATCGGCAAGGAACGCCGGAACAACGACGCGCTGATCCTGGACGCGGACACCTTCGTCGCCCGCATGCTCGACGGGCTGGACGACGTGCCCGCCTACTACGCCCACATGGGTCCGGCCAACGCCGCGGGGCCCGCACCGGTGGACCTCACCCCGCCCGAGCCCGCCGACGCGCGGCAGATCGCCGCCCGGCTGGCGGCGGGGGAGTGGGTCGTCGACCTGCGCCACCGCGTCGCCTTCTCGGAGGGGCACGTGGCCGGTTCGTACAACTTCGAGGGCGAGGGCAGGCTCGCCACCTACCTGGCCTGGCTGATTCCCTGGGGCAAGCCCGTCACGCTGCTGGCCGAAACGCCCGAGCAGGTGGCGCGCGCGCAGCGGGAACTGGTCCGGGTGGGTATCGACCGTCCGGCGGCCGCCGCCACCGGTGACCCGGCCCGGTGGGTCGGTGAAGACGGCGCGCTCGTGTCCTTCCCGCGCGCCACGTTCGCCGATCTCGTACCGGTGCGCGAGCGCGGCGAGGAGGTCGTGGTGCTGGACGTGCGGCGCGACTCCGAACGCGCCGACGGGCACATCGCGGGCTCGGTGCACATCCCCGTCCACGAGCTGTACGGCCGTCTCGCCGAGGTGCCCGCCGGAACCGTCTGGGTGCACTGCGCGGGCGGCATGCGCGCCGCCATCGCCGCCTCTCTTCTGCACGCGGCCGGCCGGGAGGTGGTCGCGGTGGACGACGGCCTCGGCGCCGCCGCCGGGGCCGGACTCGACGTCACGGACACCTGATCCCGGCCGCCCCTTGCTCCCGCCCGTCAGGCCAGGGACAGGAACAGCTTCTCCAGTCTGGCCCGCAGCCGGTCCCGGTCGCCGGCCGTGCGGGTGCCGTCGGCCACGCAGTGCTGGAGCCCGGTGGCGATGATCGCGAAGCCCGCCCGGTCCAGCGCCCGCGACACCGCGGCCAGCTGGGTGATCACATCCTCGCAATCCCGGCCGTCCTCGATCATCTTGATGATTCCGGCGATCTGCCCCTGAGCCCGCCGCAGCCGGTTGAGCACCGACTTCAGCTCGTCGGCAGCCAGCTCCATTTCCATACGTCCTCCTTCGGGAACCGCCAACCCGGGAATGAATACCCCCGGGGGTACCTTAATCTCATCGGGGTATCCGTCCCGGACCGTACGAAAGTGAGCAGATCAGCATGACCGCCCTCACCGCCGTCCAGCCCGCCGAGGCTGCCGCCCGCCTGCACTCCTACACCGTCGTCGACGTGCGCACGCCCGGCGAATACGCCGCGGGCCACCTGCCGGGGGCCCACAACGTCCCCCTCGACCGCCTCCGCAGCGCCCTGCCCGCCCTCAAGTCGGCCGCCACCCGCGGAGAACTCCTTCTCGTCTGCGCCTCCGGCAGCCGCTCCGCCGCCGCCCACGCCGAACTGGCCGCCGCCGACATCCCCGCCACCACCCTCACCGGCGGCACCACCGCGTGGACCGGACAGGGCCACCCCGTACACCGCGACCCGACGGCCAAGGCCGTGTGGCCCATGGAACGCCAGGTGCGCCTGGCCGCCGGCTCCCTCGTCGTCCTCGGCCTCGCGGCCGGCACGCGACATCCCCGGGCCCGCTGGCTCGCGGCCGCCATCGGCAGCGGCCTGGTCTTCTCCGCCGCCACCGACACCTGCGGCATGGCCGCCCTCCTCGCCAAGCTGCCCGTCAACCGCCCCCGCACCGACGACTTCGACGCCACCGTCGCGGCCCTGAGTGGGTAGTCAGCGAGCGGCCGTCCCGGCGGCGGGGCCCGGGACGCGGTGCCGGGTGAACGCCCACAGCACGAGCCCGAGGCAGCTGAACGCGGCGCCCAGTACGCATACGGCGCCCCAGCCGGCCGCCGTGTAGAGGGAGGTCGCGGCGATGGCGCCGGTGGCGCTGCCGATCGCGTAGAAGACCATGTATCCGCCGATCAGGCGGCTGCCCGCGGCCGGGTGCAGCGCGTAGATCAGGGACTGGTTGGTGACGTGGACCGCCTGCACGGCGAGGTCGAGAAGGACCACCCCCGCGGCCAGCGCCCAGAGCGAGCTGCGGGTGAAGGCCAAGGGCAGCCACGAGGCGGCGAGCAGCGCCAGGGCGACGCCCGTGGTCCGCTGGGAGAGGCCGCGGTCGTTCAGACGGCCCGCCACGGTCGCGGCCAGGGCGCCCGCGACACCGACCAGTCCCAGCGCCCCGATCGCGCTGTGGGGCAGGAAGTACGGGGCCTCGCTGAGCGGCAGTGCGATGCTGCTCCACAAGGTGCTGAAGGCGGCGAAGACCAGCAGACCGAACAAGGCCCGGAGCCGCAGGAGCCGTTCCCGTGCGAACAGGGTGAGCGTGGAGCGCAGCAGCTGTCCGTAGCGCAGGGCTGCGGGCGAAGTGTCACTGTGGCGCGGCAGCACTCGGTACAGGACCAGGGCGAGCAGAGCGGTGAGCGACGCCGAGGCGAGGTAGACGGAGCGCCAGCCCGCGAGGTCGGCCATGAGGCCGGAGGCGGTGCGGGCGAGCAGGATTCCGATGACCACGCCGCTGGTGACCAGGCCGACGACCCGTCCGTGCCGGTCGGCGGGGGCCAGGGAGGCCGCGAAGGCCACAAGCGTCTGGGTGACGACCGCGAGAAGCCCCGTCGCCGCCATGCCCGCGAGCAGGGCCGCCGCCGTGCGGGCGGTGGCGACCACGGTCAACGCCACCACCAGCAGCAGCAACTGCGCCACGACGAGCCGCCTGCGGCCGACGACATCGCCCAACGGCACGAGGAAGAAGAGCCCCAGTCCGTATCCGACATGCGTGAGGGTGACCACGTTGCCGACAAGTGCCGGGCTCATGGCGAGGTCGCCGCCCATGGTCACCAGGAGCGGCTGGGAGAAGTAGACGTTGGCCACCGCGGCCCCGCAGGCGACGGCGAACAGTATGACGACGCCGCGGGACAGGGCGGACGCGGCGCCGCCTTCCCCGCTCCGGACCTCGGTCCGCCGTGTCGCGGCCTCGCTGTTGCGGGGCATCGGCACCCCTCCCCATTCATGGTTGCAACTTGCTACCAGGTGGCGAAGGTAGTCCCATTGGTAGCATGTTGCAACCGCTACGAGAATGGGGACCGCCATGGTGACCAGGACACGCTTCGACGACAGTGAATGCCCCGTCGCCCGGTCGGTGGACGCGATCGGCGACTGGTGGTCCCTGCTGATCGTGCGCGACGCCTTCGACGGAAGCCGGCGCTTCGGCGAGTTCCAGCGCAGCCTCGGCGTGGCCAAGAACATCCTCACCGCGCGACTGCGCACCTTGGTCGCCGGCGGTGTCCTCGAATCCGTCCCCGCCGCGGACGGCAGCGCCTACCGCGAGTACGTACTGACTCCGAAGGGCAAGGCGCTCTTCCCCGTCATCGTGGCACTGCGGCAGTGGGGCGAAGCGAACTTCTTCGCCCCCGGCGAACCCCACTCACAGTTGGTCGACCGCCGAGAGGGACATCGCCTGCGCACACTGGAAGTGCTGTCAGCGGACGGGCGGCGGCTGGACCCCGACGACACCACCGTCCACAAGGTCTCCGACCGGTGATCCGGGCCGGAGGTCACCCGCGGCCGGTGTCGATGACGCAGAAGCGATTGCCCTCGGTGTCGGCGAGTACGACGAAGTCGGCGTCGTCCGGGTACGCGTCCCAGTCGACGCGTTCGGCTCCGAGGGAGACCAGCCGTGCCACTTCGGCTTCCTGGTCGGCGGCGTCACCGGCGTACAGGTCGAGATGGACTCTCGGGTGGTCCTGCACGGGCGTCGTGCTGCGGCCGATGGCCAGGCCCGCTCCGGAGCCGCCGGCCGGCACCAGGATCGTCCAGTCGTCCGTCACCGTCCCGTCACGGGGGACGTAGTCCAGAGCCCGGGTCCAGAACTCCGCGGCGCGCCGGACGTCGGAGGCGCCCAGCACTGTCGTTCCGATGCTCAGCATCCGGCGATTCTGGCAGATGCCGAGGGCCTTGGCCGTGCCCGCCCGGCCCGGTGCGGCGCCGGGCGGTCAGCCCGCCAGGGCGCGGACGGTTGCCTCGGTGAGGCAGCGGCGGGCCTCGGCCCCGCGGCCGAGGGCCTGCAACGCCTGGCCGCAGACGTCGAGGAGCAGCGCCCGCCGCTCGTCCGACTGCTCGTCAGGGGCCAGCTCCAGTCCCCGCCGGCCGTGGGCCAGCGCCTCGTCGGGGCGGCCGGCGGCGAGGCAGTGGGCCGCCAGGTGGTAGAGGGCCAGGGTTTCGGTGTGCGGGTGGCCCAGGGCGTGCGCCATCCGCGCGGCCTGCTCCCGCCGTGTCCCGGCACCGGACAGGTCGCCGACCCGCTCCAGCGCGGCCGCCCAGTTGATCAGGGCGATCACCTGGCCGCGCGGGTCCTCGGCGCGTACGGCCAGGTCGGGCGCGCGGCACAGGTGTGCCAGCGCCGCGGCGTGCCGCCCGTTCTCGGTGAGGACCCAGCCGAGCAGCGAGCACAGCCGCGACTCGGCGTCCGGGTCGTCCAGCGCGGTCGCGGCGGCGAGGGCGCGTTCGAGGGTCGGCTCCCACCCGTCGTGTACCTGGCGTACGACAAGTGGCCACAGCTGCACGGCGATACGCCAGGTGAGTTCCGTGTGCCCGGCCTCGGCCGCCGCGGCCACCGCCGCTGTGAGGTTGGCGCGCTCGGTGACGTACCAGGCCATCGCGGTGGCGCGGTCGGCGAAGGCCGGTGGCGAGGCGGGCGGGGACACGCCGGGAGGCAGGGAGCAACAGGGCTGGCTGCCGGGTTCGGCCGCCGCCGCGGCGGCCCCGGCGGCGGCCAGGTAGTGCACGAGCAGCCGGTGCAGCCCGGCCGCGTCGGCCCGGTCCGCGAACGAGCGGGCGTACAGCCGCGTCAGGTCGTGCATCAGGTACCGGTCGCCGGCCCTCTCCTCGACGAGGTGGGCGGCGGCCAGTTCCTCCAGGGCGGCACGTGCCGCGGCGGGCGGCAGACCGCTGAGCGCCGCCGCGGCACCGCCGTCGAGTTCCGGCCCGACGTGCAGCGCCAACTGGCGGAAGAGCAGCGCCCCGGCCGGCGGCAGCTGCTGCACGCTCAGCCGCAGCGTCGCCTCCACCCCGAGGTCCTCGCCGGACAGCAGCGGAAGCCGCCGGTGCTCGTCGGCCAGGTCGTCGGCCATCGCGCGCAGGGTGAGCCGGGGCCGTGCGGCGAGCCGCGCCGCGGCCAGCCGCAGCGCCAGCGGCAGTCCGTCGCAGAGGGCGGCCAGTTCGCTCGCGGCGGCGGGCTCGGCGGCCGTCCGGGCGTCGCCGATGACGGTACGCAGGACCTGTACGCCGTCCACGGGCGCCAGCCGTTCCAGCGGCAGCAGCCGGGCGCAGTCCGTGGCCACCAGCCCCTCCAGCCGGTTGCGGCTGGTGACCAGCACGGTGCTTCCGGGCATGCCGGGCAACAGGGGGCGTACCTGTGCGGAGTTCCGGGCGTCGTCCAGCAGGACGAGGACACGGCGGCCGGCGAGCCGCTCGCGGTACAGGCGCCCCGCGGCCCGCGCGTCCGCCGGCAGTTGCTCCTCGGGCACGCCCAGGGCCAGCAGGAAGTCGTGCAGGACACCGGCCGGTTGGGAGCCGGTGCCGCCCGCGTCCTCGGCGTGCAGGTCGGCGTAGAGGATGCCGCCGGGGAAGTCGCCGGCGTGCGCGTACGCCCAGTGGACCGCCAGCGACGTCTTGCCGACCCCACCGGGGCCCATGATCACGCTCAACGGCGCGTCGCCCGACCGCGCGGTCCCGGTGAGCCGCGCCAGGTCGCCCGCACGGCCCACGAAGCCGGCCGGGGCGCGGGGGAGCAGGCACGGGGACGGCGGGGGCACGTCCGCGGCGGCGGGCCGCCGCGCCGGTGACTCCGCCGGCGACGGCACCGGCGCGGGCCGCTCGGTGGCCGGCCGGTCCGCCGGCCGGGAACGCAGGATGGCGAGGTACGCCTCGGACAGCGCGGCGCCCGGGTCGACGCCCAGTTCCCGGGCGAGCAGGCGTTGCGTACGGCGGTAGAGCGCGACGGCGTCGGCCTGGCGGTCGGCGTCGTACAGCGAGCGGACGGTGGCCGCGATCAGGGACTCGCGCAGCGGGTGGAGTTCGACCGCGGGCTGGAGCAGTACGAGGGCTTCCCCGCCCCGGCCGCACGCGTGCAGGGCCGCGGCGAAGTGCTCCAGCGCGGCGAGCTGTTCCTCCACGAGCCGGTCGGCGGCCGCCGCCATCAGCGCCGTGCCGCCGGTCCCGCCGAGCGCCCGGCCACGCCACAGGCCGAGGGCCTCCCGCAGCAGTGCGGCCGCCTCCTCTCCGGGGGGAGCGGCCGTGGCGCGCCGCACCAGTGCGCGGAAGCGCCACACGTCCGCCGCCTCCGGCGCGGCCTGGAGCGCGTAGCCGGCGCTCTCGGTCACGACACCGGCCGCGGGCGAGATGTGCAGCGACCCGCGCAGGGCGGACACATGGCCGTAGACGATGGTCCGGGCGTGCGTCGGCGGCTCGGTGTCCCACAGGGCCTCGATGATGCGCTCGGAGCTGACGGGTGCCCCCTCGGCCAGTACCAGCAGCGCCAGCACCGCCCGGCGCTTGGGGGGACCGAGCGGCACCCGTACGTCTCCCGAGAAGGCCGACACCGGCCCGAGCAGCCGGAAGTCCATCAGCGTCGTCTCCCCTGGCCAAGTCGTTACGGTGGGCATCTTACGAGGGCCGGGGGCCATGCTCGGACAGAGCGGGCCGAACGCCGGGTTCCCGGCATGGAAAACGGGGTGCGGGGCGCCCTCTCGAGCCGCCCCGCACCCCGCGTCACGCGGAGAACGTCAGTCGTTGACGCACGTGTTGCCGAAGGCCGGGTTGAGCAGTCCGACGACGTTGATGGTGTTGCCGCAGACGTTGACCGGCACGTGGACCGGGACCTGAACGGTGTTGCCGGAGATCACGCCCGGTGAGTTGAGCGCCGCGCCCTGGGTTCCCGAGTCGGCAGTCGCGAGGCCCGCACCGCCCAGGAGGATGGCGCAGGTTCCTACGGCGGCAGCGGCAGACTTGATGACACGCGACATGGAATGTTGCTCCTCGAAATCGTGAAATGGGACTGGCGGCCTGACAGGGGGCACTCGGTGCCCGCTGTCCCGGCTGGAGGGCCGCCGACACCCAATCAACCTGATGAGACGCCCATCTGTTGCGCGGTGCGGTCGATTTTCACTCTATTCGGGTGGGTCGAATGAGCGTATTAATTTCCTGGTCGATGGCACACGATTCCGGCGGGCCTCGGCGCCGAGTTCTCCGCCGTACCGGATTTCCGTTTACGGCCCCGCGCGGTACGCGGGAAACCGGCCGTACCCCGGCCCGCGAGGCTTGCACCGTGCTGACGAACGGGCCCCGGGCAAGGGAGGATGGCAGGTGGGGGCACTATGTGAAGACAGGGGTGTCATGGCTGAAGGGGTGGGTGACGGGCGGCGGCTCCGGTTCACCGTGCTCGGGCCGGTGGGGCTGTGGCGGGGTGGTGAGCGGCTCGACGCCGGTTCACCGCAGCAGCGTGCGCTGCTCGCCGTGCTGCTGCTCAGGGGCGGGCGGGTCGCGTCCGCGCCGGAGCTGGTCGACGCCCTGTGGGGCGAGGACCCGCCGGCCACCGCGGTGGCCGCGCTCCGCACATACGCGTTCCGGCTGCGCAAGGCCCTCGGCCCGGACGCGGGCATACTGGTGAGCGAGTCCCGTGGCTACGCGCTCCTGGCCGGCGCGGGGTCACTCGACCTCGATGTCGCCGAACGGCTCGCGGCCGAGGCGGAACAGGCCCGCGGCTCCGGCCACACCGACCGCGCCCGCGCGCTGCTGAGCGAGGCGCTGGACCTGTGGACCGGCGAGACGATGGCCGGCGTGCCCGGCCCGTACTGCGCGGTCCAGCGCACCCGCCTCGAAGAGCGCTACCTCACCCTCCTGGAAGCCCGCCTCGGCCTCGACCTGGAGACCGGCCACCACGCGGAGGCCGTCGCCGAACTGACCACCCTGGTCGCGGCGCACCCGCTGCGCGAACGGCTGCGGGAACTGTTGATGCTCGCGCTCTACCGCAGCGGACGCCAGGCCGAGGCGCTGGCCGCCTACGCGGACACCCGGCGGCTGCTCGCCGACGAACTCGGCACCGACCCCGGCGCGGAACTCTCCGAACTGCACCAGAAGATACTCAGGGCCGACCCCGCACTGGCCGCGCCGCGCAGCGGCGGGCGGGAAGCGGCGCACGGCCCGGGCGTCATATCGGTGCGGCCCGCGCAACTGCCGGCCGACATCCGCGACTTCACGGGCCAGTCGTTCGCGGCCAAGGAATTGCGCGAACAACTCGCCGCGGCGGAGGGGCAGCCGATGGTGGTGGCCGCCATCTCGGGAATCGGCGGCGTCGGAAAGACCGCACTCGCCATTCACGTCGCGCACGGCGTCCGGTCGCATTTCCCCGACGGCCAGCTGTACGTGGACCTCCAGGGAGCCGGCCCCGGCCCGGCCGACCCCGAAGCCGTCCTCGGCGCGTTCCTGCGCGCGCTGGGCACCCCCGACGCGGCGCTGCCCCGCGGCGTGACGGAACGCGCCGCGCTCTACCGGTCCGCCCTCGACGGCCGCCGCGTCCTGGTCCTGCTGGACAACGCCCGCGACGCCGGGCAGGTCAGGCCCCTGCTGCCGGGTGCCAGAGGCTGCGCCGCCCTGATCAGCAGCCGTACCCGGATGACCGGCCTGGAAGGCGCGCACCTGGTCGACCTGGACGTCATGGACCCCCAGGAGGCGCTGGCCCTGTTCTCCTGCATCGCGGGCGTGGAGCACGAGGCCGCCCCGGACGTGGTGGCCTCGTGCGGCTACCTGCCGCTGGCCATCCGCATCGCCGCCTCCCGCCTGGCCGCACGCCGCGCCTGGAGCGTCGCCGACCTGGCACGCAAGCTGGCCGACGAACGGAACCGGCTGCGCGAGCTGCGGGCGGGCGACCTCGCGATCACGGCCACGTTCGAATGGGGGTACGGGCAGCTCTCGCCTCGCCAGGCCCGCGCCTTCCGCCTGCTGGGCCTGCCCGGCGGCCCGGACATCTCTCTCCCCGCCGCGGCGGCCCTGCTCGGCCTGGACCCGGCGGAGGCCGCGGAGCTGCTGGAGTCCCTGGTGGACGCCTCGTTGCTGGAGTCGGCCGCCCCGGACCGCTACCGCTGCCACGACCTCGTACGCCTGTACGCGCGCTCCTGTGCCGAACGCGACGAGGACCCGGCGCAGCGGGAAGCGGCGCTGTCGCGATTACTCGACTTCTACCTGGCGACGACCGCGCAGGTGTACGTGATCGAGCGGCCCGGCGACCCCGTGCTCGACCACCTCGAACCCACGCGGTGGCCCGGACTGGTCTTCGACAGCAACGACGCCGCGCTGACCTGGTTGTTCAACGAGGCCAGGAACTTGCTGGCGTGCGCCAGGGCCGCGGCCCACGGCCCGGGGCTGCGCCGCGCGGCCGACCTCCTGCTGGTCGCCAAGGACCTGGCCGAATCCGGCGCGGACGACCGGCAGTACGTGGAGGTGAACGCCCACCTGGTGGCCGCGGCCCAGCAGGCGGACGACGCACGCGCCGAGGGCCGGCTGCACTGCCCCATGGCGCACCTCCACCTCCTGGCCGGCCGTATCAAGGAGGCGGAGCAGTCGGCGCAGGCCGCCCTGGTGCTCCGGCTCCGCTGTGCGGACCCGGTGCTCTCCGCCCACGCCCTCAACGAGAGCGGCATCCTCGCGAGCGTGCAACGCCGCCACGAAGAGGCGGAGGCGTACCTGACCCAGGCGCTCGACGCCTTCCGCCGCTACGGCAACCGGAACAGCACCGCGAGCGTCCTCGCGAACCTGTCCCGCCTCTACCTGGATGTGGGACGCGTCCAAGAGGCGGTGCACCTGGCGGAGCAGGCCCTGGCCATGTACCAGGCCATGGGGGCGACGCTGCGGCTGGCCAGCGGGAAGTACAACCTCGCGCTGGCACTGGCCCAGGCCGACCGCCGCGAGGACGCGTTGGAGCAGCTGGACCAGGTACTGCGCATCTTCCGGCACAGCCGGTACCGCCTGTGGGAGGCGATGACCTACTGGCGCATGGCGGAGATCCATCTCGCCGCCGGCCGGCCGACGCAGGCCGCCGGCCTTGCCGAACAGGCCCTCGCGACCTCGCGCGGCACCGGCAGCACCTGGGTCCGCGCCAATGCCCTCATCGTCCTCGGACGCGCCCTGCGGCGTACCCGGCACGCCGACCGGGCCCGTGCCTGCTGGGAAGAGGCCCTGGCGATCCACGAGCAATTGGGTTCACCGGAAGTCGCCGACGTGCGGGCTCTGCTGGCCAGGGCGCGGTGAGCGGCGCGGCAGCAGCGCCGGTGCGGGCATGCGGATGTCGAACGACGCCGCGGCGAGACCGAGCGGGGCGTCGGGCCGGCGGAGCGCGGGCAGCCCGGCCGACCACTCGTAGGCATGCAGGGAGCCGGCCGACGGGCGGGCGCTGAACCGTGCGGTGATGAACGTCCGGGTTCCGTCGCGGGAGCCGAAGGCGGCCAAGGGCAAGGGGAGGCGGGGGAGCGACGGTCCCTTGGACGTCACGCCGAGGGTGGCGACGAGCCCTTCGCCGTCGGTGACGCGGACCCGCGGGCCGTCCCACTGGAAGCCGGCCAACTCCTTGGGCACGCCCCAGATGCGCCGGCCGCCCCACATCGACTGCTCGTCGTCCACCCAGATCCGGTGGACGTGCACCCCGGCCCGCAGGCCACGGCGTGCGAGCGTGCCGACCAGCAACTCGTCGTAGACGAGGGTGCCCTCGCGATACCTGATGAGGAGGACGACCAGGGAGCGGGGGAGCACGGGGGAGAGGTCGGGAGGCGGGGCCGGGGACGATTCCGCGGCGAAGAGGCCGCCCCACAGGTGCCCGCGCAGGTGCCATGGCGGGGGCGGGTAAGAACACGGGGTCGCGTCGGCGCAGCTCATGGTCCGTACCTCCGGGAGCTGGTTACCCGCCTTGATCGTCCGCAAACAGGAGGAGGTCTCTCGGCGGCGTGGTGAGCCGGGAGGCCGCCGAGCGCTGGCTTCGGCCGCGACGAGGGAGGCCGCCACACAAGCAAACTGGTGCGCATTTCGCCGCGTATACGGGCATTTCGCACCGCGCTCTCGGCGTGGGCACGGTCGCGACCGCCCGGTCGACCGACACCGTTTGAACGATCAAAATGTCGGCGGGTTAGCATCTGAGCACCGCCTAGCTCGAAAGTGGAACTGTGACTGTCAACGAGGACTCGTTCACAAACTGGAAGAACCGCGAGGAGATCGCGGAGTCGATGATCCCGATCATCGGGAAGCTGCACCGCGAGCGGGACGTCACGGTCCTGCTGCACAGCCGCTCCCTGGTGAACAAGTCGGTGGTCAGCATCCTCAAGACCCACCGATTCGCCCGGCAGATCGCCGGCGAGGAGCTCTCGGTCACCGAGACGCTGCCGTTCCTGCAGGCCCTTGCCGCGCTGGACCTCGGCCCCTCTCAGATCGACATCGGCATGCTGGCCGCGACGTACAAGAGCGACGACCGCGGCCTGACCGTGGCGGAGTTCACCGCCGAGGCCGTCGCCGGCGCCATGGGCGACAACAAGATCGAGTGCCGCGAGGGGCGCGATGTCGTCCTCTACGGCTTCGGGCGCATCGGCCGCCTCGTCGCCCGCCTGCTCATCGAGAAGGCCGGTTCCGGCAACGGCCTGCGCCTGCGCGCCGTCGTCGTCCGGCAGGGCGGCGACCAGGACATCGTCAAGCGCGCCTCGCTGCTGCGCCGCGACTCCATCCACGGCCAGTTCCAGGGCACGATCACGGTCGACGAGGCGAGCAGCACGATCGTCGCCAACGGCAACGAGATCAAGGTGATCTACGCCAACGACCCCTCCGAGGTCGACTACACGGCGTACGGCATCAAGGACGCCATCCTCATCGACAACACCGGCAAGTGGCGCGACCGCGAGGGCCTGTCCAAGCACCTGCGCCCCGGCATCGACAAGGTCGTCCTGACCGCGCCGGGCAAGGGTGACGTCCCCAACATCGTGCACGGCGTCAACCACGAGACGATCAAGCCGGACGAGCAGATCCTGTCCTGCGCTTCGTGCACCACCAACGCGATCGTGCCGCCGCTGAAGGCCATGGCGGACGAGTACGGCGTGCTGCGCGGCCACGTGGAGACCGTCCACTCGTTCACCAACGACCAGAACCTGCTGGACAACTACCACAAGGCGGACCGCCGCGGCCGCTCGGCGCCGCTCAACATGGTCATCACCGAGACCGGCGCGGCCTCCGCCGTCGCCAAGGCGCTGCCCGACCTGAAGGCGCCCATCACCGGCAGCTCGATCCGCGTTCCCGTACCGGACGTCTCGATCGCGATCCTGAGCCTGCGGCTCGGGCGCGAGGCCACCCGCGAAGAGGTCCTCGACTACCTCCGCAACGTGTCGCTGACCTCGCCGCTCAAGCGCCAGATCGACTTCACCAGCGCGCCCGACGCGGTCTCGAACGACTTCATCGGCTCGCGCCACGCCTCGATCGTCGACGCGGGCGCCACCAAGGTCGACGGCGACAACGCGATCCTCTACCTCTGGTACGACAACGAGTTCGGCTACTCCTGCCAGGTCATCCGCGTCGTGCAGCACGTCTCCGGGGTGGAGTACCCGACCTACCCGGCCCCGGTGGCCTGACCCCGGCGGTCTCCGTGTTCCGGCGTCCTGCGTCACCCGGCCGCGGGTGACGCAGGACGCCGCACCCTTTCGGTCCGAAGGCCGAATTCTCGGACGCCACCGTGAGGCACGGAGCGGGCGGTACCGGAACGCTGGGTGTCGACCGAAGACGGCGGCCGGTTCCCAGGCGCGCTGTTGTCCCGACACCCGGAGGTGCGCCTTGTCCGAAACGTCGACGAAGCCGGACCCGTTCAGTGCCGTCGTCGTGCTGTCGGGAGGCATGGACTCCACGACGCTGCTCGCCCACTACGCCATGCTGCACTACCGGCTCACCGCGGTGACGGTCGACTACGGCCAGCGCCACCACCGGGAGATCGACGCGGCCCGGAAGATAGCCGAACACTACGGCGCGGAACACCACGTGGTGGACCTCAGCGGCATCGGCGTCCTGCTGGAGGGCTCCGCGCTGACCGACAGCAAGGTCAGCGTTCCCTCGGGGCACTACGCCGAGGAGACGATGCGCACGACGGTCGTCCCGAACCGCAACGCCATCCTCGCCAATGTGGCGGTGGGAGCGGCGGTCGCGCGGCGGGCCGGTGTGGTGGCCCTCGGTATGCACGCCGGCGACCACTTCATCTATCCCGACTGCCGGCCGGCCTTCGTCAAGGCGCTGGACCACCTCGTACAGGTCGCGAACGAGGGGTTCCCCACACCGCACGTGGAAACACCGTTCATCACCTGGAGCAAGACGGACATCGCCGTGTACGGAAACCGGATCGGGGCCCCTTTGGGGGAGAGCTGGTCGTGCTATCGCGGCGGAGACCGTCACTGCGGTACCTGCGGTACGTGTTACGAACGCCGTGAGGCGTTCCGCAACGCGGAGGTGCCCGACCCGACGGAGTACATCGACGACGTCACCGAGTTCGCGGCTCCGTAAGCCGCAAAAGGATACCCAGGGCATACCGAAGGCCGGTGCTGTGCCGCACCGGCCTTCGGTCGTGCCGCCTATCCGCGTGGTGCCGTACGGATTTCGCCCAGAATGACGGCCGCGGCCTCCGCCGCGCAGGCGGCGAGGTGGTCCGGGCCGGCGTCCGCTGCCGAGAGCAGCCGACCGCCGTTTCCGGTGCGCACTCCGATCGCCCGGGCGCCGAGAGTCCTCGCGGAGGCGACGTCCGCGGGGGTGTCCCCGACCATGTAGAGGGCGTCACCCGGCTGGTGGCCCACCGTTTCCAGGGCCCGGCGGGCGAGGACGGTCTTGCAGTCCGCGTCCGTGACACCGGCCGCGCCGGCCGCCAGGTCGTCACGGGTG
This sequence comes from Streptomyces sp. NPDC017529, assembly GCF_044329785.1. Taxonomy (NCBI): domain Bacteria; kingdom Bacillati; phylum Actinomycetota; class Actinomycetes; order Kitasatosporales; family Streptomycetaceae; genus Streptomyces; species Streptomyces sp. NPDC017529. Next base: position 107,333 of record NZ_JBIRJY010000010.1, read on the forward strand.
AAGACCGCCCCGAACAGGTCGCGGAGCGCATGGCGTTCGAGGAGCTTCTCGGTCGCGCCGGTGCCGACCCAACTGCTCACCAGCACCATGCGGACACCGGCCGCGCCCAGGTCGCGTACCGCGTCCGCGGTGCCGGGAAAGAGGCAGCCGTACGGCATGTAGCGGTGCACCACGTCGTCCACGTGGTCGAGGACGACGGTGTCACCGATGCGCAGCCGCCCGCTGGTGATCGACTGCCAGTACTCGTACGCGAGGATCGTCTCCCTGGACGGCGGGGTCACCCCCTGGGCGTCGTGCAGGTCGACGACGAAGCGGTGGAACATGTCGGCGAAGTCGAGCAGGGTGCCGTCGCGGTCGAAGACGACGGTCGTGCGGGAGGGATGCGCCGGGGCAGCGGAGACCCGTGCCCCGGACGCGCCGGGCACCGTCACGGAGCCGCCTCCAACGGCACCGTCGACTCCGCGGGGCCGGGCGGCGCCTCCCAGGGGAAGACCGTCCAGTCGTCGACCTCGGCCGCCTGGTGGTCCGGCCGGCTGGGGCAGTTCTGGTTGCGCACCAGGACCGCGGTGCGGACCTCGGCGGCACCCATCGCACGGACCGTGCGGACCGCGGTCTCCATCGTGCCGCCGTCGCCCATGATGTCGTCGACGATCAGTACGCGTTTCCCGGTCAGCGGGGAGTCCGGGACGACGTACTCCAGCGACGCCGCACCGCGTTCGCTGTAGCGGTTGTTGGAGGAGTTCCGGGGAATGCCCAGGATTCTGAACTCCGGGACGTTCAACCGGTGTGCGAGGGCGACCGCGGGGGTGAGACCGCCGCGGGTGATGCCGACGACGGTGTCCGGCAGGGGGCCCGAGGAGCGGATCTCCTCGGCGAGGCGCGCCAACAGCGTACCGAGTGTCGACCAGCTGATGGTCAGGAGGTGCTGCCGCTTCCACAGGGGTGAGCCGACGGTCATGCGTTGCTCCTTGTGCGTTGGAGGAAGGCCGCGCCTCCGGTGGGGGAGGGGGACCTGAGGTCGATGACCTCGTCCGTGCCGGGGCCGGTGCCGATCAGCTCGACCTGTATGCCGAGTTCACGCTCGATCCCGTCGATGAAGTCGGTCGCCGCCCCCGCGGGCAGCGGGCCCTCCCGCAGCCCGCGTACCTCCGGGGCCGCGTAGTCGAGGAAGCTGACGGCGATGCGGGAGGGACGGTTGATGCGGATGGCTTCCCGGGCCTGGTCCAGGTCGAAGCGGCCCATCCGCCGGCGCCGTCCGGTCACCGTGCCGTATTCGACTCCGATGCGTTCCGCCTCCCGCTCGGGCAGTTCCGTCGGGAAGGCGCCGGCGCCGACGCGGGTCGGGTAGACCCGGAAGACCAGGACGACGTCGTCCACGGCCAGCGGGCCCAGGCCCGCGTCGGCGGCCACCGTGCTCGCCGTGCTGTCCTTGCCGACCGTGTGGGGGTAGGTCCCGTACAGGACCGACAGGCCGAACCCGTTCGTCCCCTCCACCTGGACCTGCGCGCCCGCGTCCACCGCTTCGTTGGCCTCCGCCGCGGCGTCCGCCAGGTAGGGGGCCAGTTCGGGGACGTCCTCGGCCCGGCGCGCGTTGCGCAGCGCTCGCGCCGCGAGCGCGGGGCCGTGCCCGCTGCCGGTGCTGCGGACCGTTTCGGTGAGGTTGCGGTCGCGCCCTTCGGCCTCGACGTGACCGGGGTCGATGACGGTCGCGCGGTAGTCGACGCCGATACGGCCGGCGACCTCCAGCTCTTCGATCTCCCGCAGCAGTACGGCCGGGTTGACGAGCACACCGGCGCCCAGCAGCAGCCGCGTCCGCTCGTTGACCACGGCGCTCGGGATCTGGCGCAGTTTGTGTGTCCGGCCGCCGTGCACGATGGTGTGCCCGGCCCCCGGGCCGAGCCCGGCGCGTACCGCGAGGTCCGCGCCGTCCTTGAGCGCCAGGTAGCTGGCCATCTTGCCCTTGGCCTCGTCGCCCCACTGGCCGCCCACGATGATGGTGCAGGGCATGTCATCCTCCTTGGACGATGCGTTCGGCGCGCTTGACGGCCTCGGCGGCCAGGTTCCGGCAGTGCCCGACGTCGGCTCCCGCGGCGGCCAGCCGGCGGACCTCTTCCCGGTCGAGCCGGCCGGCGAGGCGCGGATGGGCCAGGAGAGCGTCGACCATGTCCACGCTCTCCTCCTCTGTCCGGCCGGAAGCCTCCTGGAGCAGGCGGTACGCCTCCAGGCGGTCCATGCCGCGCTGGACGAGGAGCAGGAGCACCGCCTCGCTGAGGTGCTCGTTGCGCGAGTGCGTCAGGTTGTGGCGCATACGGTCGGGGAAGACCCGCAGGCCGTCGATCACGAACGTGGTGGTGGTCAGCATCTCGTCCAGCAGGACGCACGCCTCGGGCAGGGTGAACCGTTCGTTGGCGGAATTGGCGAGGTCCCGCTCGTGCCAGCTGGTCACGTTCTCCAGCGCGGGCCCGACGAGCGAACGCACCAGCCGGGCCAGGCTGCAGACGCGCTCACTGCGGACGGGGTTGCGCTTGTGCGGCATGGCGGAACTGCCGATCTGGCCGCCCTCGGCGAACGGCTCGGCGACCTCGCCGATCTCCGTGCGCTGCAGATTGCGTATCTCGGTCGCCAGATCCTCCAGGCAGGCGGCGGTCAGCCCCGCCCAGCAGAAGAACTCGGCGATCCGGTCCCGGGCCACGGCCTGGGCGCAGACGGCCGGCTCCGGAAGGCCGAGCTCGCGCAGGGCCGCCCGCTGCACCTCGGGTCCGCGGGCGCCGATTCCGGCGAGCGAGCCCACCGCCCCCGCGATCTTGCCCATGACGATCCGCTCCTTCGCCTGGGTGAGGCGTTCCAGGCAGCGGACGAAGCGGTCGAGCACGATGGCGAGCTTGAATCCCAGCGTCACCGGCTGCGCCTGCTGGCCGTGGGTGCGGCCGATCATGACGTGGTCGCCGGCCGCGTCGATACGGGCCATCAGCGCGGTGAGGAGGTCGCGCAGGTTCTCCTCCAGCAGCGCTATGGCCTCGGAGAGTTGCAGGGCGAGCGCGGTGTCGAGGATGTCGCTGCTGGTCGCTCCGTAGTGGACCCACGCGCCGTGGGTGCCGCAGGACTCGGCGAATTCGTGTACGGCGGCGAACAGCTCGTGCCGGCTGGTCTCCTCCAGCTCGGCGATGCGCTCGACGGAACAGCGGTGGGTGCGGGCGCGCTCGGCGATGACCTCGGCCGATTCCCGCGGGATGACGCCCAGGCTGCCCTGTGCCTTCGCGAGCGCGCCCTCCACGCGGACGAACGCCTCGTAACGCGCCCGGTCGGTGAAGAGCGCGCGCATCTGCGGGCTGCCGTACCGGCCGGTGTCGATCGGGGTCGTCACACCGCCTCCGAGGCGTAGTCGAGCGGAACCTGCCGGGCGCGCCCGAGGGCGTGCGGGTGGTTCTCGGCCAGGCCGGCGGGCGTGACACGGACGAAACTGGCGCGCTCGCGGAACTCGGCGAGGGTGTGCGCGCCCGAATAGCTCATGCCGGAGCGCAACCCGCCGACGAAACGGTTCACCGTGTCGGCGACCGGCCCGGTGAAGGGCCACGTCGCCTCCACGCCCTCGGGCGTGTACTGCGCCAGTTCCTCCTTGGTCACCGCTTCGCCGCGGGCCCGCTTGAGGGTGAGCCGCATGCCGAACGTCACGAACCCGGTGCTCACCTTCGCGGGCCGGCCGCCGTGCTCCACCAGCAGGGCGGCGCTCTCCTCGGCACCGGCGAGCGCGCTGCCCAGCATCGCCGTCCTGGCACCGGCCGCCAGCACCTTCGCCACGTCGCCCGGTTCCTTGATGCCACCGTCCGCGATGACCGGCACGCCGTGCCCCGCGGCTTCCTCCGCGCACTGGAGCACGGCGGTGAACTGCGGCATGCCGCTGCCGGCCACCAGACGCGTGGTACAGATGCCGCCGGGGCCGATGCCCACCTTCACGGCGTCGGCGCCGGCGTCGATCAGGTCCTTGGTGCCTTCGGGGGTCGCGACGTTGCCGCCCACGACGGGCACGCCGGGCCAGCGGGACTTCAGCTGGTCCACGGCCTTGAGGACGTAGTCGGCGTGGCCGTGCGCCACGTCGACGACCAGGGCGTCGGCCCCGGCCTCGACGAGGAGGGCCGCGCGGTCGAGGTAGTCGTCCGTCACACCGACGGCGGCCGCGGCGCGGAGCCGCCCCCGCTCGTCGACCGTGGCGCCCGGCGTGCGGGAGCCCTCCGGCTGCTCCTTCTTCACGGCGGCCACCTCGGCCGCCTGGTCCTGCGCGGTCTGCATCCGGTGGACGACACCGAGCCCGCCGGCCAGGGCCATGGCGGTGGCCATCCGCGCGCCGGTGCACCAAGGGGTGTTGGCGGACACGATGGGCACGGCCAGGCGCAGGCCCGGGACGAATTCGGTGCCGACGTCGGTGTGCGAGCGGCTGGTGACCGAGGTGCGCCGGGGGACGAGGAGGACGTCGTCGAGTCCGAGCCCGGTGGGGATCTCACGCAACGCTTTCACCTTTCTTCTGCGAGCCTGCCGGGGCAGGCGAACGGGGCGGGCCGGGAGGCCACGCGGGGTCAGCTGCGGTACGCGCCGGCCAGGCCGACGACTTCGTCGCGGGCGGGCCCGAAGTCCTCGAAGATCCCGGTGAACGCCGAGGAGGTCATGAGCGCCGGTGTGCGGATGCCCCGCATGGTCATGCACAGGTGCTCGCCCTTGCCGATCACGGCCACGTCGGGGGACCCGGTCACGGCCGAGATCTCGGCGGCGATGTCGTGGACGAGGCGCTCCTGGATCTGCAGCCGGTGCGCGTGGCGGTGTGCGATGCGGGCGAACTTCGAGAGCCCCAGCACGTGGGCGGCGGGCCGGTAGGCGATCGTCAGCGAGCACGAGAACGGGAGGAGGTGGTGCTCGCACAGCGACCACACGTTGATGTCGGAGACCGTGACCAGCTGCCCGACGGTGTGCAGCGGGAAGACGGTCTCGACCTGGCCCGCGTCGTACTGCGTGAACTCCCGCCACCACCGCGCGAAGCGGGCCGGCGTGTCCTGGAGGCCGGAGCGCTCCGGGTCCTCGCCGATCTCGGTGAGGAGCTGTCGCGCCAGCGTCTCCAAGGGGTCCTTGCCGGCTTCAGCGGGCTCCTGCGGTATCTCCAGCGTGGGAGTTTCCGCGCTGCTCAGCGTCATATGGCTCTCCTGTCGCCCCACACGGCCACATGAAGGCGTGTGGTGAGGTTCCATCCGCGCGCTACGACGTGATCGCCGAGCATCGCGAGATGCCGGTGGTTGTCTTCGGAGGTCTGGCCCTCGGGCATGATCCAGACCGGTCGGGCGCCGCAGCGGTCCACGATGGACGCGACCTCTTCGAGGTCCTCATCGCTGCGGCAGACGTATTTGAAAGCGGTGCCGGGGACCGCGGCCAGCGCCCGCAGCGCCCCGGGTACGATCCGCCGGTCCTCGGGGTCCCCGGAGTGGGACAGCTTGGGGGAGACGTTGAAGCGCACTCCGCAGGCGACCAGGTCGTCGGCGGGCGCGATCGTGCCGTTGGTCTCGATCTCCACGTCGCTGCCGCGGGCGCGGAGCCCGCGCACCAGGGGCAGCAGGCGCTTCTGCTGGCTGAGCGGTTCGCCGCCGGAGATGACGACGAGGTCGACCTCGTACGCCAGCAACCGGTCCAGCACCTCCCGCCAGGGCATCGGGTGCAACTCGTCCTTGGGCGCGTACGCGACCCCGGAGTCGCCGATGCCCGACCAGTCCCAGGTGTACGGGGTGTCACACCAGCGGCACGAGAGGTTGCAGCCGCCGAGCCGCAGGAACGCGCACCGCCGCCCGGCGGACGGGCCTTCTCCCTGAACGGTGCTAGGTAGGGCCGAAGATCTCGTTCACCACGAGCTTCGGACCCACCGCGGCGTCACCCCCTTCCCCGGCCTCGGGGGGCCGGGTGGTCATGCCCGGTACTCCGCCCACGTCTTGTCGGTCTCCGAGACCCGGACCGCGGTCAGTTCGGGAAGCTCGGTGCGCCACTTCTCGTGGATCCACTGCGCCAGGTTCTCGGCGGACGGGTTCAGGCCGGCGACGACGTCGTTGAGATGACGGTGGTCGACCTCGGTGTCGAGCCACTGCTTGAAGACCGCCAGCTCCCCGTAGTCGCGTACGAAACCGGCCTTGGTCAGGGCGTCGTCGGCAGCGGACAGTTCCAGTTCGACGACGTAGTTGTGCCCGTGCATACGGGAACACGGGTGGCCTTCGTCGAGATGGTCCAGACGGTGACTGGCGGAGAAGTGGAACTCTTTGCTGATACGGAATCCCACGGAGTTGTCCTTCGGGTAAAGGGAAGGCGAATGGTGTACCGATTCCCGGCCGCAGAGTGAAATCCGCTGCGGCCGGGAACCGGGTTGGCGTTCATCTTCGACGCTGCGAAAAGCAAGGACATCTCGGTCCCCACCGAAAGGTTGTCCGCGCACCCCGGCACATGGCGGAGAGCGGCTTTGCCCGACTCCCGGACGTCAAAAGGCGGTTGAAGCACAATGCCTCAACCGCCGGGTTGTCCGTATGCCTGCCGATTCTTTTACGTCGTGTGCGTCATCGCGTGCGGGTGACGCGCCCGGCCGTCCCGGACGACTCCTCTCCTCCTGCCCGAAGCTGTCTTCGAAACGACCCGCTGTGCCGCCCGCACGACCGGTACCGATGCCCCGCTCCGGCGTGCGGACACGCTCTACGGCGGCCGGGACGCTGTTCCGTGATACGTCGACACTGCGGGCTCCTGCCGAACCGGCGAACGATGATCGGTTGCCGATGCTCCTCTGGGCACGCGGCGAAACCATCTCGGTCGGTACCGAAGGAAATGCGGGTCGGCCCGAAAGAAAAACGACGGTGGGTCGAGTGCCCGGCGGCGGATGTTTGCCGTGAATCCTGGGTAAACCGACGCGTGACGGATCGCCGCGCCTTCGCCCCGAGGCGCATGCGAAGCCGCTCGGCGTAGCGCGGGCGCACGCCGTTCCCGGTCACCCGGCCCGGACGGCGGCCCGGACGGCGGCGCGGACCTCCGGTGCGGTGGAGGTGCCTGCGCGGTGCCGCACCGAGGCTGTGGTGCCGCACCGTACTGCCCGGCCGGCCGCTCACCCGGTCGACGCGCGATCGGCGATCGTACCGCCGGGCCACCATCACCCCCCTCGGGAGCAGCACTCCAGTGATCAGTTACAGCTCCGTCCCCCTGCCCGCCGGCGACCGGTTCCGCCCTTTCCCGGACCCCGCGCCGACCCGGCTTCGCCCACCACCGCGTACGGTCCCGCCGGCTCCGGACGTGCGGCTCCTGCGGTGCCCGTCCCCGGCACCGTCCGACCTCCGCGCTCACGGGCCGTCCGTCGTTCGCCGGTGTGAACAAGGCCGTGGGTCTCCACGCCTGGGCCAGGCCGTGCCGGCGTACCGAAGCGGGGGCACCGCCGCTGCCCTCAATGGCGCGTTTCCGCACTATTATCGCCTGCATACCGTCGTCGCCAGGCCGGTCGGCGAGGAGCGTCCGGCATCTCGTCGCACCGCGCCGGCGGCGTCCTGTCCCTCTGCGACCATCTTTGCATTCCGTGAATGGTGCATCGCAGGGAGCCGGGGCGGCGACCTGACGCCACATCACCGCGATGGATGGCTAATGCAAGAAAGTGTGGGGCGCGCCGGCCGGTGGCCGCTGTCCTTCCGCTCGGCGAGACCCCCTCCGTGACCACGACGCCCCACGCTCATGCTCAGCTCTCTCACGCGGAGGCCCCAATGAATCGCTGTCCGTTGCGTACGCACCTTCGTCCGCCCGACCTACCGCTCCCATCGGCAGGACGCTCGACCGCTCACGGTAAGTGCAGGGAGGAAGCAGGCGCATGAGTGTGGATACTTCGTCAGCGAACGACGCGTTGCGCGGGTACGACTCGGCGATCGTCGCCCGTCGCCCCGAAATGCGGGCCTTACGCCAGACCTTGGCCGACAGTGGCGCCGGAAGGTGCGGGCACTGGGTCGTGCACGGCGAGACCGGCGCGGGCAAGACCGCGCTCCTGCGTATCCTGCGCGAAGAGGCCCGGACGCTCGGCCACTCGGCCGTGGAACTCAAGTGCACACCGGTGGAGGGAGGTGTGCCGTTCGCCGCCGCCCGGAAACTCCTCGCGCAGTACGGTGAATTGCTCGCCGTCCAAGAGCCGGCCACGGAATCCCTGCGCCGCGCCGCGGAAGCCCTGTCGTGCCGCAAGGCCCATGCCGCGGACCCGCAGTCGGTGCTGGGCGAGGTGCTCGCCGGGCTCCAGGCGGCGACCCGGGCCCTCACCGCGGCGGCCCCGTTGCTCATCACGATCGACGACATCGGTTCGGCCGACGCATATTCATTGGACTGTTTCTCCTATTTGCTGAGCCAATGTGATGGAAAAGGCAGCCTGGTCATCGTGATGACGCTGGCGGACGGCGAACCGGTGCAGGCGCCCGCCGCGCTGGAAGGGCTGCGGTCGGGCGCCCGCGGCCGTATCCACCTCGGCGGCCTCGACCTGCCGGGCACGGCGGAACTGGTGGCGTCCCTGACCGGCCGGCCGTGTGACGACGGCCTCGCCGCGGCCTGCCGCGAGGCGACCGACGGCAACCCGCTGTTCCTGCGGGTCCTCGCGCGATGCCTGCCGGAGCGGGGGAAGATCACCGCACGGGAGATCGCCGGGATCGGCCCGCGAGGCGTCGCCGACCACGTACTGGCACGGCTCGCCCGGGTTTCCGGGCCGGCGTCGGCCCTGGCCCGCATGGTCGCCGTACTGGGCAACGGCGTCGATTCCACGATCGTCGCGCAGCTGGCCGGCCTGGACTGCGCGGAAGTGTCCGAAGCGGCCGATGTCCTGGTGCGCATGCGGTTGTTCCGCGACGGCGCGCAGATGGCGTTCCGCCACCCCGTCGTGGCGGCGGCGATCTGCGAGCAGACCTCCGCGGTCGCCAAGAACACCGCTCACCTCCAGGCGGCGGAGCACATGCACCGCGGCGACGCCCCGGCGGACCAGATAGCCGGGCACCTGATGGCGGCGACCGTCCCGCTGACGGCCTCCTGGGCGGTGGACACGCTGCGGTCGGCGGCGCGTTTCGCCCTGTCGCGCCAGGAGCCCGCCGAGGCGGTGAGATACCTGCGACGGGCCGTCCAGGACGCACGGGGAGAGGACTGGCAGCGGGCCGCCACCCAGCTCGCGGACGTACAGCTGCTCACCGACCCCTCCGCCGCCATCGACCAGCTATGCGACATGGCCCGCCGGGGCGTGGCCGCCGAGGAGCGCCCGCACCTCTTGGCCCGGCTCGCGGACGCCTCCTTCTTCTTCGCCTCGCACCCCCAGGCCCAGCGCAAGCTGGCCGAGGCAGTCGAGTCGGTCGCCGTCTCGCAGCCGCACTACACCGCCGATACACAGCTGTACCGCATACTGAACGCCTTGTTCGAGCTGTCCACCGGGGAAGCGCGCCAACTTGCCGAGCGGTACCTCGCGGCCGACCCCCAGGAAGGCGTGTTGCGCAGCGCGGCCGGCGTCTTGAAGGCGGCGTGCGCCCACGCGGCGGGCCAGGACCGAGATGCGGCACTGGAGATGGTCAAACAGTCGCTGCGCGACCCGGACCTGTACGAACTCCCGAACGTGGCGCCCTTGTCCGCCGGCACGATGATGCTGGTGTACGAGGGCGAACTCGACCTCGCCTCGGAGTGCTGCCGCCACGGGATCGCCGTGGCGAGGAGGGAAGGGCGTCAGCTCCAGGTGGCCGCGCTCCTGCCGGTCCTGGCGGAGATCGCGCAGATACGCGGGCAACTGCGCGAGGCCGAAAGCCTGTTGCGCAAGTGTCTGGCGACCTTCGCGCGCTACGGAGTGTGGCGCGCGAACCCCTCCGCCGTATGGGCGAGTGCCGCGCTGGTCGGCGTACTGGTGGACCAGGGCGAGCTGGCCGCCGCCCGTACGGTGCTCAATGAGAGCGGCTGCTGCGGAGACATGCCGACGACCTGGGCCACGCAGTCGATGCTGCGGCAGCGCGCTCGGGCGCGCATGGCGTCCGGAGACCTCGGCAGCGCGCTGGAGGATCTCCGGGAGTGCGGGGACCGGTCGGTGTCGCTCGGCCTGCTCAACGTCGAGTTCGGGGCGTGGCGCCGGCTGGCCGCCGAGGCGCTGCACCAGCTCGGCCGGCGCAAGGAAGCGACGCACATGGCGCAGGAGGACCTGGAGTCGGTACGGGGCAAGGCCACGGCCCGTGCGCGAGGGGACGCCCTGCGCACCGCCGGCATGGTCATCGGCGGCGAGACGGGCCTCGAACTGGCGCGCGAGGGGGTGCGGACCCTGAAGGAGACCCCGGACATCCTGGCGCTGGCCCGCGCCGAGCTGACGCTGGGCACGCTGTTCCGCAGGTCCGGTGACCGGATCGCCGCGCAGGAGTCACTGGCGCAGGCGTACGCGCTCGCGAGCCGGTGCGGCGCGGCGGCGGTCGAGGCGCAGGCCCGCGAGCAACTGCGCGCCCTGGGGCGCCATCGGGGCGGGCGGGCGGTGACCGGGCTGCTGTCCCTGACGACGCGAGAGCGCCAGGTTCTCGCCGATGCCGTACGCGGGCGGAGCAACGGCGCGATCGCCGACTCCCTCTTCATCACACGGCGCACCGTGGAGATCCACCTGACCAGTGCCTACCGCAAGCTCGGCATCCAGGGGCGCAAGGAGTTCGCCGAACTCTTCAACCGCCAGGAACTGTGGGCCCTGTTGACGGAGGACGCGGCGAAGAAGTAGCGGGCGATCGGTGCGGGGTACGGCCGTGGCCGAGCGGCACGGCCGTACCCCGCACCGTTACGGACGGCTCCATCGAGGCCCCGCCGGGGCCGGCATCCGTCATCCGAGCGTTCCGGGCCAATCTCACCGAATATGCCCGTGTTTCCGGACACCTGTGCCCATAGAGGGTTGTGGGGCAGCCGCGGTCCGTGAAATCCATGTGCCGGGAGAGCTCCAAGTGGTTGCTGCCGCCGTTCCGGCAGCCGCCCTGCCCGAGAAAGCCCCCCGGAACGTCCCGGATGAACTCGGATGAGGAGAAACCATGCGCACATCCTTACGCTGGAAGACGGTGATCTGCGGCGTGACAGCCGTCACCGGTATCGCCCTCGGCGCGGGCACGGCCCAGGCCGTGCCCATCGGCCAGACCATGAACGGCAAGATGACCTACTACAACGACCGGGGCTACGGCGCCTGCGGCACCCTCATCGACGCCACCTCGCAGGACCTGGTCGCCGTCTCCGCCGCCTGGTGGACTTCGCCCAACCCGAACAACGACCCGCTCTGTGCCGGCGTCAAGGTGCAGGTCACGTACAACGGCAAGACCATCACCGTGCCGGTCAGGGACAAGTGCCCCTCCTGCGCCTCGACCCACATAGACCTCAGTCAGGCGGCGTTCCGCAAGCTGGTGCCCGCGGGCACCGACATGGTCCCGAACGTCACCTGGAAGTTCGTCCGCTGATCCGTCCCCGGCCGCTGCCCCACGCATGACGCAAACGGCTTGCAACGCTTGCGCTATCGTCGCGTATATGACGCGACGACTTGCGCAGGTGGCGAAGAAGGTGGGCGTCTCCGAGGCGACGGTCAGCCGGGTGCTGAACGGCAAGCCCGGCGTCTCGGAGGCCACCCGGCAAGCGGTGCTCACGGCGTTGGACGTGCTCGGCTACGAGCGGCCGACGCAGCTGCGCGGGGAGCGCGGCAAACTCGTCGGGCTGGTGCTGCCCGAGCTGTCGAACCCCATCTTCCCCGCCTTCGCCGAGGTCGTCGGCGGCGCGCTCGCCCAGCGCGGGCTGACCCCGGTGCTCTGCGCCCAGACGCCGGGCGGCATCCAGGAGACCGACTACGTGGATCTCCTGCTCCAACAGCAGGTCTCCGGCGTGGTGTTCGCCGGCGGCCTGTACGCGCAGGCGGACGCGCCGCACGACCACTACCGCCTGCTGCACGCCAGGAACCTGCCGGTCGTGCTGGTCAACGCGCCGATCCCGGGCCTGGACTTCCCCTGCGTCTCCACCGACGACGCGGTCGCGGTGGAGCAGGCGTGGCGCCATCTCACCTCGCTGGGGCACGAGCGGATCGGCCTGGCGCTCGGCCCGTCCGACCACATTCCCTCGCGGCGCAAGCTGGCCGCCGGGCAGGCCGCGGCCCGCACTTCGGGCGCCGAGCTGCCGGCGGAGCGTGTGGTGCGCGGGATGTACTCGATGGAGGGCGGCCACGCGGCGGCCGCCCGGCTGCTGGACGCCGGGGTCACCGGCATCGTCTGCGCCAGCGACATCATCGCGCTGGGTGCGGTGCGGGCCGCGCGCAGGCGCGGGCTGCGGGTCCCGCAGGACGTGTCGGTGGTGGGGTACGACGACTCGCCGCTGATGACCGTCACGGAGCCGCCGCTGTCCACCGTTCGCCAGCCGATCGACGCGCTGGGCCGCGCCGCGGTGCAGCTGCTGACGGCGCAGATCGACGGCAGGGAAGTGGTCCGCGACGAGATCATGTTCGAGCCGGAACTCGTCGTACGGGGGTCCACGGGCCCCGTCCCCGCGCGTGCGGCGCGCCGCTCGCTTGGCACCCCGTCAAGTGACCGCCAACAAAGCTGACTTCCTGTTGTCAATCTTTTGCAGCTAGCACATCGGATATTGCGCTCTTCTGACGCCGGTGCTTGAGTGTCGCCACCGCTCGCCGCATCGCTCACGCCCAGAGGGGTTCACCGATGTCCTCCACGAGAAGCCGTACCCTCGCGCTCGCCTGTGCCACCGCCGTGTCCCTGACCGCGCTCACCGCCTGCGGCACCAGCAGCGACGGCACCGACGGCGCGCCGGGCGGCAAGGTGCGGCTCGCCGTCAACGGGCAGCCGCCCACTACGCAGGCGTTCGAGCGCGAGCTCTTCGACAAGCACGTGAAGCAGTTCGAGAAGGCGAACCCCGGCATCGACATCGTCCCGCACGAAGGCTTCATGGACCCGAAGACCTTCAACGCCAAGCTGGCGGGCGGCAGGCTGGAGGACGTCTTCTACGTCTACTTCACCGACACCCGCGGCCTGATCGCGAAGCACCAGGCGGCCGACCTCACCGACCACGTCAAGGACATGCCGCACCGCGGCGACGTCCAGGACGCGCTGATGAAGGTCTTCCAGGACGAGCGGGGGCGCCAGTACGGCCTGCCGACCGCCAACTACTCGATGGGCCTGCTCTACAACCGCGCGCTGTTCGCGAAGGCCGGACTCGACCCGGACAAGCCGCCGCGGACGTGGGCGGACGTGCGCGCCGCGGCGAAGCGGGTAGCGGAGCTGGGCGACAACACCACCGGCTACGCCGACTTCTCCAAGAACAACCAGGGCGGCTGGCACTTCACCGCCGAGCTGTACTCGCGCGGCGGCCGGCTGGCCACCGAGCAGGACGGGAGGTGGAAGGCCGCGTTCAACTCCGCGGCGGGCAAGGCCACCCTCCAGGACCTGTACGACATGCGCTGGAAGGACGACTCGATGGGCAGCAAACAGCTGCTCCAGGCCGAGGACGTCCAGCGGATGATGGGCAGCGGCAAACTCGGGATGTACGTCTCCGCCGCCGACAACATCGCCGTGATCGCCAAGCAGTTCGGCGGCAGGTACCGGGACTACGGCCTCGCGCCCATCCCCGACGCCAAGTCGACCCTGATCGGCGGCGAAGGGTACATGATCAACCCCAAGGCCTCGCCGGAGAAGATCAAGGCCGGGATCAAGTGGCTCCAGTGGAAGTACCTGAACCCGGACCTCGTCGAGCGGAACATCCAGGACAACCTCGCCGCGAAGCTGCCCGTCGGGCTGCCCATGCCACCCACCCCCGACATCTGGAAGGGCTCGGTCCGCGACCGGGTGGAGAAGGCCAAGCGCACGTACGCCAACGTCCCCGTCGGCAACTACCAGCCCTTCATGGACGCCGCACCCCACGTCACCGGCGTGACCGAGCCCCCGGAGGCACAGCAGGTCTACGCCGCGCTCGACAACGCGATGCAGGCGGTCCTCACCGACGAGGGCGCCGACATCGACGCCCTTCTCGCCACCGCCGAGAAGAAGGTCAACCAGATCTACGGCGCGCTCTGATGGCCACCGCACCCCCGCTGGAGAAACCGCTGTCCCCGCCGCCGGCCACCGCCTCGGAGCGGGAGCGGCGCGCCGCCCGCCTCCGCCGTTCCGTGCGCGAGCACCTGACCGCGTACGGGTTCCTGTGCGCCGCCGTGGTGATCTTCGCGCTCTTCTCGTGGTGGCCGATCGTCCGCACCGTCGTCCTGGGTTTCCAGCACGTCAACTTCGCCACCGGCAACACCTGGGCGGGCCTGGCCAACTTCGAGAGGCTGTTCAGCGATCCCCTGCTGGCCACGGCATGGCGCAACACCGCGCTGTTCACCGCGTACGCGCTGGTGCTGGGCTTCCTCGTGCCGTTCCTGACCGCGGTGCTGCTGAACGAGTTCCGGCACGCCCGCGCGTACTTCCGCGTCCTGGTGTATCTCCCGGTCATGCTGCCGCCGGTGGTCGTGGCGCTGATGTGGAAGTGGTTCTACGACCCGGGACCAGGACTGCTCAACGAGATCCTGCGCACCCTCCATCTGCCGACCTCGGCCTGGCTCGACTCCTCTTCGACCTCGCTGGTCTCCCTGGTGATCGTCTCCACCTGGGCCAACATGGGCACCGCCACACTGATCTACCTCGCGGCGCTCCAGACCATCCCCGGCGAGCTGTACGAAGCGGCGGAGCTGGACGGCGCCAACCTGTGGCAGCGACTGCGCCATGTCACCGTTCCGCAGACCCGGTTCGTGCTGCTGGTCCTCCTGCTGCTCCAGATCGTCGCGACGATGCAGGTGTTCACCGAGCCGTACGTGATGACCGGCGGCGGGCCCGACGACTCCACGGTCACCGTGATGTTCCTGGTCTACCGCTACGCCTTCGTCTACAACGACTTCGGCACCGCGAGCGCGCTCAGCCTGCTGCTCCTCCTCGTCCTCGCCGCGTTCTCCGCCCTCTACCTGCGCGTCACCCGCGGCGCCGAGGAGGACCGATGACCGCGTCGGCCCGGACGCTGGTCCGACCCGCCGTACTGCGGGCCCGCAGGGGCAAGCTGGTCTACTGGTCGGTGTTGGCCGTGGCGCTGGCGCTGTTCACCGCCGCCTTCCTGGTGCCGCTGTACTGGGCCGCGACGGGCGCGATGAAGTCCTCGGCCGAACTGGCGCGGAACCCGCCCACGTACGTCCCGGCGGAATGGCACCCGGAGAACTACACGCGTGCCTGGCGCGAGATGGACCTGACCCGCTACTTCCTCAACACGGTGCTGCTGGCGGGCGGTGCCTGGCTGATCCAGCTCGCGGTGCAGGTTCCGGCCGCGTACGCGCTGTCCAAGCTGCGGCCCCGGTTCGGGAACGTGATGCTGGGGCTGATGCTGGTCACCCTGATGATGCCCGCCACCGCGCTGCTGGTGCCCGTCTATCTCACGGTCGCCGACGTCCCGCTGTTCCACCGCAACCTGATCGACAGCCCGAGCGCGGTCTGGCTGCCCGCCGCCGCCAACGCCTTCAACATCTACATCCTCAAGAACTTCTTCGACCGCGTGCCCGACGAGCTGCTGGACGCCGCCCGGATCGACGGTGCCGGACCGCTCGGCACGATGTGGCGGATCGTGCTGCCGCTGTCCCGGCCGATCCTCGCCGTGGTGTCGGTCCTGACGGTCGTCGCCGCGTGGAAGGACTTCCTCTGGCCGCTGCTGGTGCTGCCGGACCCGGCCGGACAGCCGCTGAGCGTCTTCCTCCAGCGCGTCGCCCAGGACACCCCGCTCAACAGCCTGGTGGCGGGCCTGGTCCTGGCCTCACTGCCGCTGATCGCGCTGTTCCTGGTCTTCCAGCGGCAGATCGTCGCCGGCCTGGCAGCGGGCAGCCTCAAGGGCTGACCGCCGTGGCCCCGTACACCGCGTGCCCCTCGTACGAAAGGACTCCTCCTTTGTCCCGCACGGACTGGTGGCGCAGTGCCGCCATCTACCAGGTGTACGTCCGCTCCTTCGCCGACGGGAACGGCGACGGCACCGGCGACCTGGCGGGGGTACGCGCCCGGCTGCCGTATCTGGCCGAACTCGGCGTGGACGCCCTGTGGTTCAGCCCCTGGTACCTCTCGCCGCTCGCCGACGGCGGCTACGACGTCGCCGACTACCGCACTGTCGACCCGGCCTTCGGCACCCTCGCCGAAGCGGAGGAACTCCTCGCCGAGGCGCGCGCACTGGGCCTGCGCGCCATCGTGGACATCGTGCCGAACCACGTCTCGGACCAGCACCCGTGGTTCAAGGCGGCGCTCGCCGCCGGCCCCGGATCGCCGGAGCGGGAGCTGTTCCACTTCCGGCCGCCCTCGCCCGGACCGCCGAACGACTGGGTGAGCGAGTTCGGCGGCGTTCCCTGGTCGCGTACGGAAGACGGCCAGTGGTACCTGCACCTGTTCACTCCCGGTCAGCCGGACCTCGACTGGAGCCACCCGAAGGTGCGCCAGGAGCACGAGGACGTGCTGCGGTTCTGGTTCGAGCGCGGCGCGGCGGGCGTACGGATCGACTCCGCCGCGCTGCTCGCCAAGGCCTGCGGACTGCCCGACATGCCCGGCGACGGTGGCCCCCACCCCTTCCACGACCGGCCGGAGCTGCACGGCATCTACCGCTCCTGGCGGCGGCTGGCCGAGGAGTACGGAGCCGTGCTGATCGGGGAGATCTGGCTGCCCGACCCCGAACGCTTCGCCCGCTACCTGCGCCCCGACGAGCTGCACACCGCCTTCAACTTCGACTTCCTGACCCGCCCCTGGGACGCGGCCGAGCTGCGCGCGTCCATCGACCTCACGCTGGCCGCGCACGCTCCCGTGGGCGCCCCCGCCACCTGGGTGCTGGCCAACCACGACGTCACCCGCACGGTCACCCGCTACGGGCGGGCCGAGGACACCGGCTTCGCCTTCGAGCGCAAGCGCTTCGGAGTCCCCACCGACCTCGCACTGGGCACCCGCAGGGCGCGTGCCGCCGCGCTGCTCACCCTGGCCCTGCCCGGCTCCGTCTACCTCTACCAGGGCGAGGAGCTGGGCCTGCCGGAGGCACAGATCCCGCATGAGCTGGTCCAGGACCCGATGCACGCCCGCTCCGGCGGCGTGGACCCGGGCCGGGACGGCTGCCGGGTGCCGCTGCCCTGGCGTGCCGACGGCGACGGCCCGAGCTGGCTGCCGCGCCCGGCGGACTGGACGCGGTACGCGGCCGAACGGCAGGCCGGCGACCCGGACTCGATGCTGGCGCTGTACCGGACCGCGCTGCGGCTGCGCCGCTCCTTCCGGGACGCGGGCCCGCTGCGCTGGCTGCGTACGGATGCGTCGCAGGTGCTCTGCTTCGCGCGCGACGCGCCGGACGGCGGCAGCGTGCTGTGCGTGGTCAACCTCGGTTCGGCGGACGTGACGCTTCCCCCGCACTCCGGACTTCTGCTGGCGAGCGGCCCCCTGACGCCAGAGGGCACGCTGCCGCAGGACACGGCGGCCTGGCTGCGGACCTGACCCGCGCACGGCCGCCGCACCTCCCCACAGAAGGGAAAGTCATGGGCATCACAGAAGGCACCACTCAGCGCACCACACCACGCAGAAGAGCCTGGCGGCCCGTACTGGCCGCCGTGCTCGGCACCGGATTGATGCTGACCGGCTGGCAGACGGCCTCCGCCGGGACCGCGCCGGGCACCGGGACGGCCGGCGAGGCGGCCGGCGGAAGCACCACCACCGACCTCGGCGCCACCCGCCGCCTGGACCGGGTCGAGTTCGAGCTGCCCGGCGAGGCCCGGCAGGTCCAGGTACAGGGCTCCGCCAACGGCCGTGACTTCGTCGAACTGTCCGACGTCCGGGCCCGCGAGGGCAAGGTGACGCTGCCCCTGGGCGGCGCCCCGCTGCGCTACGTCCGCGTCGTCGGCGTACACCGGCTGGGCGGGTTCACCGCGTACGACGCGACGTCCGGCGACACCACGCCGCCGGAGGCACCGCACGGCGTCCGCCTGGACGGCACGACGCTGCGCTGGGAGCGCACTCCCGGCGTGACCGGGTACGACGTCTACGCCGACGGGCGGTTGCGCGCTGGTCTGCCCGCGACGACGACACACTGGACGGACACCACGGCGCCCGGCGGCACACGGCAGAAGACCGTCTACACCGTGCGGGCCCGGGACGCGGCAGGCAACCAGTCCCCGGACAGCCGCACGGCCACGCGCACCGTCGCGGCGGGCGGAGGCTCCTCGCGGGCCGCGTTCACTCCACCGCGCGGAAAACCCCGGCCGCAGGGTGCCCAGGCCAAGGCCGCGACCGGTGCCACCATGCCGTACACCACCGTCGAAGCCGAGTCCGGCGCCCTCGGCGGGGGCGCCCAGGTGGTCGGGCCCAACCGGAAGGTCGGCGACCTGGCGGGCGAGGCGTCGGGGCGCAGGGCCGTGACGCTGAAGCAGACCGGCCAGTACGTGGAGTTCACCACCCCCGTGGCGACCAACACCCTGGTCACCCGGTTCTCCATACCGGACGCGCCGGGCGGCGGCGGAACGAACGCGACGCTGGACGTCTACGTGGACGGCGTGCAGGCCAAGCCGCTCGACCTGACGTCCAAGTACGCCTGGCTGTACGGCCCCGAGGCGTCCCCGGTCAACGATCCGGGCGCGGGGCCGGCCCGGCACATCTACGACGAGGCGCACCTCGACCTCGGCCGCACCGTGCCGGCGGGCAGCAGGATCCGGCTCCAGAAGGACGCCGGCAACTCCTCGTCGTACGCGATCGACTTCGTGGACTTCGAAAAGGCCACGGCGGCGCCGAACCCCGACCCGCAGACGTTCGTGCAACCGGCCGGGTTCGGTCACCAGGACGTGCAGAACGCGCTGGACAAGGCACGGATGGACACCACCGGCAAGATCCAGGGCGTCTACCTGCCGCCGGGTGACTACCAGACGACGAGCAAGTTCCAGGTCTACCTCAAGCCGGTGAAGGTGATCGGCGCCGGTCCCTGGTTCACCCGCTTCCACGCCCCGGCAGGCCAGCAGAACACCGACGTGGGTTTCCGCGCCGCCGACGGCGCCGACGGCTCGACGTTCTCCGGCTTCGCGTACTTCGGCAACTACACCTCGCGGATCGACGGCCCCGGCAAGGTCTTCGACTTCCAGAACATCTCCGGCATCACCATCGACAACATCTGGGCCGAGCACATGGTCTGCCTCTACTGGGGCGCCAACACCGACCGGATGACCATCAGGAACAACCGCATCCGCAACACCTTCGCCGACGGCCTGAACATGACCAACGGCTCCACCGACAACCTGGTGACCAACAACGAGGCCAGGGCCACCGGCGACGACTCCTTCGCGCTGTTCTCCGCGCTCGACTCGGGCGGGGGCGAGCAGCGCAACAACGTCTACGAGAACCTCACCTCCAAGCTCACCTGGCGGGCCGCGGGCCTGGCCGTCTACGGCGGCCAGCTCAACACCTTCCGCAACATCCGCGTCGCGGACACCCTGGTCTACTCGGGAGTGACCCTCTCCTCGCTGGACTTCGGATATCCGGCGAACGGCTTCGGCCCCGGGCAGACCACGCTCGAAAACCTCCGCGTCGAGCGCGCGGGCGGCCACTTCTGGAACGGCCAGACCTTCCCCGGCATCTGGTTCTTCTCGGCGTCCAAGCCCTTCCGGGGAATCCGGGTGAAGGGCGCCGAGATCACCGACCCGACGTACCACGGCATCATGTTCCAGACGAACTATGCCGGCCAGCAGCCGCAGCACCCGGTCGAGGACACGGAGCTGACGGGCGTGACCGTCTCCGGGGCGCGGAAGAGCGGCGACGAGTACGACGCGAGGTCCGGCTTCGGGATCTGGGCCAACGAGCAGCCCGTGCCGGGGCAGGGGCCGGCCGTGGGGCGGGCGACGTTCCGCGGTCTGACCCTGCGGGACAACGCGGAGAACATCCGCAACACCACGTCCACATTCACGATCGATATCGGGTGACGGGCGCGCCGCGCACGGTGACGCGGGGCAGCCATTCCCCGTAAGGAGGAAGTCGAGGCTGGTCGGTGCCGGCGCGACCAGTGACCGGTAGCTGTCAGCGGGGCCGGTGTCCACGTCGATGGTGCACAGGATGCCCCCGTACGCGGCGGGGGCACCGGCCGGCAGCCCGGCCGCCCGGGATGACAGCGGCGACACCCGAAGGGCCGGAACACGTTGACACATGTGGGTACGGACTTGTTGTCACGGCTTGCTCGCGCCTCCGGTCGTGCCCCGTGTGGCAGCCGGCCGGTCACGCTCGCCCACTTCCGTCAGGAGACCATGTTGCAGGCACACACCAGCCCCTCCGCTCCGCCGCCCGTCAGTCCTTCCGCGAAGGTCGTCACCCCGGACGGCCGTACGGTGCCGTGGGAGGGCTTTTGCACGGGCCCGGCCGTGCTGTCGCGGGAGGAGTTGCAGGACATCTCCCACCGGCTGCTCGGCCTCGGCCTGTCCGAGGTACCGGCGGCGGCCCGCGAGGAACTCGAACCGTACGGCGCCCTGCGCTGCGAAGTCCCCGCGGTCGTCATCGGTGCCGCCACCAGCCTGAAGTCGTGCTTCGAGGCCGACGTGGCGCACCTCGCCCAAGGCACGTCGCCGGACGACTTCGCGGCGTACAACGAGGCACGTGCGGTGTACCTGGCGGGGCCCGGCGACCTCGTCGTAGGCCGCACCGAACCGTGGCGCCAGGCGGTCGCCCAGGCCGACGTGGACGCGGTCGAGGTGCCGGGACCGGAGTTCTACTACCTCACCCACGCCCTGCTGACGCAGGCCACGGCGTACGAGACGGCCGGGCCTTCCGCCGGCCTGCGCCGTGTGGTGAGCCGGCTGAGGGAGGCACCCCACAGCGTGGTGCGCCTCTTCGCGCTCGACCTGGAGGCGCAGGTACTGCTGGTCTGGCTGCGGCGTACGGCGGGGCTGGACCGCCTGCGGGTGGACGCCAACGGCCCCGAGATCGGCCGCCGGTGGAACCACAAGACGACGCTGTACCCCACGGTCGGCGAGGCCGAGGGGATGTCCGGCACCGGCCCCCGGACCGATCCCCACGAGCTGCTCGCGGAGGAGTTCCGCCTGACCCCCTTCCACCACGCGTTCGGCATCGCCCTGCCGCGGGTCCCCGGCTACTCGATCAGCCGGTCCGGAGCGTCCGCCGCGGAGGTGGCGGCGCGTGTCGCGGGGGCCGCGCGCCTGTTGCGCGAACGCTACGGTCTGCCGCTGGGCTGCTTCAAACCGGCCACGGGACTGACCGGCAGCAGGATCAGGACCGGCGTCGTGCTGGACGACGAGGAGGCGCTCGGGGCCCTGGCGCGCCAGGCGATGGAGACCGAGGAGGACTACGTCCTGGAGGCGCACACCGACTACCTGCGGCACGCCGTCCGGGGCTACGAATTCATCCTCGCGCCGTCCACCCACATCGTCGCCGGACGGCTGGCCGACGGAGCGACGATCCAGATCACGCGCGGCAGCGTCTGGGAAGGCAGCGTCTACATCGACGAGAGCAGCTGCCGGAACCTCGGCGTGACGGTGGAGCAGTTCCGGTTCGTACGGGAGGGCATGCGGAGCCTGCTGGAGGCCTTCGAGGGCGGCGGCCGCAGCCTGGGCTTCGTCAAGGGGGGAGTGGACTTCGCCATCGCCCGGATCGGCGGGCGGTTCGGGGAGCGGCCCGTGGTCGGCATGCAGGACCTGAACCTGTCGTCCAACGGGGCTGAGTACGTACGGGCCTTCCTCTGCGAGGCCCGTGAGGCCCGTGGCGCGGGTGTCCACGCGGCCACGAAGGTGATCCGGCCCACCGGGGGCACGGACCTGCCGAGGCTGAAAGCCGCCGTCGCCGCCGCGGGGGCCGGAGAATACTCCCGGGCGATCACCTCGGTACCGTCCCGCTGGGGCCTGGTGGCCGTCGCGAGCCGGGAGCCGCAGGAGGCCGCGGAAGCCGTCCTGGCACTGGAGGAACGCCTGCACGCCGAGGGGCTGGTGCGCAGCGCCCTGCGCCGCGCGGGCTGATCGCGGCGGCGCGGCGGCGGGCTCCGGCCGCGGGCCGGTCCGGCCGGGATCACCGGTGCCCGGCCGGAATCGCCCGGGGTTTTTGGGACTCCTGTGCCGGAGGAGTTCCGGCCTCCCGCCGATACCGGCCAACTCCGCGCGCTGTTCGGCGAGGGGTTGACGTTCAACGAGTGAAAATGCGAGCCTAATTCGACGGTCGTGCCGACCCATGTCCTCGCTATTCTCTGTGTGATCCCGATACGCATCCCGAATTCTCCGAGGGGCCGTGTGAGCACCATCAGCGGAGCAAGTCGTGACCAGCGTGAAGTGGCGGTCGACGGGTTTTCTTCCGGCGGCCCGGACATTTCCCTGACCGAGCTTTTCAGGGCGGTGGCCCGCAAGTACCCGAGCCGGGTGGCGGTGACCGCCGAAGACGGCGAATTCACCTATCAGGAAATCGACGCGAGATCCGATGTGATCGCCGGAGAACTCATCGCGGCCGGGGTCACACCGGGAAATCACGTCGGACTGTGCGTCGCCCGCGAATCCGGAATGGTGGCGGGGCTGCTCGCCGTCCTCAAATGCGGTGCGGCCTATGTGCCCATGGACGCCGATCACCCGGCCGAGCGCCTGCGGTGGACCCTGCGCGACAGCGGCGCGGCCGCCGTGGTGACCTCGTCGGACCTCGCCTTGGCGGTCGCCGGCTCCGAGGTGCGGACCGTCCGGCTGGACCTGCTGCCGGCGGACGGGCCGCCCCGTGCCGAGCTGCCACCCCCACGAGGTACCGACCCGGCCTACGTCATCTACACCTCGGGCTCCACCGGTGAGCCCAAGGGCGTCCCGATCGGCCACCGGCAGGTCGTGCGCCTCTTCTCGGGGACCCGCGACTGGTTCGGGTTCGGCCCCGACGACGTGTGGACGGTCTTCCACTCGGCCGCGTTCGACTTCTCCGTGTGGGAGATCTGGGGCGCGCTGCTGCACGGCGGGCGGCTGGTCGTCGTACCGCGCGATGTGGCCCGTTCCCCCGCGTCCTTCCACGAACTGCTGTGCGCGGAGCGCGTCACGGTCCTCAACCAGACGCCGTCCTCCTTCCGGCGCCTGGCCGCGGCCGACGCGCGTGCCCCGCGGTCGCCGGCCCACCTGCGTACCGTCGTGCTCGGCGGCGAACGCCTCGATCCCACCGCGCTGCGCGACTGGATCGCCCGGCACGGCGACGACCGGCCCCGGCTGGTCAACATGTACGGCATCACCGAGGCCACCGTGCACGCCTCCTACCGGCGCGTGCTGCGCGCGGATCTCGACGCGGAGGGCCCGAGCCCCATCGGGGTCCCGCTGCCGGACCTCACGTTCCACGTGCGGGGTCCGGACGGCGAACCGGTGCCCGACGGGCAGCCGGGGGAGCTGTACATCGAGGGCCCGGGCGTGGCGAGCGGGTACCTCGGCAGGACCGAGCTGACGCGGGAACGATTCTCCTCGGACGGTGCCGCACACCGCGTCCTGCGCACCGGGGACCGGGTGGTCCGCCTCGGCGACGGCCAGTACGGCTACCTGGGGCGCACCGACGACCAGATCAAGATCCGGGGCTTCAGGGTGGAGCCGGGCGAGGTCGAGGCCCTGCTGACCGGGCACCCCGCGGTGGCGTCCGCCGCCGTCCTGCCCCGGGACTACGGGGAGGACGACGTCCGGCTGATCGCCTACGTCGTCCCGGCCGGGACGGCCGCCAACGGCGCGTACGAGAAACTCGTCGGCGAACTGCGCGACCTCGCCGGCACCCTCCCCGCCCACCTGCGCCCGTCCGCCTACGAGCGGCTGGACGCGCTTCCCCTCACCCCCCACGGCAAGACCGACCGCGCGGCACTGCTGGCCCTCGCCGGCAACGGCCACCGGCCCGCCGGCCGGGCGGACCTCCCCGCGCACGGCCCGGCAGCCCCGCACGCCACCACCCAGGAGCGCATCACCGCGATCTGGCGCACTGTCCTCGACGTCGAGGACGTCGCCCCCGACGCCGACTTCTTCGACCTCGGCGGCACCTCGCTGACCCTGCTGCGCATGTTCGAGCAGGTCAACGCGGCCTTCGGGACGGACCTCGACATCACGGTCCTGATCGAGGGAGCGACCGTGGGCAGCCTCGCCTCCCACGTGGACGCCGCCGCGGCGCCGGACGCCACCCGCCCACGGACCGAGGAGCACGAATGACGTCGCAGGCCGAGGACTTCGCGCTCGACGCGCAACAACTGGCGGACTTCCACGCACGCGGCTACGCCGGTCCTTTCACGCTCTACGAACCGGACGAGATCAAGGACATCTGGCGGCGCGAGCGGCTGCGGCTGCTCGACCGCAGCGCCGCCGTCTACCAGGACGAGGCCGCGGTGTCCGGCACCACCAACATCGCCAACTACGACCGCCACCTGGACTCGGACTTCCTGGCCGGCCACATCACCAGGCCGGAGATCGTCAACCGGGTGAGCCGCATCCTCGGCCCCGACGTGCTGTGCTGGCGGACCGAGTTCTTCCCGAAGTACCCGGGCGACGAGGGAACCGACTGGCACCAGGCCGACACCTTCGCCAACGCCTCCGGCAGCCCGCAGATCCAGTGGCCGGGCGGCTCCGACTTCGGCGGCACGATCACCGTCTGGTGCGCCTTCACCGAGGCCAGCGCGGACATGGGGTGCCTGCAGTTCATCCCCGGGACCCACCGCACCATGTTCTACGACGAGACCAAGCGCATGCACTACACCCCGGACAGGGTCAACTCCGTCGAGAAGGACGGCGTCCGCCGGGGGTTCTTCGGCTACGACTACCGCGAGCTCCAGATCGACGAGAACTGGACGCCCGACGAGTCCAAGGCCGTGAGCATGGAGATGCGGGCCGGCCAGTTCATCGTCTTCTGGTCCACGATGATGCACGCCTCCCACCCGCACAGCGGGCGCAGCCGCGACATGCGGATGGGCTTCGCCGCCCGCTACGTTCCCACCTCCGTGCAGATCTACCCCGGCACGGACGTCATCGAGGAGTACGGCGGCCGGGTGAGCCTGGAACGCTACGGCGCGGTCCTGGTCCACGGCGAGAACACCTACGACCACAACCGCATCGCGACGCACACCACGCGCGGCCGCCCCTTCCGCCCGGAAGCCTGAGGACGTGCCGGGCCGCCGAGGGCCCGCGTAGAGGGGAAGGAAACCGGACCAGAGATGACGGACAGCACGCCCGGCACGGCACCGGCGCGGCCGGGCGAGATCACCGGCGCCACCCCGGTGCACAGGCTCGCAGCAGCCCTGACCGAACTGGAACCGCTGCTGGGGGCGGTCACCGAACCCCTTCGCGTGGCGCCGCCCCCGGGCCTCGCCCCCGGCGCCCGCAGCGCGTTCCAGGCGACCGTCGACGCGCTCACCGCCGAGCTGCGCGTCCCCCGGCTCGCCCTGGCCGCCTCCGACGACGAACTCTGGTCCGTCGAGCTGGCCATCAGCAAGCACCTCTCCCGCGCCTTGGGGGCAATGCCGCCAGAGGCGGTCCTCGACGGCGGTCCCGAGGCGGCGGGCCGCGCGGTGGACGTGGCGCGTGCGGCTCCGCCGGGCCGCCCGGTCGCGCTGCGCTCCCACGACGGCGCACCCCTGCGGGGCTACCAAGCCGGGGCGCCGGACCTGCCGGCCGTCGTGGTGGTGCCGGCCGTCGGCATGCCCATCGGCCTGGCCGCCCCCTGGCTGCGGGCGCTGGCCGGCGTACGGCACGTGGTGACCTGGGAGAGCCGCGGCATGTTCGCGAGCACGGACGCCCCGGGGCTGCCTGTCATGAACCGGCACGACCTCGCGGCGCAGGCGGCCGACGTGGTGGCCGTACTCGACGGCTTCGGCATCGAAGAAGCCCACGTCATGGGCCTGTGCGGCGGCGCGGCCATCGCCCTGGCGGCCGCGGCCGCCTCGCCGCGCGTGGCCTCCCTCAGCCTGTGGCACGGCGACTACGAACTGGGCGGCGACGCCGCGAAGACGCCCCACCAACGCGATGTGCAGAACCTGCTGGCGATGGCGAGCCGCAGCCCCCGCAATGCCCTGGGCCTGCACCGCATGATGCGCAGACCGCAGGCGCTGGACGCCCTGCGCGCCGACATCGCCCACCACCTCCTCCACCCCTACGCCTCGGCGGCGCTGATGCACCGCTACGGACAGCTCAACGGCGAGATCATGACCACGGACTGCCGGCCGCTCCTCGAACAGGTACGGCAGCCCACGCTCGTCGTCTCCAGCCACCAGGACACGACCGCGCATCCTGAAGGGTCCGTACACGTCGCGGAGCACCTGCCCTGCGCCACGCTGCGGATGATGCCGCACGGCAACCACCTGACCGCGTTCGACGCGGCGCCCGCGCTCGTACGCGTTCTGACGGACTTCACCCGGGCACCGGCGGTGCCCGCGCGACACGCAAGGGAGGGCGCATGACCGGCCCGGCCGACACCGGCGCGACCGCCGCCCCGGGCCCCGATGCCCGCCCCGCGCTGGCGGAGGCATTGCGGACCCACCCCGCCGTCCTGGACGCAGTCGTCCTCGACGCCCCCGAACCGACCGCCTTCCTCGTGCCCGACCCGGACACCGCCGCACTCCTGCACCGGTCCGTGCGGGCCGCGACCGGCGGTGACGGAGACCGTACCGACTGGCACGAACCGGCGGACGACCTGCGCGTCGCCGGAGTCAACCGCACGGAGACCGACTTCCTGTACCGGGAGATCTTCCTCGACAACGCCTACCTCCGGCACGGCATCACCGTGCCGGAACGGGCGACTGTGATGGACGTGGGAGCCAACATCGGCATGTTCACGCTGCGCGTCGGCCTGGTGAGCCCCGGGGCCCGGATCATCGCCGTGGAACCCGTCGCCGAACTCGCCGCGGCCACCGCCCGCAACGCCGACCTGTACGGACTCGACGTCACCGTCGTCAACCGCGCCCTCGGCAGCGCGGTGGGGGAGACCGACTTCACCTACTACCCCGGCAACAGCGTCATGTCCGGGCGGTACGCGCGGCCCGACGAGGACATCGACGTTCTGCGGCGCTATCTCGTCACCGGCGACGGCGGCCACGAACCGCAGCTGGCCAGGCTCGCCGTCGACCGGATGACCGCGCAGAACCGCCGCTGCGCCGTCAGCACGCTCACCCGGCTGGCAGCCGAGCAGCGGGTGGACCGGATCGACCTCCTGAAGATCGACGTGGAGAAGGCCGAGGCCGACGTCCTGGCCGGCATCGACGACACGTTGTGGGACCGTATCGACCGCATCGCCATGGAAGTGCACGACATCGACGGGCGGCTCCTTGAGGTCGTCCGCCTGCTGGAAGCGCGGGGATTCGAGGTCTTCCACGACCAGGACCCCCGGCTCGTGCTGACCCCCTGCCACAACGTCTACGCCCGTGCGCCGCGCGCCCGTGCCGGACATCCGCCGCCCGCGTCACGCCGCGGACCCGGCGGCCCCACCCTGCGGGTCCTGGAACGGGAGCTCCGGGGCCTCCTCGCCCAGAGCGCTCCCGGCCTCACCGCTCCCGGCCGCTTCGTCGTCGTACCGGAGCTTCCGGCTGCCCAGCGCGCCACCGGCACGAGGGACGCCGGCGTGCCCCGGCCCGCGGGCGGCCCGGGAGCCGCCGTGCTGGCCGAGGCCTGGGCGGAGGTCTTCGGTGCCGGCACCGCCCGCCCGGACGCCAACTTCTACGCCCTCGGAGGCAATTCCCTCACCGCGGTCCGCCTGCTGGCACTACTGGAAGACCGGCTGGGAGCGGACGTGCTGGAACCCGACCTGCTCTTCACCGCCGAATCCTTCGCGGAACTCGCCGCGGCCCTCGACGCCGGACTCCGGGCGGCGGGCGCCACGGCGTCCAACGGCCGGTCAGGGGCCCCGTGACGCCTTCGCCGAACCTGCTCTTCCAGCGGCCCCTGCCACGGCCGCGAGCCGCCCTGCGGCTCGTCTGCGTACCGCACGCGGGCGCCGGAGCCTCGCTGTTCAGGGGCTGGGCGGAACGCCTGCCGCCGGACGTCGAACTCGTCGCGGTCCAACTGCCGGGCCGGGAAAACCGCGTACGGGAGCGTCCCTTCACCTCGGGGACGGCCCTGGTGGACGCGGTGAGCGGCGCCCTGGCCCAGGAGGTGCGGCCGCCGTACGCCCTGTTCGGGCACAGCCTGGGCGGCATGCTCGCCTACGAACTGGCAACGGCATCGCAGCCGGGCGTTCGCTCCGGCGGCCGGCCCGTTCCGCACTCGCCCGAGCGCCTGCTCCTCGCGGGCTGCCGCGCTCCTGACGTACCACCGCCGCACACCGGCGACCGCGGCCCGTCCACCGACGGCGTCGCCGGCGAACTCGCCGACCTGGCGGGAACACCGCCCGAGGTGCTGCGCAACCGCGTACTGCTCAAAATGCTGGAACCGATGCTGCGGGCCGACCTGGAGCTGGCCCGGACATGGCCGTGGCGCCGGCCGCTCCCGCTCGCCGTGCCCCTCACGACTTTCGCCGCTGCCGACGACCCCATGGCACCGCCCGAAGCGGTCGCCGGCTGGCAGCGGTACGCACCGCAGGGCCTGCGCGCACGCCACATGGCAGGAGGACACTTCGCCCTCCACGAAGACGGCGGGGCCTTCCCGGCGCTGCTGTGCGCGGAGCTGACCGCGACCCCCGCCATGGCGCCGAGCCCTTACCCACGTGCCTCTGGTGAGACCGAGGACGGCCGATGAACACCCGCACTTCCCCGTACTTCACCGCCGAGCACGAGGCCTTCCGCCTGCGCGTGCGCGCCGTGCTGGCAGCCGAGACCGAGGGCGCCGCCGACACCTGGGAGCGGGAGTGCCGCCTGCCGCGCCGGCTCTGGAAGAACCTCGCAGGACACGACCTCCTGGGGCTCCTGTACCCACGCGAGGACGGCGGCACCGACCGCGACCTGTTCACCTCGGTCGTCTTCCTGGAGGAACTGGGCCGCACCGGATACGGCGGGCTCCGCGCGGCCGTCGCGGTGCACGCCTACATGGCCACGCACTACCTGGCGGCCGTCGGCAGCCCGGCGCTGCGCGCCGCCTACCTGGCGCCCTCCGTACGGGGTGAGCGCGTCGCGGCGCTGGCCCTCACCGAACCCGGCGCGGGCTCCGACCTGGCGCGCATGGCCACCACCGCCGTACGGGACGGGGACGCCTACGTGGTGAACGGGACGAAGAGCATGGTCAGCAACGGCACCACCGCCGACTTCCACGTCGCCGCCGTGCGCACCACCCCCGCTGCCCACGACGGGCACCGCGGCCGTACCGGGCTCTCGCTCCTCGTCGTCGACGCGGGCGCTCCCGGTGTCACCGCAGAGCCTCAGCCCACCCTCGGCTGGCGCGCGGCCGACACGGCGAGAGTGACGTACGACCGGGTCCGCGTCCCCGCGGGCAACCTCGTCGGGCGGCAGGACAGCGGCTTTTACTACCTGATGCGCGGACTCCAGGTCGAACGGCTCGCAGCCGCCTCCCTCGCACTGGGAGGCATGGACCGCTGCCTCGAACAGACTCTTCGCTTCACGCGCGCACGACGGCTCTTCGACGGCCCGCTCGCCGGTCTGCAAGCGCTGCGGCACCGGCTCGCCGACCTGTCCACGGAGCTGGAGGCGGCCCGTAACCTGGTCCACCACACCGCGTGGCGCCTCCAGCAAGGTGAACTCGCGGTCGCCGCCTGCGCGATGGCCAAGCTGCACACCACCGAACTGGCCTGCCGTCTGGCCGACACCAGCCTCCAGCTGCACGGCTCCGCCGGCTACGAGGAAGACTCGGAAGCCGCACGCACCTACCGCGACGCACGGGCCGCAACCATCGCCGCCGGCCCCAGCGAGGTCATGCGGGACCTCATCGCCGGGGAGCTGACAGGGCCCGTCTGAGAGCCGGGGTCATGACACGGGCCCTGCCGTCAGGACTGCCGGTAGCCGGCCAGGAAGCGGCCGATCCGGCCGATCGCCGACTCCAGCTCGTCGGCGTGCGGCAGGGTGAGGATGCGGAAGTGGTCCGGGGACGGCCAGTTGAAGCCGGTGCCCTGGACGACCTGGATCTTCTCGCGCAGCAGCAGGTCCAGGACGAACCGCTCGTCGTCGTGGATCTTGTGTACGGCGGGGGCGATGCGGGGGAACGCGTACAACGCGCCCCGCGGCTTGACGCACGAGACGCCGGGGATCTCGTTGAGCTTCTGCCAGGCGCGGTCGCGCTGTTCGTGCAGCCGGCCGCCCGGGGCGGTCAGTTCACCGATGGAGCCGGGGCTGCTGAGCGCGGCCTGGATGGCGTACTGCGCGGGCGCGTTGGGGCACAGGCGCATGGAGGCCAGCATGGTCAGCCCCTCAAGGTAGTTCCGCGCGTGCTGCCGCGGGCCGGTGACCACCAGCCAGCCCGAGCGGAACCCCGCCACCCGGTACGTCTTGGACAGGCCGCCGAAGCTCAGCACGACCAGGTCGGGTGCGAGGGAGGCCGCGGGGTGGTGCACGGCATCGTCGTAGACGATCTGGTCGTAGATCTCGTCGGCGAAGACCATCAGCCCGTGGCGGCGGGCCAGGTCGAGCATCGCCTCGACGACCTCGCGCGGGTACACCGCGCCCGTCGGGTTGTTGGGATTGATGATCACCAGGGCCTTGGTGCGGTCGGTGATCTTCGCGGCCAGGTCGTCGAGGTCCGGGTACCAGTCGGCGGACTCGTCGCACAGGTAGTGCACGGCACGCCCGCCGGCCAGTGTGGTCACCGCCGTCCACAGGGGGAAGTCCGGCGCCGGTATGAGAATCTCGTCGCCGTCCTCCAGCAGCGCCTGGACGGCCATGGTGACCAGTTCGGAGACGCCGTTGCCCAGGAAGACGTCGTCGGGCCCGACGTCCGGGACGCCCATCGCACGGCACCGCCCGGCAACCGCGCGCCGGGCGGAGAGGATGCCGCGCGAGTCGGTGTAGCCGTGGGCCTGCGGCAGCATCCGGATCATGTCCTGGACGATCTCCTCCGGCGCCTCGAACCCGAACAGGGCCGGGTTGCCGGTGTTCAGGCGCAGCACGCTGTGGCCCGCTTCCTCCAGGGCGTTGGCGTGTTCGATCACCGGCCCGCGGATCTCGTAACAGACCTCGCTCAGCTTGCTCGACTGCCGGAACTCCATGCGGTGGCCTCCCAGGGCTTCGTTGCTTACTTGGTTTTACCAAGTAGGAGCTTGGCAAGTCCAATGTTTTCTCTAGACTGCTGTCCATGCCCCGCCGCCGAAGCTATGACCACTACTGCGCCGCAGCCCGCGCCCTGGACGCCGTCGGCGACCGGTGGACCCTGCTGATCGTCCGGGAACTGCTCGCCGGACCCCGCCGCTACACCGACCTCCACGCCGACCTGCCGGGCATCAGCACCGACGTCCTCGCCTCCCGCCTCAAGGACATGGAACGCGAAGACCTGGCCCAACGCCACCGGCTCCCCCCGCCCGCCGCCTCCTTCGTCTACGAACTCACCCCACGCGGACGGCAGCTCCAGCCCGTCCTGGCCGCACTCGCGGAGTGGGGCGCGCCGGCGCTGGCGGAACCGCAGCCCACCGACGCCGTACGTGCGCACTGGCACGCCCTCCCGCTGCTCGGACCGCTGGCCGAAGCGGCGGGCGGCCTCGCCGGCGTCGTCGACGTGGTGCTGGACACCGGCACGTTCCACCTGCGCACCGGCGGTGGTTTCCCGGTCTACGGCGACGGGCCGGCGGAGGAGGCCGATGCCCGGGCCGTGCTACAGGCCGACGCCTGCGACGCCCTCCTCGCCGGAAGGCTCTCCTTCGCCGAGGGCGTGCGGTCCGGTCGCGTCCGGGTGGAGGGCGGTAGCGAACTGGCCGGCCGCCTCCGCGGGGCGGGCACGGCTCCGGCGTCCCGCCAAGGCGGGCACGACGCGTGACGAACGCAGACACAGGCTCCCGGCCCGCGGAGGGCGGGTGGCCGGATCTACCGGGCGACACCGCGCTCACCATCAGGATTCCCGAAGCCGATCCGCTGGTCAGGACCGGAATCCCCGCCCACGTGACCGTGCTGTACCCGTTCGTGCACGAGAGCCGCATCGACGCCGCGGCCCACCGCGAACTGACGGCCCTCTTCGCCGGGCACGACGCCTTCACCCTGGTCTTCGAGTCGTTCGGCCGCTACCCCGGCGTGCTCTACCTCGACCCGTGGCCCCACGACCCGGTCGTCGCGCTGACCAAGGACCTCACCCGGCGCCGGCCCGAAGCGGTGCCCTACCGCGGGATATTCGGCGCCGGGCTCGCCCCGCACCTGACGATCGCGAACAGCGAGGGCCCCGCGACCCAGGAGGCCGCGTACGACAGGTTGCAGGCCGAACTGGCCCCCGCGCTGCCGCTGAGCTGCCCTGTCGACACGGTCCACCTCATCGCCTGGGACGGCCGGCGCTGGCAGGACCGGGAGGAATACCGTCTGGGTGCGGTACGACCTGCGGCGTCGCCGTGCCGTGACGTTTGACCTTGTCGCAGCGACAACGTTTCTACTGAAGTCATGCGCATCGGAGAGCTGGCCGACATCGTCGGCGTCACCACCCGTGCCGTACGGCACTACCACCGCATCGGGCTGCTGCCCGAGCCGCCGCGGCAGCCCAACGGGTACCGCGAGTACTCGCTGCGCGACGCCGTCGAGCTGGCCCGGGTCCGCCGGCTGACCGAGCTGGGCCTGAGCCTGGACGAGGTGAGGGACGTGCTGGCGGACGACGCGGGCAAGGAGTTCGTCGAAATCCTCACCGAGCTGGACGCCGACCTGGCCCGCCAGGAAGAGGCCATCCGGCAGCGCCGCGCCCGCCTGGCCCAGCTGCTCGCACAGGCCGGGCAGACCGGCCGGCTCCCGGCCGAGGCCCCCGTCTCACCCGAGCTGGCGGCCGTCTTCGAAGACATGGCCCGCGCCTCGGCGGGGGTGCCGGGACCGGAGCCGGCGATGGCCGCCAAGGAGCGGCAGCTGCTCGCCCTGCTGGAGACCGGTTCACCGGGCGGCGACCGCGGATGGTTCGACGCCATGACGCGGAGCCTCCGGGCCGACCCGGCGGCCATGCGGAGCGCGTACGCGGTCTATGCCCAACTGGACGAGCTGGCCGAGGCGGCGGAGGACGACCCGCGGGTGGAGCGGACCGCCCGCGCCATCGACGCGTGCGTCCCGGACGAGGCGCTGCGGATGATGGCCGTTCCGGATGACGCCGGCGCGGTGGAGGGGGACGGTTTCACGGACGCCTTCTTCGCCGACTTCGCCCCCGCCCAGGCCGCAGCCGTGCGCCGCGCCATCGAACTGCTCAAGCAGCGTGCCGGATGAAGGCGCCGAGCAGGGCCGTGCGCTGCCGCTCCGCCTTCCTCACCGCGATCGCCGACACCGTACCGGCGCCCGTGCGCAAGCTGACCGCCCACGAGCTCTTCCTCTCGACCAGCTTCCTGCGCTGGGCAAACCCGCCGAGGCCCGCGCCTTCCGCTTCTACGCCGAGGACCCCGCGTCCACCGTCGCCGCCCTGAAGGCGTGTGCCATGCCGGCCGGCCAGTGACCGGAGTCGGCCGCCATCCGGGGGGACTCCGTCTTCTGGCGCGGGAGGAAGGCCGAGGGGCCCGGGGAATCGCACGCCCCTGGTTCGGCGCGGAAGGTACGCCGGTACGTGTCCGGCGGCACGCCGACCGCACGGTTGAAATGGCGGCGCAGGGAAGCCGCGGTGCCCATTCCCGTACGCGCCGCGATGTGCTCGATGCTGTCGTTGGTCGTTTCCAGGAGTTCCTGAGCCTGCTGGATCCGCTGGGCGAGCAGCCATTGCAGCGGCGTCTTCCCGGTGACGGCGTTGAAACGGCGGCTGAGGGTCCGGGTGCTCATGTTGACGCGCCGGGCCAGATCCACGACGGTCAGCGGCTCGTCCAGGCGCGCCCTCGCCCAGGACAACAGGTCTTCCAGGGAGGTGTCCGGCACCGAAGCGGGGAGCGGGGCGCTGAACTGCGCCTGGCTGCCGTCGCGGTGCGGCGGCATGATCAGCCTGCGGGCCAGCGCGTTGGCCACGGCCGCCCCGCAGTCGAGCCGGACCAGATACAGGCACAGATCGATGCCGGCGGTCTTGCCGGCGCTGGTGATGATGTCCCCCTCGTCGACGTAGAGGATGCCGGGGTCCACCTTGACCTCCGGGAACCGCGCGGCGAGGAGGTCCGAGTAGAGCCAGTGGGTGGTGGCCCGCCGGCCGTCCAGGAGACCGGCCGCCGCCAGCACGAAGGCGCCGGTGCAGACGGACACGATGCGCGCACCGGCCTCGTGGGCGGCGCGCACCGCCTCGACGAGCCCGGCGGGCTGCTCCTCGATCACGTCGCGCGAGCCCGGCACGATGACGGTGTGGGCCTTCGCCAGGTCGTCCAGATCGCGGTAGCCGCCGGGCCGGGACCAGCCGCCGACGTGGGCGCTGGTGGATCCGCAGACCATGAAGTCGTACCAGGGGTCGGTGAGGTCGGTCCGATCGACGCCGAAGACTTCACACGGCGCTGCAATGTCTATGATCGAGATGCCGTTATCGATCGCCAGTGCGATGGTAGTGGACACCTCAACAGCGTGACGCCTGGGGCGGATGGGGTCAACGCGGTTGTGTTCAACTGTCCTGTCAACGCGGCCTGGGCAGCGGGTATGTGCGTTCAACTGCCATGCGGTCATTGCCCGGAGCGGCAGGTGTGGAGTAGGCAGTGCCCATGACTGATCTTAGGCAGGCCGAGCCGGAAGTGCTGGACCAGGCGTTCTACACCAGTCTCGGGGCCGGCCGCTACGAGAGCAGTTCCGCCACCGCCGGGCCGTGGAGCGCCAAGACCCAGCACGCGGGCCCGCCCTCGGCCCTGCTGGGCCGGGCGCTGGAGAGCCACGAGGCCCGGGAGGGCTTCCGTGTGGCGCGCGTCACCGTGGAACTGCCGCGCCCGGTGCCCGTCGGGGAACTGCACGTCCAGGTGCGCACCGTCCGCTCCGGCGGGCGCACGGAGCTGGTCGAGGGCGAACTGACCTCGGACGGCGGCACGGTGATGCTGGCACGGGCGTGGCGGATCGCCGCCGGACCGGCCGGCACCCCGCGGCTGCGGCCGGAAGCCGATCCGCCGGCCCTGCCCGGCCCGCAGCCGCCGCACAGCATGGCCAGCGCGCACCTGGACGGCTACATCGCCGCCATGGAATGGCGGTTCGAGCCGGGAAAGGGCTTCGACACACCCGGGCCGGGGACGGCCTGGGCGCGCCAGCGCATTCCCTTGGTGGCGGGAGAACCGGACACGCCGCTGACGCGCGCGCTCACCCTGGCCGACAGCAGCTGGGCGGTCGCCTTCGAACTCGACCACTTCCGGCAGCTCGTCATCAACACCGACATCACACTCGCACTGCACCGAGACCCGGTCGGCGAATGGTTCTGCATCCGCTCGTCGACGGCCGCCAGCCCTGCCGGCTCGGGCCTGGCGCTCGGGCAGCTCGACGACGCGACGGGCGACTGCGGCCGCATCCTGCAGACGCTGCTGGTCGCCGACCGCTGACCGCTGACGCGAGCCGGGCCGCCCCTCGTCGGCGGTGACGCCCCTCGCGCGTTGACCGCGTCGGGTACGAGATCACCGGCCGGGCCGGCGCCCCGCGGCGTCCAGGTCCCACACTTCGGCGAGGACGCCGTCCGGGAGGGACACCATCGCCCGCGGGCCGTGGCCCTCGGTGGACGCGAGCAGGGCGACCGCCGTGGCCGCGCCGCCGTCCGGGTCCGGTTCGTCGGAGCCGATCAGCAGCAGGTTGCCGACGAGGGCGAGCGTGAGAGGAGCGGCGGGACGGTGCCGGACCTCATGGACCCGGGCCTCGGCTTCCAGGAGCTTCTCGTAGGACGCGACGGCCTCGTCGAATGCCGTAAGGGGCACCTTCCGGCGCGCCACGAGCCGCGTACGCCCCGCCCGGTCGCCGCCGGTGGCCGCCGCGGGGGGCCGGGGCTCCTCGCCCGGCTGGGGGCGGTGCTCGACCAGCTCGGCGAGCGAGCCGTCCGGGTACCGGACACGGGCCCGTGCGCCCGGGAGGATCCGCTCGGGCGGCTCGACGACCGTGCCGCCCGCGCGGCGCACGGTCTCCAGCTGTGCGACGAGCGAGGGGACGATCAACGAGTAGGCGGTCTGCCGTTGAATCGGGGTGAAGGGCCGGACGCTCGCGATCAGCAACAGGTTTCCGACGGCCGCCAGTTCCAGGCCGCCGAAGTCGGGGATCGGCATGCGCAGATCGGCCGGTACGCCGAACAGCTGCTCGTAGAAGCCGATCCGCTCGTCGAGGTCGGCCGCGCGGATCAGCGAGCGGGCGAGCAGGCGCGGGCCGCCGCGTACGGAGGAATCGGGGGTGGTGCGGAACCACCGGTCGGGCAGGGCCGGGGTCGTTTGCGGCGCGGTCATCGCTCGATGCCCTCCATCGTGCCGGGCGTGGTGTTCCACCAGGGCCTCGCGGTGAGTCCCCAAGCGGCGAACTCCTCGTCGAGATGGCGGTACAGGGACGCGGAATCACCGAAATGGTCGGGCATTCCGGTAGCGGTCACGGTCATCCGGTCTCCGGTTCGCAGCAGGCACAGGGACGCCCGTAAGCGCGCCTTCTCGGGTACGACCCCTGGGACGTTCATGGTGCGCAGGGCCACGCTGTCCGCGGTGCCACCGGCGAAATGGACCACGCCGTCCGGGGCCGTTCCGAAATTGGAGGCGACGACGTCGGTCTGCTGTGCCCCGGGTGCCTTGAGCGCGCCCGCCCAGCGGGCCGGAAGCAGATGCCACAGCGGTTCCGGGACGAGCGTGCCGCTGTGCCCGCCGGTGCGCCGCAGGAGGTCTTTCGTCTCCTCCCGGGTCCGGCGCAGGTCGTTGTGGCGCACCTCGCCGCCGGGGACCGTCAGCGGCACGACGACGAGGGCGTTGGCGCGGCCGTCGCTGTCGCCGTGCCGCAGGCTCGTGGGGATACCGACGTCGATGGCGGCCGGCCGGCCGTTGCGTACATGGCGGCGGACCAGGTTGGCGGCCATCTCCACGAACAGGCTGTTCACCGTGCCCCCATGGGCGCGGGCCCGCTTCTCCCACCCGCCGGCGTCCAGCTCGGCGATCGCCGAGGTGAAGAAGCGGGGCGCGGAGCCGGCCGCGGCGGGCGGGCCGGCTCCGCGCAATGCCGTACGGAGCCGGGCCCGGTGCCGGGAGTCGGTCAGCAGTCGGGCGGTCCACTGGGCGGATCCGGCCAGTGCCCGCGCCACCTGTCCGAGTGCCTCGCCGAGATCGCTCGTCGCCAGGGCCGCTCCCCAGCCCTCGGGCGGCCGCCCGCCCGGCTCGTGCGACGCGATGGCGTGGAAGAGCCCGAGCCCGTCACAGCGGAAGTGCGGCACCGTCAGCGATACGAGATGGCCGTCGCGGTAGGGGGCGGCGGCCAGCCGCCACATCGACGCGGAACCGACGGGCAGCGGCGCACGCACCTGTGTGTCGATCCAGTCCTGCACCTCGGGCCCGGCCAGCGGTCGCTGATCGGTGTGGAGGGGTTCCCCGTTGTGCGCGGCGACCCACTTGCGGCGGGCACCGGGGACCGCCGCCGGGGCGGCCCGGCGACTGAGCCGACCGCGATTCAGGCGGCGCCACTCCCGCTCCAGCGCGGAGCGGGGCACCGGGGTGGGAAACCTCCAGAGCACCTGCACGATCCGGGCCGAGCCGAGCGTCTCGCCGGCCGTGTGCAGCATCTCGTCCGTGGCGTTCAGCCGCCAGGTGGCCGTTCCGTTCATCCAGTGATCACCTCTCGAAGACAGCCGGCCGCGCGGCGGCCGATGGCCGGGGCGAGCTTGAATCCGCCCCCGTCCCACCCGGTCGCCGTGACCAGGCCCCGGGCCTCCGGCCACGCGGTCACCGATCCGCCGCCCCCGACCGCCTGGGCGTCGTAGGCGGTGACCCCGCCGACGCCGCGGGCCTGCGCGAGCCGCGGGCAGCGGTGGCGCACCACCGAGCGGACGCGTTCCTCTTCCCGCTCCGGCACGCCCGCCCGTACGCGCTCGGGCACGTCGGTTTCCGCCGAGCGCACGCCGGCGAGCACGGTGGTGCCCCGGCCCCACCGGCGCAGCCACGCACCCGTGGCCGAGTCGACGACCGTCGGCAGGTCCGCCGCGCCCGGCCCCGGGCCGGGATCGAACAAGCAGTAGCCGACCGCCCGGGTACGCAGCGGCAGGGACACGCCCACCGTCGCGGCCAGGCGGCTGCTTCCCGCCCCCGCGGCGAGCAGGACCGCCTGGGCCCGTACCGCTCCGGCTCCGGTCTCCACCCCGGACACGCGGGTGCCGGTGGTGAGTACGGCCGTGGCGTCCGCCCTGAGCACCCGCAGGTGCGGTCCCGCGTCGAGCAGCACCGCCTGCGCCACCTCCTTGGCGGGCAGCCAGCCGCCGCGGGGCTCGTACAGCCCGGTGAAGCCGTCCGGCACCACCAGACCGGGGAAACGCGTGGCCGTCTCCTCGGCGGCGAGGGGCTGGACGCAGTGGCCGGCCGCGCGCACGGCGTCGATGCGGGCGGCCATGGACGGTGTGGGGTCGCCGTCGACGAGCGTGAGGCTGCCGTGCTCGTGCACCTTCGGCCAGGAACCGTGCCAGCCGCCCCGCAGGTAGACCTCCAGTCCCTCGGCCGCCCAGGTGCCGTGTTCCCCCGAGAGGTCGAGGGCCCGAATCAGCCCGCCGGAGGCACCCGTAGCGCCTCCGGCGATGCCGGAACGGTCCACCAGGACCACGGAGAGGCCCTGAGCGGTCAGCCGTTCGGCGGTGATCAGTCCGACGATGCCACCGCCGACGACGGCCACGTCCGCTGCGGCGACGGGGTCCGTCACCGCAGCGATCCGACGACCAGCGGCTCGTCCGCGGTGAGCCTCGCGTGGTTCACCAGCGAGTTCGCGATGTCCGACGACCGGGCCGACAGCATGGCCAGGGCCCCGGCGTCCCCCATGCCGTGGCTCGCCTCGCACAGGCCGTTGAGGTACACGCGCAGCGGCCGCCGGCTGTACTCCTGGGCGTTGAGCTCGATCGAGTAGTCCCGTGCCACGATCGGGACGCCTTCGTCGTCGAGCGGCAGCCGGTGGGCGATGCCCTCCAGAAGCGGGTGGTAGGGCTCGTCGTTCGGCCCGGTGCCGAAGTCGCGGAACCCGGTTCCCAGGATGACGACGTCGGCGTCGACCGTCTGCTCGTCGGCGTGGTTGATGTCGCGCACCACCAGACGGTGCGCACCACCGGGCGACCGCGTCAGCTGTCCCGTCTCGGTGAAGGGCAGCATGCGCAGGCGGTCGGAGCCGGTGAGGTCGTACTCCCGCTGTATGCCTACGAGGCGGTCGATGACGTCCTGGTCGCAGGCCGCGTAGTTGATCGACCGGAGCTCCGTCCGCATGCGCCGCTTGGTCTCGCTGGGCAGCGGGTGGAAGTAGTCCACGAACTCCGGAAGGAACACCTGCCGGCTGTAGGGGCTGGTGTCCTTGAGCCGGAAACCGATGCCCCGGTGCAGGGACGTGACCTGCTCGACGTTGGGGCGGGCGAGCAGATCGAGGATGATCTCTATCGCACTCTGGCTGGCCCCCACGACGGCGACGCGGATGCGCCGGTCACCGAGCCGCTCGATGGACGACAGGTACTGCGTCGAATGGAAGACGGTGGGCCCCAGGGCCCCCTGGAAGGGGTACGGGATGCGGGGGGACCGCCCGGTGCCCAGGGACAGGCTCTCGCCGAGGTAGCGGCGGCCGGTCTCCGTCCGGACCTCGAACAGCTCACCGCCGTCGTCGCCGTCGACCAGCGAGATGGCGGCCGCCGACTGCCCGTAGTCCACCGAGCCGCGGAAGGACTCGGCGACCCAGGCGAGATATCCCGCGTACTCACGCCGCAGGGGGAACTTGGCGTTGAGGTGGAGGTAGTCGGTCAACGCACCTTGCTCGGCGAGGTAGTTGACGAAGGTGTAGCGGCTGTATTGGTTGCGCTGCATCACGAGGTCGCGGAACGGGTTGTTCTGGATGTCCGCGCCGGGCAGCAGCTGCTGTTCCTGCCACTGGAAGCCGTCGGACCGTTCGATGAAGCGCGCGGTGCCGAAATGACCGAGTTCTTCGAGCGTGACCGCGAGGGAGAGGTTCGCCGGGCCGAAGCCCACTCCCAGTACGGGGTATACCTGTGGTTTCGTCACGTTTCAGGGTCCTCTTGGAGGATGCGGGTACGCGGAGAGGGGAGTGGTGTACGTGTACGAGTGCCGTGGAGCGGGTGGTTCAGTGGCTCTGGAGCACGGAGTCCGTGATCCGGTTCTCGTCGTCCACGTGCACGACGCGGGACTTGTGGTCGGCGAGCTCTTCCTCGGTCAGCTGCGCGTAGCTGATGATGATGACCTTGTCGCCGGTTTCGACCAGCCGCGCGGCGGCACCGTTGACCACGACCTCGTTGGCGCGGGGGGCGCCCAGGATGGTGTACGTCTCGAACCGGGCGCCGTTGTTGACGTTGACGACGGCGACGAGCTCGTGCAGGCCGATGCCGGCCGCGTCGAGCAGCTCGGGGGAGATGGTGATCGACCCGACGTAGTTCAGGTTGCTGTCGGTGACGGTGGCGCGGTGGATCTTCGAGTTCATGAAGGTACGCAGCATGGCGAAGCTCCTTGGTGAGATGAGGTGAGGTGAGGGTTATCGGGTCTTGAGGCCCTGGAAGCGGCCCGTCGGCGGCGTCGTCGCCTCCTGGAGGAGCGGCGCCCGTCCGGCCGTGGAAGCGGCGCCGAACGCGGCGGACACCTGGTCGGAGAGGTCCGGGGTGACCGGCCAGGCGAGCGTGCGCAGGGCCCAGAGGAACTGCAGGACGCCGGCGACGTCGCCCGGGTCGTCGGCCCGGATCTGCTCGCTGCGGAGCGCCAGCACCTCAAGGTGCAAGGAGAGCGCTTCCGCCGCCTTGCGGATGCTGAAGGTCTCCAGGGCGTACGCCTCTTCGAAGCGCTGCCGGGACGCCCGCAACGCCGCGGTCCACCAGGGCGACGGCGCCGCGTCGGCGCCGCGGCCGGAGAGTGCGGCGTTAAGGGCCCGCGTGACGGCCGCGATCGGCGCGTCGAACCGGTTGGCGATGGTGGCCTGGGCGATCGGCTCGCTGAACTCCGACTGCTGGAGCTCCGGGCTGGTCAGGGCGAGGACGAAGCGCGCCCGGTCCCGGCCGACGCTCTCCAGGTAGTCCTTCGCCCACCGGACATCGCCCTTGCTGGTGGAGAACTTCCGGCCCTCCAGCATGAAGTACTGGTTGGTGACGGTACGGGTCTTCGGCAGCGTCACCGGCAGCCCGTGCCGCTTGGCCAGCAGCGAGAGCGCCACGTACACGAACGCGTTGTAGAACCCGTTGTCGATGCCGATGAACTGGACCAGCTCGTCACAGTCACCCAGACCCTGCTTGCGGGCCTGCCGAAGCCAGTAGAGGTGGCCGACGTAGATCTCCGGCCAGGCGTTGACGGCCTGGGGCGGGCCGTTGGGGTCACCGTCCCAGTCGACGGCGATGCCCCAACTGCTGGGGTAGGTGATCGGTATGTAGGGCAGCCGTTCGGCCAGGGTGTCGGAGACGACCCGGGCCAGGTCGGGACGGAGTTGCACGTCGGTGCCGCGGTACCACTCGGTGATCTCATCGCGGTACCGCTCCAGGTCCAGCACCCAGATCCACGTCGAGCGGCGCGGCAGGGCCGAGGCGGTGTCGGCCAGCGGCAGCAGGGCACCCGGCAGGTTGTAGCGGCCGCAGGCCTCGCAGACCCCGGCACGGGCGTGCGCCAGGCAGATGGGACAGCGTCCGGTGACGAAGGCTTCTGCCCGGTACTCGCCCGCCTCGGCGTCGTAGGGCAGTTCCACTTCCCGCCGGTCGAAGGCGCCGTGCCGCCAGAGGTGGGTGAAGAAGCCCTCGACGAACCGCGTGTAGTCCGCGTCGGGCCGTTCGAAGAGGTCGACGTCGACGCCGGCCAGTTCCAGCGAGGCGGTGACGCTCTTGAGCGCGTGCTGGATCAGTTCCTCGGGTGTGGTGCCCAGGCGCGCGGCCGTGGTGACGACGTAGGTCTGGTTGTCGTCGGTGCTGGTCGCGAACGCCACGTCGTTGCCCAGGACCTTCTGGGAGCGGGCGCAGACGTCACTGGCGAGGACCGGGCCCGACAGGTGCCCGAGGTGCAGGTCCCCGTTGGGCGTCGGGGGTGAGAAGGTCACGTTGACGCGTCGCCGGCCGTGGCCGGCGCGTGGTGAGTCGGTCATGGGGAGGCCTTTCCTCACGCGGACGGCTGGAGCCAGTAGATGCTCACGAAGTCCAAGGGCTCGGAGTCACTGGTGTTCGTCACGATGTGCCGGGTCCCGTGCGGGATGTAGATGACGTCACCGGTGACGACGGAGCGCTCCTCCTCGCCGATCCGGACGCGGCCCTCTCCGCTGGTGAAGATGAACGTCTCGTCGGTGTCGTGACCGTGCGGGGTGCTCGACTCGGTCGGGCGGATCGAGCACAGGGTGCTGTTCCAGGGCGGTACGACGACGCCGTCCCAGGGGTACAGCTGGCGGATGTCACAGCCGTTCTTGCGGATCCGGCCGTCGGTTGCCGCGGACTTCACGTACATGTGGTTCCCTCGTTCGCTGGACTGTGCCGACGCGGGCGTGCGCCGGCGAGTGGGTCGCTGTGCACGGCGGCCGCCGAGCCGCCGCGGTCATCCAAGGGCGAAGAGCCGCTTGATGGTCTCGGGTGCGAAGGACTCGGGCGGCACCTGGTCCGTGCCCTTGAAGGTGGCGAGCCGGGAGCCGGCCAGTACCGGATCGGTGTGCCAGACCTTGGCGTACGCCTTGCGGCGGGCGGCGCCTTCCGGGGTGAAGGTCATGTTCATCGTGGTCCGGACGGAGCCGGAGACCCGTATGCGGCGCATCCGGGTCTCCCGCTCCCTGGCGTAGGACTCGAACACCTCCGGCGACCAGCGGGAGTGGGAGCGCAGCGCGTCCCAGACCATGCGGGCGTCCCGCAGCGCGATCGACAGTCCCTGCCCGACGACCGGGTCGCTCCACCCCGCGGCGTCCCCTACCAGCACGGCGCCGGGAGCGACCGGGGTGTCGGCCCAGGCGTCGTTCATCGGGTAGAAGGCGCACGAGGCGGCCGGCGTGGCCGAGGCGAACATCTCGCTGTTCGGTATGCAGCGGAGCTGGAAGGCCTTGAGGAATTCCGCCTGCCGGTCCGGGCCGGCGAACCGGCCCTTCTGGGCGACGTCGTGCAGAAGGTACAGCCGGGCCCGTGCGCCGTCCCGGGGGAACACGAAGTACAGCAGGTCGCCCTCGGTGCCGATCGAGGTGACGTTGACCGGCCAGTCGTGCAGGTCCTCGACCAGCATTCCGCCTCCGAGCGAGTTCGGCGGCGTCTGCCGGAGCCCGATGCCCAACTGCCGGCGGACCGTCGACATGCGGCCGTCGGCGCCGACGACTATCCGGCAGGAAACCTCGTATTCGACGTCGTTGTATTCGTATCGGACACTGGGGTTCGGCCCGCCGGTCACGGTGACCTCGCCCACGCCGCGGATCACCTTCGCGCCGGACTGTTCGGCCGCGGTGGCGAGCGCTTCGCAAGCCTCGGGGTGCCCCACATCCAGCACTCCGGGGATTTCTGGGAGCATCTCGTCCAGGAGTAGGGCATTTGCTTGCGCGGTTTCCGGAGTGACCGTTTCATCGAATCCGACAAAGCGGTTGACATATGTGCCGCCGGCATCGAGGAGAACCTTCTCCAGCCCTAGTTGTAGCAGCTCGACAACGCCCCAGCAATTGATTACTTCCCCCCGGACCTTGTCCCGGTAGACCGTCTGCCGTTCGAGGAGGAGGACGTCGTAGCCATCGCCGGCAAGCGCTGTGGCCAGGGCGGACCCGGCGATTCCACCGCCGACCACTACGGCGTCGATTGTTTCGGCTTTCGCCATGGAACCCTCCCGGGAGAACTGGGTGAGACGCAGGCAGTCGGGCTGTTCGGAGAGGTGTCCGCGTCGGGTGCAGAACTCATCTTGGGCAATCGCCGGAGCCCGGACGAGGTGCGTAAGGGACACGCGTCGCCAAATTTCGGTCAGGGGTTACCGGCAGGGACGGTGATGACGGCGGGTGGGTGCTTTTTACACCCCGAGGGGCCGGGAAAAAGTGTGATCTCCGTTACGTTGGTTGCGGAATGTTGAATTCCATTCGCGTGGTGGTGCGCTCCGGGGCGCGGTACGGGTGGGGTGGTGAAAAGGTCTGCGTACGGTATTGAATTGCCCGCGCGTGATGGTGATCATGGAAGTTGAACGCCGCTTGCCGGTCGGAGCGATACGCTCGATAAAGCCGCGTCATAGCGGAATCCATACATGACGAAAGGTTTGACCGTGCAGCAGAGTGGAAGCGCCAAGGCGTGGCGGGTCGACGCCCCTGAGGAGGCGGACTACGCCCACTGGCGGAAGCTGTACCAGGGCTACGCCGACTTCTACCGCCGGGAGATGCCCGACGCCAACGCCGAGCGCGTCTGGTCGTGGATCATGGATCCGGACCACGAGGTGAACGGCCTCCTGGTACGCGACGAGGACGGGGTCCCCGTCGGCCTCGCCCACTACCGGCCGTTCGCCCGGCCGCTCACCGCGACGACCGGCGGTTTCCTCGACGACCTGTTCGTCGATCCCCGCCTCAGGGGCACCGGCGCCGTGG
The DNA here is from genome assembly GCF_044329785.1 of Streptomyces sp. NPDC017529. Taxonomy (NCBI): domain Bacteria; kingdom Bacillati; phylum Actinomycetota; class Actinomycetes; order Kitasatosporales; family Streptomycetaceae; genus Streptomyces; species Streptomyces sp. NPDC017529. The sequence goes on from NZ_JBIRJY010000010.1 coordinate 151,964, forward strand.
ACGCCCTGTTCGACGCGCTGCGGCAGATCACGGCGGAGCGCGGCTGGAGCGTGCTGCGGTGGATCACCATGGACGACAACTACCGGGCCCGCGGCAAGTACGACCAGGTCGCCCAGCAGACGAAGTGGGTCACGTACGACATGGCGCCGCCGGCCTGACAGGGCGGTGGGCGGTGCGCGCACCGCCCACCGAGGCCGGGCGCCCGGCCGGGTCCGGCCCCGGGCCCTCAGCCGGCGGACCTCATCTCCCGGGCCAGGGCCACGGTGAGCGCCCGGAAGATCCGCACCTCCGGATTGGTGTCGGCGGCCCGGGTGGCGAGAACGCTGTGCGCGCAGGGCGCGTCCAGGACCGGTACGTATCTGGTCCCCGGCCACGGGTAGTAGCGGGCGAACGATTTCAGCCCGGACCCGGCCCCGCGCCCCGCCGCGACACTCGTGAGCACGTCCTGAGGGGTCAACGCGTAGTCGGGGGCGCGGTTCTCGGCGGTGTCGAAGTACAGGTAGGCGGTGAAGGGCCGGGGCGTGTGCCGGGGGAGCCGCAGATAGGGCAGGTCGATGATGTCCGCCACCCGGACCCCGACCCCCGCGGCGTCCGCCAGCGACGATCCCGCGGGAACGGCCACGATCCGCTGCTCGGTCGTCAGGATGTCGATCTCGATGCCGTCGGCCTCGATGGCGGGCCGTACGAAGGCCACGTCCACCCGGTTCTCGCGCAGCGCGCTCACGTGCTCCGTGAAGGTCAACTGGACCAGTTCCAGCGGAATGTCGGGCCGGGCGCGCCGGAAGGCGGTGACCGCTGCCGGGGTCACCTCGGCGGACCCGTGGCCCATCACGCCCACCCGCAGGGTGCGCGCCGTGGTCATGGCGGCGTTGGCGGCCTCGGAGACGTCCTCCATGGCGGCGTTCGCCGCGGCCAGGAGGGTGCGCGCGTGCGAGGCGAGCCGCTGTCCCGCGACGGTCGGCGCCACCGGGCTCTGGCCCCGGTCGAGCAGCTTGGTCCCCAACTCCCGCTCCAGCTGCTGCACATGCAGGGTGACCGAAGCGGGTGACAAGAACAGCCGCGACGCGGCCCGGCCAAAATGCGCCTCCTCGACCACGGCGAGGAAGGACGACAGCTTCCGCAGATCCATGTGCCGATGCTAGGGCGGGACTTGGCGGCTTCCGGGCGGCGTTCAGGATATCTGAACGGGCCTGCTGCCAGGGTCCCCGGTCGTCGTACAACTCTCGTATGAGCAAGCACGCCGCCTCGGCCAACCCCATCGCACCACCACTCGTCTCCCCACCGGCGGACGCGCCGACCCACCGCTACTGGCTGCGGGCAGGCTGGGTGATGACGGCCTCCGGCTGGAGTGCCAACCAGTTCTCCGCGCTCCTCGGCGCCTACCGCAGCGACATCGGCCTGACCACGGCCACCACCACCGCACTGTTCGCCATCTATGTGCTGGGCATGATCCCCGGCCTGCTGCTGGGCGGGCCGCTCGCCGACCGCCGAGGCCGCCGTCCGGTCGTCTTCTTCGCCCTCGGGACGTCCGCCCTGGCGACCTGCCTGCTGATGGCCGGGCCCGCCGCGTCAGCGCTCCTGTGGCCCGGCCGCTTCCTGACGGGGATCGGCGCGGGGGCCCTGCTGGCCGCCGGCAGCGCCTGGATCAAGGAACTGTCGGTTCCGCCGCACGGCCAGGCCCCCTCTCCCGGGGCCGCGGCCAGGCGCTCGGGCCTGTTCCTGTCCGCGGGCTTCGCCTCGGGCGGCCTGGTGGCCTCACTCATCGCCCAGTGGGCACCGCAGCCCATGGTCACGGCCTACCTCCCGCACCTGGTCCTCTCCGCCGTGGCCGCGCTGTGTGCCGCACACGTCCCCGAGTCGGTCCCGGCCCGCAACGCGGCCGCCCCCTCCGCGTCCCCCGCCCCCGCCCCGGCCCCCGAGCAGGGCGACCTGTCCTCCGCCTCCACCTTCCGCCGCCTGGTCGCACCGGTCGCGCCGTGGGTGTTCGCCGCCCCCGCCGTGGCCTTCGCCACCCTCCCCGGCCTGGTCGACGGCGACCTGAAGGGTTGGGAGACGGTCTACGCGGGTGTGATCACCGCCGTCACGCCCGGCGCCGGTCTGCTCGTCGCCCCGTTCGCCCGCCGGCTCGCCGCCCGCCACCGCATCGCCACCGGCGTCATGGGGCTGCTCGCCGTCGCTCTCGGCCTCGTGCTGGCCGCGGCCGCCGCGGGGAACGCCCAGCCCGTGGTGGCCCTGGTGGCGTCGGCGGTGCTCGGCGGCGGATACGGCCTGTGCGTGGCGTACGGCCTGACCGAGGTCGCCGTGCTGGCCCCGCCCCACCAGCTGGCCCGGCTGACCTCCCGCTTCTGGACGCTGGCCTACCTGGGCTTCGTCACGCCCTACGTCATCACCTTGCTGACGGAGTACTTCACGCCGGCTTCCATCCTCGTCGGCGGCGCGGTCCTGGCGCTCGTGACGACGGCGGCGCTGTCCTACCTCGGTACGCGGCACCCGCACGGGCACCACCCGGGCTGACCGACGGCCCGGCCGGCGCCCGCGGTACTCCGGCCGCGTAGCCGCGCCGGTCGCGGGCGCCACCGAACGGGGGAGTTCCACCGTCTGGACAAGACCACCGGGAGCGGAGGGCCGTGAGCGGGGCGAGCCGGTCGCACGCCTCGCCCGCTCCGGCCGCCCGGTCTCATTCCCCTAGCCATCTGGAAGGTGTCCCCACATGCCCTGGGACGAGAACTGGTTCACCGACCCCGAGGTGATCCGAGCTCTTGGAAAGCTCGAAGCGCACTACGCGATTCTGGGCACCGGCCTCGAAGACCCCCGGTTCGACGCCTTCCTCCGGGACATCCAGCCGTATCAGACCGAACAGGCACGGGACACGCTGCGCCCCGCCTTCCAGGCCCTCGCGGCAGCGGGCCTCACCGAGCACACCGCCTGCGAGCTGGCCTGGGGCAGTCTGCTGACGTTCCTCGAACCGGCCACCGACTTCGCGGAACTGCTGGACTGCTACTGCCTCGCCGACGACGCCGTGGCCCGCCCCGGAGCCTTCGGCCGCGAGTGGGCCCGGCGGACCTGCGATGCCGCCTGGACCGTCTGGATCGCGGCAGCCGCTTCGGAGGAGGGACGGCGCCATGCAGATCGGTCACCTCACCAAGAGCGAGACGGAGACGCGAAATGCCGGACGACGCGAGTGGCGGCGGAGACGAGGGAAGGATCCGCGCGTTGCTGGAGGCCGTCGCATTCCACCGCATAGTGATAGCGGAGTACTGCCAGGAGCTGTCGGTGTCACAGCTCACGGCGGATTCGCCGCGCCGGCTGACCGTGACGGTCGTCGGAATCCTGCGGCAGATGACCCATATCGAGTTCGCCTGGCTGAGCGCCGTCGACGGGCCCTCGCTCCCGGGCGCGGGCGGCCTGTACGAGCAGCCGCCGCACGACATCGACAGCGGCACGGACGTATTCGCCACCTGGGAAGCGGCGTGTGAGCGTTCACGTCTCAGCGCCGAGCACCTGAACGCGCTGTGCCGGCAAGGACTGATGGACCCGAGGAAGCTGCGCTCGGCACTGAGCCCGCTGGCGTCCGCGTACGCACGCTACGACGCCCAGCTGCAAGTGCTCCGCTTCGAGGAAGGCGGCCATACGAACTGAAGACCGTGCCGCATTCCGCAGTCGCGCACCCCCGCCCGCCGGCCGATCGGCCGGCCGAAAGGAACAGGAGATCAACTATGACCACGTCGTTGCAGGGCGCCAAGGCGGTTCTGCTGCTGGACCCGGTGCGCAACGGAGCGCACTTCAAGCCCGAGGTGCGGCGGCGCGGCCTCGCCGTCGTCTCGGCCTACACGATGCCGCGCGACCACATCACCACACGCTGGCCCGAACACGCCGCGGGCGACGACGCCGGCTTCTACGCGGACGGCGTCGCGGAGATCCTGCACCACGTCGAGGGCCTCGGCGTCGAGGTGACGGCGGTGGTGGCGGCATCGGAGTCGGCCGTACACCTCGGCGACATGCTGGCGGACAAGCTCGGCCTGACCGGCAACGACCCCGCGCGCTCGCTCGCCCGCCGCAACAAGGCCGCCATGCGCGCGGCCGCCCTGGAGGGCGGTGTGCGCATCCCGAGATTCGCCCTCGTCAAGGAAGCGTCCGAGATCGCGTCCGCCGCGGCGGAGGTCGGCTTCCCGGCCATCGCCAAGCACACCACGGGCGGCGGCTCGCACGGCGCCCGGCTGCTCAACTCCGCAGCGGACGCGGCCGACACCTCCGCCCTCGAACGGCGCGACCACTTCGGCCGCCTGGTCGAGGAGTGGCTCGTCGAGCAGTACGTACGCGGCCGCGAGCTGGCGGTCAACTGCTTCAGCCACGACGGTGAACACCAGGTCATCGACGTCTGGGAGTACCGCCAGCCCGACGCGGGGGACTACTCGTTCCCCTACTGGGAGCTGGTGCAGCTCTCCGAGGACGACCCGGACCGGGCGCGTTCCGTCGCGTACGTGAGCGAGGTGCTGACCGAGCTCGGCGTCCGCCTGGGGCCCAGCCACACGGAGGTGAAGGTCGCCGAGGACGGGGTGTACCTGATCGAGACCGGCGCCCGCCTGCCCGGCGGCCCGCTGACCGAGCAGTGGTTGGCGCACAGCGACTTCGACCCGTTCGAGCAGGCACTGGACTGCTACCTCGGCCTCCGCCCGGCCTGCCTGGACAACCCGCCGCGCTTCGACGCGCTCAGCGGCAACAGCGTCATCAGGAACGAGGGGCCGGCCGGCCGGCTCGTCGAGATCCGGGGGCTGGACGAGCTGATGCGCAGGCCCGGGGTCGACCAGGTGGCGTGCGTCTACACGCCGGGAGACCTCGTCCCCGTCACCGACAGCACCAAGAACATCCCGCTGTTCATCTCGCTCTCGGCCCCCGGCAGCCAGGAGCTCCTGGCACTGATGGCATGGGTGCGCGCGACGGTCCACCTCGTGATCGAGCCGGTTTCCGAGAGTGTCTGACCACACACCACACGCACGAAGACTTGGGGGGAGCCTTGATGCAGACGTTGTCGAACCAGGTGCCGGATCGCGGAAGACCGGCTCTGGGACCGCAACTCCGCGCTCTCCGTCTGGCGGCCCGGCTCTCGCAGAAGCAGCTGGCCGACGTCAGTACGCTCAGCGTGCGAGCCATTCGCGACATCGAGAACGGCCGCGTCAGGCAACCGCGCAGGGACACCTGCCGGCTCCTCGTCAAGGCGCTCGACCTCAGGACGGGCCGGCGGGACGCGCTGCGGGTCTTCGACTCCGCGGACACCCCGGCGCCCGGCGCGGACGCCCCGGCCGGCCTTGAGCCCCTGGCCCCGCCCGTAGGCAACGGCCCGCTCATCGGACGACGGGACGAACTAAGCACCCTGACACGGCTGTTCACGACCGAGCAGCGCCGTCTGATCACCCTCACGGGCATCGGGGGCGTCGGCAAGTCCCGGCTGGCGCAGGAGCTGGCGCGGACGCTGTACGAGCGGGACGGCACGTCCGTCCTCTGGGTGCGGCTCGACGAGGCGGCGGGCGGCGGGCGCCCGCAGGGCGGCGTGGCGGCAGCGGTGTCGGCGCGGGCGCGCGAACTCGTGCACACGGGTCCCGAAGGCGCCCGCCGGATCGGCGAGCTGCTGGGCGACGGCGACACCCTGCTCGTCCTCGACGGCGCGCGCAGTTACGGAGAACTGGCGGGACTCGTCCCCCCGCTGCACGGCGAGTGCCCGCGACTGCGCGTACTGATCACCGCGAGGAGCGCCACGGGAACCGCCGCGAACGCGGTGTTCCCCCTGGCGCCGCTGCCCGTGCCGCTCGCCGAACCCCACCCGTGCGTCGCCACGACGGAAGCCAACGCCTCGGTCCAGGTGTTCCTGACGTACGTACAGCACATGCGCCCCGCATTCCGGCTGAACGGCGCGAACGTCGCCGCGGTCGTCCGGACCTGCCGCGCCCTGGACGGACTCCCGATGGCGCTGGAACTCGCCGCCCGGTGGAGCCTGGTCTACTCGCCGTGGCAACTGGCGCGGCAGCTCGCGGCCGACCCGCTGCTGGTGACGAGGCCGCCGGAGGGCTGGGCAGGAGGCGTACCCGGCGTCTTGGAGTCGGTACGCGACGCCGTCGACGCGCTGACGCACCGTCAAGGCGCTTTGCTGACAGCCATGCTCAAGCGCGGTGGGTACTGGACGATGGCCGAGGCCGCCGAGGCCGTCGGCACCGGCCTCGCGGAAGCCGCCGACGACACCTACGCGCTGCTCCTGCACGGGCTGCTCCGCCGGACGGACTGCGCGGGCCAGACGCTCTTCGAGACCCTGAACATCGTGCGCAGCCTCCGGACCGGCCGGCCCGTGGCCGCCACGTGACGCCCGGCCTGCTCGCAACCCCTGACCACCCGAACGCGCCACACCCGCATGACCGTTCACACGACCGAAGGAGAGAGAACACCGTGAGGCTCTGCACTCTGAGGACCACCGGCGGTGAGGACGTCGGTATCGCGACGGCCGAGGGAATCGTCCTGCTGGGCACGCTCAACAAGGTGCTGGGTACGGACTTCGGCCCCACCCTCCACGACATCGTCACCGGGGACCAGCGCCCCGGGCTGGAAGCCGCGCTGACCGACCCGGCCGTGCGGGCCACGGCGGTCCGGGACGGCGACCCCGACTTCGCCCCCATCTACCGCGACCCCGCGAAACTGTGGGGAGTGGGCCTGAACTACACCCGGCACGCGGACGACCTGGAGGTCCGGCAGCCGGAAGGAGTACCGGGGTCCTACCTCAGGCCCAGCTCCACGATCATCGGCCACGGCGACGACATCCTGCTGCCCCGGCAGTCGGACCGGGTCACCGCGGAGGCCGAACTCGGCGTGGTGATCGGCACCACCTGCAAGGACGTGCCGGCCGCCGAGGCGGAATCGGTGATCTTCGGCTTCACCACGCTGCTCGACATGACCGCCGAGGACGCGATCCGGATCAACCCGCGCTACATCCCGTGGTCCAAGGCGTTCGACACCTTCTGCAGCCTCGGCCCGTGGGTGGTGACGCCCGACGAGATACCCGACCTCGCCGCGATCCGCATCTCCACCGTCGTCAACGGCCGGACGATCGCCGCCAACCAGGTGTCCGCCATGATGTGCGACCCGTACTGGCAGGTCGCCTACTTCTCCGGCGGCATGGTGCTGGAAGCCGGCTCGGTGATCGCCACGGGTACGCCGGGCGCCGGCGTCATCCAGCACGGCGACGTGGTGGAAGCACTCGTCGAAGGGGTCGGTGACCTGCGCAATCACGTGCGGTCCTGTGCGGCCCCCGGCCTGTAGGGAGCGGACCGGTGGATCTCGGCATAGCGGGGAAGACCGCCGTGGTGTGCGCCTCGACGTCCGGCCTGGGCAGGGCGACGGCCGAGGCGCTGGCGGCCGAGGGCGCCCGGGTCGTCGTGTGCGGCCGCCGCGCCGACGTGGCCGCGGGGATCGCCGCCGGGCTGCCGCGGGCCGTCGGGGTGGGCGCGGACCTGCTGGCGCCCGAAGGCCCCGCGACCCTGCTGGCGGCAGCCCGTACCGCCTTCGGCCCCGTGGACATCCTCGTCCTCAACGGGCCGGGACCGCGGCCGGCCCGGGTCACGGAGATCCGCGCGGAGGAGCTGGGGACGGCCGTCGACTCCCTGGTGACCGTGCACCACAGGCTGGTGACCGGGGTGCTCGGGCACATGCGCGCACAGCGCTGGGGGCGCGTCCTCGCGATCGGCTCCAGCGCCGTCGCCGCGCCCATCGGCGACCTCGCCCTGTCCGGCATCGGGCGCACCGCGCTCGCGGCCTACCTCAAGATGCTGGCGAGCGAGGTCGCGGAGGACGGTGTCACGGTCAACATGCTGCTGCCCGGCCGGATCGCGACCGACCGGGTACGGGCCCTCGACGCCACGCGCGCGTCGCGGTCGGGCCGTGACGTCGCGGAGGTGCGGGCGGAATCCGTGCGGCGGATCCCGATGAACCGGTACGGCGAGCCCGCGGAGTTCGGGGCGACCGCGGCCTTCCTGTGCGGCGGCCCCGCCTCCTACCTGACCGGGAGCGCGGTGCGCTGCGACGGCGGGCTCGTCCCGGGGATGTGAGGTGCCGGCGGAAACGGAGACGGGGGCGGGCCCGGGGGCGCCCCCCCCCCCCCCCCCCCCCGCGGGGGGGGGGCCAGCCCCCCCCCAGCCCCCCCGCGGGGGGCTACAACCAAAGACAGCGGGCCCGGCCCCCCCGCC
>NZ_JBIRJY010000010.1:160198-204895 GCF_044329785.1 Streptomyces sp. NPDC017529
CCCCGGGCCGGCGGGGGGGGGCGCCGTGCGGGGCGGGGCCGCGCGCGGGTTGGGGGGGGCGGCCGCCCCCGGACGCGGGCCGGGGGGGGGGCCCCCCCCGGCCCCCCGCCCGATGCGGCGGAGGGCCGTCAGCCGCGTCCGAGGCCCGCGGCGGTCTGCATGACCAGTTCCTCGGTCGGCCGGGCCCGCTCGACGTCGGCGACCGCCACCATCAGCTCGAAGATGTCGACCTCCTGCGCCTCGGCACACCGCGTGATCAGCGGGAAGAAGCTGGAGTGCGTCTGGCTGAGGCCGCCCACGAGCTGGTACGTCCGGTCGTCGTGCAGGCGCGGGAGCGGACGTACCGCGGCCTCGCTCAGCCGGCCCAGGCCCCGGTAGTCGTACCGCTGCCCGGCGCCCAGACTGCGCAGGATCGTGGCGAAGGACTCGGTGACGGCGTTGCCCGCGCCCCGGCCGATGCCGTCCAGCGTCGTGTCGATGTACGCCGCCCCGCCGTACGCGGCGGCGAGGGCGTTGGCATTGGCCAGCCCGAGGTTGTCGTGGCCGTGGAAGCCGAGGGGTACGTCGGTCCACTGGGCCACCTGGCGGAACAGCTCACCGGTCTCGGGCGGCAGGTAGCCGCCCACCGAGTCGACCAGGTAGACCCCGTCGGCGCCGTACTTCACGCACTGCTGGACCGCACCGACGACGCCGGGCGCGTCGAGCAGGTTGGTCTTCATGAGGTTGGCGAACACCGTGAGGCCGAGTTCCTTCGCCAGTCCCACGAAGTCCTCGGCGGGAGCGACATCGGTGATGTCCACACCGACGCGGACGAACCGCATGCCCGCCGCCGCGGCCCGCCTGAGGTGGTCCGGTGCGGCGATCCCGGGAATGCAGAACATTCCCCAGTCCGCGGTGGTGAGCGTGCCGGCCGCGAGGGCGAAGCACCGCTCATCGGAGACCAGGGTCGGTTTGGACAGCGCCTCGGCCGCGTTGAGCCCCAGCCCGTGCCCCAGCTCGACGAGGCGTATGCCCGATTTCTCAAGGCCGGCGAGAACGCTGGTGATGGTCTCCTCCGTGAACTGGAAATCCACGGAATAGCTGCCGTCCCTGAGCGTGCAGTCGAGAATCTCGACCGCACCCATGTCTGCGCTACTGGCGGTCTCCTGCGGCAGGATTTTCATCTCACACCTCAGCAATCGGGAATCGCGGGGATCGCGGCGAGCAATGCGAAAAGGGATGCCGTGCCCGGTGCAGAAGCGGGGGACGCCCGGTGGCCGCGGCTCGTTGGCTCCATGGCTCTTCGTGACGTGGCTGCGCCGGGAGGCTACGGCACTCAAGATTAGCGCCAACTCCGGCTCCGACGGCGGCAGAAGCACCGGCAGAACGAGAGGCAGGCGCCGGGCGAAGGTGCCTCCCGCTCCGGTTCGTGATCCCTTGCGGCCCGTGCGCCGGGGCTGTCAGGATCTGGTCCGAGGTTCACCGAGTGATGATTCACGTGCGGCCGTTCGGTCGTTCCGCCGAGTTGCCAGGAAGGTAGGGACAGCGCAATGGGAAACGTCCTCTCCAGTACTCAAGTGAAATCCTTCCGCGAGAATGGTTTCTGTGTCGTTGCAGGTATTTTCGAGAACGGCGTCATCGACAAGGCGCGGGCCGTCGTCGACGCCCTGCTCGCCGATCCCAGCCTTTCGGACGTGGCCGAGACGGAGCCCGAGGACGCCACCAAGGCGCGCCGTATCTGGGCGCCGACGGCCCGGAACGAGGTCTTCGCGGACATCGCGGAGCACCCCCGGCTGATCGACGCCGTCGCGCAGCTCATCGGCGACGACGTCGTCCTGCAGTACTCGAAGCTCAACGTCAAGCCGCCGCAGGTCGGCAGCGTCGTCGAATGGCACCAGGACTTCGCGTACTACCCGCACACCAACCAGGACCTGCTGGCCTCGCTCATCTACCTCGACGACGCGACCCGTGAGAACGCCTGCCTGCGCGTCGCCGCCGGCTCCCACCGCCAGGGGCTGCTCAGCCACGAGAAGGACGGGTACTTCGCCGGCAAGATCTCCTCGCTCAAGGACGTGGGCGTGGACGAGTCCACGGTCGTCGACTGCGAGGGGCCTGCCGGTTCGGTGGTCTTCCTGCACCCGCTCGTGGCGCACTCGTCGGAGAAGAACCTCTCCGACATGTACCGGCGGGTCTTCATCCCCGCCTACCGCGCCGCCGACGCCTTCCCGATCTACTACGGACCGCACGCCGCGCACAACGAGCCCAACGCGAAGCTGCTGCGGGGCAAGCCGGCGAAGGCCGCGCGTACCGAGGGCGGTGTCTGGCCGCTGCCGGTCGCGGCAGCCGAGTTCAACTCGCTCTACGAGATCCAGGAGGGCTCCCACCTGCAAAGCGGCCGCAAGGCGCCGACCGGCTACTTCGCTCACGAGACGCCCGCCGAGCCGGAAGCCGAGACGGCCTCCGCGTGACCACCCGGTAAGGAAGCCCGCTGTGCCGCTCGTCACGACCTCGGACGGGGTCCGTATCGCCTGCCAACTCCGCGGCGCCGGACCCGTGCTGGTCCTGCTCGCCGGCCAGGCCAACAGCCACCACTGGTGGGACGGGGTACGGGAGGACTTCCACGCCGCCCGCGCCACCCTGACCCTCGACTACCGCGGCACCGGAGACAGCGACGCGCCCCATGTGCCGTACAGCACACGGCAGTTCGCCATGGACGTGGTCGCGGCGCTCGACGCGCTGGAGATCGACCGCGCGGACGTCTACGGCACGTCCATGGGCGGACGGGTGGCGCAGAAACTGGCCGCCCACCATCCGCGGCGGGTCCGTTCCCTGGTCCTGGGCTGCACGTCCCCCGGCGGCCGGTTCGGCGTCGAGCGAAGCGACGCCGTACGCCGGTCGCTGGCCGTCGCCGACCCGGCCGCCGCGCGGCGCGCCCTGGCCGAGCTGATGTACACGCCCGCCTGGCTCGCCGCCCACCCCGGCCCCCACCAGACGATGGGGGACCCCGCCATGCCCGCCCACGCCCGGCGCGGCCACCTGGCCGCCAGCCGGGATCACGACGCGTGGGAGGAACTGCCCGGCATCCGCGCCCGCACCCTGGTGCTGCACGGCACCGAGGACCTCCTCAACCCCACCGCCAACGCGTCTCTGCTCGCCGACCGGATCCCGGACGCCCGCCTGCACCTGCTGCCCGGCGCCCGGCACGCCTACTTCGAGGAGTTCCGCGCCACGGCGAGCCCCCTCGTCCTCGACTTCCTGGAAAAGGCGGCGCCGCCGGAATGACCCCCACCGACGAGACCTCCGTCCGCGACGAACTCCCCGTCCGCGACGAACTGCGCGGCAAGACCCCGTACGGCGCCCCGCGCACCCACGCTCCCGTACGGCTCAACGTCAACGAAAGCCCGTACCCCCTGCCGGACTGGCTGGCCGGGCGGATCGCCGAACGGGTGGGGGAGACGGCCCGCGGCCTCAACCGCTACCCGGACCGGGACGCGGTCGAGTTGCGCGACGCACTCGCGCGCTACCTCGTCCGCACCACCGGCCGTGCCGTGGACGGGGCCCGTGTCTGGGCCGCCAACGGTTCCAACGAGATCATCCAGCAACTGCTACAGGCTTTCGGCGGGCCCGGCCGCACGGCGCTCGGCTTCGAACCTTCGTACTACGTGCACGCGTTGGCCGCACGCGGCACCGGCACCCGCTGGACCGCCGGTTCCCGCGACGCCGGTTTCGCCATCGACGTACCGGCTGCGCGGGCCGCCATCGCCGCACACCGGCCCGACGTACTCTTCGTCACCTCTCCTCCCTCACCCAAACCGTCGCCCGCACCCTTCTGGAGCACTCCGACGTGCTACTGGCCCACGTCGACCGGATCACGGGCGAACGCGAGCGCGTGGTGGGCGGGTTACGCGGTATCGGCTACGACGTCACCGAGTCCGACGCCAACTTCGTCCAGTTCGGCCGTTTCGAGGACAGCCACCGGGCATGGAGCGCCTTCCTCGGCCATGGAGTGCTCGTCCGGGACAGCGGAGTGCCCGGACGGCTCCGGGTCTGCATGGGCACCCCGGCGGAGAACGACGTTTTCGTCGATGCGGCGCGCGCCGTCATGAAGGGGCGAGGAGACGCATGGGCACGGTAGCCACCTGGCGGGAGTCGTCTCCCGTGGTGCGCCTGCTGATGGTGAACCAGTTCGGTGTGATGCTCGGGTTCTACCTGATCCTGCCGAACCTGTCCGCCCACCTCAGCGGGGACCTGGGCCTGTCCGCCGCCCTGGTCGGGCTGGTGCTCGGCGTGCGTACGCTCAGCCAGCAGGGCATGACCCTCTTCGGCGGTACCGCGGCGGACCGGCTGGGCTGCCGGTGGCTGATCCTCACCGGCTGCGCCCTGCGGTCGGTCGCCTTCGTGATGTTCGCGGTGTACGACTCGCTCCCCGGCATCATGGCCGCGGCCGTCGTGACCGGCATCTCGGGCGCCGTCTTCACCCCCGCGACGCGTACGTACCTCACGCGGGCGGCCGGCGAGAACAAGCTGGCGGCCTACGCCCTGTTCAACATGGCGGGCAATACGGGAGCGCTGTTCGGCCCTCTGCTGGGCAGCGTGCTCCTGTTGTGGGACTTCCGCCTGGTCGCCGCGGTGTCCGCCGTGGTCTTCGCCGTCCTGACCGCCGCCCAGGCGTTCCTGCTGCCACCACAGCCGCGGGCGAAGAGCGGCCAGTCGGTGTTCGGCGACTGGCGGTATCTGATGAGCGACCGGCCGTTCCTGGTGTTCGTCGCGGCCGTGTCCGTGCTCTTCGTCGCCTACAACCAGCTGTATCTGCTGCTGCCGATGGAAATCACCCGGGTGACCGGCAGCGCGGGCTCGGTCAGTCTCGTCTTCGTCGTGATGGCGGTGATCGGCATGGTTGGCAGCGTGCCCCTGGCGACGAGGGTCCCCAGGAGGCTGGGGCGGGGCCGGGCCGTCGCTCTCGGGGTGGCGCTCTGCGGGCTGGCCTTCGTACCCACGGCGTTCTCCGGAGCCCTGCAAGGGGGACGGCCGCCCGGAGAGAGCATCTCGTCGGCGTCCGTGCCCGGCCTGCTCCTGTCGGCGCTGCCGGTGCTCGCCGCCACGGTCGTCCTGGCCGTCGGCCACACGATCGCCATCTCCCTCTCCCAGGAGGTCGCGGTCTCCTACGCGCCGCCCGGCCTGACCGGCACGTACATCGGCATGTTCTCCATGGCCGCCGGCCTGTCTGCCGCCGGCGGCAACTTCCTCATCGGGTACCTCTCCGACCTGGGGGACCGGTACGGCATGCGCTGGCTGCCCTGGTTGTTCCTGGTCGTGCTCGGCGCGGCCGCCGCCTGGGCCGTCGCCCGGATGCGCCACATCCCCGAAGGCCACGACAGCACCCCGGCACGGAGGGCCGCGGCGAAGCGGCCGCCGCGGGTCGAGGAAAGCCTGCCGTGACCGGACGGCACTCCTGCCCGTCCACGCGCCCCCGCCGCCGTACCGGCCGGCGGGGGCGCGCTCGGCTCATCCGGCCTGCGGCCGGTGCTCGGCGGTGCGCATCTCGATTTCCCTGGCGAACTCCAGCCACTGCTCGGCGCACCGGCGAGCGGCCCTGGCCACATCGGACACCCGGTGCGCGGGCACGGCGTCGGCCAGCCGGCGCCGCCTTCCGGCGTCCAGCGACTGGGCGCTCAGCAACTGCAGTATCGCCCGCCCCGCTTCGGTGAACCGGAGCGAGGGGTCCCTGCACAGATTCGGCACCACGGAAGGCGCCGCGGTACGCGACGCCGGCAACCGGCCGAGAGAACGCGGATCGTCGTCGTGCGCCCGCGCCTCGGTGCCGTCACACTCCTGACCCTCGTCACCGGACGCGTCCCGCCGTTCGGCGCCGCGCAGCTTCGCCGGCACCGGGTCGGTGCCGCGGCGCAGCCGCTCCCGTACGTCCCGGACCGTGGCGACGGCCAGGCCCGTCACCGCGGCGATCTCCCGCAGCGACGCCTCGGGCCGGTCCAGGATGATTCCGGCCGCGTGCCTGCGCCGTTCGGCCGCGTTGAGGGGGCGGACCCGGCCGTCGCGCCCCATCCGGGAGTCCAACCGGACGTCGGGGACGGCGCACCGGCTGCGCAGCGAGGCCACCGTGGCGGGCGAGGTGCCCGCGGCCTCCGCGATCCGGCGGTCCGACCACTGCGGGTGGCTCTCGATGATGCGCGTGGCCTCGGCCATGCGGTCGGTGTGCGGGAGTGGGGTCCGGTCCCCGGCGTTCAGCTGGGCGGCGCGGACGAAGGCGCCCTCCACGGTGCCGTCGACGAAGACGACCTCGACCTTTTCCTTGTTCCGCAGCAGGGCAGCGCACAGGCGGTGCAGACCGTCGACGACTCTCATCGTGGGGCGGTGCACGACGACGGGTGCGGAAGGGGGGTGCTCTTCGGTCGGCGACCGGCCGTTTCGCACCTGCTCGCCGGCAACCTGCACGGGAGCGGAGAGCCGCAAGGACCTGATGGGCACGAGCTCTACCCGGCGCTGCTCGCGCTGCCTTCGTCCCCTCGCACTGGTCGCGGCGTCAACAAACGCGTCAGACATGTATGCCTCTCTCTGTGGCCCACCGCTTCCTTATACGCCGATGCACCCGTCCCCTGTTGACATAACACCTCACCAGTCGGCGTGGCCGGCTCTCCTTCCGACGCCGCCGGCGGGCCGGCAGGGCAAAACCGACGGCGTTTTGGAAGGGCTCGCGACGTTCTTCGACGACCACCGCGAACCAGGGGCGGCGGTTGAGTCCCTGCCTCACGACCCGGGCGCGCCGCCGCTTCCGCCGTCCCGGTGCCCACGCCGGGGCCCGGCCAGGCGCTGGTCCGCACCACGACACTGGCCGTCGCGGCGATCCTGAGCGACCTGATACGCGGCCGTGGCGACCTGCCCATGCAGCCGTTCGACGTGGGCGCCTGCGTGCCGGGCCCAGCATCGGCGAGGTCGTCGACGCGGGCGACAGCGGCTGACCGGCCTCGACCAGACACCGCGCGCTCTGCGCGAGCGGATCGAAGGCCGGCACGTAGGTGCGGTGCACGTGCAGGTGTAGTTCCCGCCTACGGTTACTTCCAGCCGTTCTCCTCTTGCCGGGGGCATGACCGCACGAGACGGGAGTTGAATCGAGAACGTTCCCGGGACGGCGTACCGGAGCCGGTACCCGATGTGAGGGTGTGAGGCGGATGGACGAAAGACGCAGACTGAGCCGCAGGTCCCTGTTACAGAGCGGGCTGGGGGCGGGCGGGCTGGCCGTGACCACGAGCCTGCTACCCGGGCTGTGGGGGCGCGCGCCGGGCACGGCGTGGGCGGCCTCCCCGGCTTCTCCGGCCGCCACGGCCGCCGGCCCACCGGCGCCGGCCCCCGGTGCGGCGTTCCCCGACTGGGCCAGGTACGCCCGGATCGCCGACGGCACGTTCGACGACGACGCCGATCCGGTGCGCGACATGAAGCCGGTGATCGACAAGCTCAAGGCGCAGCACGTGAGCGTCATCGAGGTCGACACGATCTTGTCCAACTGGCTGCCGGACGCCGAGTTCACCGCGCACACGGCCCAGTTGAAGCGGTTCTCCGACCTGGCACACGCCGCCGGGATACGGGTGGTCGTGTACTACCCGTCGCTGGAAGTCATCAGCGTCGGCGGGGAGAAGGGCAAGTCCTTCTACAAGGACGGCGACGGCAAGAACTGGGTGCAGCGCGGCCTCGACGGAAAACCCAACGTCTTCTACGGCAGCCTGGTCGTCTGGGTCGACCCGGGCGACGAGAGCTGCTGGGTCAGCCCCAACTCCCCCTGGCGCGACCACTACCTGACCCGTATCAAGGCCCTGGCGCGTACGGGTGTGGACGCGATCTGGCCGGACGTGCCGATCTACTTCGACGGCGCGCTGAGCTGGTGCGACGCCTCCACCTGGGCGGCGACCGCCTTCAAGGCCGACACCGGCCTGGCACTGCCCGCCACCGCCGACTTCTCCCAGCCCGCCTTCCGCCGCTACGTCGAGTGGCGCCACCACAACCTCAACAGGTTCCAGCTCGACATCGCCGCCGCCGGCCGCTCGGTCAACCCGGACCTGGTCACCTTCGTGGAAACCGTGACCATGGACTACAAGTACGCCACCACCGTGGGCCTGGACGGCGCGTACCTGCGCCGCGCGGACGGCGTCAGCCATGTCTGGGAGGTGGACGTCCTCGGCAACTACGACGGGATGCGCCACGCCACGGCATCCGACTGGACCTGCCTGATCTCGATGTACAAGTACGCCCGCGCGGCCAGCGGCACCAAACCCGCCTGGGCCTTCTCCTACGGCTGGAAGGCCGACGACGCGTCGCTGGTCATGGCGGAGACGCTGGCGGCGGGCTGCAACCCGTACGAGGTCAAGAGCCCGTTCAAGACCGACAGCACGGACACCGCGATGCGGACCCGGATGTACGGCTTCGTCGCGGCCCACCAGGAGGAGCTGTTCGCCGCCGCCTCCGGCGCCACGGTCGGTGTCTACCACTCCTCCGCGTCGCGCGACTTCGTCAGCCCGGTCGAGGGCAGCGGCATGTACGTCAACACCAAGCCGCCCGCCGGCGTCAAGGACTGGTGGAGCTTCGACACACCGGAGGAGAGCTGCACCCAGCAGAAGTGGCTGGGCGAGTTCCGCGGCACCGTCAAGTCCCTGGTGCTCGCGCACATCCCCTTCAACACCGTGCCCAGCCCCGGCGTCGGCGCCGACGACCTGGCCGGATACCGCGTCCTGTACCTGCCCAACCTGCAGGCGGTGGCCACCGCCGAGGCGGACGTCCTGCGCTCGTACGTGGCGGGCGGCGGCACCGTCGTGATCACGGGGCCCGCGCCCACCGGCCTCGACGAGCGGGGAGACGCCCGTAGCGAGTACGCCCTCGCCGATGTCCTCGGCTTCCGCAAGGCGGACCCGGTGCCCGCGACCAAGCGCACCGCCTTCGGCCAGGGCACCTGCTGGTTCTTCAAGGACCTGCTCGGCCTGAAATACCTCTCGCGCACCCATCAGCCCACCGCCGACACGCTCCTCGGGCCGGTCCGCGCGGCCGCCCCGCCCGCCGTCACACTGACCGGCGACCCGCGCGTCCACCTGGAGCTGAGCTACCTCGGCGACGCCGCCATCGTGCAACTGGTCAACTTCACGGCCTTCGGCGACACCCCAGCGTCCTTCGCGCCCAAGCCCACCACCTGCACCGTCGGCCTCACCGTCCCGGCCGGCCGGCACGTACGGGCGGCCACGGTCAGCTCGCCGGACCACTCCGACCCCGGGCCCAGGCCGGTGGCCTGGAAGACGGACGGCGACAAGGCGAGCGTGGAACTGACGGTGGCGCAGTACTCGCTGCTCAACGTCACCGTCAACTGACCGGGTCGGCTGACGGCCGTCACGGCTTCTCCGGAGCGGGGACCCGCCACAGCGACGTGGGCCGGTCCTCGCTCCCGGGGTGTGACTCGAAGGCGATCCACCGGCCGTCGGGCGACCAGCTGGGCGCCCCGTCGTACGTACCGCGCTCCCGCGTCACCTGCACCGGCCCGCCACCACCCGCCACCGGCATGACGAAGATCTTCGGCAGGTCGAGCCCGCCCGTGGTCGAGGAGAAGACCACCGACCGGCCGTCCGGCGACCAGCTCGCGTCCGTGTGCTCACCCTCCAGGGTGGTCAGTCTGCGCACGCCGCTCCCATCGGCGTTCATCACGTACAACGCCCAGGCGTCACTGCCCAGTTCCCGCCGCTGGAAGACCAGCCGGTCGCCGCGCGGCGACCAGTTGGGTTCGCGGTTGTCCGTACGGCTCGCGGGGCCGTCCACCAGCCGCGTCTGCCCGGTACCGTCCCGCCTGACCTTCCACAGGGACCCGGACGCCGCCCGGTCCGCGAGCGCCGCGGTCCCGTCCGGATCCGCCCGCTGCACGCTCTCCTGGAAGACGATCCACTCCCCGTCCGGCGAGAAACTCGGTTCCAGATATCCCGAGTCCCCGCGGTGATCAGTCACCCTCTCGGGCCGCCCGCCCGGCCTCAGCGCCCAGATCTCGTCCTTTCCCGAGCGGTCGGAGGCGAACGTCACCCCCGCCGACGGCCGCCAGCTCGAACCGGGCAGGTTCACCGCCGCCCGGTCCTCCTCGTCCAGCAGGTCACGCGCCTCGCATCCGCCCCGGCTGCGCCGGCTCTCCAGCGGCAGTACGCGCAGCGCCGCTGCCCCCTCGTTGTATCCGCCGTGGAAGGCCGTGAACAGCACGGACTTCCCGTCGGGCGCGAACGCCGGGTTCTGCGCGCTGCCCTTTCCGCGCTCCCGGTGGACCAGTGCGGCCCCGTCCCCGCGCACCGTCCCCGGCCGTACGGACGGCGACCCGGCCGGGCCCGAAGCCCCGCAGGGGTACGACGGCCGCGCCGACTCCGAGGAAGGGCGCGGCGTCCCCGCCTCACCGCCACCACACGCCGCCAGCACCAGAACACCGACACCCAGCAACGCCGCGCCCATTCCTCGTCTGCTCACGCGGTCACGCTATGTACCCCGACCCACCGCCTCAACAGGGGTTTGCGACAGCGGCGATGAAGGTTTTCAGCTCGGGCTGAACCAGCGGGTGAGGGCTGCCTTGAGGCCGTCGGGGTCCGCGCCTGCCCAGGCGACGTAGCCGTCGGGCCGGATGAGCAGCGCGGGGGCCGGGGCCTGCGCGGCGGTTGCGACGACACGGCGTACCCGGTCGTTCCAGGGCTCCGCTGTGGCGGCCAGGTCGCTCCCGCCGGTGAGGTCGACCAGCAGAGGGCGGGCATCGCGCAGCAGCTCGGCGAGGCGCCGTGTCCGCCCGTCGCCGGTGGTCAGGTCGAGAGGTGGCACGAACCAACCGGTGGGCGCCGCGGGGTGCTCGTCTCCCATGTCGTAGCGGACATCGGCGCCTGCCATCGTGGCGGCGACCACGCGCACGTTCTCGGCACGGCCCAGGAGTTCCGCGAAGAGCCCGCGCAGGGCGGTGACATCGGCTCCGGGCGCCAGCAGAGCGGACGCTGCCCGGGTGTGCATGAGCACGCGCTCGCCGGACGCGCGACGCTCGGTCTCGTAGCTCTCCAGGAGGTCTTCCGACGCCCATCCCTGCACTGCCGCGGCGAGCTTCCAGGCCAGGTTGGCCGCGTCCTGCAACGCCGCGTTCAGGGTCGGGCCGTGGCTCACGTGCGCGGCGTCGCCGGCGATGAAGACCCGGCCGTCGCGGTAGCGGTCGGCCTGCCGGGAGTTCCGGTGGCACAGGCGGCGGAGCAGTGTGGGCGCGCCCTCGGGCGGCGGAGCCAGGGGCAGGCGCACCCCGATGACCCGCTCGATGCTGTCCTCCATCTCGGCCAGCGTCATCGGCGCGCCCGGCCCCGGGGAATCGCCTGCCGGGTGCTCTTCCCGTTCGGCCGTGTTGACGAGCGGCCGCTGCGGGTCGTGGGGGAGCAGGTTGAAGACGCCCTTGTCGGTGCGGTGGAACATCGCCGGTATCTCGCCGAGGCCGTCGATGTGGACCCGTCCGCCCGGCAGGAAACGGAAGTGGTCGCTCGGCCCGATCAGGGCCGACCGGTCGACCATGTCGTCGGTGGTGCCGGGGAAGCCGATTCCCGACTGCTTGCGGACCAGGCTGTTGCCGCCGTCGCAGCCGACGAGGTACCGGGCCGTGAACGTCGTCCCGGTTCCGTCCGAACCGCGTGCCACGACGTCGACCCGGTCACCGGTCTGGCTGAAGGAGAGCACGTCCCAGCCTCGCCGTATCTCAACGCCGAGTTCGGCCGCCCGCTCGCCGAGCGTACGTTCCAGGTCGCGCTGGTTGACCGGCAGGAGATACATCGGGTTCTCCTTGCCGAGCACGTGCAGCGGCAGCGGCAGCCCGGCGTAGAAGAACCCGGGCGCGGGCTCCGGTGCTCCGTTGCCTCCGCAGCGTTCGAAGAGGCCGCGGTGGTCCAGCAGCCGTACGACCTGCCCGGTGAGGCCGTGTGCCTTGTCCGCCGGGTCCGGCTCCGCCCGCCGTTCCAGCACCAGGGCGCTGACCCCCGCGAGCCGGAGCTCGCAGGCGAGGAAGAGGCCGGTGGGGCCACCGCCGACGATGACGACATCGAACATCACTGACTACTCCTATGCGGTTGTTCGGTACACGAGACGCAGGCCGGCAGTGGAAGCGACTGGACGGGCGGCTCCGCGGCCGCCCGACGGCCGGGGCAGGAGGATGCGCCGTTAGATACGTAGCTGTATCTAATGGCGGACACCGTAAGCCGCCGCGATAAGATACGCAAATGAATCCCAAGCGTGAGCGGACCGCCGGAAAGGGCGCGACGCGGACCGCGGACCGCCGCGGCGGTGGCGCAACCCGGCGGCGTGGCACCGAGCTTGAGCACGCGATCCTCGACGCCGCATGGGACGTACTGGTCGAGCACGGATACCCCGGCTTCACCTACGAGGCGGTCGCCGCCCGCGCCGGTACCAGCCGGCCCGTGCTCTACCGGCGCTGGCCGCGGCGCGAGGACCTGCTGCTGGCCACCCTCGCCAAGTCCTGGCAGCCGATCGAGGTGCCCGACACCGGCAGCCTCCGCGACGACGCGATCGGCTTCCTGCGCAACGTCCACGCCGGCCGCACACAGATGATCGCGATGATGAGCGTGCAGCTGGTGGACTACTTCCGCGACACCGGCACCGGCTTCGGCGCACTACGCGAAGCCCTCGTCCCGCCGGACCGGGCGACCGCCTTCGAGATCATCGTCGCCCGCGCGGTCGAGCGCGGCGAACTGCCCGGTGCGCCCCGCCTGTCCCGCGTGGTGGACCTGCCGTTCGACCTGCTGCGCCACGACATGCTCCTGACGATGCGCGCGGTGTCGGACGAGTCGATCGTCGAGATCGTGGACAAGGTGTGGCTGCCGCTGCTGGGGGTACCGGCGTCTCCACCCTAGAGGCGCACAAGTCGGGTAGTCAGGCCTTCCGTTGTGATGCCTCGGGGTAATCTTTTACCTACTTGCCGTGCGGCAAGGTCACGAGGGGTCGGTGTGGGGCACGGGTGCGCGCGCCTTTGCGGGCAGGAAGCACAGCACCATCGTGCCTGGCGCAGGGGACCGGTAAGTGGAACGAGGTTGGGTCATGACTGCTGAGACGGCGGGCGAGCAGACACGTCCGGCGTCGCGGACGAGGCCGGCGCGTACCGAAGGAAAGATCGGGGAGTCTGAGCTGCGGCAGCTGCTCGCGGGGCTCACGGCCGTACGCGACGGGAACTTCGGAACGCGCCTGCCGGACGACGCCGACGGGCTGCTCGGTGAGATCGCCGCCGTCTTCAACGGAATGGTCGACCAACTGTCCCTGTTCACCTCGGAAGTGACCCGGGTGGCGCGCGAGGTGGGCAGCGAAGGCAGGCTCGGCGGACAGGCCCGGGTCCCGGGCGTCTCCGGCACCTGGGCGGACCTGACCGACTCGGTGAACGCCATGGCCGGCAACCTCACCAACCAGGTGCGCGACATCGCGCAGGTGGCCACCGCGGTCGCCAAGGGCGACCTGTCGCAGAAGATCACCGTGGCTGCCCGGGGCGAGATCCTGGAGCTCAAGACGACCATCAACACGATGGTCGGCCAGCTGTCCGCCTTCGCCGACGAGGTGACCCGCGTTGCCCGTGAGGTCGGTACGGAAGGGCGGCTCGGTGGCCAGGCACAGGTGCCCGGGGTGGGCGGCACCTGGCGGGACCTGACCGACTCGGTCAACTTCATGGCCGGAAACCTCACTTCGCAGGTGCGCTCGATCGCGGCGGTCGCCACCTCGGTGGCCCAGGGCGACCTCTCGAAGAAGATCACCGTGGATGCCCGGGGCGAGATCCTGGAGCTCAAGACGACCATCAACACGATGGTCGACCAGCTGTCCGCCTTCGCCGACGAGGTCACGCGCGTCGCCCGCGAGGTCGGCACCGAGGGCAACCTCGGTGGCCAGGCCACCGTGCGGGGCGTGTCGGGCACGTGGAAGAACCTGACCGACAACGTCAACGTGATGGCCTCCAACCTGACCGGCCAGGTGCGCTCCATCGCCCAGGTGGCCGCCGCGGTCGCCAAGGGCGACCTGTCGCAGAAAATCATGGTCGAGGCGAAGGGCGAGGTGGCCGCGCTCGCCGGGGTGATCAACACGATGGTCGACACGCTGTCGGCCTTCGCGGACGAGGTCACGCGGGTGGCGCGCGAGGTCGGCACCGAAGGGATGCTCGGCGGCCAGGCCCGCGTACCGAATGTGGCCGGTACCTGGAAGGACCTGACCGACAACGTCAACTCGATGGCCAACAACCTCACCGGCCAGGTACGCAACATCGCCCAGGTCACCACCGCGGTCGCCAACGGTGACCTGTCGAAGAAGATCGACGTCGACGCGCGGGGCGAGATCCTGGAGCTCAAGACGACCATCAACACGATGGTCGACCAGCTCTCCTCCTTCGCCTCCGAGGTCACCCGCGTGGCCCGCGAGGTCGGCAGCGAGGGGCGGCTCGGCGGGCAGGCCGAGGTCGAGGGCGTGTCGGGCACCTGGAAGCGGCTGACCGAGAACGTCAACGAGCTGGCCGGCAACCTCACCCGGCAGGTGCGGGCCATCGCCGAGGTGACCAGCGCGGTCGCCGAGGGGGACCTGACCCGGTCCATCACGGTGGACGCCTCCGGCGAGGTCGCGGAGCTGAAGGACAACATCAACTCCATGGTGCGGTCCCTGCGGGAGACCACGCGGGCCAACCAGGAGCAGGACTGGCTCAAGAGCAACCTGGCGCGCGTCTCCGGGCTGATGCAGGGCCACCGCGACCTCGCGGTCGTCGCCGAGCTGGTCATGGACGAGCTGACGCCGCTCGTCTCGGCCCAGTACGGTGCCTTCTACCTGGCCGAGGAGACCGAGCACGGCACCGTCCTGACGCTCGTCGGCGCGTACGGCCGCCCCTCCGGGAGCACCGGGCACGACCGCTTCAGGCTGGGCGAGTCCCTGGTCGGCCAGGCCGCGCGCAGCCGCCGCACCATCGTCGCCGAGGGGGTCCCGGGCGAGTACGTCAGCATCTCCTGCGGCCTGGGCCGCACGGCGCCCGGCAGCCTGATCGTGCTGCCGATCATCGTCGAGGACCAGGTCCTCGGCGTCATCGAGCTGGCGTCCTTCACCTCCTTCACCCCCGTGCACCGGGCCTTCCTCGAACAGCTCATGGAGATGGTGGGCGTCAACGTCAACACCATCGTCGCCAACGCGCGTACCGACGAGCTGCTGGACGAGTCGCAGCGCCTGGCCGGGGAGCTGCAGGCCCGCTCGGGGGAGCTGACACGGCAGCAGGAAGAACTCCAGCGGTCCAACGCGGAACTTGAGGAGAAGGCCGAGCTGCTCGCCTCCCAGAACCGCGACATCGAAACCAAGAACCTGGAGATCGAGCAGGCGCGCCAGGAGCTGGAGGACCGGGCGCAGCAGCTGGCGCTGGCCTCGAAGTACAAGTCGGAGTTCCTGGCCAACATGAGCCACGAGCTGCGCACCCCGCTCAACAGCCTGCTCATCCTGGCACAGTTGCTGGCACAGAACCCCACCCGCAACCTCACGCCCAAGCAGGTCGAGTACGCGGGCATCATCCACTCGGCCGGCTCGGATCTCCTCCAGCTCATCAACGACATCCTCGACCTGTCGAAGGTCGAGGCGGGCAAGATGGACATCAACCCGGAACGGGTGGCGCTGCGGCAGCTCCTGGACTACGTCGAGGCGACGTTCCGACCGCTGACCACGCAGAAGAGTCTCGAATTCGCCATCGTGGCCGCGCCAGGGGTGCCGGTGGACCTGCTGACCGACGACGCGCGGCTGCGGCAGGTCCTGCGCAACCTCCTGTCCAACGCGGTCAAGTTCACCGAACAGGGCAGCGTCGAGCTGCGGATCGAGCCCGCCGCCGACAGCGAACTGCCCGGCACCGTCCGCCGCGGCGGCCCCGTCGTCGCCTTCCGTGTCAAGGACACCGGCATCGGCATCGCCGAGCAGCAGCTTGCGGTGATCTTCGGGGCGTTCCAGCAGGCGGACGGCACCACCAGCCGCAGGTACGGAGGGACCGGCCTGGGGCTGTCCATCAGCCGCGAGATCGCTCACCTCCTGGGCGGCGCCGTGACCGCCGAGAGCACGCCGGGGCAGGGCAGCACCTTCACCCTCTACCTGCCCGTCGCGCGCGCCGACTTCCAGGAGCAGAAGCAGACCGGCGGCGCAGCGGCCGACGAGGCCTCGGCAGGCGAGGCGGGGGAGGGGCACGAGAGCCGGCCGCGCACCCCCGTCGCCGTACCCGCGCCGCCCCGCCGGCTGCTGGTGATCGAGGAGCGGCCCCGCGGGCTGCTCTCCCACGTGGCCGAGAGCGCGGTCGCCGAGCTGACCGGCGGCCAGGACCTGGGCGACCGGCCGGACGGCATCGAAGTCATCTCCGCGGTCGGCGCTCAGGAAGCGGCCGGCGCGCTGGCCGCCGAGCCGTTCCACTGCGTGGTCCTCGACCTGGACATGGCCGACTACGAAGCCCTGCGTTTCCTGGAAGCGATGGACGGCGACGCGGCCGTACGCACCGTGGCCGTCCTCGCCCACAACGGCCGGCGCCTGGACGCGCAGCAGGAACGCGTCCTGCGGGCGCGCGCCCGTACCCAGCCGCTGGAACTCCTCTCCAGCCTCGACGAACTGCGCGAACGCATCGCCCTGCACCTGTCCGCCGAGCAGCCGGGCGACGTACTGCCGCTGGTGCGCCCCGAGGAGACCTTCCAGCAGGCCCCCCGGCCCGTCGACGACAGCCTGAGCGGCCGCACGGTCCTGGTCGTGGACGACGACGCCCGCAACCTGTACGCACTCAGCGGCATTCTCGAAGTGCACGGCCTCAACGTCCGGCACGCGGACAACGGACGCAAGGGGATCGAAGCGCTCAGCGAACATCCGGACATCGACCTGATCCTGATGGACGTGATGATGCCCGAGATGGACGGGTACGCCGCGACCGCGGAGATCCGGCGCATGCCGGCCCACGCCCACCTCCCCATCATCGCCGTCACGGCCAAGGCCATGCCGGGGGACCGCGAGAAGAGCCTCGCCGCGGGGGCCAGCGACTACGTCACCAAGCCGGTGGACGCCGACGACCTGATCAACTGCGTCCGCCGCTGGCTGACCTCCTAGGAGCGGTCGCCCGTCCGGCCGGCCGGACGGGCCCCTCCAGGCCACTCTGACGAGACGCACCCACCGCATCGAGGAACCGGCAGCATCATGAGCACTTCCGAGCACGGCGGCGCCCCGGCCGGGGACGGGGCGCCGCCGGCACCCGTGCAGGCCCTGCCGGGACCGGGCCGCGCCCCGGCGGGCGCCCGGCCGGACCACACCTCCGCCGTCGGCCGCTTGGCCGCCACCGTCGAACGCCTGCGCGGCGAAGTCCAGGCGGCGCACGCGGCAGCCGACGGCCGCGCCCTGATCGAACTCGCCAAGGGCATCATGGTCGAAAGGCTCCACTGCGGCCCGGCCGAGGCGACCCGGCAGCTCAGCGAACTCGCGGAGAAGGCCGCGGTCTCCCAGCTGGAACTGGCCGTGGACATCATCAACCAGGCGGCCCGCGACCGCGTGGCGGAAATCGCCGGCGCCTTCCTGGAGCGCACCCGGACCGGGCACGCCGAAGAGGACCCGGCCGTCGGAGTGCGCCTGCGCACGGCCGAGAGCGCCGCCCTGGCCGCCGGTGACACCCAAGCCGTCGCCGACTCGCTCCTACAGCACGCGCTGGCGCCGCTGGGTGCCACGGCCGTGGCCATCTGGTCGGCCGGCCCCGACACCTCCCTCACCCTGGCCGGCCATGCCGGATTCCCCGCGGACGAGGCGGTGCGCTGGCGGTACGTGCCCCCGGGCGTGGTCACCGTCGCCCGCCAGGCACTGACCGAACGGGACACCGTCCGGTTCGCCTCCCTGTCCGAGACGGGCATCCCCTCGATCGGCCGCACCCACCACCCGCACGGCGGCCGCGTGGCCCTGCTCGCCGGCACCGGCGGCCGCATCCACGGCGTCCTGGAGATCTGCTGGCACCGGCCGCTTCCCCCGCAGCCTCCCGTGATCATGCGCCAGATCGAGGCCCTGGCCGAACTGTGCGCCACCACCCTGGAGACCACCCCCGCATCGCGCGAGCACGGGCCGCCCCCCGCCCGGCTCGTTCCCGCCGTGGCCGAGCTGGCGGACCTGGCCGACGGGCTCTACGATCCGGCGCTCGTCCTCACGCCCCACCTCGGAGCCGGCGGGCACCTGACCGATTTCCGCATCCACCACGTCAACGAGCGCTTCATGGACCCGGCGGGCCGCCCCCGCAGCTCCGTCAACGGCGCACTGCTGCTTGAGGCGTACCCGATGGCCGCCGACGAGAGCGAACTGTTCGACAAGGTTCAGCGCGTCTACGCCACCGGCGAGCCCTTCCGCGCCCAGCGGATGACCCTGACCGCGCTGGTGGACCAGGTACCGCTCGCCGTCGTCGCCGACATCAGCGTCAGCCGCCACGGGGACAGCGTGCTGCTCATCTGGCGCATCGAGGACGAGACCGCCCGGCTCGCCAGCCTCCTACAGCACGCCCAGCGCCTCGGTCGTATCGGCGGCTTCGAAGAGAACCTCCTGACCGGCGAGATCACCTGGAACGGACAGCTCTTCGCCCTGTACGGACGGCCGCCCACCGGCACTCCCGTGTCCCTCCACGACCTGGCAGGCCACGCGCACCCGGACGACGGCATCGCCATCGGCCGCTTCGTGCGCGCCGTCCTCCACCACCAGCGCTCCGCCTCGGCCGCCTTCCGCCTCCAGCGCCCGGACGGCGTCACCCGGCACATCCGGGTGATCGCGGAACCCGTACTGGACGCCGACGGCAGGCTCCTCGCCGTACGAGGCGCCTACCAGGACATCTCCGCCCAGCACTGGACCGAGGTGGCGCTCGCCGCCACTCGCGACCAACTCGCGCACACCGAGCAGGAATCAGCCGAGCGCAACCGCCTCGCGCTGCAACTCCAGCAGGCCATCATGCCGCCGACCCGGGGCCCCATCGACGCCCCCGGCCTGCAGATCGCCGTACGCTACCGGCCCGCGGAAACCGAATCCCTGGTCGGGGGCGACTGGTACGACGCGGTCGTCCTGCCCTCGCAGCGCGTACTCCTGTGCGTCGGCGACATAGCGGGCCACGGCATCGAGGCCGCCACCGGCATGGTGGTCCTGCGCAACGCGCTGCGCGGCCTGGCCATCACCGGGGCAGGCCCCGGCCAGCTGCTGTCGTGGCTGAACATCGTGGCCCACCACCTCACCGACCAGGTCACCGCCACGGTCGTCTGCGGCCTGTACGACCCCGGGACCCGCACCCTGCGCTGGGCCAGAGCCGGCCACCTGCCGCCGGTACTGGTCCGCGGCCACGAAGCGACCAGGCTGCCCCTGATCGGCGGGCTGCTCCTGGGCGCCCTGCCGAAAGCGACCTATCAGGAGGCCGAACTGCAACTGGAGCCGGACGACACCCTCCTGATGTACACCGACGGCCTGGTCGAGCGGAGGGACACCGCCATCCACGACTCACTGGCCCAACTCCTCGCCACCGCGCAGTCCCCCGCCCCCTCCCTTGAGCACCGGCTCGACCGCCTGCTGACCCACAGCAAGTCCGACACCGACGACGACACCTGCCTCATCGGCGTCCAAGTGGCTTAGAACCCGTCGTGCGGTAGGCGGCGGCCGCGATCCGCACCAGGGAGCGGACCAACGGATTCGTGTCGCCCGCTCTCCACGCCGCCACCATGGGGCTCGGCGGCATGTCGGCCAGCGGCACCACGGTGAGCCCCGCTCCGGGCTCGTGATCCAGGAGCGTCATGCCGACTGTGCCGTTCCAGAGAACGGCCTGCCGGCACTCCACGACGGCGCGCACCACGGGACCCTCGCGAGGCTGCCCGCCGTTCCAGTACGACTGCCAAAGGGGGTCGGTGCCCTGCGGGAAGACGAACCAACGACGGTCGGCCAGATCGGCCAGTGTCAGGCTGCCGCGGCGAGCCAGCGGATCGTCGGCGCGCAGCAACGCGCCCACCGGGTCGGTTCGCAACTCACGCACGGACAGGCCGGTCTCGTCGAACGGCCGCCGGGTCAGGGCGACATCGACCCGGTCGGCGTGCAGCCCGCAGGCGGGGTCGGTCAGGTCGGTCTCGCGGATACGGACCTCGACGTGCGGGTGCCGCCGGCGGTAGGCGGCGGCAAGCCGGGTCGCGCCCGGGTCGGCGCTGTCACCGAGGACGCCCACGGTGACGGTCGCGGCACCGGCCGCGGCGGCCACGCGTACGCGCAGCGATTCGGCCTGGTCGAGCAGGGCCCGCGCCTCGTCGAGCAGCACCGCCCCCACCGCGGTGAGCGTGACACCGGCGGGTGACCGGACGAACAGCGCGCCGCCGACCTCGCTCTCCAACTGCCTGATCGCCCGGCTCAGCGGCGGCTGGCTCATGTGCAGCCGGGCGGCGGCCCGGCCGAAGTGGAGTTCTTCGGCGACCGCCACGAAATAGCGCAGCGTCCGTAGCTCCATGCTGCGACGATACCCGCACGGTATCGGCGGGACGGAACGGGACTTGGACGGCCGCGGCCCCCTGGCGGTGGAATCGAAACATGACTGACGAAACGAAGCCCGCCGAACCGACCGCCTCGCCCGCCGTATCGGTGATCGGCCCCGACGACGGCGAGACGATCGTCCTGGGCACCACGCGGATGCGCGTCCTCGAAGACGGCAGCAACACCGGGCATCGCCTGGGGGCCACCGAATCCGTCCTCGCGCCGCACACGCCCGGACCGCCGCAGCACCGCCACGCTCAGCACGACGAGGGTTTCCATGTCCTCTCCGGAACCGTACGGTTCACGGTCGGCGACGAGGAATTCGACGCGACCGCGGGCACGTTCGTATTGGTCCCGCCCGGCGCGCCGCACACGTTCGCCAACATCACCGATCAGCCGGCCGTCATGCTCAGCATTTTCACACCGGACCTGTACGTCCAGTACTTCCGGGACCTGCGGAACACGATCGCCGCCGGTCGGGCCCTGTCCCCCCAGGCCCACATTCGAACCATGCGCCGCTACGCCACCGAGCCCGCCACCGGCCTCGGTGACTAGCGCCAAACGATTCTTCTGAATTTCGTACGTGAGTACATTCATGTGTTATATGCACATGCCCCGCAGAGCCATTCAGGCCCCGCTATGCTCACTGCCGCGCAGCGAGTTGTGACGGTTACGGCACGTGGCCGGTGGCTGTCGTGATGTCGCCGCCGCACGAGGACTCCGGGCGTCCCGGAACCCGGCTCCGCGCGCGGCACGTCGGCTTGGCGTGCACTGCGGCAATTGATTGGTGTGTGCGAACCAACGATCGCCCATTGCGTTTTTCGCTGCCATTTTGACGTCCGTGAATTCCGTGCATGACGCCCTGTCCCTTCCCTTAGTGCTCTGAGGATGCCGATGGTTCGTGCTGATGTGTCACCCGGAAGGCCGGGACCGGCCGCTACCGCGACGTGGTTGCTGCCACCCGTGCTCCTGGCCATATGTGCGGCCGTGACTGTTCCGTTGCTGCCTTCGGAGGCCCGTACCCACGCCGTCTGGATCGGCGTCCTCGCGACCGCGGCGGTGGCCGTCGCGGCCGGGAAGGCGGCGCGCCGCGGCCGTGCGATCGACGAGCTGCGCAGGCAGTACGCCGAGCGAGAGGCCGTCCTGCAACGGCAGTTGGCCGAGCAGGAGACCGAAACGGTGCGGATGGCCAAGGAGACCCTGCCCGCGGCCATGGCCCGGCTCCAGCAGGGCATCCCGGTCGAGGACGTACTGCGCAGCACCGGCCAGACGTCCCGTGTCAGCCCCCGCTTCGAAGCCGCACACCTCGCGGTGCTGCGCTACGTCCTCCAGGCCGTGGAGGCCGAGGAGGACCTGCGCGACTCCGCCCAGCGGGCCTTCGTCAACATCGCCCGCCGCGTCCAGGCCATCGTGCACCAACAGGCCCTGGAACTACGCGAGATGGAGGACCGGCACGGACAGGACCCGCAGGTCTTCGGCGACCTGCTGCACCTCGACCACCGGACCGCGCTGATCGGCCGGCTGGCGGACAGCATCGCCGTCCTCGGCGGCGCCCGGCCGGGACGCCAGTGGCAGAAGGACATCCCGCTGTTCAACGTGTTGCGCGGTGCCATGTCCCGGATCACCGACTACCAGCGCGTCGACCTGCACTCGGTGGCCGACGTCGGTGTCCTCGGCCGCGCGGCCGAGCCCCTGATCCACGCCGTGGCCGAACTCCTGGACAACGCCACCCGCTATTCACCGCCGCAGACCCGCGTCCACCTGACCGCCACCGAGGTCCAGTCCGGTGTCGCCGTCGAGATCGAGGACGCCGGGCTCGGCCTGACCGACGAGGCCCGCATCCGCGCCGAACGCGCCCTGGCGCAGCACTCCTCCAGCGGACTGGACCTCGACGACCTGGGGGAGTCGCCGCGACTGGGCCTGGCGGTGGTCGGCCGGCTGTCCCACACCAACCACTTCAAGGTCTCGCTGCGCGTGTCCGCGTACGGCGGCGTGCGCGTGGTCCTGGTCGTACCGCCGGACCTGATCACCGTGACCCCGGTGCCCGGCGGCGCTTTGGCCAAGGCACCCAGCCTGCCGCCGCCCCGCCGCCCCAGCGGCCCGAAGCACCGTGCAGAAGCGGCTGCCGAGGAGTCGGCGCCCACCGCCGTTTCGCGCACCGCCAACGGGCTCCCGCAGCGCAAGCGGCGCCGCGCCGTGATCCCGGCCGCGCGGCCGCAGCAGGCCGCCACCGACCGCCGCTCCCCGGCGTCGGCCGACCGGCCCTCACCGGCCGGATTGTGGATGTCCGCCTTCCTCGACGGCGCCTCCGGCGCGTCTTCGGACGGGCCCCCGGCGCAGCCTCCCCATGGTCCGAGCGATGAAGAGCCCGAACAGTGACCGAGCCAGTAGACAAGGATGAGTGAGCAAGTGGCGACAAAGCAGCGGCTCAACATGGACTGGATGCTGGAGGAGTTGGCATCCAGTGTCCCGCAGACCCGTAATGTCGTGGTGCTGTCCTCGGACGGCCTGTGCATGGCGCAGTTCGGCGCGGACAACGACACCGCCGACCGCCTCGCCGCCGCCTGTGCCGGACTGCAGAGCCTGTCGGCGGCCATCGCTTCGGAATTCCCGCGGGGCGACGGGCACATGAAACTCGTCGTCGTCGAGGTCGACGGCGGCTTCTTCTACTTGATGGCGGCCGGCGCCGGAGCCTATCTGGCGGTGCTGGCCGACGACGACGTGGACGCCGGCCTCATGGGGCAGCGGATGCGGGACCTGGTCGCCCGGATCGGCCAGCACCTCACCACCCCGCCACGGGCCGACCGGCAGGCCCCATGAGTGATCCGGAGCAGGAACAGCAGCGGGCCTGGGAAGAGGGCGGTCCCGAGCGGCTCTACGTCCTCACATCCGGCCGGAACCTGCCCGACCGGCACCCCTCCCTGGACATGGTCACGCTGATCGTGAGCCGCGGCGAGGCCGGCCCGGGTATGCAGCCCGAACCAGCCGCCATCATCCGCATATGCGACTACCCGCTGTCCGTGGCCGAGATCTCCGCGTATCTCCACCTGCCGGTCAGCGTGATCACCGTACTGCTCACGGACCTTCTGGCGAGCGGTCATGTCGAAGCCCGGGCGTCGGTCCTGACCCAGTCGCTGCCCGACGTAGAACTCTTGGAGGCGGTGATGCATGGACTACAGAATCTCTGAACCCGTCGTCGGCCCCCGGTGTGAGGACACGCTGCCGGCCTCGGTCACCACAGCGGTGAAGGTGGTGATCGTCGGCGGTTTCGGGGTCGGCAAGACCACCCTGGTCGGGTCGGTCAGTGAGATCAAGCCGCTCACCACCGAGGAGATCATGACGCAGGCCGGTGCCGGGGTGGACGACATCGCCGGTGTCGAGCGCAAGACCGAGACCACCGTGGCGATGGACTTCGGCCGGATCACCCTCAGCGACGAGCTGGTGCTCTATGTCTTCGGCACCCCGGGGCAGCAACGGTTCTGGTTCCTGTGGAACGGGCTGTTCGAAGGAGCGCTGGGCGCCGTGGTCCTCATCGACACCCGGCGGCTGGAGGACAGCTTCGACGTGATGGGCCGGCTGGAGGAACGCGGGGTGCCCTTCATCGTCGCCATCAACGCGTTCCCCGACGCCCCCTCCTACCCGGCGTCCGAGCTCCGCGAGGCCCTGGACATCCCCGACGGGGTGCCGGTGATCGACTGTGATGCCCGCGAACGCGTCTCCAGCCGCGACGGCCTGCTGACCCTCATGCGCTACCTGCACGCCCTCACCACCACGACCCCGGAGCCACGGTGACCTCCTCTTCCTCCGAACAGCCCCGCACCGCGTGGGCACCCACTCCGCCTCCGGAATGTCCGGCACACGCCCGGTTCGGCACCGCGGACGGGCTGGCGCGGCTCTTCGGCCCCGAGGCGGCCGAGGACCCCATGGGCCTGTACGAGCGCCTGCGCGCCCGGCACGGGGCCGTCGCGCCCGTCCTGCTGGACGGCGACCTCCCGGCCTGGCTCGTGCTCGGATACCGCGAGATCCTGGAAGTCGCCGGTACCCCCGCCCGGTTCAGCCGCGACTCCCGCATCTGGCGCTGGTTCAGGGAGGGGCGGGTCCCGCCGGACTCCCCGCTGCTCCCGATGATCGCTTGGCAGCCGGTCTGCCTGTTCCTGGACGGTGAGGAGCGCGCCCGGCTGCGCCTGGCGGTCACCGACAGCCTGGAGCGCTTCAACCGCCGCGGGATCCGGCGGCACATCACCCGCTTCACGCACCAGTTGATCGACGGCTTCGCCGAGCGGGGGGAAGCGGACCTGGTCGAGGAGTTCTGCGAACACCTGCCCATGCTCGTCCTGACGCAGCTCCTGGGCATGCCCGACGAGTACGGGCCGCGGCTGGTCGCGGCCAGCAGGGACATGGTGGCGGGCACCGAGACCTCGGTGGCCAGCAACGCGTTCATCGTCGAGACCCTCACGGAGCTGGTGCGGCGCAAGCGCGGGAGCCGTGGCCACGACGTCACGTCCTGGCTGATCGAACACGCCTCGGGGCTGACCGACGAGGAGGTGTGGAACCACCTGCGGGTCATCCTCATCGCCGCGAACGAGACCACCGTCAACCTCCTCAAGAGCACCCTGCGGATGGTGCTGACCGACCCCCGGTGCCACGCGTCGCTGGCCGGCGGGCAGATGACCCTGCCCGACGTGGTGGAGCAGGTGCTGTGGAGCGAACCGCCCCTCATGACCATCCCCGGCCGCTGGGCCGCCGTGGACACGGAGGTCGGCGGTCAGAAGGTCGAGGCGGGTGACATGCTGCTGCTCGGCCTGGCCGCCGGCAACCACGACCCGGCCGTCCGGCCCGACCCCTCGGTTCCCCTGCACGGGAACCGCTCGCACCTCGCCTTCAGCAGCGGTCCCCAGGAGTGCCCCGGCCAGAACATCGGCCGGGCCATCGCCGACACCGGCATCGACGCTCTGCTGGCGCGGCTCCCCGACGTACGGTTGCGCATCCCCGAGGAGCAGCTGAGCTGGCAGTCGGGCTGGATGACACGGCACCTGACCAGCCTTCCGGTGACGTTCACCGCGTCCCGGTCTCCGGGCCGCACCGCGTCCGACGGTCCGGCCCGTACCTCCGTGAAGACCGAGCGGCAGCTGCGGAGCGCCGCGGACAGCGGCCCGGGGCGCGCCGCCGAGCCCGCTGTGCCGTTCCCTTCGGTGGTGTCCCCGCTGGTTCCCGCCCGGAGGAAGCGCACATCCTGGTGGACCTCGTTCAAGGCATGGCTGCGAGGATGATGTCCGGATAGGGGTGGTGGCGCGCCCTACTGTTGCATTCCGGTGGCCTGGAGTGGGGCCGGGCCGCCGGCAACGATTTCTTCGACGGCCCCCGCGATGCGATGCAGTGCCTCTTCCATGACCGCCCGGGAAGTGGCGTAGCTGATTCGGATGTTGCCTTCGGCGGCCGGACCGAACCACTCCGGCGTACCGGGCACCACTGCCACCCGGGCCCGTGACAAGAGGAATTCGCCCATCGCCCGGCTGCTCAGCCCGGTGGCGGACACATCGGGAAACAGGACGTACGTTCCGTCCGGGCGGCGGCAGGAGATTCCGGGGATCGCGTTCAGCCGGTCCGCGCAGTAGTCCCGTATTCCCCGAAGGTGTTCCAGGAAGGCGTCTCTCCAGGGCCAGCCGTGACGCAGGGCGGCCAAGGCGCCGGCCTGGGTGAAGGGGGTCATGCTGTATGCGGCGCCGAGACGCTGGAAGGCGAGCCGCAGAGCACCCGCATCCCGCAGGGTCGGGGCGACCACGAATCCCATGCGCAGCCCCGGTAGCGCGAAAGTTTTGGAAAGGCCGGTCACCGTGTAAATGCGCCGGCTGCTTTCGGTGTCCAGGCTCGCCATGCTGACGTGCTTTCCGGGCGGGTACACGATCTCGTTCCACACCTCGTCGGAGAGGATCGGGACGCGGTGCCTGCCCGCTGTCTCCGCCACCGCCCGAAGGGTCTCCTCGGTGAAGACCGTGCCCAGGGGGTTGTGCGGATTGCACATGCAGATCAGGGCGGTGCGCGAAGTGATCAGAGAGGCGAGCCGGTCCGGGTCCAGCCGTCCCGTGCTCTTGTCCATCGGGCAGTAGACCCGCCGGGCCCCCGCGGCATCGACGGCCTGGCCGAACAGCAGGTCGACCGGGTCCAGCAGGATGCACTCGTCGCCCTTACCGCACAGGAGGCGCACCACGCCCCAGAGTGCGGCTGCGGTGCCCGGAGCCGGCACCACGCGGTCGGGATGGTTGCCGATCCCGTAACGGGTCTCGGCCACATCGGAGAAGGCCTCCCGAAGCTCGGCGCATCCCGTGGGTGACGCATAGGGGAAATAGCCGTCGGCGACCGTCGCGAGGACGGCGTCCGTGACCACCGCGGGCCCGGGAAAGTCCGGCTCGGCTGCCGTCAGCGGAATGACGCCGGGCGGATACGCGCCCCATCGGAGGGGCGATCGCCGGCGCAGCCGGCCGGGCCGGACCTGCGCGTCATCGAACAGCGACCGGAGTGCGTCGTGCAGCGGCATGGCGTTCACCCCCGCTGGTAACGGGCAGGCGGGTACCGGTCGTAGAGTTCCGGGGACCAATAGGTGGTCAGACGGGGCCGGCCGCGTTGCACGCGTGCCGACGCGTACGTGTGGATACCGCGGCCCGCCGAGAGCGGGCGCCGGGCCACCTGGTCCAGCAGCGACTGATAGTCGCGTACGGGTAAGCCCATGTCCGCCATGACCGAGCTGATGCGGTCCCGGATGATCCGGTCGCTCGCCGTGTGGAGCCACAGCGGGACGTACAGCGTCGCGGACACCGGCACATGCCCGCCGGCAGTCGTGAACGTCAGGTTGCTGACGAGCGGTTGGGGACGTACCGCGCTGTCGCTGCCGGTCAGCCGACGGCAGAAATCCCCGAGGAATCCCGCCTCGTGCTGATGCGATATCTCCATTCGGGCGTCGAGTTCCGCCGGTGAGACGTCATAGTGGCGGAAGTACACCTTCACGCGTGATTCCGGGCCGTCGAGCAGGTCGAGACCGAAGTAGACGATCCTGTCGAGGTCGAATCCCCGGCCGGCGTATTCGCCGACCGCGGGCCACGCCTTTCCGAATCCCAGGCGGTCCAGTGCCTCGTGCGTCCGCTCGACGGCGGTCATGCCCTCATTGGCGCGGGGATTGAGGTAGACCTTGAACGCGGGTCCACCGGTCGGCGCGAGGGCGGCGGCGTGCATCATGGCGAAGCCGGTCGGGTTCTCGTCCGGAAGGAACAGGTCCGACACCTCGGCCAGCCGGTTGTCGTCGGCGCCGAAATCCCGGGTCAGCCCACGGGTGAGACCGAGTGCCGCTTCCTGCGCGGACGATGTGCCCAGCCGTTCAGGGAGGGCCTCCACGAGTACCCGTATCTGCAGCCCCTCCTGCGAAAAGGCGGCAGAGAACTCGATCGGCGAACCGTCGGCGCATACGTCGGAGTGCCAACCGGGACGCGTACCGATTTGCCTCGCCCCCCAGGGTGACAGCATCCTGCGCAGCACCCTCGTTCCCTGTTCGACGTCCACGCCCGCACCGCCGAGAAGGCGGGTGGCGGTGGTGACCGCATAATCCGAGAACGTCGCGCTCGCAGAAACCCGTGGAACCGACCGTAGAGACGACATGGAAAATCCTCCCCTACCTCTTGCCCGGTCTCGCCGTACCGCACGCTTGCTCCGCCGGCCGATCGGCCAGTACCAATAAGGTGAGAAGCTCCTGACTACCGTCCGATAGGAGATCGACGGCTTGATCGGCCGTCCCCGCGTCCGCATTGGCCCCGGGTCGGTCACTCGGATGCCGCCATTACCTCCGCCGGCTGCGGCCGCTGCCCTGAACCCGGAGTACTTTCACAATTAACTATGCTTCCTCCGGCCGCCACCGGCGCACAAGGGGCGTGCGCGGCGTTCGCCGTACGATGGCGTGCGCCTCCGACTGACGGATGCGCACGCCGGCGCTCGCAACACCGAGTTGACCGGGGGAGGCGGCGCCCCCGGCCGGGAACCGGAGCCTCAGCTGCCGCTGTTGCGCAGGGCGCGGTCGAGGAGGGGGAGCAGGCGGTCCCAGTGGCGCTGCAGTGCGGAGGGGTTGAAGGCGTCGGTGTCGGCCATGGTGAAGCCGTGGATGGTGTCGGGGTAGACCTCGGTGGTGTACTCGACGCCCGCGGCGTCCAGGGCCTGGTTGAGCTCCCCGATGGCCTCGGGCGTCATGTCGCCCACGGCGAGACCGATGTGGACGCGGGCAGTGAGTTCGGGGATGCGGTGGTGCGGGCTGTCGGGCGCGTCGGTGACCAGGAAGCCGGGGTGGAACCCGGCGACGGCGGCCACCTGGCCGGGGTGGGCCGTCGCGGTGCGCATCGCCAAGGCGGCGCCCATGCAGTAGCCGATCGTGGCGACCGGTCCGGCACCGACCTCGGGCTGGGCGGTGAGGAAGCCGACATAGGCGTCGGCGTCACGCAGGACACGCTCGGTGGTGTGCGCCTCGACCAGGGGCATCAGCTGGGCGAAGATCGCAGGTCTGGCCTCCTCTCCGATGTGCTCGGGGAGGTCGAACACCGGTGCCGGGCCGTGCCGGTAGAAGAGGTTGGGGACGAGCACGTAGTACCCGTGTCCGGCGAGTTCGCCGGCCTTCTTCTCCAGCTCGGGCCGCAGGCCTAGGGCGTCCGGGTACAGCAGCACTCCCGGGTGCCGCTCGCCGTGGTCGGGGAAGGCGGCGAACGCGTCGGCCTGGCCGTCCGGGGTGGGAATCTGCACAGTCTTGGTGGGCATGACGGAAGATCCTTCCTTGGTCTGTTGCCGGCGCACAAGGGGAGCGGGCGATCAGAGATCAACTCGACGCCGGCCCGAGCGCGCCGAACGCGACCACGAGGCCACCGGGCGGGTCGTCGATACCTCAGGGCCCAGCCGGTGCTACGGGCCGGCGGCCGGACCACCGAGCGCTTCCGGCTGCTCGACGACTCGCTGCGGGAAGTCCAGCGTGCCTCCCGCCGCTCCACCCTGTCGGCGCTGCCCGGTGCGTGGGGCTTGACGCTCACGGTGCAGGCGGTGTTCACCGTACTGCTGACCCTGGGCGCCTACCTCGCGCTCGGTGGGGACATCGGCGTGGCTGAGGTGCTGACGATCCTGGTGCTGGCCGCCCGCAGCGCGGATCCGCTGCTGTCGCTGACGGACATCGGGGGCAAGCTCCGCGGCGCCCGGTCCGTGCTGGCGAGCCTCGACGCTATCCTGCGCACCGAACCACTACCGGAGCCTGCCGAGTCGTCCCAACCGGCGGTCCACAGCCTGGAGTTCGAGTCCGTCGCCTTCCGGCACGGCGGCCGCACCGTGATCGGCGGCCTGTCGCTGCCCATGCCGGAGGGGCAGCGGCTGGCCGTCGTCGGACCGTCGGGTGCGGGCAAGAGCGCCTTGCTCCAACTGCTCGCCCGCTTCTACGACGTGGACGCGGGCGCGGTACGCATAGAGGGTGTGGACGTGCGCGCGATCACCACGAAGGCGCTGATGGAGCGGATCGCCATCGTCTTCCAGAACGCCTACCTCTACGACGGCACGATCGAGGAGAACGTACGACTCGGCCGCCCCGACGCCGGCGAGGCCGAGGTGCGCGCGGCAGCCGCCGCGGTGCGGCTGGACGAGGTGACCTCCGCACTGGACCCGGTGAACGAGGCAGCCGTCCACGAGGGCATCGAGCGCCTGATGGCGGGCCGGACGGTGGTGGTGGTCGCGCACCGGATGCGTACCGGCCAACGCGCCGACCGCGTCGTCTTCCTGGACGGCGGCCGGATCGCGGAGGAAGGCAGCCACGACGAACTCCTGCGCAGCGGGGGTTGCTACGCGCCCTTCCGGAACCTGACGCTCTCTTCCGCGGGCCCCCACCCGATGGAAGATTGTCCAGGGTGACCAAAACGCTCCAACTGCATCTGACGGCCGCCACGCTGCTGAGGGTGTCTGCCGAGGGAGCCGCGACCGCGCTGGTGCTCACCGTCGAGGCACGTACCGGGGACGCGGCGAGTGCCGGATTCGTGCAGACCGCGATGACGCTTCCGTACGTGCTGAGCGGGCCGGTCATCGGCCATGTGCTGGACCGGACGGACCGGCCGCGGCGTCTCGCGGTCGCCTTGGCGGGTGCTTACGCCGTCGCGACGGCCCTGCTCATGCTGTCGGTGGGGCACTCGCCACTGGCGCTCGCGCTGATGACGGCCGTTGTGGTCGGCTGCGTCGAACCGATCGTGACGGCACTCACCGGTCTGCTGCCGAGGTTCGTGCCTGCTGAACGGTTGCCGCGCGCGTACGGGTTGGAGGCGTCGAGCTACAACGTCGCGGCCGTCGCCGGGCCGGCGACGGCCGCGATGGTTGCCGCGCTGGTGGGTGGAGGACACACCGGTATGGTGACCGTGGCCGCCGCCGTGCTCGGCCTTCTCTTCCTCCCCATGCTGCCGCTTCCGGCGCCGGAGGCCCGGCCGGAGCGGACGCGGCCGGGCGTCCGGCAGGTCGTGGTGGGTGGGTTGTCCGTGCTGGGTGCCAACCGGGTGCTGCGGGCCCTGACGGTGGGGACCACGTGTGCCTGGTTCGGGTACGGCGGGTTCGCGGTGGCGGCGGTGCTGCTCAGCCAGGACATCGGGGCGGGCCCCGGGGCCGGCGGGCAGCTGCTTGCCTGTTTCGCCCTGGGGTCCCTCGTGGGGTCGTTGGCCTCGTCGCGCTGGCTGACGCGCGGCCGGGCCGAACGGGCGGTGACCGCAGGGATGCTGGGGTTCGGTACGGCGCTGGCCGCGTTGGCGGCGGCGCCGTCGCTGCCATGGGCGTGGACGGTCTGCGCGCTGGCGGGTCTGGCCGAAGGACCGCTCTTCGCCGCGACGCTCATGCTCCGTCAGCGCGAGTCGCCACCGGACCGGCTCGGCCAGGTCAACACCACCGGCGGCAGCCTGAAGATCGGCGCATCGGCCGGCGGTGCCGCGCTGACCGGGGTGTTCGCCGGCCAGCTCGGGGCGGACGGACTGATGCTGGGTATCGCCGCGTGCCAGTTCGCGGGGGCGGTGCTGTGGTTGCAGCTGCGGAGACGGTCCAGGTGTGTTGTTCCGGGACGTTGGTGACAGGCGGCATGCTGTGAGTGGTGCTTGAAAGCCCCCGGAGGACCGAAGTCGAGCGGACGATCAACGCGCTCAAGGGCTTCCGGGCTGTGGCTACCAGGTACGACAAGAGGGCAGCCGCCTTTCGCGGCACGGTCACTGTCTGACACGCAAAACCCAAAGGCGAACAGTGCAATTCCTGCCCGATATCGGGCAGGAATGTAGACGGTTTATGGCTCCTGGCCTAGGGTGAACGCTCATGATCACTCTGGACGCAATAGGGACTTTTGCCCTGATAGTGGGACTCCTGACGCTCACTCCGGGACTGGATACCGCACTCATTCTGCGCACCGCGGCGCTCGGGCACCGCCGTCGTGTCTGGGGCGTGGTCATCGGCATCCAGAGCGGCACACTGATCTGGGGCGTGCTCACCTCGTTCGGTGTGACCGCGCTGCTGACCGCTTCTCATCTCGCATACACGATTCTTCGTTGGGCCGGAGCGGCGTACCTGGTGTGGATGGGCGGCAGGTTGCTGTGGGCCACCTGGCGTCACTCGTCGAACGAGAGCCCGCAGACAGTGGGGGCCGGGGGCACGACCGGGGCCGAGACCAAGGCCGGGACAGGCGCCGGTGACACTCTGCTCGGCGGCTGGCGGCAGGGGATCGTGACCAACCTCCTCAACCCGAAAATGGGCGCCTTCTACGTTGCGGTGCTCCCGCAGTTCGTCCCCGCCGGCGCCTCGCGCCTCGCTCCAGGCGTGCTCCTGGCCGGTGTGCACATCCTCCTGGCCGTCGTCTGGGCGTGCGCGCTGATCGCCTTCGCGCATGTGCTCCGAGACCGCCTGCAACGGCCCTCGGCCCGCCGCTGTCTCGACCGCATCACCGGCACGGTCATCGCCGCCTTCGGCATCCGGCTCGCGCTCGGACAGTGAAGCACCGGTCGACGTAACCGCAAGGCCGCCGACAGCAGCCGAAACAGGCAACCCGCGCATCACCCGAAGTGAAAGGACATCTTCATGTGCACGCTTCCCACCAGCACCGAGGCCGTGGTCTTCGACTGCGATGGCCTGCTGGTCGACACCGAAGCCTGCTGGACCGTTGCGGAGGCGGCCATCTTCGCGGCGCACGGCCATCCCTTCGGTCCCGAACAGAAAGCCTTGGTCATCGGCCGCACCGTGGAGGCCGCTGGTGAGGCCATGGCCCAATATCTCGGGCGCCCCGACGCCGGGGCCGAACTCGCCGCCGAACTCGTCGAAAGAGTCCGCAAGGAGCTTTCCCGAGGCGTCACAGCCCTCCCGGGGGCGACAGAACTGGTGCGTGCCTGCCGGGCGGCCGTACCCATAGCCGTAGCCAGCAACAGCCCTCGGGAGCTGCTGGACACTGCACTGTGGTCGGCCGGTCTCTCCGACTGCTTCACTCACTCGTTCGCCGCCGACGAAGTGCGCTTCCCCAAGCCCGCACCAGAGCTCTACCTCACAGCATGCGAGGCGCTCGGTGCGACTCCCAAGCGCTCCGTCGCCTTCGAGGACTCGGCCACAGGCATCGCCTCGGCGCGTGCTGCCGGGCTCTACGTCGCGGTCGTACCGTCCCTGCCAGGAGCCAACCTCGACCACGACTGGCTGGGTACCAGCCTGGCCGAACCCGAATTGCGGGACTGGGCCAGGAAACTGGGAGAAGGCACAGTCCGCTGACCCCCTCATTCTTGCGCACGGGTGGGCCGCCTCGG
Organism: Streptomyces sp. NPDC017529; assembly: GCF_044329785.1. NCBI lineage: Bacteria > Bacillati > Actinomycetota > Actinomycetes > Kitasatosporales > Streptomycetaceae > Streptomyces > Streptomyces sp. NPDC017529. The sequence goes on from NZ_JBIRJY010000010.1 coordinate 193,513, forward strand.
CGAGTTAACGGATGCTCCAGGCCGAAATGGCAGGCAGCACACCCCACTCACGCGACCGGTCGGATACCGCCTAGGACGGTACCGTCCTGAACCAGGTCCCCAGCGCTTCGTGCAGGCCATCGCCCGTGGTGCCTTGCCAGGCGACGTAGCAGTCGGGCCGGAGAAGCAGCGCGCTACCGGGGCCCGTTCCGATTCGTAGGTGTCCAACAGCCCCTCCGGCGCCTGACCGCGCAGCTCCGAGGCCAGCTTCCAGCCCAAGTTCACCGCGTCCTGCAAGCCCATGTTGAGCCCCGGGCCGCCGATCGCCGAGTGCACGTGCGCGGCGTCCCCGAGCAGGAAGACGCGACCCGCGCGGTACCGCGATGCGGTCCTGGTGTTGCCGCCGGACAACCGCCTCATCAGGTGGGGTCCCGGGCCGGTGGGCGGGGCGAGCGGTACGTCAACGCCGAGCACCCGGGAGGCGCTGGCCCGCAGCTCGTCGATCGAGGCCTCGCCCTCGGCCGGCCGGTCCCACTCCACCGCGGTGGCCAGGGGAGCGCCGTCCGGGAACGGTCCCCAGGTGAGCAGGCCGCGTTCCGTGCGCAGGTGCCGGAACGGCGGCACGACACCGAATCCGGGTACGGCCAGGCCGCCGTCGGCGCCAACCATGTCCGGCGGCACGCTGACATGTCCGGTGAGCGACACCGAGTCGTCCGTGGTCACGCCGGGAAACTCGATCCCGGTGAGCTTGCGGACCGTACTGTGCCCGCCGTCGGCGCCGACCTGAAATGCCGCCTCGATCGGTTCCCGTCAGCGCAGCTCGATCGTCACCGACTTCCCGCCCTGTGCCAGGCCGGTGACCTCGTGCCCGCGGCGGACCTCGACGCCCAGTTCGGCGGCGCGCTCGGCAAGCATGTGCTGGATCCGGCGCTGCGGCACCATCAACGTGTAGAGCGGGTTGTCCGGCAGGTCGGTCAGATCGAGCGGGAAGGCGCCGAACACGAAGCCGGGCGCCGGTTCGGGTACGGCACCGGGCGCGGTCAGCCGCTCGTACAGTCCACGCCGGTCGAGCATGCGGACGACCTGGCCGACGAGGCCGTTCGCGCGCTGCTCGGTGGTGGGCGATGGCGGTGTTGATCGCGGCCATGACCGCGGAGGCGACGAGGTGCGGGTACAGGTCCTGTGCGAGGTCGGTGTCGGTGCGGCCGGCGATGGCCGCGGCGATCTCGGCCTCGGCGAGGGCTCCGGCCCGCAGCAACTCGCCTTGCAGGGCCGGTTCGGTGACCATCAGGCGCACGTCCGCTGTCCACTTCGCCGCGTCGGATACGGGGCGGGCGGCCGCCGGGGTGTCCGGTTCGAACTGCGCCAGCACCGCGCGGGTGATCGCGTCCCACAGCGGCTCCGCCGAGGGCTCGCGCAGTGCTTCCGCGATGCGCAGGCAACGGTCGAGGTGGTGGGTGGCGATCGCCTCGCCCCTGCTGGAGAAGTAGTTGTTGAACGTGCGCGGCGAGACGCCGGCGGCCTCGGCGATGTTCTCGACTCTGACGTTGTCGAGCCCGCGCTCGACGGCCAGCCGTATCGCCGCCCAGCTGAGCGCGGCACGCGTCTCGGCCTTCTTCCGTTCTCGGAGTCCCATGGGGCGACGGTAGAAAATTGTGTGCGCCGCGCAAATATGCGTGGCGCGCAAGTTTATGGGAGTTGTCCGTCAGGCCAAGGAGTGGCCCGTCGGTTTGTGCCCTGGGATCAAGATCCCGAGGGCTCGCCATACGTACGCTGCGGCCGCCGGGACCACCCGATACCTCATGGAGGACCCACCCTTGCCGCACGACCCTGCACGCCTGCCCGCGCCGGCGGATCAAGCGCCGTCCCTCAACGCCATGCTCGCCGACCTCGAAGAACTGGTGACCTGCGAGTCCTACTCGGCCGACTATGAGGCCGTGGCCCGCAGCGCCCAGGCGGTCGCCGCGCAGGGCCGCCGTCTGCTCGGAGCCTTGCCCCGAACGCTGACGGCCGAAGGCGTCACCCACGTGCAGTGGACCTTCGGAACGCCGCGCATCCTGTTGTTGGGCCATCACGACACCGTCTGGCCGATCGGCTCCCTCAAGACCCGCCCCTGGTCGGTGGAGCAGGGCGTCATCCGCGGCCCCGGGGTCTTCGACATGAAGGCCGGCCTGGTCCAGATGTTCCACGCCCTGGCCTCACTGCCGTCCCTCGACGGCCTCTGCATACTCGTCACCGGTGACGAGGAGACCGGCTCGGCCACTTCCCGCTCGCTGATCGAAGCCCTCGCCCGCCGGTGCTCGGCCACGTTGGTCCTGGAGCCTTCCGCACCCGGTGGAGCTTTGAAGACCAGCCGCAAGGGCGTGTCCCTCTACGACATCACCGTGCACGGTCGCGCCGCCCACTCCGGACTGGAACCGGAGAAGGGCGTCAACGCGGCCACCGAACTCGCCCACCAACTCCTGGCCCTGCCGGGCATCGCTGCCACCGTCACCGCCTCCGCCGGGCCCGGAACGAGCGTCACACCCACCGTGATGCGGGCCGGCACATCGAGCAACACCGTTCCGGCGGAGGCCGAGCTGAGCGTGGACGTCCGCGTACCGAACGCCGCGGCGCAGGAAGCGGTCGACCAGCTCGTCAAGGCCCTGGAGCCGCAGACACCCGGCGCCCGCGTGCGGATCGGCGGCGGCCCCAACCGGCCGCCCCTGGACCCCGGCGCCTCGCGGGGACTGTTCGCCCTGGCCAACGAACAGGCCGTACGGCTCGGTCTCGGCCCGCTGCGGCAGGCATCCGTCGGCGGAGCCTCCGACGGCAACTACACCGCCGGGGCCGGGTGCCCCACACTCGACGGCCTCGGCGCGGTGGGCGACGGCGCGCACGCCGACCACGAACACGTCATCGCTGCCACCATGCCGGACCGCGCCCGGCTCCTGGCCCACCTCGTCGGAGCACTGCGATGAAGCGACCCACCATCCGGGAACTGCACCGCATGGAGGACTTCGATGCCGTCAGCCTTCTCTACGCAGACATCTGGGGGACCGAACCCGGCAACCCGCCCCTCTCCGCCGAGCTGATGCAGGCCCTCTCCCACGCAGGCAACTACGTGGCCGGAGCGTACGAGGACGACCGGCTGGTAGGGGCGTCCGTCGCCTTCTTCGGCGAACCCGTGGGCATCAGCCTGCACTCGCACATCACCGGCGCCGTCATGGGCCGTGGCGTGGGCCTCGCCCTCAAACTGCACCAGCGGCGGTGGGCGACGGCCCGCCGGCTGAGGCGTATCACCTGGACCTACGACCCGCTCGTCCGCCGCAACGCCTACTTCAACCTGGTCAAACTCGGTGCTCGGCCGGAGGAGTACCTGACCTGCTTCTACGGCGCGATCGATGACGTCGTCAACGGCGGTGACGAGTCCGACCGGGTCCTGGCCGCCTGGGACCTCACCGCGCCCGCACCGCCCGGGATGACCGAGCTGCCCGCCGGTGCCGCCCACGGCCTCCGTAACCGCGAAGGCCGCCCCGAGACCGTGACGACCGACGCGGAGACCGTGCTCATCGACCTGCCCGACGACATCGAAGCCCTGCGCCGCACGGATCCGGGCGCCGCCCGTGCCTGGCGGCTGGCCGTGCGGCATACCCTGGGCGGCCTGCTCGGCGAAGGCGCCCGGGTCGTCGGCTTCCACGCACGCCGCCGGTACGTGATGCAACGTCCCGGCACCCATGCCTGACCGCTTGTCCGCAGAGGAGCCACCAGTCGTGAAGACGAAGATTTCCGGCGTCGAGCTGCGCCGGATCGCGATGCCGCTCGTCGCCCCGTTCCGCACCTCCTTCGGGGTGGAGACCAGCCGGGATGTGCTGCTGGTCCGCGTCGTGACCTCCGACGGTGAGGGGTGGGGGGAGTGCGCGGCCATGTCCGAGCCCCGCTACTGCTCGGAGTACGTCGACGGTGCGCAGGACGTCCTGCGCAGATTCCTCGTCCCCGCCCTGCCGAAGGACGGCTTGGACGTGCATGTGGCGGGGCGGGCCCTGCGCCCCTTCACCGGCCACCGCATGGCGAAGTCCGCACTGGAGACGGCGGTGCTGGACGCCCAGCTCCGCGGCGCCGGCGAGTCCTTCGGCTCCTACCTGGGGGCCGCCCGCGACCGGGTGCCCTGCGGCGTCTCGGTCGGGATCATGGACTCGGTGCCCGAACTCCTCGACGCCGTGGCGGGGTACCTCGCCGAGGGCTACGTCCGGATCAAGCTGAAGATCGAGCCCGGCTGGGACGTCGCTCCCGTACGTGCCGTACGCGAGCGCTTCGGCGACGACCTGCTCCTCCAGGTCGACGCCAACGCCGCCTACACCCTGGCGGACGCCCGGCAGCTCGCCGCACTCGACGACTTCGGCCTCCTGTTGATCGAACAGCCACTCGCCAACGACGACATGGTCCAGCACGCCGAACTGGCCAAGTTGCTGCGGACTCCGGTCTGCCTGGACGAGTCCGTCGAGTCCGCCGCCGACGCCGCGGCAGCCATCTCACTCGGCGCCTGCTCCGTCATCAACATCAAGCCCGCCCGGGTCGGCGGCTACCTCGAAGCCCGTCGCATCCACGACCTCGCCCGCGCCCACGGCATCGCCGTCTGGTGCGGCGGCATGCTGGAAACAGGCATCGGCCGTGCCGCCAACGTCGCCCTGGCCGCCCTGCCCGGTTTCAACCTCCCCGGCGACACTTCAGGCTCCCACCGCTACTTCGCCACGGACATCACGGAGCCGTTCGTGCTCGGTGACGGCCACCTCGACGTTCCCACCGGTCCCGGCCTCGGCGTCGAGCCGCTGTCCGACGTTCTCGACGAGGTCACCGTCTCCAGCGAATGGATCACACTGTAAGCGCGCCGAGGGCCACCCCTCCGGATGGTGGAAAGGGCCGGCCGGACCGTACGTTCCACCGGCGCGGTGAGGAGCACCTATGGACGCCTGCACACTCGGCGACCTGATCGACGCCGTCGGCAGCCCAGCCCTGCGGCTTCACACCGCGCCCGCCGGCCCCGCCACCCCGGTCACCGAGGTGCTGCTGTACGACGCGCACGCCCCGCTGCCCGACGCGCCCGGAGCCCTGTTGCTCGCGGTCGGCGTGCGGGCGGCCGCGGCCGGGCCGTTGGTGCGGGCCGCGGCGGAGGCGGGGATGGCCGGGGTCGTGGTGCGAGGCGGGGACGGGCCGGTCGGCGAGGCCGAGGCGCACGGCATGGCGCTGCTGGCCGTCGGCGAGGACACCGCCTGGCACCATGTGCACCTGATGCTGGCCTCGGCGATCGGCGCCGGTTGCGCCCACGACGCCGGGTTGGGGGACCTGTTCGCGCTGGCCGACGCCATCGCGGCGGCGGCCGGCGGGGCGACGTCCGTGGAGGACCCGCGCCAGCGGATCCTGGCCTACTCCACTGTGCCAGGCCAGCCGGTCGACGAGGACCGCCGCCAAGGCATCCTCGGCCTGCAGGTCCCGGGCAGCGTGGACAACTCGGAGCAGGTCAGGTTGGTGGTCGCCGCAGACGGACCGGTGCGGCTGCCCCCGCTCACCGGGGGCGGCCTGCCGCGGCTCGCGGTCGCGGTGCGGGCCGGCGGTGAGACTCTCGGCTCGGTCTGGGTGGTCGACGGCGGCACGCTCGCTCCGGACGCCGAGGAGACCGTGGCCCAGGGCGCTTCCACGGCGGCGCTGCTCCTGCTGCGCGCCCGCGCGGCCAGGGAACTGGCCCGCCACCAGAACACCGACCTGGTGCGACGCCTGCTGGACGGTTCGGCGGACGCCTTGGCGGCAGCACACCGCCTGGGATGGGACGCGGTCCGGGTGGCCGCGTTCGTACTGGACTCCGCGGCGAGTGTGCCGGACGCCGAGCGGACCTCGCTCAGGCTGCTGGACGTCGTGCGCCTGCAGTGCGAGGTGCGCTACGGGCGGCACGCGTGCGTACTCCTGGACGGGGTGGTGTACGCGTTGCTGCCCGCGCCCGGCGGACACGGCGGGCGCGGGCAGGGGGAACGGAGGGCGCCCCACCAGCGGCACCGGCAGCTGGCGGAGGACATCGTGCGCCGGGCCGAGCGGTCGCTACGCGTGCCGGTACGGGCGGCACTCGGCGCAGTGGCGCCCGACCTCGGCGGTGTGGCGGACTCACGGGCGGACGCGGACGCGGTCCTGCGCCTGCTGCACGACGCGCTGCCGGTGGCCACGGTCGACGAGCTGCGTCCCCGGGTGACGCTGCTGCGGCTGGCCGAAGTGATGCGGGACCGGCGGGAGTTGCGGGAGGGCGCCTGGCGCCGGGTCGTGGCCGCGGACGCCGAGCACGGCACCGACTATGCCCGTACCCTGGTGTCCTGGTTCGACGCGGGCTGCGACGTGGCAGGCGCGGCGAAGCTGCTCTCCGTCCATCCCAACACCTGCCGCTACCGCCTGAAGCAGGTCGGCCTGCAACTCGGCATCGACCTCGGCGACCCCGACGAACGGCTGGTGCTGTGGCTCCAGTTGAAGGCTTCGGCGAACTTCGGCGAGATCACCGGAGATCGCGGATGAGGTCGCCGATGATGGAGTCCACCTTGTCCGAGTCGAATGTTTCCGAGCCGATCAGCAGGGTCACGGCCCGCCGGCCGTCATCGGTGACGGCGTTCCTGAACTTGTGGCCGCTCTCCATGTGGCCGCTGTGGCCCCAAGTGACGAAACCCGGGGCGCGCTCGTAGCGCTCGACTCCCAGGCCGTAGCGCTCGCCGGGGAAGCTGTCCGGAACGGTCCGCTTCATCTCGGCGAGCTGGGCCGGGCCCAGCAGTTTCCCGGTCATCAGCGCGGTCCAGAAAGCGGTCGCGTCGGCGCCGGTGGAGATCAGCGCCCCCGACGCGTCGGCGCCGGAAGTGTTCCATTCCGTCCGGTCCGCCAATGTGCCGTCCCGGTCCACGTAGCCCCGCATGTCCGGCTTGGGCAGTGTGGTCCGGTCGCCGGGCCAGTAGGTGTCGCGCAGTCCGAGGCGCTTGATGATCCGCTCCTCGATCTCGGTGCCGATGCCGCGGCCGGTGACCTTCGTGACGATCAGGCCGGCAAGGTTGTAGTTGGTGTTGGAGTAGGAGAAGCCGTCGGGAGTCCTGTCATCGGGCGGAGGCAGCGCCAGCGCCTGCTTGACCGTCTGCAAGGGCTCCATGTGCTCCCACCGGTGCGCGTCCAAGTCCTCCCAGTAGGGCGCGCTCAGGTAATCGGGCAGGCCGCTGGTGTGCTGCAGAAGCTGCCTGACGGTGATTTCGCGCCCGTCGTAAGGCCCGGTGCGTACGAGTCCGGGCAGGTAGTCGTCCACGGTGCCATCGAGCTCGATCCTGCCTTCGCCGACGAGCTGGAGCACGACCGTGGCCGTCCAGGTCTTGGTATTGCTGGCGATACGACTGTGCTCGTTGCCGACGGCCTGACGGCCCGTCCTGAGGTCGGCGAGCCCGACACCGCCGTTCCGGACACCGCAGCGCGGGCTCTTCACCGTGACGCTGATTCCTGAGGCGCCGACTTCTTTCAGTGCCTTCAGCGCTGTCCGGACGGGGCCGGTGTCGCACTGTGGCGACGCGGCCGCCGCGGTGGGCGCTGTCAGCAGAGAGGCTGTGAAGGCCAAGGCCACGGCACCACTCGTCCGGTATCGCATATTTGCTGGAATGTGCATGCGGACAGCCTTGCTCCTGGCCTGGCCTTGTGCATGCGACGGTGGTCCAGAGATGCCGCGCCTGCTTTGTGCTTCTGGCTAAAGGGGCGAGGCGGGAGGCGGGGTGTCGAGGAGCGTTACTCCGTACTGCGTGAGGATGTCGGTGTGTTCGGCGTCGCTCCGCGCGTCGGCGGGGCCGATCGAGTGGAAGTAGCCTTCGATGGCTCCGGGGTTGTTGATGACGAGGACTTCCGCGGTCGGCGTGATGGCCTGGAACGTGTGGGGGACCGATCGGGGCCCGTAGACGTAGGCGCCCGGCTCGGCGTCGCGTACGTAGCACTCGTCGAGAGAGGCCGCCCCGATCCAGAACCGGACGCGGCCGGCCAGGACCACCCAGCTCTCGTCCTCCCTGCTGTGGCTGTGCAGGGGCGGCGCGTCCGCGCGGCCCACGGTGAGACGCATGACGGTGACCGCTCCGTTCGTCTCGGCATCTGACACGACCTGCTCGATCGCGCTCCTGTAATAGCGGAACTCCGGTCCGTCGCCCGGATTTCGTACGAGGGCGATGCTCATGTGAGGTCCTCCTCCCGACGCGCTACCCGGCCAGGTGGCCGGTGGGCACTTGGTTGAGGATTCAAGTATGGCCGGTGCCGGAGGCCCGCACCACACGCTGAGACAACTTGGCCGGATCGGTGCCGTGGCGGCTCCGCGGGCCGCCCCGCCTGACCTGGCCCTTGGGAAGACCCGGCGTTCGCACTTCCGCCGAATGTCGCTTCCGATCAAGAACCTGTCGGCCGCGCCCGTCGTCTCCCAGACGTGAGAGCAGTCAGGAAGGCACCGGTCGGGGCGCAGGCCTGACCCCAACGAACGAGATCGTGAGAAAGCCTCTAGCAATGGTGAGTCGGAGGACGGTTCCGGTGCAGCTCGTGGCCAGACATGCAGAACGGTGTGAGTTCGATCGATTAGTGACGTCCGCAGCCGCCGGGCGCGGCGGGGCCCTGGTGGTGGCAGGGGAGGCGGGAATCGGCAAGTCGGCGCTCGTCGACGCCGTGGTGGGGGCGCTGGACGGGTTCGAGGTGCTGCGGGCCGCCGGTACGGAGTTCGAGCGCGACCTCCTCTACGCGACGCTGCACCAGCTGTGCGCCCCGGTCCTCGGACACCGGCGGAAACTTCCCGTGGTGCAGCAAAGGACGCTGGAGGCGGTGTTCGGCCTCGGCGCGCAGGCCATACCCGACCCGTTGACGGTCGGCCTCGCCGTCCTGGGGCTGCTGCACGAGGCGGCGCAGGACGGGCCGGTCTGCTGCGTGGTGGACGACGCCCAGTGGGTCGACGACGCTTCGCGGCGCGCCCTGGTGTTCGTGGCCCGGAGGGTGGCCTCCGAGCGGATCGCGATCGTGTTCGCCGCGCGCGACGTCGGCCCGCCCTCCGGACTCGCCGAGCTTCCGCGCGTGCCGCTCGCGGGCCTGGGGGACGAGGACGCCAGGGCCCTGCTGGGAGTGGCGACACATGTCGGGCTGGATGCCGAGGTCATCGACCGGATTTTGGCCGAGGCGCACGGAAACCCGCTGGCGCTGCTGGAGTTCGCCCATCACGCGGAACCGTTCGGGGTCCCCGGCCCGCCGCGCTTCCGTGCCAGCGTGGTGGACGCGTTGGAGGAGCAGTTCGTCCGCCGTTTCGAGCGGTTGCCGGACGCGACGCGGACGCTGGTGGTGCTCGCCGCGGCGGAGCCGGTCGGCGATCTCGACCTGCTGCGCCGTGCGGCGCGGCTCCTCGGGCTGGACGCCGCGGGGCTCACACTCGCGGAGAACGCCGGACTCCTGACCCTGGGGCCGCTGTTGCGCTTCCGGCACCCGCTGGTGCGCTCCGCGGTCTACGCGTCGGCCACCCCCGAGAAGCGCCGGAGCGTGCACGGTGTCCTCGCGGAGGCGACCGACCCGGGGACCGACCCCGACCGCCGGGCATGGCACCGGGCCCACGCGGTCATGGACGCCGACGAGGAGATCGCCGCGCAGCTGGAACGGTCCGCCGACCGGGCGCGGTCGCGCGGCGGGTTCGCCGCGGCCGCCGCGTTCATGGAGCGGGCGGGGCAGCTGACTCCCGCTCGTGCCCGCCAGGCCGGGCGGCTGCTCGTCGCGGCCCAGCTGCGGCTGCAGGCCGGGGCGCCCGACGCGGCCCGCGCCCTGGTCACCCGGGCGGAGCGGCGCCCGATGGACGACGAAGGCCGTGCCACGGCGCGCCTGCTGCGGGCGCGGATCGACTACCAGCTCTCCCACGGCCCGGAAGCCACCGCCAGGCTCGTCGACGCCGTCGCGGAGCTGGCCCCGGACCGGGCGAGGGAGACGTACCTGGAGGCGTTCGCGTCGTTCATGTACAACGACAACCACCCGGGCCTCCTCAAGGAGATCGGCGCCCGGATCCGCAAGCGGGCGCCGCAGCGGGAGCACGCCCGGCCGGTCGATCTGCTGCTCGACGCTCTGCTGGACCAGTCCATGCTGCCCGCCGAGCAGGCGGTGCCCGCGATGCGCGACGCGGTGACGGCGTACCGTTCGGCTGCCCGCTCGTCGGTCCCGTGGCGGATGAACCTGCTCTGCCAGGTCGCCATCGACCTGCGGGACGACGAGGCGATGGAGGAGATCGCGGACTGCCAGGTGGACTTGGCGCGCGGCCAGGGCTCCCTCGCCTCGCTGCCGCAGGCTCTGCGCTACCAGGCGGTCGCCAGGGTGTCCGCCGGCCGGTTCGACGAGGCGGCCGTCAGCCTCGGCGAGGCGCGGTCCGTCGACGAGGCAGCGGGCACGGTGCCCCTTTTGGGGCCCGAACTCGTCCTCACCGGTTTCCGCGGTGACGAGGAACGGTTCGCCGAGCTGCGGGAGCTGGTGGGCCGTGACGGGCGGCCGTTCGAAGCCGCCGGCGAACACTACGCCAGGGCGGTACTGCACAACGGGCTCGGCAACTACGAAGCGGCCCTGGAGGCCGCGCTGACGGCCCAGCGCCGGCACCAGGCCGGTTCCTACTCGATCTGGGCCGTCTACACCGAACTCGTCGAAGCCGCCGCGCGCGCCGGGCGCGGCGAGGACGCGGCCGTGGCCATGAAACACCTGGAGGCGCTGGCCCGCGCGTACCCCGTGCCGTGGGCCGTCGCCGAGTGGTTGCAGGCACAGGCACTCCTCGAACGGGGCGAGGACTGCGACGCGCTGTACCGGCAGGTCATCGACCACTTCGCCCGGACGCGGGTACGGGTGCTCCACGCCCGCGCCCGGCTGACGTACGGGGAGTGGCTGCGCCGTGAGAACCGGCGGGCCGAGGCCCGTGACGAGCTGCGGGCGGCGCACGATGCGCTGTCGCGCATCGGTGCCCGCGCCTTCGCCGAGCGCGCGGCCCGGGAACTGCGCGCCACCGGCGAACAGCCGCGCCGGCACGGCGAGGACCCGTTGGGCCGGCTCACCGCGCAGGAGCGGCTCATCGCCGGGAAGGTGGCTGCCGGCGCGACGTCCAAGGAAGTGGGCGTGATGTTGTTCCTCAGTCCCCGCACCGTCGACACGCACCTGCGCAACGTGTACCGCAAACTGGGCATCTCCTCGCGCCGCCAGCTCCGCGAGATGCCGCTGTGACCACCCGGCGCCGCGGTACGTGCACACGCCTGCCGCGGCGCCGGGCCCGGGGGGGGGCCCCCCCCCCCGGGGGGGGGGGGGCGGGGCCCCCCCCCGGGCCGGGCCCCCCCCGGCCGGCCCGACACAACGCTAAACGCGCTTGGCACCCGCGTGGGGGCGGGGGGTCGAC
>NZ_JBIRJY010000010.1:204905-301897 GCF_044329785.1 Streptomyces sp. NPDC017529
GGGGTGTTGCGTGTTGCCCCCCCGGGGCGCGGGGTCGGCCCCCCCGCCGGCCCGCGCCCCGGGCCCCCCCGCGCGCCGCCCCCGGGGGCGCGGCGCGCGGCTCGTCACCGCTCAGGGCCGGTCCCCGCCGGACCGGCCGAACAGCTCGATCTCGGCGATGGCCACCTGCTTGTCGGCGGCGTTGCAGCAGGTAGGCGCTCTCCATGTTGGCGTACCTGCCGTGGGAGTCCTTTCCACTCCGCCCTGCCGCCGATCGTGGCCCCCGAACCGCCCCGAGCGCAGGCGCGTCGGGGACGGCGGCGGGGCAGCGCTCGTGCCTCAAGGGGCCGTGCCCCGCCGTCCGTCCGGTCAGATGTAGCCCTCACGGAGCGCGTACGCCACCGCGTGCGAGCGGTTGCGCAGGCGCAGGCGCGTGGTGAGACCGTGCATGACATTCTTGACGGTGCGTTCGGAGTACGACAGCTTGGCGGCGATCTCCGAGGTGTCGAGCCCCTCGGCCACCAGCCGCACCACGTCCACCTCGCGTGAGGTGAGGCCCAGGAAGGCCCCCGGATGGTCGGCACTGCCCCGGTGCAGCCGCCCCACCTGGCTGATGAGCCGGCCCAGCAGGTCCGCGGGCAGGTCGCCGCCGCCGTCGGCCGCGGTCAGCACCGCCTGCACCAGCCGGTGCGCGGTGGCCTCGCGGCGCCAGACGATGGCCCCCGCGCCGCACTCCATGACGTCCAGCAGTTCGTTCTCCCTGATGGTCCCCACGACGAGCACCACCCGCGCCCCCTCGCTGCGCACGACCCGCCGCAGCCGGGCGAGGGCGGCCTCGTCGAGTACGTCCTCGACGAGCACGGCCACGGTGGCGGAATCGTCCTCGCAGAGATCGACCTCCGGATGGCGGCGCAGCTGACTGACGACCCCTTCCCGGCTGATCGGATCGGGCGCCGTGACGACCACCCGCACCCGGCGCGCGGTGAGTACGGAAGCCGAGGCGGCCGGTTGCGAGCTGAGCAAGCGCTTCCCCTCTTCTACGTTGACTGCGACCCCAAGCATGCCGCCGGGACGGGGAACGCGGCGTCGGCAAGAACTACGTAGCCGGGACGCTACGTAATCGGACGCACCCCACCGAACGGCTTGGGCGGTCGTGTGCGCGTCGGTGCCGAGCGGGGAGAAGTGGTCGCCCGCGGGCCGTCCTTGCGAACGCGGGGTGCGCGGTACGTGCCGGCCGGGTGGGCGCGCCTGCCGCATCCGCCCGTCACGATGCGTTACCAATGCATGCGGAAAGCGACCGCGCCTGGCTCTCGGTGACGTCTGCCCTGCCGGCGCCAGGCGGGTTATCTCATGGACCGGGAGAGGTAGTCGATGACTGTCGAGACGAGCCCATCAGCAACTGCGGGGCCGCAGGAAGAAGCGCAGGAGCAGCAGCTCAGCCTCAACACGGCGGCGGCGCGGAACCTCGCGACCACCACCAAGTCCGAACCCCAGATGCAGGGGATCAGCTCGCGGTGGCTGCTGCGGAAGCTGCCGTGGGTCAACGTCCCCGGCGGTTCCTACCGGGTGAACCGGCGCCTGTCGTTCACCGTCGGGGACGGAAAGGTGACGTTCGAGAAGAGCGGGGCCAAGGTCCGCGTCGTCCCGGAGGAGCTGGCCGAGCTGCCGTTGCTGCGGGGGTTCGACGACCACACCGCGTTGGGCGCGCTGGCCGACAAGTTCGTCCAGAAGGAGTTCGAGCCCGGTCAGCTCATCGTGCAGCAGGGCCGGAAGGCCGACCACGTCTTCCTGATCGTGCATGGCAGGGTGGACAAGGTCAGGCCCGCCAAGTACGAGGGCGAGGCCATCGTGGGCCGGCTGTCGGACGGCGACAGTTTCGGCGGCAACGCGCTGGCGGGGGCGGACGGCGAGTGGCAGTTCACGGCCCGCGCGGCGACCGCGGTGACGGTGCTGACGCTGCCGCACAGTGCGTACAAGACGGTTGCCGGCCAGCACGAGGCGTTGCGGTCGCACGTCAGCAAGCGCAGTGGCGACGCGCAGAAGCCGACGAACAAGTCCGGCGAGGCCGCGATCGAGTTCCTGTCCAGCCACCAGGGTGAGCCGACGCTGCCGACCACGTTCGTGGATTACGAACTCTCGCCCCGCGAGTACGAGTTGAGCGTCGCGCAGACGGTGCTGAAGGTACACAGCCGGATCGCCGACCTCTACAACCAGCCGATGAACCAGACGCAACAGCAGCTGCGGCTCACCATCGAGGCGCTGCGCGAGCGCCAGGAGAAGGAACTGGTCAACAACCGCGAATTCGGGCTGCTCCACAACACCGACTTCGACCAGCGCATCCCGGCCCACTCCGGCCCGCCCACCCCGGACGACCTCGACGACCTGCTGAGCATGCGCCGTGGGACCAAGTACATCTTCGCCCACCCGCGCGCCATCGCCGCCTTCGGCAAGGAGTGCAACAAGCGCGGCCTCGCCATCAGCAGCGCCGACGTCGACGGCCACCACATCCCCGCCTGGCGCGGCGTGCCGATCCTGCCCTGCGGCAAGATCCCGGTCACGGAACACCAGACCTCGTCGATCATCGCCATGCGCACCGGCGAGGACGACCAAGGCGTCGTCGGGCTCTACCAGACCGGCCTGCCCGACGAGGTCGAGCCCGGACTCAACGTCCGGTTCATGGGAATCGACGAGAAGGCGATCATCTCCTACCTCGTCAGCACCTACTACTCCGCCGCGGTCCTCGTCCCGGACGCGATCGGCATTCTCGAAAACGTCGAGGTACGACCGCGTGACTGAGCGGCCGGTCCGGCGAGTGAAGGAGGGCTGAGACGGTGTCGTTGCCACCCCGGCTGTTCGCCGCTCCCGTCTGCCATGAGGCGGCAGACCAGGCGGGCGTCCCGCTTCCCGACCCGGCAGGTCCCGGGGAAGGGGACCCGGTCGCCCCGCCGCCCGAGCCTCCCGTACCCCTGGCGAAGCGGATGGCGGCGTGGCTTCCCGGCGGCCCCACCGGCTTGGGCACTTCGGCGGCCAGGGCCCTCCTTCCGCCGCCCCCGGACCACGGCAGGTCCGCTCCCGCTCCCGCTACCGCCCCCGCGGCCGGGCCCCGCGCCGGTGACCCGATTCCGGGTCTGTACTGCCCGCCCGCCGTGCCGGCCGACCCGGCCAAGGTCGCCGAGGTGGACCGGAGACTCGAAGCCTGGGCCCGTGACCTCTGCCTGTTCCCACCCGAATGGGCCGGGGACTTCGCCGGATTCCAGGTCGGCCGCGCGGTCGTCCTGCAACACCCGGCGGCAGCCGACCTGGAGCGCCTCGTCGTCGCGGGCAAACTGCTGGTCGCGGAGAACGTCGTCGACGACTGTTACTGCGAGGATTACGGCGGGTCCCCCATCGGCTTGGGCGGCCGGCTCGTCATCGCGCAGAGCGCCCTGGACCCCCTGCACACCGCGGACGCCTACCAGCGGCAGTGGAACGAGGGGCTGGGCGCGGACGCCCCGCTGCGCTCCTACGCCGACGCGGTCCAGGCCTACCGGGAGATCGCCACTCCCAGTCAGGTCACCCGGTTCGTCCACGACGTGGCGCGCCTGCACCTGGGATACCTCGCCGAGGGCGCCTGGGCGCAGACCCACACCACCCCGCCGGTGTGGCAGTACCTGGTGATGCGGCAGTTCAACAACTTCCGCCCCTGCCTGTCCATCGTGGACGCGGTGGACGGCTACGAACTGCCCGAGCCGCTCTACTCCCGCCCGGAAGTCCAACGCGTCACCGCGCTCGCCTGCAACGCCACCACGCTCGTCAACGACCTGTACTCCTTCACCAAAGAGATGGCCATCGACGAGCACCACCTGAACCTCCCGGTGGTGATCGCCGCCGAGGACCGCCGCGGCCTCAAGGAGGCATACCTGAAGGCCGTCGACATCCACAACGAGATCATGCACGCCTTCGAGGACGAGTCCGCGGCCCTGGCTGCCGCCGGCCCGGCCCTGGCCCGCTACACCACCGGACTCGCCGCCTGGGTCGCCGGCAACCACGAATGGCACCACACCAACACCTACCGCTACTCCCTGCCGAACTACTGGTGAGAGAAGGCAACCGCATGACCACCACAGCGCACCGCGGCAGCGCGGCATCCGCCCCGGCCATCAGCCCCTACCAGAAGTCGGTGGCCGACTACTGGAACCACGAGAGGAACGCCGTCAACCTCCGTCTGGGAGAAGTCGACGGCTTTTACCATCACCACTACGGCATCGGCAACGTCGACTGGTCCGTCCTCCAGGGGCCCGAGGACACCCGCGACGAGCGCACCATCGCCGAACTGCACCGCCTGGAGTGCGCCCAGGCCGACTTCCTCGCCGACCGCCTCGGCACCGTCACCCCCGACGACCGGCTCCTGGACTCCGGCTGCGGCCGAGGCGGCGGCAGCCTGGTCGCCAACAAGCGGTTCGACTGCCACGTCGACGGGATCTCCATCTCCGAGACCCAGGTGGCCTTCGCCGCCGCGCAGGCCAAGAAGCACGGTGTCGACGGCAAGGTGCGCTTCCACCTCAAGAACATGCTCGACACCGGCTTCGAGGCGGGCTCGTTCCGCGCCATCTGGAACAACGAGTCCACGATGTACGTCGATCTGTCGACTCTGTTCGCCGAGTACGCCCGCCTCCTCACCCGCGGCGGCCGGTACGTCACCATCACGGGCTGCTACAACGACACCTACGGGCTGCCCTCCCGCGAGGTCTCGATGATCAACGCCCACTACATCTGCGACATCCACCCCCGCTCCGCCTATTTCAAGGAGATGGCGAACAACCGGCTCGTGCCGGCCGGCGTGGTGGACCTCACCGCGGCGACCATCCCGTACTGGGAACTGCGCGCCAAGTCCTCCCTGGCCACGGGCATCGAGGACACGTTCCTGACCGCGTACAAGAACGGCAGCTTCCAGTACCTGCTGATCGCCGCCGACCGGATCTGACCGTCGGGCCCCCGACAACGGCAATCGGGGGCCGACAAGAGTGTCCGCAGGACACCGAGGCCGCCGACTACGTGAACAGGCGGTCACCGCTGTTGGCCATGCGGTGGGTGGAGCTGTGGCGGTTCACCCAGTCGCGGATGAGGTTGATGGCGTTGGCGCACTGCCAGCCGTTGTCGTACTCGTGCTCCCCGGTGAAGTTGGCGTAGCCCGCGATGATGCCGTCCACCCGCGCGTCGCCCAGCAGTTTGTCGACGTACCACGGGTCGTTGTAGGTGGTCGTCCAGGACAGCGTGGCCGCGAGCTGGCCGGCGGCGCGGTCCGCGGCGCCCTTCTTCAGTTCCGCGCACGTGTTCCAGGTGGCTTCCGTGCAGTTGCCGAACCCGTTGGTGATGTTGTTGTCGCCGTAGTCCATCACCCGGCGGCCGTTCGGGAACCCGGAACCGGACTGGTTGAAGGCGTTGCGGACCTTGTCGCGGCTGCCGGTCGTGGTGATGCCCTCCAGCTTGCCGAGCTTGCCTTCCAGGCTCTTCCAGCCCCGGCCGCCGACGTCCGGCGTGTCGCCGCCGTGGTACTCGAAGAACCCGTAGAGCACCTGGATTCCGGCAGCCGTCAGCCGCTGCGCCTTGTCGCGCAGCCCGGCGACGCTGCACGTACGGTTCTGCGCCTCCCCGCAGTAGTTCGGGTCCTTGATGTCCAGCCAGACCAGCGACAGCCGGCGCCCCGCGTTGGCGTTGGCGAGAATGCGGTCGATCATGCTGTCGAAGCTGGGGCCCAGCCGGTTCTCACCGGCCGAGGAGCAGTCGTGCCAAGCGCGCCATTCGTTCGGGTTCCACCAGGCGCAGACGTCGATCTCGATGGCGTTGGCACCGTGGTTGAGCGCGGCGTCCACGCCGTCCAGGGTGTCGACCCGGTGCGCGATGGCGTAGATCGCGTGACGCTGGTCGGCGGCTGCCGCCGGGGCCGTTCCGAGCGCGGTGGCACCGATGAAGCCACACAGCGCCGTTATCAGCGCCGGCAGCATCCGCGGGCGGATGCCACGGCGAAGGTGAGTGGTCAAGAAAGGTGCTCCTTCTTATTCGATGGGCGCGGCCGCCGTCGAGGGCAGCGCGCGGCGCTCCTCTTTCGCAAAACATGACGACAACAAGTCGCCTGCCGATCGCGAAAGTATCGCGCCGGGCGCCGATTTCGTGACGCGTTCTCGGTCTACTTTCGTCGTCAAGCAGCCATGTGCACGACCGAGGATCGGCGCGTACCTGCGCTCGCGCTCGCCGGCCACGAGCCGCAGGCCGGACCGAAGGGACCTCTGTACGTGGGAATTGCGTAACGCGCTACGTAGATCACGTCGGAACGGTGCGGGACGGCCGCGCCCGGACGTAGCGTCGGCGTCGGCAGGAAATTGCCTTTCCGAGCGAAACCCGCTCACGACTCAAGAACGAGCAAGGAGTTACCTATGAAGTCATGGCGTACCCGTGTCGCCGGCGGCGGGCGGTATTCCTCGGAGCAGGCCTGCGAAAGCGAAGCGCGCCAGGATTACGTCGACACCGGCAGGTACAGCGAGGTCGACTGCGTGGACAAGGGCGGCTCTTTTTACGAGATCTGGGTGCGTTGACGGACGCCGGGTCTTTGTCACGGTGAGTGAGGGAGACGGTGGGCGGGCGGTGCCTTCGCGCGGCTCTGCCGCTCGGCGATGTCTCAAACCGTATGAGACAGGCGGTCGGTTCTCGTCATGGTGGTCGGGCCTGTACTGCGGGTAACCGCGAACCTGGTTTCACGTCTGTCACTCTGACCAGCCAGGGCAACCCGCAACACAGTGGCAGGGGCACTAAACGTGACGTGAGGCACGTGGTGTTCGAATGTTGAACCTCTGTATCGTCCTCCGCGTCGGGCACCTTGTGCCCCTCCGACCCGAAATCGACCCCCAAGGCGCGTGCTTCCGGGCCTCGTTGAGCCGGGACGGGCAGGCGCCATCCCTCACAACCCTCCCACCACACGACACGACAACAGCTTCCACCTGTTCCGCCGCTCGGCGGGCACCCGAAAGATGGGATGGGTAGTGCCCGGTACTCCGCATCGCAACCGGCCCCTGTCGTCGGCGCAGCGTGGCATCTGGTTCGCGCAGCAGCTCGATCCGGACAGCCCCAGCTACAACACCGCCGAGTACGTGGAGATCGAGGGCCCGCTCGACCTGCCGGCGTTCGAAACGGCGGTGCGGCGGGCGGTGGCGGAGACCGACACGCTCAACGTCCGCTTCGCCGACGACGGCCAGGGACCGCACCAGACGTACGAGCCCGCGGACGACTGGCTGTTCCGCGTTCTCGACGTCGGCGCGGAGCCGGATCCGCGTGCGGCGGCCGAGTCCTGGATGCGTACGGAGATGGCCCGGCCGGGGAGCCTGGCGGAGGGCCGGACGTTCACCTTGGCGCTGCTGCGGGCCGGGGCCGGCCGTGACTTCTTCTACCTGCGTGCCCATCACCTCGTCACCGACGGTTCCATGTGCGCGCTGTTCACGCACCGGGTGGCCGAGATCTACACGGCCCTGGTCACCGGGGCGCCGCAGCGCGAGGACGACAGCGGCTCGCTGGACCTGCTGCTGGCCGACGACGCCGCGTACCGGGAGTCGGAGCGCTTCGCGCGCGACCGGGCCTACTGGCTGGACCGGCTGGCGGACCGCCCCGAGCCCGTGACCCTCGCGGGCCGGACCGCCCGGGTCTCGCGGAGCTTCCTGCGGCACGGCGCGCGCATACCGGACGTGACCGCTGACGGCCTGCGCGTGCTGGCGCGGCGATTACGCGTCGGCCTGCCCGTCTCCGTGATCGCCGCCACGGCGCTCTACCTCGGCCGGATGACCGGCGCCGATGAGGTCGCCTTGGGCATACCGGTGACCGCGCGGGCCGGCGGCGGCCGGTACATCCGCGGGCCGATGGCCAACGAACTGCCCCTGTGGGTGGCGGTCCGGCCCGACATGAGCGGCCGGGAGCTGGTACGCCAAGTGTCGGGCAGCGCCCGGCAGTTGCTCGGGCACCAGCGGTACCGGTACGAGGACGCCATTCGCGATCTGCGGTCGGGTGGCGGCGAGCGCCGCCTCTTCGGGCCGACCGTCAACATCATGTCCTTCGCCTCCGAGCTGACCTTCGGCCAGGCTCGGGGGACCGCCCGCAACCTGTCCATCGGGCCCGTCGCCGACCTCTCCGTCCGCGTCGACGACCGTCTGGGCGGCGGCGCGCTGCACCTCGACTTCGACGCCAACCCGGCCCTGTACGACGCGGCGGAGGTCGCCGCGCACCAGCGGCGTTTCCTGCGCGTGCTGGAAAGCCTCGCCACGGCCGACCCGGAACTCCCCATCGGCCGCCTCGACTTCCTGCTCCCCGGTGAGCGTGCCGTGGCGCTGCCCGTGCGGCCGCCGGCGGACGCCCCCAAGGCCGAGCCCTCCAAGGCCGTGCCACTCAAGGCCGACGCCCCCGGACCGACGCTGCCGGCACTGTTCGAGGAGCGGGCCGCGCGTACCCCCGGGGCCGTCGCCGTCGTCACCGAAGACGGCGAGCTGACCTACGCCGGACTGAACGAGCGCGCCAACCGGCTGGCGCGGCTGCTGCTGACGCGGGGAGCGGCGCCGGAGCGGCTGGTGGCCGTGGCGCTGCCGCGCTCCGCCGACCTCGTGGTGGCCCTGCTCGCGGTGGTGAAGACGGGCGCCGCGTACCTGCCGGTCGACCCCGGCCACCCGGCGGAGCGCATCGCGCTGATGCTCCGTGACGCCGCCCCCGTGTGCCTGGTCACCACGGGCGAACCGGCCGACGGGACCTCGTACGGAGCCGACGTCGTGCGGCTGGACGACGACGTCACCGTACGCGCCCTCGCCGACGGGCCCGGTGACGACCCGACCGACGCCGAGCGGGCCGGGCGGCTCGATCCCGCGCACCCGGCGTACGTCATCTACACCTCCGGGTCGACCGGCACCCCCAAGGGCGTGGCGGTCCCGCACCACAACGTGGTGCGGCTGTTCCGGCAGACCGAGGCGTGGTTCGGTTTCGGCCCCGATGACGTGTGGACGCTGTTCCACTCCTACGCCTTCGACTTCTCCGTGTGGGAACTGTGGGGGGCGCTCCTGTACGGTGGCCGGCTGGTCGTCGTCCCGCAGGACGTGAGCCGTTCCCCCGAGCGCTTCCTCGACCTGCTCGTACGCCACCGGGTGACGGTGCTCAACCAGACGCCGTCGGCCTTCTACCCGTTGACGCAGGCCGACCACGACCACCCGGAGCTGTCCGCGCGGCTGGCGCTGCGCACGGTCGTCTTCGGCGGCGAGGCGCTGGATCCCGGCAGGCTGCGCGAGTGGTACCGGCGCCACCCGGCCGACACGCCGCGCCTGGTGAACATGTACGGCATCACCGAGACCACCGTGCACGTCACGCACGCCCCGCTGGACGAGCGGGACGCCGCCGCCGAACCGCCCCGCAGCGTGATCGGTGAGCCGATACCGGACCTGCGTGCCTACGTGCTCGACAACGCCCTCCAGCCGGTGCCGCCGGGCGTCACCGGCGAGCTGTACGTGGCGGGCCCCGGCCTCGCCCGCGGCTACCTCGGACGGCCGGGCCTGAGTGCGCAACGCTTCGTGGCCGACCCCTTCGGCCGCCCCGGGCAGCGGATGTACCGCACCGGGGACCGGGTGCGCCGGCACGCGGACGGCAGGCTCGACCACGCCGGGCGGGCGGACGACCAGGTCAAGCTGCGCGGGTTCCGTATCGAGCCGGGCGAGGTCGAAGCCGTACTGGCCCGGCACGAGTCGGTGGCACGGGCGGTGGTGCTGCTGCGCGAGGACCGGCCCGGCGACCGGCGGTTGGTGGCCTACGCGGTCCCCGCCGACGGCGCCCGCCCCGGGGCCGCCGCACTGCGCGAGTTCGCCGGGCGGCACCTGCCGGGTCACATGGTCCCGGCGGCCGTCGTCGTCCTGGACCGGCTGCCCCTGACGGCCAACGGCAAGCTGGACCGGGCCGCCCTGCCGGCCCCGGAGTACACCCCGGGCGCGGCGCGGCGCCCGGCGCGCGACGCGGCCGAGCGGGTGCTGTGCTACCTGTTCGCCGAGGTCCTCGGCGTGGACCGGGTGGGCATCGACGACGGGTTCTTCGACCTCGGCGGGGACTCCCTGCTGGCGACCCGGCTGCTGAGCCGCATACGAACCGCCCTGGGCGCCGAACTGCCGATCCGCGCCCTGTTCGACGCGCCGACCGTGGCGGGGCTGGCCCCCGCCGTGCGGGAACCGGGCGGGGAAGCCCGGCCGGTGGTGCGGCGCGCGGAGCGGCCCGAGGTGCTGCCGCTGTCGTTCGCCCAGCGGCGGCTGTGGTTCCTCAACCGGCTGGAGGGCCGGGAAGCCGGGGCCGAGTACAACATGCCGTTCGTACTGCGGCTGGAGGGCGTGCTCGACCGGGCGGCCCTGGAAACGGCGCTCACCGACGTCGTCACGCGTCACGAGAGCCTGCGTACGGTCTTCCCCGAGATCGACGGCGCGCCACGGCAGGTCGTGCTCGGCCCCGGAACCGCCGCCCCCGCCCTGCCGGTGCGCGGCATCGACGCGGCCGGGCTGGCGGAAGCCCTCGGGAAGGGCGCCGCCACCGGCTTCGACCTGACCACCGAGCCGCCGCTGCGCGCCGAACTGTTCGCGCTCGCCCCGGACCGGCACGTGCTGTCGCTGGTGGTGCACCACATCGCGGGCGACGCCTGGTCCATGGTGCCCCTGGGCCGCGACCTGTCCACCGCCTACGCGGCCCGCCTGCTGGGCGAGGAGCCGTCCTGGGACCCGCTGCCGGTGACCTACGCGGACTACACGCTGTGGCAGCGGGACCTGCTGGGGGAGGAGCGCGACGAGGACAGCCTCGTCGCGCGGCAGGTGGCGTACTGGGCCCGCACACTGGCCGGGCTCCCCGACGAACTGGCCCTCCCCGCCGACCGCCCCCGCCCCGGCGTGGCCGGCCACCGCGGCGGGACCGTGCCGCTGCGTCTGGACGCCGCCCTGCACGCGCGGCTCGCGGCGCTGGCCGAGGCCCACGGGGTGACGCTGTTCATGGTCCTCCAGGCCGGGCTGGCCGCGCTGCTGACCCGGCACGGCGCGGGCACCGACATCCCGCTCGGCTCGCCCGTCGCGGGGCGCACCGACGACGCCCTGGACGGCCTGGTCGGCTGCTTCGTCAACACCCTGGTCCTGCGCACCGACACCTCCGGCGACCCGGGCTTCGGCGAACTGCTCGCCCGCGTACGGGAGACGGACCTCGCGGCCTACGCCCACCAGGACGTGCCCTTCGAGCACCTCGTGGAGGTGCTCAACCCCGCCAGGTCGCTGAGCCGGCACCCGCTGTTCCAGGTGCTGCTGACGCTCACCGGCCGCACGGCGGCGCCGGACGCGCTGCCCGGCCTGCGCGCCGAGGCCGAGCGGGTGGAGTCGGGCACCGCCAAGTTCGACCTGGGGTTCAACCTGACCGAGGCCGTGGACGCCGAGGGCGGCCCCGGCGGCGTCGAGGGGTACGTCGGCTACAGCGCCGACCTGTTCGAGCGGGCCACCGTCGAAGCGCTGGCGGACCGTTTCGTACGACTGCTGGAGGCAGCGGCGGCCGGGCCGGACCTGCCGCTGGGCGCCCTGGAAATCCTCGGCGAGGCCGAGCGCCACCGCCTGCTGACCGAGTGGAACGGCGCCGGCGCCGAGGTCCCCCGGCCCGTCGCGTGGCTGCCGGAGCTGTTCGAGCGGCAGGCCGCCGCCACTCCGGAGGCCCGCGCGGTCGCCGCGCCCGACGCCGAGCTGTCCTACGCGCAGGCCGACGCCCGGGCCAACCGCCTGGCCCGCCTGCTGATCTCCCGGGGGATCGGCCCGGAGCGGGTGGTCGCCGTCGCGCTGCCCGGCTCCGCCGGACTGGTCGTCGCGCTGCTCGCGGTGCTCAAGACCGGCGCCGCCTACCTGCCGCTCGACCTGGCGCAGCCCGGTGCGCGCCTCGCCGGCCTGCTCGATGACGCGGCCCCCGCCCTGCTGCTGACGGACGGCCCCTCGGCGACCGGGCTCCCCGACGACACCGGCACCGCCCGTCTGCTGCTGGACGACCCGGACACCGTACGGGCGCTGGAGCGGCAGCCCGCGACCCGCCCCACCGGCGCCGACCGGAGCGCCCCGCCGCTGCCGGACCACCCCGCGTACGTGATCTACACCTCCGGCTCCACGGGCCGCCCCAAGGGCGTGGTGGTCACCCACCGCGGCCTCGCGCACTACGTGGCCCGCGCCCGGCGCGTCTACACCGGCCTGGACGGGACGGTCCTCGTCCCCACGTCCCTGGCGTACGACCTGGCCGTCACCGGCCTGTACGGGGCGCTGACCTCCGGCGGTTGCGCGGTCGTGGCCGGGTTGGACGACGACCCGTGGCTGACGGCGCTGCTGGCCCGCACCCCGGCGACGTTCATGAAGGCGACCCCGAGCCACCTGGGCCTGCTGGCCGCGCTGCCCGCCGGGTTCGCCCCGGTGCGGCAGCTCGTGCTCGGCGGCGAGGCGCTGCCCGCCGGCCTCCTTGAGGAGTGGCGCGCACGCCACCCCGAGGTGGCCGTCGTCAACCACTACGGGCCGACGGAAGCCACCGTCGGATGCCTGGACCTCCACCTCGCCCCCGGAGAGGCGGCGGACGGTGCCACCGTTCCGGTCGGCCGGCCGATGACGGGCGTACGGGCGTACGTCCTCGACGCCGGGCTGCGTCCGGTGCCGCCGGGCGTGGCAGGGGAGCTGTACGTCGCCGGGCCGCAGCTCGCGCGCGGCTACCTCGGCCGCCCCGGCCTGACGGCGGAGCGCTTCGTGCCCTGCCCCTTCGGCGCGCCGGGCATGGGGGTCCCCCCGGCCGAAGGCTGGGGGAGGATGTACCGGACCGGCGACCTCGCCCGGTGGACCGCGGGCGGGGTGCTGGTCTTCGCGGGCCGCGCCGACGAACAGGTCAAGATCCGCGGCCACCGGGTCGAACCCGGCGAGGTCGAAGCGGCGCTGGCCGGTCACCCTTCGGTGGCGCGGGCGGCGGTGGTGGTACGCGAGGACCGGCCGGGCGATCAGCGGCTCGCGGCGTACGTCGTACCGGCCGGCGCGGACGGCGTGGACCCGGCCGAGCTGCGCGCGCACCTGGCGCGGCGGCTGCCGGAGCCCATGGTCCCGGCGCTGTTCACCACCCTCGGCGCGCTGCCGCTGACCCGCAACGGCAAGGTGGACCGGCGGGCCCTGCCCGCACCCGCTCTGGCACCGTCGAGTACCGGCCGGCCGCCGCGCAGCCCGGCGGAGGAGATCCTCTGCGGCCTGTTCGCCGAGGTGCTCGGCGTCCCCAGGGCCGGCGTCGACGACGGGTTCTTCGCCCTCGGCGGCCACTCCCTGCTCGCCACCCGCCTCGTCAGCCGCGTCCGTACCGTGCTCGGCGCCGAACTGCCCGTACGGGCCGTGTTCGAGACGCCCACGGTGGCCGGGCTCGCGGCCCGGCTGAAGGACGGCGCGGGCCGCAGGCGCCCCCCGGTCCGCCCCTTCCCCCGGCGTCCGGAGACGGTGCCGCTGTCGTTCGCGCAGCGCCGGCTGTGGTTCCTGCACCAGCTCGAAGGGGCCCCCAACTACAACCTGCCGTTCGTCGTGCGGCTGGAGGGCCGGCTCGACCGCGCCGCGCTCACCGCCGCGCTCGGCGACGTCGTGGCCCGGCACGAGAGCCTGCGCACGGTCTTCCCGGACAGTGGCGGCACGCCGCGGCAGGCCGTCCTGGACGCCGGTCCCGCCGCCGCGTCCGTCGAGCTGCCGGTACGGCACGTCGCGGACGAGGACGACATCACCGCGTCCGTCGTCGCGGCGGCCGCCCACCGCTTCGAGCTGACCCGTGAGCTGCCGCTGCGGGCGGAGCTGTGCGCGCTCGACGCGGACGTGCACGTGCTGGTCGTGGTCGTCCACCACATCGCGGGTGACGGCTGGTCGAACGGCCCGCTGGCCCGGGACCTGTCCGAGGCGTACGCGGCCCGCCGGGCCGGGCAGGCGCCGCGCTGGGAGCCGTTGCCGGTCCAGTACGCCGACTACACCCTGTGGCAGCAGGAATTGCTGGGCCGCGAGGACGACCCGGACAGCCTGGCCGCCCGGCAGATCGCCTACTGGGCGCAGGCCCTGGAGGGGCTGCCCGAGGAGCTGGAACTGCCCACCGACCGGGTCCGTCCCGCGGTCCCCGGCCATACCGGCAAAGTCGTGCCCGTCTCCCTCGACGCCGAGCTGCACGCCCGCCTGGAGGAGCTGGCCCGTACCTCGGGCGCGAGCCTGTTCATGGTGTTGCAGGCCGGTCTCGCCGCCTTGTTCACCCGCCTCGGCGCGGGCACCGACATCCCGCTCGGCAGCGCCATCGCCGGGCGCACCGACGACGCGCTCGACGACCTCGTAGGGTTCTTCCTCAACACCCTCGTGCTGCGCCTGGACACCTCCGGCGACCCGGCCTTCGAGGAGCTGCTGGGCCGGGTGCGGGAGACCGCGCTCGCTGCCTACGCCCACCAGGACGTGCCCTTCGAGCACCTGGTGGAGGTGCTGAACCCGGCCCGCTCGGCCGCCCGGCACCCGCTGTTCCAGACCATGCTGACCCTGCACAACAACGCCCGGCCCCAACTCGTCCTGCCCGGGCTGCGGGTGAGCCCGGACATGGCCGAGGTCGGCACGGCCAAGTTCGACCTGTCCTTCGGACTCACCGAGGAGCGCGGCCCGGCCGGCGAGCCCGCGGGCCTCGGCGGCATCCTGGAGTACAGCACCGACCTCTTCGACCACGCCACCGCCGAGGAACTGGTGGCCCGCTTCGTACGGCTGCTCGGCGCCGCGGCCGCCGACCCCGCCCGGCGCGTCGGGGAACTGGACGTCCTCGCCCCGCCGGAGCGGGAAAGGATTCTGGGCGCCTGGGCCGGCAGCCCGCAGGACGCGCCCGGCCGCACCGTCCCCGAGCTGTTCGAGCGGCAGGCGGCGCTGACCCCCGACGCGACCGCCGTCGTCGTCGCGGGCGTCTCGACGCTGACGTTCGCCCAACTGCGCGCGACGGCCGACCGGTTGGCCCGGAGGCTGGCGGAGCGCGGCGTGGGCCCCGACACGCTGGTCGGCCTGTGCGTGACCCGGTCGGCGGAGATGGTCCCGGCGATGCTGGGCATCTGGAAGGCCGGCGGGGCGTGCGTCCCCCTGGACCCGGGCTATCCGCAGGAGCGCCTGGCGTTCATGCTCGACGACACCGGGATACGGGTGCTCGTCACCGAGCCCGGTCTGCTGGAGGGCCACGAGGCGGAGACCGTCCTCCTCGGGACGGAAGAACCGGCGGACGCGGCCGGTGAGCCGTTCCCGATGCCGGCCGTGCGCGCCGACCACGCCGCCTTCATCGTCTACACCTCCGGCTCGACCGGCGTGCCCAAGGGCGTGGTCGTGCGGCACGGCGGCATCGCGAACCTGTTCGCCAACCACCGCGAGCGCGTCTTCGCCCCGGCGGCGCGGGCGGCGGGCGGCCGGCTGCGGGCGGCGCACACCGCGTCGCTCTCGTTCGACCTGTGCGTCGGGCAGCTCCTCGCCCTCCTCGCGGGCCACGAACTGCACGTCGTCGACGAGGACACCCGCCGCGACGCCGCCGCGTTGGGCACGTACGTCCGGGCCCATGGCATCGGCTATCTGTCCATCACCCCGACCCTCACCCAGGAACTGATCGGCCTGGGCCTGCTCGGCGCGGAGGGGCACCAGCCCGCCGCGATCCTGCACGGCGCCGAGGCCACCGGCCCGGCGCTGTGGCAGCGGCTGCGTGAACTGCCCGCCACCGAAGTGCACAACTACTACGCGCCCAGCGAGTGCACGGTCGACGCGGTCGGCGCCGTGGTCTCCGGCAGCGAGCGGCCCCGGATCGGCCGGCCGGTCGCGGGCATGGCGGCGTACGTGCTCGACGCCGGACTGCGCCCGGTGCCGCCCGGCGTACGGGGCGAGCTGTATCTCGCGGGCGCGCAGCTCGCCCGGGGCTACCTCGGCCGGCCCGGCCTGACCGCCGAACGCTTCGTGGCGAATCCTTTCAGCGGCGTGCCCGGCGCCCGGATGTACCGGACGGGCGACCTCGCGCGGTGGACCGCCGACGGCGCGCTGGAATACGCCGGGCGGGCCGACGACCAGGTCAAGCTGCGCGGGTTCCGCATCGAACTCGGCGAGGTCGAAGCGGTGCTGGCGCGGCACCCGGACGTGGCCCACGCGGTGGCCGTCGTCCGCGAGGACCGGCCCGGCGACCGCAGGCTGGTCGCCTACACGGTCGCGGCGCACGGGGCCGTGCCGGACCCGGCCGGGCTCCGCGCCCACGCCGCCCGCTCGCTGCCGGAGTTCATGGTCCCCTCCGCCGTGGTGCCGCTGGACGCGCTGCCGCTCACCCCGAGCGGCAAGGTGGCCCGCCGCGCCCTGCCCGCACCCGGCCCCGCCGCGCCGCACGGCGGCCGGGCGCTGCGCACGGCCCGCGAGGAGATCCTGTGCGGGCTGTTCGCCGAGGTCCTCGGCTGCGCACGGCCCGGCATCGACGACGGTTTCTTCGCGCTCGGCGGGCACTCCCTGCTGGCGACCCGGCTGCTGTCCCGCGTCCGCGCCGTGCTGGGCGTGGAGCTGGCGGTACGTGACGTGTTCGAGGCGCCCACGGTGGCCGCCCTGGCCGCGCGGCTGGACGCCGGAGACACGCCGCGACCCGCCCTGCGCCCGGCCGCGCGGCCGGACACGCTGCCGCTGTCGTTCGCGCAACGACGGCTGTGGTTCCTCAACCGGCTGGACGGCGCCGGCGCCGCGTACGCCATGCCGCTCGCGCTGCGCCTGCGCGGCGGCCTCGACCGCGCGGCGCTCGCCGCCGCCCTCGCCGACGTCGTGACCCGGCACGAAGTCCTGCGCACGGTCTACCCCGAGACCGCCGGCACCCCCGAGCAGGTCGTGCTCGCCCCGGACCGCGCCGCGCCCGCGCTGCCGTGCCGCGCCGTGGACGAGGCCGGTCTCGCCGCGGCGGTCGCCGCCGCGGCCGGGCACCCGTTCGACCTGAGCACCGATACCCCGCTGTACGCGGAGCTGCTCGCCCTCGGCCCCGACGACCACGTCCTGGTGATCGTCCTGCACCACATCGCGGGCGACGGCTGGTCCAACCTGCCGCTCGCCCGGGACATCGCCGCCGCCTACACCGCCCGCCACGCGGGCGAGGCCCCGGCGTGGACGCCGCTGCCGGTCCAGTACGCCGACTACACCCTCTGGCAGCACCGGCTCCTCGGCGACCCCACCGACCCGGACAGCCTGATCGGACGGCAGACGGCGTACTGGACCGAGACACTGGCGGACCTCCCCGAGGAACTCGCGCTCCCCGCCGACCGGCCCCGCACGGGCGTGGCCCGCCACCGGGGCGGCCGGGTGCCGTTCACCCTGGACGCCGCCGCGCACGCCGGGCTCGGTGACCTCGCCCGCGACTGCGACGCGAGCCTGTTCATGGTCGTGCAGGCCGCGCTCGCCGCCCTGCTCAGCAGGCTCGGGGCGGGCGAGGA
The DNA here is from genome assembly GCF_044329785.1 of Streptomyces sp. NPDC017529. Taxonomy (NCBI): domain Bacteria; kingdom Bacillati; phylum Actinomycetota; class Actinomycetes; order Kitasatosporales; family Streptomycetaceae; genus Streptomyces; species Streptomyces sp. NPDC017529. Next base: position 222,373 of record NZ_JBIRJY010000010.1, read on the forward strand.
CATCCCCCTCGGCACCCCGGTGGCGGGACGCACCGACGACGCGCTGGACGACGCGGTCGGTTGCTTCGTCAACACCCTCGTGCTGCGCACCGCGACCGGCGGCGACCCGGCCTTCACCGACCTGGTGGCGCGGGCCCGCGAGACCGCCCTGTCCGCGTACGCCCATCAGGACGTGCCCTTCGAGCACCTGGTGGAGCAGCTGGAACCGGTCAGGTCGCTGGCCCGCCACCCGCTCTTCCAGGTGATGCTGGCGCTGCGGAACACCGGGGAGGCGCCGCTCGGCCTGCCGGGGCTGGCGGTGAGCGAGGTGCCGGTGGACACCACGGCCGTCAAGTTCGACCTGGCGTTCACGGTGACCGAGCGGACCGGCCCGCACGGCGAGGCCGCCGGGCTCGACGGCGAACTCGACTACGCGAGCTACCTGTTCGACCAGGAGACGGCCCGGAGGATCGCCGCCTGCTTCGTCTCGGTGCTGGAGGCCGTGGCGGCCGACCCCTCGCGGACGCTCGGGAACCTCCCCGTCCTGTCCCCGGCCGAGCGGGAGTCGGTCCTGACGGGGTGGAACGCGACCGCGCGGCCGCTGCCCCGGGTCACGTTGCCGGAGTTGTTCGAGGCGCAGGCGGTCCGGACGCCGGACGCGGTGGCGGTGGTCGGTGAGGGCGGCTCCTTGTCGTACGCGGAGTTGGACGCGTGGGCGAACCGGGTGACGCGCGCCCTGGCCGAGCGGGGTGCGGGGCCGGAGCGGGTGGTGGCCGTAGCCCTGCCGCGTTCGGTGGAGTTGGTGGTGGCGCTGCTGGGGGTGCTCAAGAGTGGCGCGGCCTACCTGCCCGTCGACCCTGGCCACCCTGCCGAGCGCACCCGGGCGATGCTGGACGAGGCGCGTCCCGTGTGTGTCCTGGACGATCTGGAGGGCGTGCGGAACCCCCAGCCGGAGACGGCGGGCACCGCGCGTACCGTACTGTTCGCCCCGTCGCACCCGGCCTACGTGCTCTACACCTCGGGCTCCACCGGCACCCCGAAGGGCGTCGTCGTCCCGCACGCGGGCATCGTCAACCGACTGCTGTGGGCGCAGGCCGAATACGGGCTGGACGCCTCCGACGCCGTGCTGCAGAAGACCCCGTACGGATTCGACGTATCCGTCTGGGAGTTCTTCTGGCCGCTGATCACCGGCGCCCGGCTGGTCGTCGCCCGGCCGGACGGGCACCGGGACCCGGCGTACCTGGCCGCGCTGATCCACGAACACGCGGTGACCACCGTGCACTTCGTGCCGTCGATGCTGCGGGCCTTCCTGGACGAGCCAGCCGCCGCCGGGTGCACGAGCCTGCGGCGGGTGCTGTGCAGCGGCGAGGCCCTGCCCGCCCGGCTGGCCGCACACGGCCGGGACGTGCTCGGTCCGAAGCTGCACAATCTCTACGGGCCGACCGAGGCGTCCGTCGACGTCACCTCCTGGGCCTGCGAGGACGGGCCGGGCACGGTGCCGATCGGCCGCCCGGTCCACAACACCCGGCTCTACGCGCTCGACGCCGCCCTGCGGCCCGTCGTGCCGGGTGTGACGGGGGAGTTGTACGTGGCCGGTGTCCAGCTTGCGCGCGGCTACCTGGGGCGGCCCGGCCTGACGGCGGAGCGGTTCGTGGCCTGCCCGTTCGGTGCGCCGGGGGAGCGGATGTACCGTACCGGGGATCTTGCCCGGTGGACCGCGGGCGGGGTGCTGGAGTTCGCCGGCCGTACCGACGACCAGGTCAAACTGCGGGGCTTCCGTATCGAACTCGGCGAGATCGAGGCCGCCCTGTCGGGGCATGACGCCGTCGCCCAGGCCGCTGTCGTCCTCCGCGAGGACCGGCCCGGTGACCAGCGGCTGGTGGCGTACGTAGTGCCCGCGCCGGGAGCCGGACCGGAGCCGGAGGAGCTGCGCGAGTCCACCGCCCGCGCGCTGCCCGACTACATGGTGCCCACCGTGGTCGTCGTGCTCGACGCGCTGCCCCTGACGCCGAACGGGAAGACGGACCGCCGCGCCCTGCCCGCCCCGGACGCCACCGCCCAGGCCCCCGGACGCGCTCCGCGCACCCTCCACGAGGAGATCCTGTGCGGCGTCTTCGCCGACGTGCTCGGCCGCTCCGTGCCCGGCATCGACGACGGGTTCTTCGACTTGGGCGGGCACTCGCTGCTCGCCACCCGGCTCGTCTCCCGCGTCCGGGACGCCCTCGGCGCGGAGCTGTCCGTACGCGACGTGTTCGAGGCGCCCACGGTGGCCGGGCTGGCCGCCCGCATCGGCACCGGGGGCGGTCGGCGGCCCGCCCTCCGGCCCGCCGCGCACCGCCCGGACACCGTCCCGCTGTCCTTCGCCCAGCGCCGGCTGTGGTTCCTGCACCGGCTGGAGGGCCCCAGCCCGACCTACAACATGCCCTTCGCGCTGCGGCTGTCCGGCACGCTGGACACGGCCGCCATGCGCGCGGCCCTGGCCGACGTGGTCGCCCGGCACGAGACGCTGCGCACCGTCTTCCCCGAGGTCCAGGGCGGTCCCGGGCAGGTCGTACTCGGGCCTGACGAGGCCGCCGTGGAGCTGCGCACCCACCGCACCGACGAGGCCGGACTCGCTGCGGCACTGACCGAGGCGGCCGGGTACCGCTTCGACCTGACCGCCGAACCGCCGCTGCGCGCGGACCTGTTCGCGCTCGCCCCCGACGACCACGTACTGCTCCTGGTCGTCCACCACATCGCCGGGGACGGCTGGTCGAACGTCCCGTTCGCCCGGGACCTGTCGACCGCCTACACGGCCCGCAGCGCCGGCCGCGCCCCGGCATGGGCACCGCTGCCGGTCCAGTACGCCGACTACGCGCTGTGGCAGCACGACCTGCTCGGCAGCGAGGACGACCCCGGCAGCCTGATCTCCGCCCAGGTCGCCCACTGGACCGAGGTGCTGGCGGGCCTGCCCGAGGAACTGGCGCTCCCCACGGACCGCCCCCGCCCCGCGGTCTCCGCCCACCGGGGCGGACGGGTGGTCTTCACGCTGGACGCGGAGCTGCACACCCGGCTCGCCGGGCTGGCCCGCGAGCACGGCGCGACCCTGTTCATGGTGGTACAGGCCGGTCTCGCCGCCCTGCTGACCCGGCTCGGCGCGGGCACCGACATCCCCCTCGGCTCCGCCGTCGCCGGCCGTACGGACGCGGCACTGGACGACCTCGTCGGCTTCTTCGTCAACACCCTCGTGCTGCGCCTGGACACCTCGGGCGACCCTGCCTTCACCACCCTGCTGGACCGGGTGCGCGAGACCGACCTGACCGCCTACGCCCACCAGGACGTGCCCTTCGAACACCTCGTGGAGCTGCTCAACCCGGCGCGCTCGGCGGCCCGGCACCCCCTCTTCCAGGTGATGCTGACGCTCCAGAACAACGCCGCCCCCGAGTTCGCGATGGCCGGCCTGCGGGTGACGCCCGACGTCGCCGAGCTGTTCGCGGCCAAGTTCGACCTGCTGTTCAGCCTCACCGACCGGTACACCGAGGACGGCACCCCCGACCGGGTCGACGGGGTGCTGGAGTACAGCGCGGACCTGTTCGACCACGGCACCGCCGAAGCCCTCACGGCACGCTTCGTACGGCTGCTGCGGGCCGTGGCGGCGGCGCCGGACCGGCCGATCGGCACCGCCGACCTCACCGACGCCGCCGAGCGCCAGCGGCTGTTGGAGACGTGGAACGGCGCCGCCCTCAGCACGCCGCCGGTGACGCTGCCCGAGGCGTGCGAAGCGCAGGCGCGGCGCACGCCGGACGCGGCCGCCGTCACCGACGGCACCACGCACCTCACCTACGCCGCACTGAACGCGCGGGCCAACCGGCTGGCGCGGCTGCTCGTCCGGCGCGGCATCGGCCCGGAGCGGCTCGTGGCGGTCGCCCTGCCGCGCTCGGCCGAGCTGGTGGTGGCGCTGCTGGCCGTCCTCAAGACCGGCGCCGCCTACCTGCCCCTCGACCCGGCGCACCCGGCCGAACGGCTGCGCTCCCTGCTCGGCGACGCCGGTGCGGCGTACGGGCTCAGCAACTCCGACCTGGCCGGAAACCTGCCGGGGACGGACACCCACTGGCTCACGCTCGACAGCGACGAGACGCGGCGGGAAACCGGGGAACAGCCGGAGCACGACGTGGCGGACGCCGAGCGCACCGCGCCGCTGCGGCCGGAGCACCCCGCGTACGTCATCCACACCTCCGGCTCCACCGGCACGCCCAAGGGCGTGGTGATCGAGCACCGCGCGCTCGCGGCCTACCTGGCGTTCGCCCGCGAGGCGTACCCCGGCACCGCGGGCACCGCCCTGCTGCACTCGCCCGTCTCCTTCGACCTGACCGTCACCGCGCTGTACGCGCCGCTCACCGCGGGCGGCCGGGTGCTGGTCGGCGACCTCTCCGGCGACGCGCCGGCCCCTGGCCCGTACACCTTCCTCAAGGTGACGCCCAGCCACCTCGCGCTGCTCGGCGCCACCCCGCCCGGCCCCGAGACGGCGGTCGCGGACCTCGTCGCGGGCGGCGAAGCGCTCACCGGCGAACAGCTCGCGCCCTGGCGGCGGGCACAGCCGCAGGCCGCCGTGGTCAACGAGTACGGGCCGACCGAGGCCACCGTGGGCAGTGTCGCCCTGCGGCTGCCGCCGGGCGCCGCTACCGGCGACGGCCCGCTGCCGATCGGGCGGCCGGTGCCCGGCACCCGGGCCTACGTCCTCGACGAGCGACTGCGGCCGGTGCCGACCGGGGTGACGGGGGAGCTGTACCTGGCCGGCGCGCAGCTCGCGCGCGGCTACCTGAACCGGCCCGCGCCGACCGCCGAGCGGTTCACGGCCGACCCGTTCGGCGGGCCCGGCGGGCGCATGTACCGCACCGGCGACCTGGCCCGGTGGTCCGCCGCGGGCGAACTGCACTTCGCCGGCCGCGCCGACGAGCAGGTCAAGGTGCGGGGCCACCGCATCGAGCCGGGCGAGATCGAGGCCGCGCTGCTGCGCCACCCGGCCGTCTCCCGGGCCGCCGTCGTCGCCCGCGAGGACCGGACGTCCGGTACGCAGCTGGTGGCCTACGTCGTCCCGGCGGACGGCGAGCGGCTCGGTGAAGCCGCGGCACGGGCCCAGCTCGACGAGTGGCAGCAGGTCTACGACTCCCTGTACGGGGGCACGGGCCAAGAGGCCCCCGAACCCGCCCCGTTCGGCGCCGACTTCCGGGGCTGGACCAGCAGTTACGACGGGCGGCTCCTGCCGGTCGAGCAGATGCGCCGGTGGCGGGACGCCACGGTTGCCCGCATCCGCGAGCTGCGCCCGCGACGGGTGCTGGAGATAGGCGTGGGCAGCGGACTGCTGCTCTCCCGGCTCGCCACCGACTGCGAGACCTACTGGGGCACCGACATCGCCGCCGACGCCGTCGACCGGCTGCGGGCCCAGGTGGCCGGGCGGCCTGACCTGGCCGGGCGGGTGGAGCTGCGCGTACAGGCCGCCGCCGAAGCGGGCGGCCTGCCGGCCGGCTCCTTCGACACCGTCGTGATCAACTCGGTCGCCCAGTACTTCCCGGACGCCGGCCACCTCACCGACGTGCTCGGCACGGCGCTGGGCCTGCTCGCCCCCGGCGGCGCCGTCTTCCTCGGCGACGTGCGCGACCTGCGGCTGCTGCGGTGCCTGCACACGGCGGCGCAGCTGCGCCGCGCCACGCCGTCCGCCGACCCCGCCGCCGTACGCCGCGCCGTGGAGCAGGCCGTCCTGCTGGAGAAGGAACTTCTGCTCGACCCCGGGTTCTTCACCGCGCTCGGGGCGCGGCACCCGGACATCGCCGGCGTCGACCTGCGGGTCAAGCGCGGCGCGTACGTCAACGAGCTGAACCGCTACCGGTACGACGTCGTCCTGCACAAGCGCCCTGCCGCCGGGCTGACGGACCTGACGGACGCACCGGAGCTGCGCTGGGGCCACGACGTGTCCGGGCCCGACGACCTCGCCCGGCGCCTCGCCGCGGAGCGCGTGCCCGCGCTGCGGGTGACCGGCGTCCCCGACGAACGGCTGGCGGGCGAAGCCGCTGCCGGGCGCGCCCTGGACGAGGGACAGTCGCTGGCCGACGCCCTCGCCCTCCTCGGCCCCGCCGAGCAGCCGACGGCGCCGGACCTCGGCCCGGACGCCCTCCACGAGCTGGGCGAACGCGCCGGCTACCGGGTCGCGGTCACCCGCTCGGGCGATGACGCCGAACTCCTCGACGTACTTTTCACCGACCCGGCGGCGACCGCTCTCGCCGGCGTACACCGCCCGGCGGCGGCTGCCCCGGCCGAGCCGGCGCGAGCGCTCGCCAACGACCCGGCGGCCTCCCGGCGGCGCGGCGAACTGGTCGCCTCGCTCACCGCGTCGCTGCGCGAGGAACTGCCCGCGTACATGGTGCCGGCCGCCGTGCTGGTCCTCACGGACCTCCCGCTGACCGGCAACGGGAAGCTCGACCGGGCGGCGCTGCCCGCCCCCTACCTCGGGTCCGTCGAGGGTTCACGCGGGCCTTCGACCCCGCGCGAGCGGGTGCTGTGCGACCTGTTCGCGCAGGTGCTGGGCCTGGCCGCGGCCGGCGTCGACGACAACTTCTTCCACCTCGGCGGACACTCGCTGCTGGCGACCCGGCTCATCAGCCGCATCCGTACCGCCCTGGGGGCCGAACTGCCCGTCCGCGCCCTGTTCGAGACACCCACGGCCGCCGGACTGGCCGCGCGGCTGGACGACGAGGAGAACCGGGACGCGACACGGCCCGCACTGCGGCCGGTGCCCCGGCCCGAGACCCTGCCGCTGTCGTTCGCCCAGCAGCGGCTGTGGTTCCTGCACCGGCTGGAAGGCCCGAACGCCACCTACAACATGCCGATCGCCCTGCGCCTGCGCGGCACGGTGGACCGTACGGCGCTGAGTGCCGCGCTGGCCGACGTGGCGGCCCGGCACGAGAGCCTGCGCACCGTCTTGCCGGTGACGGACGGAGTGCCCCGCCAACTCGTCCTCGACGCGGACGGCGCCCGCCCCGAACTGCTCGTACGGCATGCCGACGAGGCCGGGCTGCGCGAGGCCGTCCGGGCTGCGGCCCGTTACCCCTTCGACCTCGCGGCCGACCTGCCGCTGCGGGCGGAACTGTTCGTCCTGGGCGAGCGGGAGCACCTGCTGGTACTGGTGGTGCACCACATCGCCGGCGACGGCTGGTCGATGGCCCCCCTGGCGAGGGACCTGGCCACGGCCTATGCCGCACGCTCCCGGGGCCGGGCGCCTTCGTGGACGCCGCTGACCGTCCAGTACGCGGACTACACGCTGTGGCAGCGCGCGCTGCTGGGCGACGAGACCGACCCGGAGAGCCTGTTCGCCCGTCAAGTGGCGTACTGGGCCGAGAACCTGGCGGACCTGCCCAGGGAACTCGCGCTCCCCGTGGACCGCCCCCGGCCCGCCGTGTCCACCTACCGAGGCGAGACGCTCGGCTTCGACCTGAGCCCCGCACTGCACCGCCGGCTGGCGGACCTGGCCCGGGACACCGGGGCCAGCCTGCACATGGTGCTGCACGCCGGCCTCGCCGCGCTGCTCACCCGGCTCGGCGCGGGCACGGACCTGCCGATCGGCAGCGGCGTCGCGGGGCGCCACGACGAGGCGCTCGACGACGCGGTCGGCCTCTTCGTCAACACGCTCGTGATGCGCACCGACACCTCCGGCGACCCGTCGTTCGGCGAACTGCTCCGGCGCGTACGGGACACGGCCCTGAACGCCTACTCCCACCAGGACGTGCCCTTCGAGCACCTGGTGGAGGCGCTCAACCCGGTCCGCTCACCGAACCGCCACCCGCTGTTCCAGGTGGCGCTGGTGCTACAGAACACCCCGGAAGCCGGGCTGGCGATGCCCGGCGTCGAGGTGACGCCCGAGCCGGCCGCCTCGGGGACCTCGCGGTTCGACCTGTTCTTCAGCGTCACCGAACGCGGCCCTTCGGGAGGCGTACGCGGGACGCTGGAGTACAGCACCGACCTGTTCGACCGGCGGACGGTGCGGACGCTGGTGGAGCGGTGGACACGGTTGCTGGAGGCGGTCACCGCCGACCCGGCGCTCCCCATCGGCGAGGCCGACGTCCTCACCCCCGCCGAACACGCCCGTACACAGGACGCCGACGGCCCCCGGGTGCCGTCCGCCACCGTGCCCGAGCTGTTCGAACGCCAGGTGGCCCGGCACCCGGGCGCCCCCGCGGTGCTGTCCGCTTCCGGCACGCTGACGTACCGGGAGCTGAACGGCCGGGCCGACCGCCTGGCGCACCTGCTGCTGTCCCGCGGCATCGGCCCCGGGCACGTGGTCGCCCTGGCGTTCCCCCGCGGCGCCGATCTGGTCGTGGCGGTCCTCGCGACGCTCAAGGCGGGGGCGGCCTACCTTCCCCTCGACACCGGCTACCCGGCCGAACGCCTGGCCTTCATGCTCGACGACGCCCGCCCGTCGCTGCTGCTGACGGGTGCCGCCGGCCTGGAGGTGCCCGGTTCCGACGGCTTGCCCAGGCTGGGTCTGGGCGACCTGGACGACCTGGGTGCCCGCGATGGGCACCCGGCCCGGGACCTGTCCGTGTGCGCCCGGCCGCCGGTGCCCGCCGATCCCGCCTACGTGATCTACACCTCCGGCTCGACCGGCGTACCCAAGGGCGTGCTCGTCACCCACTCGGGCGCGGCCGCTCTGGCGGCGTCGCAGGCGGACGCCTTCGGCGCCGGGCCGGGCAGCCGGGTCCTCCAGTTCGCCTCGCCCAGCTTCGACGCGGCGTTCTGGGAGCTGTGCATGGCGCTGCTGACCGGCGCGGCCCTGGTGGTGGCGCCGGCCGAACGGCTCCTGCCGGGCCCCGACCTCGCCGCCGTGGTGGCCGAGCACGACGTGACGCACCTGACCGTGCCGCCCGTGGCGCTGGGCGTCATGACGCCCGAACAGCTCGCCCCGGTGACCTGCCTGGTGGTCGCGGGAGAGCACTGCCCGCCGCGGACGGTGACGGCCTTCGCCCCCGGCCGGCGGATGGTCAACGCCTACGGGCCGACCGAGTCGACGGTCTGCGGCACCATGAGCCGGCCGCTGACCGGGGACGACGCCGTCGCACCCATCGGCACGCCCATCACCGGCACCCGCGCCTACGTCCTGGACGCGGCGCTGCGCCCGGTGCCGACCGGCGTGGCGGGCGAACTGTACCTGGCGGGCGCGGGCCTGGCCCGCGGCTACCTGGGGCGGCCCGGCCCGACCGCCGAGCGGTTCACCGCCGACCCGTTCGGCGCGCCGGGCACCCGGATGTACCGCACCGGCGACCTCGCGCGGTGGAACGCCGAAGGCGAGCTGGAATTCGCCGGGCGGACCGACGACCAGGTCAAGGTCCGGGGCCACCGGGTCGAACTCGGCGAGGTCGAGGCCGCGATGGCCGCCCACCCCGAGGTGGCGCAGGCCGTCGCGGCGGTCCGTGACGACGGCCCCGGCGGGACCCGCCTGCTCGGGTACGTGGTCCCGGCGGCGGACGGCCCGGAGCCCGCGCGGGCCGCCGACGACGCCCCGGAACGGGTCCTCGGCGAGTGGCGGCAGCTCTACGACACCCTGTACGGGACGTCGGAATCCGCCCCGTTCGGCGAGGACTTCACCGGGTGGAACAGCACCTACGACGGGGAGCCCCTGCCCGCCGACGAGATGCGGCAGTGGCGGGACGCCACCGTCGCGCGCATCCGGGAACTGCGGCCCCGGCGGGTGCTGGAGATCGGCGTCGGCCGCGGCCTGCTCCTGTCGCGGCTCGCCGAGGAGTGCGAGGCCTACTGGGGCACCGACCTGTCGGCGGCCGTGATCGAGGCGCTGACGGCACAGGTCGCCGAACGCCCCCGGCTCGCTTCCCGGGTGGTGCTCAGGGCCCAGCCGGCGGACGACCTGACCGGACTGCCGGAGGGCTTCTTCGACACCGTCGTGCTCAACTCGGTGGCCCAGTACTTCCCCGGCGCCGCCTATCTGACCGACGTGCTCGGCGCCGCGCTGCGGCTGCTGGCGCCGGGCGGCGCCCTGTTCCTCGGCGACGTCCGCAACCTGCGGCTGCTGCCGAGCCTGCGGGCGGCCACCGGTGCCACCGCACCCGAGCGGGAACTGCTGGTCGATCCGGACTTCTTCCCGGCCCTGCCCACCACCGTCCCCGAGATCGCCGCCGTCGACGTACGCCTCAAGCGCGGGGCGTACCACAACGAGCTGTCCCGGTACCGCTACGACGTCGTCCTGCACCGCACACCGCCGGCCGCGCAGGCCCGGTCGTTCGCCGACGCGCCCGCGCTGCCCTGGCGTCCGGACCTGGGCGGGGCGCAGGGGATCGCCGCGCTGCTGGCGGAGCGCCGGCCGGACCGGCTGCGCCTCACCGGCATCCCCAACGCGCGGCTGGCGGGCGAGGCCGCCGCCGGGCACGCCGTGACCGTGGACCCCGAGACGCTGTGCGCGCTGGGGGAGGAGCTGGGGTTCTGGACGGCCGTCACCTGGTCGGGCACGGCCGGCGACGACTGCTTCGACGCCCTGTTCGCCACTCAGGACGACGGCGCCCCGGTCACCGGGGTGTACGTGCCGGCGGCCGACCGCTTCGCGCCGCCGTCCTTCACCAACGACCCGGCGGCCGCCGTGCCGCCGGCCGCCCTGGGCTCCTCGGTACGCGCCTGGCTGCGCCGGCGGCTGCCGGAGTACCTGGTGCCCGCGGTGGTCGTCACGCTGGACGCGCTGCCGCTGACGCCGAACGGCAAGGCCGACCGCAAGGCGCTGCCGGCGCCGGAGACGGCCGGGGTCACTACGGGCCGCCCTCCGGCGACCGCCCGGGAACGGCTGCTGTGCGACATCTTCGCGGAGGTGCTCGGCCGCCCGTCCGTCGGCGCCGACGACGACTTCTTCGAACTCGGCGGCGACAGCATCGTCTCCATCCAGGTGGTCAGCCGGGCCCGGGCCGCCGGGCTGGCGATCGGCCCGCAGGACGTGTTCCGGCACAAGACCGTGGCGGCGCTGGCCGCGGCCGCCGGGACGCCGGATGCGGCGGCCGCCACCACGGAGGCGCCGCAGGCGGGCATCGGCGTGGTGCCGCTGACCCCGGACCTGCACGCGCTGTGGGAGCACGACGCCGACCCCGGCACCGGGTACGAGGCGATGACCGTACCGATCCCGGCCGGACTCGGCCCCGAAGCGCTGGAGACCGCCCTCCAAGCGGTCCTCGACCACCACGACGCGCTGCGGATGCGCCTGGCCCCCGGCGGGCCTGCGGAGGCGGACGGGCCGAGGTGGCTGCTCGAAGTGACGCCGCCCGGCACCGTCCGGGCCGCGGACCATCTGCGCCGCGGCGGGGCCGCACCGCACGAGGCCGCCGTCGCCGAGGAGGAGCGGGCCGCCGCGGCCCGCCTGGCGCCGCCGTCCGGAGTGCTGTTCCAAGCAGTCGGTTTCGACGCCCGGCCCGGCCGCCCCGGTCTGCTGCTGCTCGTCCTGCACCGCCTCGTCGCCGACCCGCAGTCCTGGCGCGTCCTGCTGCGGGACGTCACGGACGCCTGCGAGGCCGCGGCCGAGGGGCGGCTCCCCCGACTCGCCCCGGTCGGCACGTCCTTCCGGCGCTGGGCCCAGCACCTGCGCACCCAGGCACAGGACCCCCGGCGGACCGGGGAACTGCCCCGGTGGACCGGCATCCTCGCCGGGCCCGGCCGCCCGGACGAGGACCCGGGCGACACCTTGGGCGGCCTCCAGGCGCGGGAGGCGGGGGACGGCGCGCTCACGACCGTCCTGTCCGCCGAGCGCTCCGCGCAGGTGCTCACCGACGTGCCGGCGGTCTTCCACACCGACGCCGAGGACGTGCTGCTGACCGCGTTCGCGCTGGCGGTCGCCGACTGGCGGCGCCGTCGCGGCGCCTCCGACGGCACCGTGCTCGCCGACGTACGGCGTCCGGGCCGCGCACCCATCGGCGAGGGCATCGACCTGTCCCGCACCGTGGGCCGCTGCACCGCCACCCACCCGGTCCGCCTGGACCTGGGCGACCCGGACGGGGAAGCGCTGCGGGAGGACGGCGGGCACGCCGCCGCGACGGCTCTCAAACGGGTCAAGGAGGAGCTGCGGTCCCTGCCGGACGGCGGCGTGGGCCACGGCCTGCTGCGCCACCTCAACCCCGCCACCGCCCCCGAGTTGGCGGCCCTGCCCGGCCCCCGGTTCGCCTTCCACTACCTCGGACGGCTGCCGCAGGTCCCGTCCGGCCCGTACGCGGCCGACGAGGCGCCGCGGTACTGGGCAGAGGTGGACGTCACCGCCGTGGACGGCCCCGGCGGACCGCGGCTGGCCGCGACCTGGCGCCGGGCGCGCTCGCCCCTGACCGGCCGCGACCTGGACGACCTGGCCGCCGCCTGGGCCCGCGCGCTGGAGACGCTGGCCGCCCACGCCGCCCGGCCCGACGCCGGCGGCCGCACCCCGTCCGACGTACCACTGGTCCGGCTCAGCCAGGACAAGTTGGAACAGCTCGAAGCCGCATGGAGGCGATCACAATGACGCAGGCGGGGCCGCAGGGCGAACTGGAGGACATCCTCCCCCTCGCACCACTCCAGGAAGGGCTGCTGTTCCACGCGCTGTACGACACGGCGGCCCTCGACGTCTACACCTTGCAGAGCGCCTACGACCTGGACGGCGACCTCGACGCGGTGGCACTTCGCGAGGCAGCGCGCGCCCTGCTGCGGCGCCACGCCGCCCTGCGCGCCGGCTTCTGGCACGAGGGCCTGGACGAGCCGGTGCAGGTCGTGCCGCGCGAGGCCGCCCCGGCGTGGCATCAGGACGACCTCACCGGGATTCCCGCCGAGGAGCGGGAGGCGCAGGCGGAGCGGATCGCGGCCGAGGACCGGCTCCGCCGCTTCGACCCGGCCCGCCCGCCCCTGCTGCGCTTCACGCTCCTGCGGCTCGGCCCGGCACGGCACCGGTTCGTCATCACCGCCCACCACTTGGTGCTGGACGGATGGTCCGTGCAACTGCTGCTGGGCGAGCTGTTCCAGTTGTACGTGCGGGGCGGCCGGGAGGACGGGATGCCTCCCGCGGCCCGGTACCGCGACTACCTGGCCTGGCTGGCCGGACAGGACCGGGCCGAAGCCGAGGACGTGTGGCGCCGGGTGCTCAAGGGCGTCGAGGAGCCCACCCGCGTGGCACCCGCCGACCCGTCCCGGAAGCCGGCACTGCCCGGCCAAGTCCTGCGCGACCTGCCGGACGGCCTCACCGCCGCGCTGGACGCCCTGGCCCGCCGCGAGCGGCTGACCCTGAGCACGGTCTTCCTGGGCGCCTGGGCGATCGTCCTCGGCCGGCTGACCGGCAAGGACGACGTGGTCTTCGGCACCACCGTCTCCGGGCGACCGCCCCAGGTGCCCGGCGTCGAGCGGATGATCGGCCTGTTCGCCAACACACTTCCGGTACGGGTACGCCTCGACCCGGAGCAGCCGCTGACCGGGATGCTGGCCAGGCTCCAGGAAGCGCAGACACGCCTGCTGGCCTGCCAGCACGTGGGCCTCTCCGGCATCCAGCGCACGCTGGGCGCGGGCGAACTGTTCGACACGGTGACCGTGTTCGAGAACCTCCCCGCCGGTGAGAGCGGACTCGCCGCCACCGCGCACGGCAGCGGACTGCGGGTGACGGCGAACCGGAGCCACGGCGTCACCCACTACCCGCTCAACTTCATGGTGCTGCCCGGCGGTCCGCTGCGCCTGCGCCTGGACCACCAGACCGCCCTGTTCGACCGGGAGGCCGCCGAAGCGATCATGGCGCGGGTGGTCCGGGTCCTGGAGAACCTGGCCGCGGACCCCGGCCGGCGGATCGGCGCGCTGGAGATCCTGGACCCGGCCGAGCGGACCCGGGTGCTGGAGGAGTGGAACGGCACGGCCGGCGAGCCGCCGTCCGAGCTGGTGCCGCAGGCGTTCGCGGCCCGTGCGGCGCGGACCCCGGACGCGGTGGCCGTCGTCTGCGGCCGGGTGTCCTGGACGTACGCCGAACTGGACGCGCGCGCGGACCGCCTCGCGCGGCGCCTGGCCGCCCGGGGCGCCGGGCCCGACGTCATGGTGGGGTTGTGCGTGCGCCGGTCGGCGGAGATGATCGCCGCCGTGCTGGCCATCTGGAAGGCCGGCGGGGTGTGCGTACCGCTGGACCCCGGCTACCCGGCGGAGCGGCTGGCGTTCATGCTGGCCGACGCGGCCGTGCCGCTGGTGCTCACCGAACGGGACCTGACCCATCGCCTCGGGGAGGACCGGGCGGCGTCCGTGGTGCTGCTGGACGACGACGACCCGTCCGAAGCCGGTGCCGCCTTCCCTGCCCCGGCCCCGCTCGGCGACCAAGCGGCGTACGTCGTCTACACCTCCGGATCTACGGGCGTGCCCAAAGGCGTGGTCGTCACGCACCTGGGCCTGGCGAACCTGTACGCCGACCACCGTGACCGGGTGTTCGCCCCGGCGGCCGACGCCGTGGCCGCGTCGGCCGGACGGCGGCTGCGCGTGGCACACACGGCGTCGGCGTCGTTCGACGCCTCCATGGGACAGTTGACGGGCCTCGTCGCCGGCCACGAACTCCACGTCGTGGACGAGGACACCCGCCGCGACGCCACCGCGCTCCTGGCGTACGTCCGCGAGCGGACCATCGATTACCTGGGCGTCACCCCCTCGCTGATGCGGGAACTGACCGCACTCGGGCTGATGGACGGCCCCGGGCACCGCCCAGGGGTGATCCTCCTCGGCGCGGAGGCCGTCGACGCGGCACTGTGGGAGACGCTGCGAGCCCACCCGGAAACCGAGGTGCACAACTACTACGGGCCGAGCGAGTGCACCGTGGACGCCGTCGGCGCACGGGTGCGCGACAGTACACAGCCCGTCATCGGGCGGCCGGTCGCCAACACGCGGGCCTACGTGCTCGACGCACGGCTGCGCCCGGTGCCGCCCGGCGTGGTGGGTGAGCTCTACGTGTCCGGCATCCAGCTGGCCCGCGGCTATCTCGCCCGGCCCGGCCTGACCGCCGCACGCTTCGTCGCCGACCCGTTCGGCGGACCGGGGACGCGGATGTACCGCACCGGAGACCTCGCCCGCTGGACGGCCGACGGACTGCTGGCCTTCGCCGGACGGGTGGACGACCAGGTGAAGCTGCGCGGCTACCGGGTCGAACCCGGGGAGATCGAGACGGTGCTCGCCCGGCACGCCACCGTCGCGCACGCGGCCGCCGCCGTACGCGAGGACCGGCCGGGCGACCAGCGCCTGACCGCCTACGTGGTACCCGCGCCCGGCACCCGGGTACGCCCGGAGGAACTGCGCGAGTTCTGCGCCGGGACGCTGCCCGAGTTCATGGTGCCCGCCCTGGTCGTCGTGCTCGACGCCCTGCCGACGACCCCCAGCGGCAAGCTGGACCGCCGCGCCCTGCCCGCCCCCGGCACGGGCGGCACCGCCGGCCGGGAGCCGCGCGACCCGGTCGAGGACATCCTGTGCGGCCTGTTCGCCGAGGTCCTCGGCGTGGACCGGGTCGGCGTCGAGGACGGCTTCTTCACCCTCGGCGGCCACTCCCTGCTCGCGACCCGGCTGGTCTCGCGCGTCCGCGCGGCCCTCGGCGCGGAACTCGCCGTGCGGGACGTCTTCGAGGCACCGACCGCCGCCGGGCTCGCGGCCCGGCTCGCCGCGCCGCGCGAGGACGCCCGGCGGCGGCCGCCGCTGCGGCCCGCCGACGAGCGCCCGGCCGAACTGCCGCTGTCCTTCGCCCAGCGGCGCCTGTGGTTCCTGCACCAGATGGACGGGCACACACCGGCGTATCACATGCCGTTCGCGCTGCGCCTGACCGGCGGGCTCGACGTCGCGGCCCTGCGCGCCGCCCTGAACGACGTGGTGGCCCGGCACGAGGTCCTGCGCACCGTGTACCCGGACACCGGGGGCACCCCGCGCCAGCACGTCCTGGCACCCACCGAGGCGCCCGCGCCGCTGCCCGTGCGCAAGGTCGCCGAGGACGGGCTCACGGCGGCCCTCGCGGACGCGTACGCGCGCCCCTTCGACCTCGCCGGCGAACCGCCGCTGCGCGCCGAACTGTTCGAACTCGGCCCCGGCGAGCACGTCCTGCTGCTCGTGCTCCACCACATAGCGGGCGACGGCCGGTCCAACCACCCGCTCGCCCGCGACCTGTCCGCCGCCTACGCGGCCCGCCGCGCCGGCGAGGCCCCGGCCTGGGCGCCGCTGCCGGTCCAGTACGCCGACTACACCCTGTGGCAACGGGACTTCCTCGGCGAGGAGAGCGACCCGGACAGCGCGCTCTCCCGCCAGGTGGCGTACTGGCGGGAAGCGCTCGACGGACTGCCGGACGAGCTGGAGCTGCGGCGGGACCGGCCCCGGCCGGAGGTGTCCGGACACCGTGGCGCAACGGTGCCGCTGCGTGTCGCCCCCGGTACCCACGCCCGGCTCACCGGGCTGGCGCGGGCGAACGGCGCGAGCCTGTTCATGGTCGTCCAAGCGGCCCTCGCGGTGTTCCTGACCCGCGAGGGCGCGGGCACCGACATCCCGATCGGCACGCCGGTCGCCGGGCGCACCGACGACGGCCTGGACGACCTCGTCGGATGCTTCGTCAACACGCTGGTGCTACGCACCGACACCGGGGGCAACCCGCCCTTCACGGAGCTGCTCGACCGGGTCCGCCGGACCGGCCTGGCCGCGTACGGCCACCAGGACGTGCCCTTCGAGCACCTGGTGGAGGTGCTCAAGCCGGCCCGCTCGGCGGCCCGGCACCCGCTGTTCCAGGTACTGCTGTCCCTCCACCACGCCGGGGACCTGCCGGTGGAGCTGCCCGGCCTGCACGTCAGGGCCGAGGAGACGCGGTCGCAGTCGGCCAAGTTCGACCTGCTGTTCCGGCTGGCCGAGCGGAACACCACCGACGGCGGGCCCGGCGGCCTCGAAGGCGGTGTCGAGTACAGCACCGACCTGTTCGACCTCGGCACGGTGGAGGGCATGGTCACCCGCTTCGAGCGGCTGCTCGACGCCGTCGCCGCCGACCCCGGCCGGCGGATCTGGCGGTTCGGCATCCTGTCCCCGGCCGAGCGGGAGTCAGTCCTGACGGGGTGGAACGCGACCGCGCGGCCGCTGTCCCGGGGCACGTTGCCGGAGTTGTTCGAGGCGCAGGTGGTCCGGACGCCGGACGCGGTGGCGGTGGTCGGTGAGGGCGGCTCCTTGTCGTACGCGGAGTTGGACGCGTGGGCGAACCGGGTGACGCCCGCCTTGGTCGAGCGGGGTGCGGGGCCGGAGCGGGTGGTGGCCGTCGTGCTGCCGCGTTCGGTGGAGTTGGTGGTGGCGCTGCTGGGGGTGCTCAAGAGTGGCGCGGCCTACCTGCCCGTTGATCCCGCCCTTCCGGCTGAACGCGTCAGCCTCCTGCTCGACGAGGCCCGGCCGGTGTGTGTCCTGGACGATCTGGAGGGCGTACGGAACCCCCAGCCGGAGACGGCGGGCACGGCGCGTACCGTACCGCTCGCCCCGTCGCACCCGGCCTACGTGCTCTACACCTCGGGCTCCACCGGCACTCCCAAGGGTGTCGTCGTCCCGCACGCCGCGGTCGTCAACCGGCTCCTCGGCATGCGGGAAGAGTTCGGTCTCGAACCCTCCGACAGTTGCCTGTACAAGGCGCCCGCCGCCTTCGACGCGTCCGTGTGGGAGCTGTTCTGGCCCCTGATCACCGGCGCACGCGTCATCGTCGCCGCCCCCGACGGGCACCGGGACCCCGCCTATCTGGCCGCGTTGATCCGCGAACACGCGGTGACCACCGTGCACTTCGTGCCGTCGATGCTGCGGGTCTTCCTGGACGAGCCCGGCGCCGCCGGGTGCACGAGCCTGCGACGCGTCCAGACCGGTGGCGAGGCGCTGCCGGCGGAGCTGCGCGACCGCGCCACCAGCCTCCTCGGCGCGCCCCTGAACCACCTGTACGGACCGACGGAAACCACCATCCACGCCACGACCTGGTCCTGCGGGCGGCACCCGGCCGCCGGCCAGGACACCACCACCCGCCCGGTGCCCATCGGCCGCCCCGTCCGCAACACCCGCGCCTACGTACTGGACGCGGGCCTCGGGCCGGTGTCTCCGGGTGTGACGGGGGAGTTGTACGTGGCCGGTGTCCAGCTTGCGCGCGGCTACCTGGGGCGGCCCGGCCTGACGGCGGAGCGGTTCGTGGCCTGCCCGTTCGGTGCGCCGGGGGAGCGGATGTACCGTACCGGGGATCTTGCCCGGTGGACCGCGGGCGGGGTGCTGGAGTTCGCCGGCCGTACCGACGACCAGGTCAAACTGCGGGGCTTCCGTATCGAACTCGGCGAGATCGAGGCCGCCCTGTCGGGGCATGACGCCGTCGCCCAGGCCGCCGTCGTCCTCCGCGAGGACCGGCCCGGTGACCAGCGGCTGGTGGCGTACGTGGCGCCCGCGCCGGGAGCCGACCCGCGCCCCGCCGACCTGCGGCGCCACGCCGCGCAGCTACTGCCGGAGTACATGGTGCCGGCCGTGGTGGTGGTACTGGCCGCCCTGCCCCTGACCACCAGTGGCAAACTCGACCGGCGCGCCCTGCCGGAGCCGGGCCCGCTGTCCGTGGCGGCCAAGCGGCCCGCCCGCACCCCCGAGGAGGAGGTGCTCTGCGGCCTGTTCGCCGAGGTCCTCGGCCTCGCGGGAACCGGGATCGACGACGACTTCTTCGACCTCGGCGGGGACTCGCTGGCGGCCATCCGGCTGGTCCGCCGCATACGAGAGGCGGCGGACGTCGAGCTGTCGGTCAGCGACCTGTTCGCGGCGCCCACGGTCGGCCGCCTGATAGACCGGCTGCGCCTCGGCGTCCGGGGCGACGCCTTCGAGGTCCTGCTGCCGCTGCGCGGCTCCGGCGCGCTGGAACCGCTGTTCTGCGTCCACCCCGCCGGCGGCCTGAGCTGGTGCTACACCGGACTGCTGCGCCACCTGGGGCCGGACCGTCCCGTATACGGGTTGCAGGCCCGCGGTCTCGCCCGCCCCGAGGCGTACCCCACGGCCATGCACGAACTGGTCACCGACTACGTCCGGCAGATCCGCTCGGTCCGGCCCACCGGCCCGTACCACCTGCTGGGCTGGTCCTTCGGCGGCCTCGCGGCCCACGCGGTCGCCGTCCGCCTCCAGGCCGAGGGCGCGGACGTCGCCTCCCTCACCCTGCTCGACTCCTACCCCCGCGACCCCGAGTCCCCGGCCCCGCCCGTGGAGGAGCGCGAGATCCTGACGACGCTGCTCGACTTCGCGGGCCACGGCGAGGACGCCACCGGCGCCGAAGAACTGCGCATCGAGGACGTCATGGAGATCCTGCGCCGGGGCGGCGGCCCCCTGGCGGACATCGGGAAACGCCATGTCGCGGCCCTGGCCGACGTCTTCGCCAACAGCAGGGAGCTGGCGTCGGCGCATGCGCCCGGCCGGTTCGACGGCGACATCCTGCACTTCACCGCGGCCGCCGGCCGCCCGGACGAAGCGCCCACGGCGGCCGCCTGGGAACCCTTCGCCACCGGGCGCGTACACCGGTACGCCGTGTACTGCACCCACCACGACATGTGCCGGTCCGAGCCGCTGGCCGACATCGGCCGGGTGCTCGCCGAGCGGCTGGAGGGCCCGGGCGAGCCCGCCCGGTAGCCGTCCGACACTTCCGAACCCCCGTCCCCGAAAGCAAGCTCACCCGGAGAAGGACCACACCATGACCAACCCTTTCGAGAACCCCGACGCCACCTACCTGGTACTGGTCAACGCCGAGGGCCAGCACTCGCTGTGGCCGTCGTTCGCGGAGGTCCCGGCCGGCTGGACGGTCGCCCGCGACGAGGACACACGGGAGGCCTGCCTCGCCCACGTCGAGGAACACTGGACCGACATGCGCCCGAAGAGCCTCGTCCGGGCCATGGACGAAGCCGGGTTCCCGTCCGCCCGTTGACCGCCGCGGACCGCGAGGAGACACCGCTGTGCTGACGTACCGGGAACCTTCCGCCGGCGGCGGCGCCGAGGGCGTGACGGTGGAGCTGACACCGCAGGAGACCGAACAGTTCCGCAAGGTCGCCGCCGAGATCACCGGCATGCTGCCGCACGGGGAGCCGGCCGGGCCCGGGCAGTTCGACGACTCCCGGCTGCTCGCGGAGATCGAGGTGGCGGCGCGCTGGGTCCCGCCGCGCCTGGCCCGCGCGCTCAGCCACTTCCGGAGGCAGGGCGACCCGCACGGCGCCCTGCTCGTACGCAACGTGCCGCTCGACGAGGACGTGCCGCCGACCCCCGCCGACGGCGCCGCACCCGCCTGGTCAGGCCTGCGGACCGCGACCGTGGCCCAGCTGGCCGTGGTGTCCTGGCTCGGCGACGTCATCGCCTACGCCGACGAGAAGGCCGGTCACCTGGTCCAGGACATCGTCCCGGTCAGGGGCGCCGAACAGCGCCAGGAGAACAGCGGCAGCGTGCTGCTCGAACTGCACACCGAGGACGGCTTCCACCCCTACAAGCCGGACTTCGTGACGCTGCTGTGCCTGCGCGCCGACCACGAGCGCCGGGCCCGCACCACCTATGGTGCCGTCGCCCGGGCGCTGCCCCGCCTGTCCGCCGAGTGCGTCCGCGTACTGCGTCGCCCGTTGTTCCGCATCCACCCCAGCAGCTCGTTCGGCGGCCCCGGCACCGGGGCGGACGCCGGTGCCGGCATCGTCTCGCCGCCGCTGCCCGTGCTGTCCGGGCCGGCCGCCGATCCCGAGATCGTCGCCGACTTCCACGCCATGGAACCGCTGGACGAGACCGCGGCGCGCGCGTTCGACGAGCTGCGCGAGGCCATGCTCGCCGTACTCGTCGGTACGGTCCTGGAAGCCGGCGACCTGATCGTCGTGGACAACCGGACCGCCGTGCACGGCCGCACCGCCTTCCGGCCCCGCTACGACGGACGGGACCGGTGGCTGCGGCGCTGCTTCGCGGTCGCCGACCTGCGCCCGTCCCGCGCCGTGCGGGCCCCCGGATCCCAGGTGTGCGCGCCGCTGAGGCCGGTGGGCGGGCCGTGACGACGCCGCTGACCGGCGGGAACGGCGAGATCCCGGCGGGGGCCCGCCGAGCGGCGGGTCAGGCCCTTTCGAGGATCGTCTTCAGCTCCGACAGCATCATGGTCCAGCCGCCGCTGACGCCCTCCAGCATCTTGGAGTCGGCCGAGGTGAAGCCGTCGTGGGTGATGGTGAGCTTCACACCCAGCTCCGGCTCCTCGGCCGGCTCGATGTCGAAGGCGACCTGCGAACGCTCCTTGACCGCCTCGGCGAACTCCGCGTCACTCATGCCGAACATCTCCTGGTGCATCGGCTGCAGCCGGTGCCAGGTGTAGGCGAGCCGCTTGCCGGGCTCCGACTCGGTGACGACCTGGCCGAGGTCCTGCGGCTCACCGCCGTCCTCGACCGGCCACAGCACCTTCGAGCCGGCCTTCCAGTCCGAGGAGGGCGCCCAGCCGCCGTGGTACTGCTTCAGGAACTCCGGGCTGGTCAGCCCCTCCCAGAGCTTCTCGGGCGTGGTGTGGATGTAGATCGTGTAAACGAACTCGGGCTTGCTCATCGCCGTTCCTTCCAGGGCGTGCTTCAGGTTGCCGAGCGCGGCCATCCGGCCCCGCTCGTACTGGCCGATCCAGCGGTCGGCAAGGTCGTGGATGGGCACGGGGTTGAGATAGTGCAACCTCTCCCGGCCGTTCCGGACCGTGGTGACCAGGCCCGCGCCTTCCAGCACCGCCAGGTGCTTGGACACCGCCTGTCTGGTCATCTCCAGCCCCGCGCACAGCTCGCGCAGGCTCTGGCCGGCCCGTTCGTTCAGCCGGTCCAGCAGCCGCCTGCGGCTTGCGTCCGCGAGCGCCTTGAACACCTCGTCCATGCCGTCCAACCCCCTCCACACCAGATTGGCAACCGTTGGGTTGCCTGTCAAGGCGAGGGGACGGCGCGGCGGCCCGACGGGGCCGGGGTACTCAGCCGGGACCGGCGTGACCCTCCAGGGCACCCGCCTGCGGGACCGCCTTCCCGGCGGGCCGCCACCGGGTTCGGGCTGCTCGCGATGCGGGAACGGGTGCACCTGGTGGGCGGAAGCGTGCACATCGGCAGCAGGCCCGGCGCCGGTACGGGTACTCGTCGTGGACGATCAGCGGCTCATCCGGGACGGCAATGGCGGGCCACAGCGCCCCGGCAGCACGCAGGAAACTGAGGCGGAGGCGCCCTACGTGGTGATCGTCGGCGGAGTTCCGGTCACAGCAGGTGCTGCGACCGGAGGTCCGCCACGTACTTGGTGATCAGATCCTGCGACAGGTGGGGGATGTCGTCCTCCTGGGTGAGGGCGGCGGCTTGGACTGCCGCGCGGAACCGGTCCGCGGGCAGGGCGGACCCGGGCAGGGGCTCCTCCGGCCTTGCGAAGGCGTGCAGCAGGGGGAGCAGCGAATGCTGCCTCTGGCGGTCGGGCAGACCGCGCAGGGCGGTTTCGAAGCGGTCGAGCCACTCGTCGTAATCGTCAACGCGCGTCAGGGGGTGTCCGGCTGCCATCAGCCAGTCGACGAACGTGTCGAGTGAGATGCCGTCCTCGTGCGGGTTCACGACGTTGAAGGTCCGGTACCCCTCGCGTGTGTCGTCGCCCAGCGAGGCGATGGCCCGCGCCGTGAAGTCCACGGGGAGCCCGTCGTAGTGCCCGCTGCCGTCACCGGTGCCCCGGGCGTAGAAACTGCCGGGGGCGATGCCTGTCGCCAGCAGACTCAGCAAGAGGCGCGTGAACACGTCCGGGATGTTCAGCTGGCCCCGGTAGTGTGGGTGCGCGAGGATCAGGTTCGAGCGGAACACGGCGACCGGCAGGCCGAATGTGTCGTGCGCCTCGCGCAGCAGCACCTCGCCCGCCCACTTGCCGGCCGCGTAACCATTCGCGTAACCGCTGCCGAGGTCGCGCGCCCCGCAGGCCGTGCGGATGTCTGCCGCCTCGTCGGCCGCGGCCTCGGCCCCGAAGGCGACGGCGACCGTCGACAGGTAGGTGAACTGTTTGATCCGGGAGGCGACCGCGAGCCTGATCAGTTCGGCCGTGCCCAGTACGTTGGGGCCGAACAACTGGTCGTACGGCAGGACGTGGTTGACGAGTGCCGCCGGGTGGACGATCAGGTCCACGGTGTCGGCCAGCCGCTGCCAGGTCTGCTCGTCGAGCCCGAGGCCGGCCTCTCCGATGTCGCCGGCGACCACCTCCAAGTGCTGGGCTGCCAGGTCGTGGTAGCGCTGGAGGAGTTCCGGGTCGCCGCTGTCGAAGGCCGTGTCGAGGCGTTCCCGTGCCGACTCGTCGGTGCTTCCGCGGACCACGCACACCAGCGTGCCACCGCGTTCGGCGACGCGCTCCAGCCATTCGAGGCACAGGAAGCGGCCCAGGTAGCCGTTGGCGCCGGTCAGCAGAACGGTCCGTGCCTGGGGCAGTGGGCCGGGCGGCCTGTCGGTCTTTGCCTTGGGGGTCGTGTCGAAGAACGCGTTCAGCGTCAGGTCGCCCGCCACGAGCCGTGTCACGCCGGGGCCGTGGACGCTGTCGGCGGTCGGGCGCCGGTGTCCCGACGCGAGGGCGTTCTCGATGTGATCGGCTATGTGCCGAAGTGTGTTGACCGGGTTGATGACGACGTCGACAGGGACGTCGACGTGGAAGATCTCCTTGAGGAGCTGGCAGAACGACAGCGCGGAGAGGCTGTCACCGCCGAGTTCGAGGAAGCGTGTGCCGGGCTTCACGTCCCCCTGTTGGTGTCCGAGAAGCGCTCGGGTGGCCCGCAACACGGTTTCCCGTACTGGCTGGGAGGGGCCTGCCTGGCGCAGTGCCTGGAGTTCGTCGGTCCCGCGCTCGGCCAGCTCGGCGTACAGCGCTTCGAGGCGCTCGCCGTAGCGCTTCGTCAACGCGGGGCGCAGCAGCTTGCGTACTCCGGAGAGCAACCCGTTCTGCTGGCTGAACGGCTCGGTCTCGACGAGGAAGTCCCGTGGGATCTCGTACGAGTTGAGGCCCGCCTCGGCCGCAAGGCGGTGCAGGGACTCGCGCAGGATCGGCCTGAGGCGTTGGGTGTCCTCGCCGACGCGGTCGAGCGCGTCCCGCGTAGGCACGATGACCGCGAGCAGGTAGGCGCGAGCACTGTTGCCGTACACGAAGGCTTGCCGGACGACCGGACTGCCGGTGAAGAGGGCCTCCAGACGGGAAGCGGCCACGAACTCGCCCTGGGACAGCTTGAGGACGTTGGAACGGCGGTCGACGTACACCAGCTCGTCGGGACCGGTGCGGGCCATGATGTCGCCCGTGTGGTAGTAGCCGTCCTCGTCGAAGACCTGGGCGGTGGCATCCGGTCGCTGGAAGTAGCCGGGGACGAGCCGGTCCGACTTGATCAGCAGTTCGCCCCTGGGGTGCGGCGAGTCGGTGCGGAAGTACCCCAGCTCGGGCACGTCCGCCAGTTTGTGGTCGGTCACCGGCGGGCGCAGCACCCGGCCGTCGAGCGAGACGATGCCGGCTTCCGTCGACCCGTAGCCGTCGAGCAGCCTGACGTGCAAGCAGCTCTCGACGAACGCCGTCATCTCCGCGCTCAGCGGAGCCGAGGCGCTGACGAGCCACAGGAGGCGGCCGCCCAGGGTCCTCTCCCGCAGTTCCTCCTTCACGCGGTCCGCCTGCCCGGCCGGATCGCCTCCCGCCCCCGCGTCGTTCCGGCGGGTCAGCTCGCTCTGGTAGCGCTGGAAGAGCATGTCGGCGATGCGGGGCACCATGATGAACTCGGTGGGGCGGACCAGGGAGAGGTCCTCGAAGAGGGTCGACAGGTCACTCGACGCCACGAAGCAGGCGATGCCCCCCTTGGCGAGTGTGCCGTACAGCACGCCCCGGCCCATCATGTGGTTCAGGGGCAGGTAGTTGAGCACGATGGACGGCCGCGTCTCCTGGCCAGGCACGAAGTCGACCCAGAACTGCCTGACAAGACGCTCGGTGTACATGGCGCCCTTGGGGGTGCCCGTACTCCCCGAGGTGTAGATCAGCGCGCTGAGCGCGTCGGCTGCCGGCCTCTCGGGGCTCCTGGGGGCCGGTGGCAGGGTCCGGCCTCGCTCGACGACCGACGCCAGTGTGTCCAGGGCGACGCCTCGTCCCTGCGCCGCGAGTCGGCCGCGCGCGGCGTCCAGCATCTCCTGGTGGGCGGTGACGCCGGGGTGGTGGCCGAGTACGACGATCCTGCCCAGCGACGGGGCGTCCGCCGCGACCTGAAGCGCGACGTCGAGGTGTGCCACGTCCACCGCGAGCAGGCGCGGCCCGGTCTGCGCGACGATGGGGGCCAGGTGTTCCGCCGAGGCGCCGGCCTGGAGAGGGACGCTCACCGCGCCGGAGCGGACGCACGCCAGGTCCACCACGGTGTACTCGGCGCCCGTGGGGCCGAGAACCGCTACGAAGTCACCCGCGCCCACGGCGTGGCCGGGGTGGTGCCGCCACTCGGCGGCCACCGCGCCGACGCGTTCCCACAGTTCGCCGTAGGTGATCGTGTCGAAGCGCTCCAGGAGGCGCAGCGCGGTACGGCCCGTATCCGGGTCGGTGACCGGCTCCGTGGCACGCTCGCCCAGGGCGGGGCGGTCCGCGTACCCCTCCATCACCGTGGCCACGAGGTCGGCGAGCGGCAGGCCGGGCCGCCGGATCGCCTCGGAGACGGCGTCCAGGGGAGCGGCGTCGCGGAACTGGGGATCCGTCGCGTACAGGTGAGTGCTGCGCTGAGCGGTACGTGCGCCTAACTGAGCGGTCGGGGGCGTCGAGCCGGACATGAGTGGTCTCCTCTGTGGCCTTGAAGGTTCGTTCAGGTGGGGAGGTTCTGAACTTCTCAGGTGCGGGGCCGGTCGCGGGTGAGCCGGACGATCGCGCCGCCCGCGTCGCGGGCGGCGCTCTCGTCCTGGGCCTCGATCGCGTCGACGAGCCGCCTGTGCAGGCCGGCGTGTTCCTCGGCGTTGGCGGCGTCCCAGGGCAGGCCGCCCAGGGAGGAGGTGAGAGCCGTGCCGAGGTAGTCGTACACCTCGATCAGGAGGTCGTTCCCGCTCGCCCGGACGACGGCGCGGTGGAACAGCGCGTCGACACTCTCGGCCGCGGACACGTCCGCACCGGCGCAGGCCGCGTCGGCGTCGGCCAGCAGCTCTTTCAATTGGTGCAGCTGGTCCTCGCTGCGGCGCAGGGCGGCGGCCCCCGAGGCGTACTCCTCAAGGACGGTACGCAGTTCCAGGACGTTGTCCCGCTGTGCGGAACTCGCTCGCCGCACCATGACCGACTGGAGCTCGCTCGACGAGCGGACGTAGGTGCCGTCCCCGACCCGGGCTTCCAGCAGACCCAGGTGCACGAGCGCGCCGAGTGCCTCCCGCAGCGTGCTGCGCCCGACCCCGAGTTCCTCGATGAGGGCCTGCTCCGGCGGGATGCGTGTGCCCACCGGCCATCCGCCGGCCTCGATGTGCGCGCGGAGGCTGTCCACGAGCTGCGCGGACAGGCTCGCCGTACGCCGCGGTGTACTGATGCGTTTCATGGGGACACCGTACAGCCAAACATCAGACATTTGAACATCAGCCCGGTGTTCAACGGGGGCGTTCGGCAAGGTTGAACACCGGATCACCGCCCGGAACACTGGTCGGTCGCGATGCCTGCCGCATTCACGGCGCTCTTGTCCGCGGGCCCCCTCCCTGAAGAGAGCAGCGATGTGACGACTTCGTTCGACAGTGCCCGACGGTCCGCGCGTGAGGTCGGCGGGCTCGGCGGAACGCGGCTGTCCCCGCTGGCGCGCTTACCGGTGTTCGGCATCGCGGCCGGCACCGCCGCGCTGCTGTTCGCGCTGGCCGGGCGCTACGGATACGACGGCGACGAGCTGTACTTCATCATCGCCGGACGCCATCTGGACTGGGGCTACGCCGACCAGCCACCGGGAGTGCCGCTGCTGGCCCTGCTGGCGGACACCCTCGCCCCGGGAACACTGCGGGTGCTGCGGCTCCCGGCGATCCTGGCCACCGCGGCCGCGATCGTGCTGGCGGCGCTGCTGGCCAGGGAGTTCGGCGGGGACCGGCGGGCGCAGTGGCTGAGCGCGGGAGCCTGCGCGCTGGCCTTCGGCGCGCTGGGGCGGTTGCTGTCGACCATGGCCTTCGACGTTCCGCTGTGGACGCTGCTGAGCTGGCTCCTGGTGCGCTGGGTACGTTTGCGCGGCGAGGGTGTGAAGCGGGACCGGCTGCTGCTCGCCGCGGGAGCCGTCGCCATGGTGGCGGTGCAGGTGAAGTTCCAGATCGCGCTGTTCTGCCTCGCCCTCCTGGTGGCGGCGCTGGTGTGCGGGCCCCGTGGGCTGCTCGCCCGGCCGCTGTTGTGGGCGGGCACGGTCCTGGCGCTGCTGTCGGCCGTACCGACGTTGGTATGGCAACACCGGCACGGTTGGCCGCAGTTGCGGATGGGGCAGGCCATCGCCGCCGAAGTGACCCAACGCGACGGAACGGTGGCGAACCT
Source organism: Streptomyces sp. NPDC017529 (assembly GCF_044329785.1). Taxonomy (NCBI): domain Bacteria; kingdom Bacillati; phylum Actinomycetota; class Actinomycetes; order Kitasatosporales; family Streptomycetaceae; genus Streptomyces; species Streptomyces sp. NPDC017529. Next base: position 249,805 of record NZ_JBIRJY010000010.1, read on the forward strand.
GGCGCTGATGGTCCTGGGCCTGGGTCCGGTGCTCGGACTGGTGCTGGGCCTGTACGGGCTCGGACGCCTGTTCACCGGGAGGGAGTTGGCGCCGTACCGGTTCTTGGCCGTGGCCGCTCTGCTGGTGACCGGGTTCGTCGTACTGAGCGGTGGGCGTGCCTACTACCTCCACGGTGTGTACCCGGTGCTGTGGGCGGCGGGCGCGGTCGGATTCCAGCGGCGGTGGCCGGCCGCGCCCTTCGCGGGCCGCCGGCGCATGCGCTGGCCGCTGTACCCCGCGCTCGTCGCGTCGGTGGTCTGGCCGCTCCTCGACCTTCCGCTGCTGCCGCAGGAGTCGTACGTCGGGAAGCCGCACCACCGCTTCGACAAGCGCTCCGAGATCGGCTGGCCGCAACTGGCCGACCAGGTGGGGGAGGTGTACCACCGGCTGCCCCCCGGCCGGCGGGACCGTACGGTGATCATGTCCGACGACTACTGGGCGGCCTCGGCCCTGGCGTACTTCGGCCCGGCCCGCGGCCTGCCACCGGTGTACAGCGGCTCCCGTGGTTTCTGGTTCTTCGGCGCGCCCGGCGCCGACCGGACCGCTCTGATCTACGTCGGCCGTCCCGAACCCGCGGTGCGCGCGCACTTCGGCGAGATCCGGCAGGTCGCCGTCGTCGACAACGGACTGCGTATCGACACCGACTACCAAGGCCGTCCGATTTTCCTCGTCAGCCGGCCCAAGCAGCCGTGGCCGCGCATGTGGCCCGCCTTCCAGCGCCTGGACGTACACGCATGAACACGAAGCCGCACCGTAACCCGTCGGCCGCGCGAAAGGCCGGCTACGCGATCCTGGTCGGCGGAGCAGGTCTGTTCGGGATCGTGAGCGTGGTGCTCGCGGGGCACGCCGACGCGGTCGACCTGGAGGTCTACCGGGCGGGCGGCGCGACGGTGCTGGCCGGCCGGGACCTCTACGGCGCACCCGTCTGGTACGACTTCCGCTTCACCTACCCGCCGTTCGCGGCCCTGGTGTTCACGCCCTTGGCCCTGCTGGGCACGGCCGCCGCGAAGGCTCTCGTGGCGGTACTGAACGGCGCCCTGCTGGCGTTCGTCGTGGCGCGGTCGTGGCGTTCGCTCGGCCTGCGGGGGCGGCGGTTCGTGCCCGCGGTGATCGCCGTGTCCGGCGCGTCCTTCGCCCTCGAATCGGTGCACAGCAACTTCATCGACGGGCAGATCAACCTGCTGCTGGTCACGCTCGTCCTGGCCGACCTGACGGGGCGCGCGGACCACCGGGCCCGGGGCGTGGGCGTCGGGCTCGCGGCGGGGCTGAAACTCACGCCGCTGATCTTCGTGGCCTACCTGGTCGCGGCCCGCAGGTACCGCCAGGCCGCCGTGGCGTCCGCGTGCGCGGCGGGGACCGTGCTGGTGAGCTTCCTCCTGGTGCCCGCCGCCGCGCACGACTTCTGGCTGGGGGGCCGGTTCGCCGACCTCAGCCGCATCCACACCGATCCGGCGTCGCGGCACAACCAGTCGCTGCGCGGGCTCCTCATGAAGACCGGCGTTCCGGAGACCCCCGCCCTGGTGCTGTGGCTCCTGCTCGGTGCCGCGGCCGGCCTCGGGGCGCTGGCGCTCGCGGTACGGGCGGCGCGGCGCGGGGAACACCTGCTGGCGGTCTCGCTGTGCGGCCTGTGCGGGGCGATGGTGTCCCCGTGGTCCTGGGGGCATCACTGGGTGTGGCTGGTGCCGTTCGGCGTGTTCCTGGTGTGGGTGGCGGGCCGGCCGCGCCGGCGCGGCCGGTGGCTGCCGGCCATGGTGGCGACCGCGCTCACCGTACCGGGGCTGCTGGCCCTGGCCGATCCGATGGACGACGACGCGAGACCCGTCCTGGCGGACGGACCGCTCACGTTCGTCCTCGCCAACATCTACGTGCTCGTCTTCGTGGCGGCGCTGGTCGCCGCCGTGCTGGACCTTCGAGGGCCCCGGGACGCGCGGTGTGCGGGCGACCCCGTCGCCGTACGGAAAGCGGACCTGTAGAGGAACGCGAGGCGGCTCCGGGTCCGGCTGGCTGAATCTCTCCCGAAAGGGGCGGAATCCGGCCGGAAACTTGACTTTCTGTTTGCTGAAGTTGGCAGAGAGGCAGATGTTGCTCGAAATTTCCGTGAGCTTGCCGACCACCACAGTGGCCGGTGAGGCGTCGGCCGCAGCGGAGCACCCTCCCTGGCGTGCCGGTACGGATGGGCAGTTGGCGAGAACATCCACGGGAGACTGTTCAGTGATCGATGAACCCACAGCCGATGACGCCTGGTCCGGGGCACCGGTCGGACTGTTCGCCGAACTCGTCGGTGACGAAGGGCCGTTACCCGTCCGTACGGTGAAGGTGCCGGTCGATTCCCTGCTGCCGGCCGACTCGCCCCGTACGGACGGCGAGTGCGACGCCCACGCGGCCCTGCTCGCCGAGTGCGGGGCGCCCCTGCCGCCCATCGTCGTCCAGCGCTCCACGATGCGGGTCGTCGACGGCATGCACCGGCTGCGCGCGGCCACGCTGCGCGGCGAGGCCGAGATCGAGGTGTGCTTCTTCGACGGGGACGAGGAGGACGCCTTCGTCCTGGCGGTCCAGGCGAACGTTGCGCACGGCCTGCCGCTCTCTCTCGCCGAGCGCAAAAGAGCGGCGGCCCGCATCATCCGGTCGCACCCCCAGTGGTCCGACCGGGCCATCGGTACGGTGGCCGGTCTGAACGCCAAGACCGTCGGGGCGCTGCGGCAGCCCGCCGGGGACCTGCCGCCGCTGCGGGTCCGGGTCGGCCGTGACGGCAGGGCGCGGCCCGTCGACGGGGCGGAAGGCCGCAGGCGCGCGAGCGAGCTGATCGCCGAGAACCCGCAGACGCCGCTGCGCGAGATCGCCAAGGCGGCGGGCATTTCCCTGGGAACGGTCTCCGACGTCCGCAGACGGTTGCGCAACGGCGAGGACCCGCTTCCACCCAGGCAGCGTTCGGCCGGCGGGCAGCAGCACCGCGAGGCAGCGGACCCGGTGGGTCCCCGTGCCGACGCGGAAGCCTCGAAGGCGGTGGGGCGGGAGCGGATCATCATGCTGCACAACCTGCGCAAGGACCCGTCCCTGCGCTTCACCGACGCGGGACGTGCGCTGTTGCGCTGGCTGGACGTCCAGGCGACGGAGAACCAGGAATGGGAGCGGGTGCTGGCCGGAGTGCCCTCGCACTGCCGCGAAACCGTCGCGGAGCTGGCCCGCACCTGTGCCCGTGTGTGGCAGGAATTTGCCGTACAGCTCGAACAGCGGGAGCCGGCGAGCGTTTGAGTGATTCCGTGTCGCCGGTGCGTCGCGGTGCCCGGGAATTCCACTGTTCCCCGCCAACCGGGGTCTGCGGTATGAAGGACCCCATTATTTCGGCACGAGGGAGCAGCATGACGATTCGGGCGCTTTTCGTGGACGCGGGCGGTGTGCTCTACAACAACATCAACGAGGAAACGGAATTCCTCGTCCGGGTAGCCGATCGCTACGGCCTGGACCGGGAAGAACTGGAACGCAGTGTGTGCGACGTCGCTCCTCTCTACGAAGGCGGCGTCAAACACGTGCATCAGGTGTTCCAGCGCCTGGTCAATCCCGGGCGCTGGACACGCAAGGGGAAGCGCCTGGACACCCGGTGGCTGGACGCGGCCTACATCGACAGCGTCCGCGCGTACCGCGAGAATTTCCAGGCGCTCAAGGACGTGCGCCGCGACGATCCCCGGTTGACGGTGGTACTGACCAACAACGAGGCCGAACACTGGGACCGCCTGAAGGACGAGGCCTTCCGGCACTTCCGGATGTTCGACACGCTGTGCTCGTCCTGGCACATCCGCCAGGTGAAGCCGTCGCGGGCGTATTTCGCCGAGGTCATGCGCAGGATCCGGGTGCCGGCCGCCGAGACCCTGCTGATCGACGACCGGGCGGCCGTCCTGCGGGTGGGCGCCGCCCTCGGGATGCGTACGCTGCACGTCGACGCGCCGGGGGTGTTCTCCGGCCGGCTCCGCGCCGCCGTCCGCGGGGAAGCGGTCCCGAGCGCGCACTGACGGCTGGACGCCGGACGCCGGACCGCCGGACCGCCGGGCCGCAACGGCCCGGCGGTCACCGGTCACTCGGCGAGTTCGCGGATATGAGCGAGGACCTTCTCGAAGGCGAGGGCTATGTCCTCGATGGCGTCCAGCGGCGCCAGCAGCACCTCGTGGCCGAAGCTCACCACGCTGGCATGGATACGCCGGGCCACCGGCAGGTCGAACTGCGAGGGTTCCACCCGGGCCATGTACTCCGCGTCGGTGGCGAACCTCCGCCGCGAACTCGGCCGGTTCAGCGGGTTGTCGTTCAGCGGCCGGTGCGTCTGCGTCACCGGGAAGCCCAGCTCGGCCGTGAGCGCCTGGGCGATGCGGTGCACGGGGGCGACGGCCAGGATCTCGTCCGGCAACTGCACCGCGTAGCGGTAGTAGGCGCGGTCGGTCGTCCCCGTGGCCGTCCCCTGCACCGTCAGCCCCAGCGCGCCGAGGCGCGCGCTCAGGTGGTCGGCGGACCTGCTGCGCCGTAAGGTCTGCTCGTCGAGCAGGTCGAGCTGGTCCAGCAGCACCGCCGCGTGGAACTCGGACAGGCACGCGTTGCTGCCCATCAGCTGTCCGGTCTCCAGCAGCTCCATCTCGCCGATGTTGACCGGCTCGCGCCGCAGCACCCGGCCGTCCGCGCGCAGGTGTTCCGCGCGGACCGCGATCTCGGGGTCGTCGGTGACCACCGCGCCGCCCTCGCCGGAGGTCAGCAGCTTGCTGCCCTGCATGCTGAAGACCCCGGCGGTGCCGAAGGCGCCGACCGGCCAGTTGTTGTAGCGGGCACCGTGCGCGTGCGCGCAGTCCTCGATCAGCGGCAGGTTGTGCCGCCGCGCGATCTCCAGGAGGGCGTCCAGGTCGGCGACGGCCGAATAGGCGTGTACCAGGGTGATGGCCCGGGTCCGGTCGGTGATGGCCGCCTCGACGGCCGCCGGGTCGAGGCAGTACGTCCGGGGATCGACGTCGACCAGGACCGGTACCGCGTTGATGCCGAGCACCGCCGACGCCGACGCCACCCAGCTCAGTCCGGGGACCACGACCTCGTCGAAGGCCCCGACCCCGCACGCCTCCAGGGCCACGGCCAGGCTCGCCGTCCCGGTCGACGTCGGTACGCACAGGGCGGAACCGCAGTACTCCGCGAATGCCGTGGCGAATTGCTGCTCGTACGAGGTACGGCCCTGATAGGCGCAGCTGATCGTCCAACGGCCGCTTTCCAGCACGTCTTCGAGGCTTTTCAGCGCACGGCCTCCCGGCTGCGGCCAGCGTGGCCATTCCCGGTCGGCCAGTCGGGGCCCACCGACGAGCGCCAAAGAATTTCCCATAGTTGCCCCAGCCTTCCGAGGAGGTGACGGATCGGCATACGCGACCGGGCCGGGGAACGGCCGGTGGCCGCGGCGGCCCACACGTGAATTCGTGGAAATCTACGCACGCCGGTGCGGCGTACGCCACTGTCGGCGGGCCGGGCGGCACCGGTTTCCGTTCGAGTGAGGAACCTCCACAGTCGAACGGGTCGGTACGCTGCTGCGCACCATTCGGTCGGTACGGCCGGCCGTGCCCCGGGGCGCGGCCGGAAACGAGGAACGGGCAGGGGAGTTGAGGATGTCCGGCAATGCCGAAGCGGGAATCAACGGTGCCGACACGCGGGGCGCCGGGCCATTCGCCGGGCGGGTTCCCGAGCGGGCCGGCATCGTGGTGGTGGGCGGCGGGCTGGCGGGGCTGGAACTCGCCGGGGAGCTGGCCGGGCACGGCGTCGGGGACGTCCTGGTGCTGGAGGCCGGCCCCGGTGACGACCTCGCCCACATCCACCTGGCGCGGGACCAGGACGCGGCGACGGAGCTGGTGTTCGCGCCGGACCGCGACCCGTGTTTCCGCCGGACGTGGGTGTCGGACGCGGCTCCGCACTACACCGGCATCTCCGGGCTGCGCCGCAGGCTGGGCGGGCGGTCCCTGTACTGGCACGGGGTGATCCTCCCGCTGGAGGACTGGGCCTTGCGCGACTGGCCGTCCGACGTGGCCGACGCGCTGACCGGCGGCTGGCACGGCGGACCCTCCCTCTACAAGCGGGTCACCGCCGACCTGATGAGCTGGAGCGCCGGTACGGACGGCACCCTGCCCCCACCGGACGAGCGGACCGTGGAGTGCGGCGGCCTGGCCTTCCGGCCCCTGCCACGCGCCTGCCGGTACGTGCCCGACGAGGCGTCCGGCGGCGTCCGCTGGGAGGCGTACACCGCACTGGACCACTGGCGCACCGGCGCACACCGCCCGGCGCCGCCGGCCGGTGTGCGCATCCGCTGCCGTACCGAGGTGCTGGCCGTGCAGGTGCGCGGCGCCACGGCACAAGGCGTCCTGGTGCGCGACGAGGACACCGGCGAGGTGTCGACGATCGCCGCCGGCACCGTCGTCCTGTGCGCCGGCACGGTGGAGAGCACCCGGCTCGCCATCCAGGCCCTCACCGAGGCGGGCGCCCTGCGCGAACCCCGGCTGGGCAACCTCGCCGATCACATCGTGCAGGGCTTCACGGCCCGCCTGGACGGCGCGCTCGCCTCCCTCGCCGCACGCGGGCTGGAGCCCGGCTCGTACTACGTGCCGACGAGCGCCGCCACCCGCTCGTACCTGCGGATGGACCTCCACCGCACCGCCTCCGAGGGCGTGCTCCTCGACGTCCGGGTGACCGGCGAGCAGCTTCCGAACCCCGACAGCGTGGTGGAGTGCCGGCCCACGGGACCGGCCCCCTGGCAGGCGCGGGTACGCACCGCCCTGCACGCGCGGGACCGCGAGATGATCGGCGTGCAGCGCGCCGAATTGGGCGTGTTCTGGCAAAACCTCTCGCGGGAACTGGACCTGCCGCCGGTCCCGCTGGAATTCGAGGACTTCGGGGACCCGGCCCGGGACAACACCCTCGTCCTGCCCGGACGCACCCGGGCCCTGCCGCACGGCGTGCCGGACACCTGGACGAGCCTGCTCGGCACGGAGGACCACGAGGGCGGCAGCCTGCCGCTGGGCACGGTCCTGACGAGCCGTCATGAATGCGCGGGGCTCGCCGGGCTCTACGCCGCGGGGCCGGTGGTCTTTCCCCGGCTGGGCGCCGCGAACCCGTCGCTCACCACCCTGGCCCTGTCCCGCCGGCTCGCCGCGATCCTCGCCGGTGCCGATGGCTGAACCGGCCTGGCGCGCCGGCCGCGCGCACCCGCACGAGAAGACATCAACGTACGCAGGGACCAGGGAGGAACCGTGCCGGGACCGGGATACGGAAGCATCGGCGACGAGGAGCGGGCGAACGTGCTCGCGGTGCTCGACCGCTGGCACGCCACACGGGAGGCGTTCGACGACCCCGGCGAGGGCGTCATGGTCCGCCGCTTCGAGCGGGCCGCCGCCGACCGCTTCGGCGCGGCGCACTGCCTCGCCGTCAACAGCGGCACGTCCGCGCTGATCGCCGCGCTGGTCGGCCTCGGGATCGGGCCGGGCGACGAGGTGATCGTGCCCGGGTACATGTTCGTCGCCTCGATCGCGTCGGTGCTCCACTGCGGCGCCGACGCCGTCCTCGCCGAGGTCGACGCGTCGCTGACCCTCGATCCGGCGGACGTGCGGGCCAAGATCACTCCCCGTACCAAGGCGATCATGCCGGTGCACATGCTGGGCGCGCCCGCCGACCTGACCGCTCTGCGCGCGCTCGCCGACGAGCACGGGCTGCGGCTGATCGAGGACTGCGCGCAGAGCGCGGGCGGCAGCTATCGGGGGCGCCCGCTGGGCACGATCGGCAGTGCCGGGACGTTCTCCCTCAACCACTACAAGGTCATCACGGCCTTGGGGGGCGGATTCGTGCTGACCGACGACCCCCGCGTCTTCCAGCGCGCCTACTCCTTCCACGATCAGGGCTGGTTCCCCTACCGCCAGGACCACGGCGAGGGCGACCCGCTGCTCGGCATGAACCTCGGACTCGGCGAGCTGCCCGCCGCCGTGGCGCTGGCCCAGCTCGGCAAGCTGGACCGGATCCTGGACCGGGTCAGGCAGGTCAAGCGGCAACTGGTGGCGCACATCGGCGAACTTCCCGGCGTACGGCAGCGGCCGCTGCACGACCCGGAGGGGGAGTGCGGGACGTGCGCCGTGTACGTCTTCGATGACGCCGCGCACGCCCAGGACGTCGCCACCCGCCTCGGCACCAAGACCCTCATCGACTCGCCGACGCACTACTACGGCGGCCTGCCCACACTGGCCGCGTTCGGGCGGGGGCAGTGGTCGGCCGTACCGTTCCGCGCCCCCGGGACCGGGCGGGCGCTGCACCACTGCGAACCGGGCGCGCTGCCGCGCACCGACGACATCCTCGCCCGGACCGTGGCGCTGGCCACCGGCGTCTCCGACAGCTACCTGGGAGCGGGCTTCGGGGTGCACGCCGGGTCGGACGCGGAGGAGATCGAACGGGCCGCGGAGGGGTTCCGCGGGGCGGTGGCGGGCGTGCCGGCCGTCTGACAGCGCGCGCCGGGCGGTCCGTGCGAAGGGCCGCCCGGCGCGCCGCTCAGCGGGCCACGCCCCGTACCAGCTCCGTCAGTTCGCGTGCGATCCCATGGGACGCGTACACCAGCCACGGCCGGTCGAGCCGGTGACTGCCGTGCAGGTCGTCGACGTGGCCGCCCGCCTCCCGTACGAGCAGCGCGGCCGGCGCCCGGTCCCACACGTGCCCGCCCTCGTCGATCACCGCGTCCACCCGGCCCTCCAGGAGGTCGCCGATCAGGCACACGTCCGACTCGACCCAGCGCATGTGGTCCTGGAGGGCGTCGGCGGGGGAGCCGGGGAAGAGGAAGCCGCCCACCCGGGCCCGCCGGAGTGCGGCGGCGCGGGACAGGCGCAGCCGGTGCTCCGTCGACAGGGGCTGCCCGGTGGTGGCGGCGAAAGCCCCGTGACCGTGCCGGGCCCACCAACGGGTGCCCTCCGTAGGGCGGCTGAGGACGGCGAGCCGCAGCTCCCCGTCGATTTCGAGGGCCACGTGCGTGCCCCAGGCCCGGTCGCCGCGCAGGAACGGGATCGTGCCGTCGATGGGGTCGAGGATCCAGCGGCGCCGGGCGTCCGCGATGGCTCCGCTCTCCTCCGTCAGTACCGCGTCCGCCGGCCGTTCGGCGGCCAGCACGGCGAGCAGGGCCCGCTCCACCGCCAGGTCCGCCTCGCTGACCGGGCTGCCGTCCGCCTTCGTGCGGGTCGGGGGGCGCCGGCCGAAGAATTCCAGGGAGATTCGATCCGCCACGTCCACGAGATGGTGCGCGAGAACCACATCGCTGTCCGTTTCCATCGGCACACCATATCTTTCGCGCAAGGCCGGGCTGCGTGGCTTATGCCCGTGCCCGGCAAGGCAGTTGAACACCGAGGCGAGGAACTCGTCTTTATCGCGAGCGGTGTTAGCCTTTGGCATGCTCTTGGAGAACGAGCTCGTAGATCACCGGAAACTGCTCCGGCTCGTCGCAGAGGAATTCCACGGTGCTGCGCTCGGGCACGGAGAAACAGACACTCTGGAGTTTGTCCCGCTCGGCGAGGACAGTTGGTCCTACCGGTGCGGATCGTTGTGGATCAGCGTGCGCCGCGACCTCGACGGCCATTTCCCCGGCGCCTACGAGGCCGCCCTACTGCTGCGCGCCGGCGGCAAGGAATTCGTCCTCGCCCCGCTCGCCGGACGGAGCGGCAGGGTGGTGTACGAGGTCGGGGGGCTGCCGGTGGTGGTCTTCCCGTACGTCGAAAGGGCCGCCCTGCCGTCGGCGAACCCTCCGGGCGACAGCCATCTCGCCGCGCTGGTGCGCCAGTTGAGGGAGATCCACCGGTTCTCCACCCCGGCGGACCTCCAGGCCGAAGTGCCCGTCGAGGACTTCCAGTTCCCCTTCGAAGCCGACCTGGACAAGGCGCTCCAGGCCGCACTGGACGGGGACGTCTCCGGCGGCCCGTACAGCGCACGGCTCACCGCGCTGGTCACCCGGCGGTGGGACCACCTCACCGCGCTGCGCCGGGACGCCGCGCGCACGGCCGAGCGGTGCGCCGACCTGTGGCGGGGGGAGCCGCCCGCGCTGACCCACGGCGACCCCAGCCCGGCCAACGTCCTCTTCGGCGAGGACGTACTGATCCTGGACTGGGGCGGCCTGATGTGGGCCCCGCCCGAACGTGACTGGTCCGCCGTCAGCAGGGCCTTCGGCACAGCGCCGCGCGGGCGCGCCGAACTGCTGCGCTTCTACGAGGTGCGCTGGACCCTCGCCGAGATCGCCGAGTATGCCGCGCGGTTCGCCGGGCAGCACACGGGCGACGCCGACGACGAGGCCATGTGGGGGCGGCTGATGCGCTACCTCCCGGCCCCGTGAGAGGCCGGGCCGGCCACCGGCGGCCGAAAAACCACCACGCGTGATCAAGGCGCGTAGGATTCCGGTACGTTGGCGGCGCGCATCCCGACTCCGGTGAAGGAAAACCCCATGAGCACGTCGGAAAACATCGCCGTCCCGGACGCACTCGCCGCGTCGTACGAGAGAGGCGGCGACCCGGCAGGAAAGGCGTGGATCGCCTCCCTGCCCGCGCTGGCCGCGCAATTCCTGGAGCGCTGGGAGCTGAAGCGGGACGGCGAGGCCGGCTTCGGGGAAGCGTCGTTGGTACTGCCGGTGCTGCGCAGGGACGGCACGCGCGCCGCACTCCGGTTCCAGATGCCCAAGGAGGAGACCACCGCGGCGCTGATCGGGCTGCGCACCTGGAACGGCGACGGCGTCGTGCGGCTGATCGACAGCGACCGGACCAGCGGCACCATGCTCCTGGAGCGGCTGGACGGCTCGCGCACGCTCGCGTCGCTGGAGGACGACGACGCCGCGATGACCGTCCTGGCCGGGCTGCTGCGGCGGCTGGTCTCCGTCCCCGCGCCGGAGGGGCTGCGCGGCCTCGGTGACATCGCCGCCGAGATGCTGGAGCAGGTGCCGGAGGCCGTGGCGGCGCTGGCCGACCCCGACGGCCGGCGGCAGCTGCGGTCCTGGGCGTCCGCGGTCGCCGAGCTGGCGGGCGAGCCCGGGGACCGGCTGCTGCACTGGGACCTGCACTACGACAACGTGCTGGCCGGGGAGCGCGAGCCGTGGCTCGCCATCGACCCGGAGCCGCTGGCCGGGGACCCCGGGTTCGACCTGTGGCCCGCCCTGGACAGCGGATGGGCCGACGTGGTCGCGTCCGGCGACCCCCTCCGGGTCGTCCGGCGCCGGTTCGACCTGCTGACCGACGCCCTCGGCCTGGACCGCGAACGTGCGGTCGGCTGGACCCTGGGGCGGCTGCTCCAGAACTCGCTGTGGGACATCGAGGACGGGAAGACCGTACTCGACTCCTCCCAGACCGCCATCGCGGAGGCGCTGCTGAAGCGGTGACGCACTGACCGCGAGGCCCGATACCCGGTATTCGGGCGGCAGGCGGCGGGCCCGGACGCAGGGATGCGTCCGGGCCCGCCGGTGTTTTCGGCGCGCGCTCGCGGAATGCGCCGGCCCCGAGGACCCGGCCCTTCCGTATTTCCCCGCCGAAATGCGTGGCGACTGCGAAGCGGGCCTTTGCCGTGTGCGTTGAAAAACCCCCGGTGGTTGGCGAGAATATTCCGGAACGCATCGCGGGAGCACAGCAGAAACCGGTGACGGCACCGGGCTCGGTGCGTTTTCGTATGGTTCCCTGCCACGTCGGTGGACCGAATCCGCAGACCGGCCCGTCTTTCCGGCTGCCGCCGGCACCCGCCCGCGCGGACCGGCCCCGCCGCGGGCCCGGGACGTCCCGCCCGCAGCCCGGCCCAGCGCCCCGACCGCGGCGCCGGCCCACCGCATCCACGACCACAGCCACCGAGGAGTGCCATGAGTCTGGTCAGCGTGCACAACGAATGGGACCCGCTGGAGGAGATCATCGTCGGTACGGCCGTCGGCGCGCGGGTGCCCGTGGCCGACCGCAGCGTGTTCGCCGTCGAGTACGCGGGGGAGTACGACCACCAGGAGCAGATCCCCTCCGGCCCGTACCCGGACCGGGTGCTCAAGGAGACCGAGGAAGAACTGCACGTCCTGTGCGAGGAACTCACCAAGCTCGGCGTCACCGTCCGGCGCCCCCAGGCGCGCGACAACGCCGCCCGGATCACCACCCCTGACTGGCAGACCGACGGGTTCCACGACTACTGCCCGCGCGACGGCCTGCTCTCCGTCGGCCAGACGATCATCGAGACGCCGATGGCGCTGCGCGCCCGGTTCCTGGAGTCGCTGGCCTACAAGGACATCCTGCTGGAGTACTTCGACAGCGGCAGCCGGTGGATCTCCGCCCCCAAGCCGCGGCTCGCCGACGGCATGTACGACCCGTCGGCGCCCGCGGGGGAGCGGCTGACCGAACTGGAGCCGGTGTTCGACGCCGCCAACGTGCTCCGCTTCGGCACCGACCTGCTGTACCTGGTCTCCGACAGCGGCAACGCACTCGGCGCCAAGTGGCTCCAGTCGGCCGTCGGCGACACGTACACCGTGCACCCCTGCCGCAAGCTGTACGCCTCCACCCACGTCGACTCCACGATCGTGCCGCTGCGCCCCGGCCTCGTCCTCATCAACCCGGAGCGCGTCAACGACGGCAACATGCCGGACTTCCTGCGCTCCTGGCAGACCATCACCTGCCCGGAGCTGGTGGACATCGGCTTCAGCGGGGACAAGCCGCACTGCTCGGTGTGGATCGGCATGAACCTGCTCGTCGTACGGCCCGACCTGGCCGTCGTCGACCGCCGCCAGACCGCGCTGATCAAGCTGCTGGAGAAGCACGGTATGAACGTCCTGCCGCTCCAGCTCAGCCACTCCCGCACGCTCGGCGGCGGCTTCCACTGCGCCACCCTCGACGTCCGGCGCTCGGGCTCCCTGGAGACCTACCGCTTCTGAAGCACCCACGCGGCCCGCACCCGGGTCCCGCCCGCCGCGGGCCGCTCCCACCCCCGACTGTGACAGGAGATCGTCCAACGTGATGGGTTACGGGGTCTGCGTCGGCCCGACCGATCTTTTCGACCGCATCAGCCGCCCGGGCATCGAGCGTGTCCGGACACCGGGCAGCCCGCTGTTCACCATGCGCCACCAGCGCTCCCTGTTCGCGGCCTACAACGCCATCTTCGACCAGGCCGCGGCCAACTCCGAGGTCACCAGCCTGGTGATGCTCCACGACGACGTGGAGCTGCGCAAGAACCCCGCCGACGTGGCGGAGCGGGTCTTCGAGGACGAGTCCGTCGGCATGCTCGGCTCCCTCGGCGGTTCCGACACCGTCTCACTGGCCTGGTGGAACGAGAAGGAGACCAGGCGGGGGCGGGTGGCCGACTACGACAAGGTGCACGACCACGGCGGCGGCCGGCACGAGGTGCACGCCGTGGACGACGTGATCCTGTGCGTGAACCGCTGGGTCATCGAGAACGTGCGCTTCCCGCCGGGCCGCTACCTCGGCTTCGAGGGGCTCGGCGTCATCCTCGCCACCCTGGTGCGCGCCGCCGGCAAGCGCGTCGTGGTCGAGGACCTCCAGGACGTCATGCACCACAACGCCGGGCGCGGCTTCAACGGCCTCAAGGACTGGCGGCACAACGAACTGCGCTGGCAGCGGCAGTTCTTCGACCTCAGCCCGCTGGAGCGGCTGGGCAACCACCTCGAAGACCTCGCCGTTCCGGCGATCCCGGCCCGGATCGCCGCGCGGCGCCTGGCGCTGCGGCTGGCGGGGCGCGGCCACGAGGTGAGCGACGGGGAGTCCGGCGACCCGGCGATCGACGCGGTCGTGGACGGCTGGTACCGGCGGTGCAAGCGGCTGCGCGGCCGGATGACGGTGTGAGGAGAGGCCATGGCGACATACACGCGGCTGCGCTACGACGTGACGGAGATCCCGCTGGCGGACCTCGTCCGCAAGGTGATGGAGGTGGACGACCTGGAGGGCCTGGCGGCCAGCGACCGGCCGGCCACCCGGGAGACCGACCAGAGCACGCCGTACCACCGGCGGTACTACGACGGGTTCGACACCATCTCGCCCGTTTACCGCAAGCTGGCCCGGCAACTGCTGGGCCAAGAGGCGGACCAGCTCTACATCCAGCGGCTGCCGACCTGCCGGGTGCACCTGCGCAACTCCCTGGCCGTCGGCGAGTGGCACCGTGACCGCGACTTCGGGCACGACCCCGCGGAGGTCAACTACTGGGTGCCGCTGACCAAGGCGTACGGGAACAACACGGTGTGGATCGACCACGAACCGGTGACCGCCGAGTACGGCGACGTCATCGTCTTCGACGGCGCGAACTCCTGGCACGGCAATGTCGTCAACGACACCGACATCAGCCGGGTGAGCATGGACTTCCGCACCCTGCCCCGCGCCAGTTACCGCCCCAGCGGCAAGAAGTCGGTCTCCTTCGGCATGCCGTTCCTGCTCGGAGACTACTGGGACGTGCTCTGACCCGCCCGCGCCGCGGCGCCGACGGACCAGAGCACGTCCCGCCGCGGCGCCGCGACCTCCGCCCTCCTTCGCAACCCGACTCCTCATGGTGGCCAGCGTGGAAACAACCTCGCACGTGACGACGACGATCTCCCCCGAGGACCCGAGAGCCGGCGAGGCCCTGGTGTCCCTGGACGAACGGTTCCAGCGCTTCCTGTCCGGCCTCCCGGCCGACCGCCCGGTGTGGTTCTGCTTCTTCTCCTCCGGGCTGCTGCACGTCATCCAGCACTTCCTGCGCTTCGTACCACCCGACCTCAACTGCGCCTTCGTCTCCAGCGGGCTGACCCCCGCCGAAACCGCCGTACGGGACACCATGAGTGGCGGCATGCCCGCCTTCGACCTGGACGAGAGCGTCGGCAGCCACGAGATCTTCGAATTCCTGCTGCGCAATCTCGACCGGCCGTTCGGCATCGTCGACAGCGACTGCTTCGTCATGGATGCCGAGTGGTTCACCCGGTGCACGGACGGCCTGGAGCCGGGCGTCGCCGTCAGCGGCCCCCTCAGCTACGGCCCGATACCGCTGGCGGCACCGCCGTTCCTGGCCATCGACCCGGCGGCCCGCCCCGAGATCGAGCGCGCCATCGGCGGCCCCGTCTCGCCCGCGGCCTACTCCTTCGTACCGCCGGGCCCCGAGAAGGAGATCGACGGCGCGATGGTGCGCCTCATCGAGCCGCACCACGAAGCGGCCCTGGCCAAGGTGCTGGCGATGGAGGACCACCACCTGCCCTTCCCGCAGGGCGGCCTGCTGGACGTGCTCGACGACGGCCGCGAGGTCCGCAGCCACGAGCGCCACCACCACGTGCAGAACGGACACAGCGTCACCCGCGTCGTCTTCGACGGGCTGATGTTCTACCAGCTCATGGCGCTGGCCGCGGGCTGGCGCATCGGGCACTTCCACAGCTTCCCCGGCACCAAGGTCTTCGCGCCGCAGCTGGTCCACGCGGGCGGGATCTCGTACTGGCACCGGCTGCGCCCCAGCGAGATCGCCGCCGGCATCCACGAACTGCCGTGGTCCGCGCACATCGACGCACTGCTCCTGGACGGGTTCAACGCGCGCTCCGACGCCCCGGAGAGCTACCGGGCCCGCAGCCGGCGCCTCGCCGCCAACCTGCGGCAGTCCGGTACGGACCTCGACGGGCTGCGCACGGACCTGCGCGGCCAGCTGTCCTCGGTCGGCGTCGACGTACGGGACCCGCGGTGGCACGCGGTGCTCGGCTGAGGCGGGCGGACGGATGCGCGTACTGCTGACCGGCCACCAGGGCTACCTGGGCACCGTCATGGCCCCCCTGCTGACCGCCGCGGGGCACGAGGTCACCGGGCTGGACAGCGGCCTGTTCGCCTCCTGCGTCCTGGGCCCGCAGGACACCCCGGACGTCCCCGGGCTCGCCATGGACCTGCGGGACGTCACCACGGCCACGCTGGGCGGCTTCGACGCCGTGGTGCACCTGGCCGCGCTGTCCAACGACCCGCTCGGCTCCCTGGCCCCCGAGATCACCTACGACATCAACCACCACGCCGCCGTCCGGCTCGCCCGGTGCGCCAAGGACGCCGGTGTGCGCCGGTTCGCCTACGCCTCGACCTGCTCGGTATACGGAGCGCAGTCAGCGGACGAACTGGTCGGCGAGGACGCGCCGCTCAAGCCGGTCACGCCGTACGCCGTCTCGAAGGTCCGGGTGGAGGACGACCTCGCGGAGCTGGCCGACGGCCACTTCGCCCCGTTCTTCCTGCGCAACGCCACCGCCTTCGGCTTCTCGCCCCGGCTGCGCGCGGACATCGTGCTGAACAACCTCGTCGGCAGCGCGGTGCTGACGCGCGAGGTCACCGTGCTGTCCGACGGCACGCCCTGGCGGCCCCTGGTGCACGCCGAGGACATCGCGCACGCGGTGGTGGCCGGGCTCGCCGCGCCGGCGGACGTGGTGCGGGCCCGCGCCTTCAACGTCGGCACCGAGGAGAACAACCGGACCGTCGCCGAGATCGCCGAGGCCGCGGCGGCCGCCGTGCCCGGCTCGGTGGTGCGCATCACCGGCGAGACCGGCAGCGATCCGCGTTCCTACCGGGTCGACTTCACCCGGGCGCGCACCGAACTCGGGTTCCGGGCCCGCTGGAGCATTCCGGACGGCGCGGCCCAGCTGGCGAGGGAGTATGTCGGACGCGGCCTGACCCGGGCCGCCTTCGACACCGATTTCACCCGCCTCGCGACCCTCCGGCGCCGGCAGCGGGACGGCACGCTGGACCGGTCCATGCGGGTGCTCACTCCGGCCTAGGACGCCGCGCACCACCTGTCCGGCGGTGCGCGCCGTGCCCCGCCGGACCCGTCGATCCCGTCACCGTGCTCGTCAGCGTCAGGAGGAGTCGCATCGTGCGCCCACTCGGTATGGAAGGTGCTTGGTCCGTGCGCTCGGACGCGTTCGGCGACGAGCGCGGGGAGTTCCAGGAGATGTTCCGCGGCCGGTCCTTCAGCGACACCCTCGGCTACGAACTCTCCGTCGCGCAGGTCAACCGCTCGGTCTCCCGGCGCGGGGTGCTGCGGGGCGTGCACTTCGCGGAAGTGCCGCCGGGGCAGGCGAAGTACGTCACCTGCCTGAGCGGCGCCGTGCTCGACGTCGTCGTGGACATCCGGGTCGGCTCGCCCACCTACCGCAAGTGGGAGGCGGTGCGCCTGGACGACCGGCGGCTGAGCGTGTACGTGGAGGCCGGCCTCGGCCACGCGTTCATGGCCCTCACCGACGACGCCACCGTCGTCTACCTCACCTCCGAAGGCTACGCCCCGCACCGCGAGCACGCCGTCAACCCCCTCGACCCCGCCCTGGGCATCGCCTGGCCGGCCGGAATCGAGCCCGTACTGTCCGCGAAGGACGCGGCTGCTCCCGGACTCGCCGAACTGGAACGCGGCGGCCTGCTGCCGGACTTCGAGGCGTGCACCGAGTTCCACGAGCACCTGCGCAAGGAGTTCGCGTCCGCGCGCTCCTGAACGGCACGCCTTACGCGGCGGGCCGGTCAACCGCCCGCCGCAGCGCGGGAAACGCCTCCGCCAGCGCGGCCCGCCACTCGCGCATCGGGCCGAGCCCGGCCTTCCGCCACCGCTCCTGGCCCAGCACGCTGAACGCGGGCCGCGCCGCCGGGCGGTCCAGTGACCGGGTGGTGGTGGGGCGGACCCGGCCGGGGTCGGCGCCGGCTAGCCGGAACGTCTCCCGCGCCAGCGCGTACCAGGTGGTCTCCCCGCTGCTGACCGCGTGGTAGATGCCGGCGGGCGCGGTGCCCGCCAGCGCGGCGCCGCCCAGCGCCGCCAGCCGTTCGGCGAGGTCGGCGGTCCAGGTGGGCTGCCCGCGCTGGTCGTCGACGACCGGCACCGGGTCCCGGCCCGCCGCCAGCCGGATCATGGTGGAGACGAAGTTCGGGCCCCCGGCGCCGTAGAGCCAGGCGGTGCGCACCACGTAACCGGTCTCCGGCAGCTCCGCCAGCACGGCCTGCTCACCGGCCAGCTTGGTGCTGCCGTACACCGTCTGCGGGCCGGTCGGGTCGTCCTCGCGGTACGGCCGGCCGGCGCGGCCAGCGAAGACGTAGTCGGTGGACGGCTGGAGCAGCCGTACGCCGTGCTCACGGCATGCCGCGGCGAGATGCGCCGGCCCGTCCCCGTTGACCCGCAGGGCCGCCGCCGGCCGGGCCTCCGCCGCGTCGACGGCCGTCCAGGCGGCGCAGTTGACGACGACGGCGGGCCGGTGGTGAGCGATGGCGGCCCGGGTGGCGGCGGCGTCCGTGACGTCCAGGGACCGGCGGCCGAGCGCGGCCACCGGGACGCCGCGGCGGGTGAGCAGGGCGGTCAGTTCGCGCCCGAGCATGCCGGACGCTCCGGTGATCAGCCAGGGCGCGGTGTGTGTCGGCACAGCGGTTCACCTCCGGTTCGGCCCGCGCGGCCGTGTGCGGCGCGGGCTGCGGGCGGGTTCAGGTCGTCCGGGGCCGGGCGGCACACAGGGGTTCCCACCAGGAGCGGTGGGTGCGGTACCACTCGACGGTGGCCGCCAGGCCGGTGGCCAGGTCCGTCTTGGGCGCGTAGCCGAGTTCCCGGCTGATCCTGCCGCTGTCGACGGAGTAGCGGCGGTCGTGGCCCTTGCGGTCGTCGACGTGCTCGACGCTGTCCCAGCCGGCGGAACAGGCGTCCAGCAGCAGGCCGACCAGCTCCTTGTTGCTCAGCTCGGTGCCGCCGCCGACGTTGTAGACCTGGCCCGCCCGGCCGCGGGTGCGGACCGCTTCGATGGCCCGTACGTGGTCGTCCACGTGCAGCCAGTCCCTGACGTGCAGCCCGTCGCCGTACAGAGGCGCCTTGCCGCCGTCCAGCAGCCGGGTGACGAACAGCGGGATGAGCTTCTCCGGGAACTGGTACGGGCCGTAGTTGTTGGAGCAGCGGGTGATCCGTACGTCCAGGCCGTGGGTGCGGTGCTGCGCCATGGCCAGCAGGTCGGCCGACGCCTTCGAGGCGGAATAGGGGCTGTTGGGCCGCAGCGGCTCGTCCTCGGTCCACGAACCGTGTTCCAGGGAGCCGTAGACCTCGTCGGTCGACACCTGGACGAACGTGCCCGTCGCGTGCCGCAGCGCCGCGTCGAGCAGGGTCTGGGTGCCCTGCACGTTGGTCCGCACGAAGGCGGAGGCGTCGAGCAGTGAGCGGTCGACGTGGGACTCGGCGGCGAAGTGCACGACCTGGTCGTGCCGCGCCAGGAGGCGGTCGACCAGGGGGGCGTCACAGATGTCGCCGTGGACGAAGGACAGCCGGGGGCTGTCGCGCACCGGGGCGAGGTTGGCCGGGTTGCCCGCGTAGGTGAGGGCGTCCAGGACGGTGATCGCCACGTCGTCCGGCCCGTCGGGGCCGAGCAGGGTGCGCACGTAGTGGGAGCCGATGAAACCCGCTCCACCGGTGACGAGAAGGCGTGTGGTCATCGGGACCGCTTTCTGGAGAGTTCTGCCGGGGAAGGACGGGCTCAGGACGAGATCTGGGCCAGGCTGTGGTCGCCGAGGACGAGCCGGTGGGCGTGCGGTACGTGCGGGGCGGGCGTGACCTTGACGTGCCGGCCGATCAGGGACGCCTCGATGCGCCGTACACCGGAGATGGAGGCGCCCCGCAGCACGATGGAGAACTCCACCTCGCTGTCCTCGATGCGGCAGCCGTCGGCGATGGAGGTGAAGGGCCCGACGTAGGAGTCGGTGACCACCGAGCCCGCGCCGATGACCACGGGCCCCACCACCCGAGAGCCCCGGATGGTGGCGCCCTCCTCGATGCGCACCCGCCCGATGATCTCGCTGGCCCCGTCCACCAGGCCGTCGCAGCGCGGCTCGACGGTCTCCAGGACCAGGCGGTTGACCTCCAGCATGTCCGTGACGTTGCCGGTGTCCTTCCAGAAGCCGCTGATGAGGGTGGACCGCACGTCCCGGCCCTCGTCGATCAGCCACTGCACGGCGTGGGTGATCTCCAACTCGCCCCGCCAGGACGGCCGGATGGCGCGCACGGCCTCGTGGATGGCGGGGGAGAAGAGATAGACGCCGACCAGCGCCAGGTCGCTCTTGGGGTGGTCCGGCTTCTCCTCCAGGCCCCGCACCCGCCCGGCGGCGTCCAGTTCGGCGACGCCGAAGGCCCGCGGGTCGGCGACCCGGGTGAGCAGGAGGTGGGCGTCCGGCCTGGCCGTACGGAAATCCGCCACGAGTTCGTTGATGCCGCCCACCACGAAATTGTCGCCGAGGTACATGACGAAGTCCTCGTCGCCCAGGTAGTCCCGCGATATGCGGACGGCGTGCGCCAGTCCGAGCGGTGCCTCCTGCGCGATGTAGCTGACGTCCAGGCCGAATTTGGAGCCGTCTCCCACGGCCTCTTGGATCTTCTCCATCGTGTCGCCGACGACGATCCCCACTTCCTTTATCCCGGCGGCCGCGATGGCTTCCATGCCGTAGAAGAGAACGGGCTTGTTGGCCACCGGGACCAGCTGTTTGGCGGAAGTGTGGGTGATGGGCCGCAGGCGGGTTCCTGCGCCGCCTGCCAGAACGAGTGCTTTCACGGCGTTCTCCAAAGAGGTGTCGGACCCTGGGCGTGCCGTCTGCCGCACGGGGTCGCCGTACCGTCCGCCGGCGGCGGAAAACAGTTGCTGCTTGGCGAGTTCTTTGCCTGCCCCAATTGTTACGTGAGGTGTGAGTGTGGCGGTTGTGGCGCGCGTAGATGGCCGGAACGCATCCCGGCGCCAACGGCTCCCTCACCGGCTCCACCAGGGGTTTTCTCGGTCGTCCGCGAGCTCGGGCGGCGCGCTGCGCCCAGGATGCCGCAGGTTGCACCCCTCGAACGCGCCGCCGATGAGCGAGTAAAAGACGTTTTAGCACTTTACTGAAAACTTAGCCGAGTGATAAGCATATGCCAGGGCGAAGGTCGGCGATGCCGTGGATGCGGGAACCGTATTCTCGGACACCTGGGCTCGGGAGCGTAATTGTCTTTGGTGCGTGGCCGACACGAGGCTGCGTGCCCGGCGGAGTAGCACCTGGTTGGCAGTCAGGCGTGTGGTGACCGGAGGGGTGTGCGTTGGACGCTGTCTTTCTCGAAGATCCCGTTAAAGTGGAGGATCCCCCCGCCTTGGTCGGACCGGCGGAATCCGGTGAAACGCCACCGCGTTTACCCGGTATCACAAGAGTGGCCATCAGCTCGCTCCTGCCATCCGATTCCCCTCGTTCGGCAGGCGAGAATCCGGAGCATATCCGCGCGCTGGCGGAATGCGGGGAGAACCTGCCCCCCATTGTCGTGCTGCGGTCCAGTATGCGCGTCATCGACGGCATGCACCGGCTGCGGGCCGCCGAGTCGCGCGGCGCTACCGAGATCGACGTGCAATTCTTCGACGGCGAGGAGCGGGACGCCTTCGTCCTCGCCGTCGAGGCCAACATCGCGCACGGCCTGCCGCTTTCCCTGACCGACCGCAGGGCCGCCGCGGCCCGCATCATCACCACCCACCCGCAGTGGTCGGACCGGTCCATCGGCGCCGCGACCGGACTCTCCCCGAAGACGGTCGGCGTCGTCCGGGCGCGTTCAACCGAGGGAGTTCCACAGTCGAACGTCAGGATCGGGCGCGACGGCCGGGCCAGGCCGCTGGACTCGACGGAGGGCCGCAGGGTGGCCGACCGCCTCATGCGGGAGAACCCCGACGCCCCGCTGCGCCGGATCGCCGAGCAGGCCGGCGTCTCGCTCGGTACGGTCTTCGACGTCCGCAAACGCCGCAGCCGCGGCGAGGAACCCGTCCCGCAGCGCGGGCGCGCCGAACCGGAGACGGCCGGCGCCCCGGCCGCGCAGCCGCCCCGCCGCCCGGCGGAGCGGACGGAGAACCGGGTGCCCCGCGACCTGAAACTGCGCCAGCTCAGCCGGGATCCTTCGCTCCGGCTGACCGAGGACGGCCGGGCGCTGCTGCGCTGGCTGACCGTCGTCGCGGTGCGCAGCCAGGAGTGGGAACGGCTGCTCGGCAGCGTCCCGCCGCACTGCGTGGGCGTCACCGCCGAGCTGGCCCGCGGCTGCGCCGAGACCTGGCAGCAGGTGGCGGAACTGCTCGAACGGGCGGACGTCGAAGCGGCGGCAGGCCCGGCGGCCCTCCCCGCGGCCGGGGCGCGGCTCACCCAGGTGCACGTGCCGGGGCGGGCGGGACGGCCGGCGCGACCGGCAGACATCGGCTGAGAAGGGACGACAGTGAACTCGGACATTCCGGTGGTACTCCTGTGCGGCGGCTACGGCACCCGCATCAGGGAGGCCAGCGAACGGCTGCCCAAGGCCATGGTCGACATCGGCGGGCGCCCGATCCTGTGGCACATCATGAAGATCTACAGCCACTACGGCTTCCGGCGGTTCGTGCTGTGCCTCGGCTACAAGGGCTGGGCGATCAAACAGTTCTTCCTGGACTACCGGGCGCAGCTGTCGGACTTCACCATCGCGCTCACCGACGAGCACCGGCTGCACTTCCACGACGGCCGGGCCGACGAGAACTGGGAGATCACCTTCGCCGAGACGGGCCTGGACACCGCGACCGGCGCCCGGCTGCGGCGGATCCGGCACTACGTGGACACCGACGACTTCATGATGGGTTACGGCGACGGGGTCGGGAACATCGACCTGACCGCCCTGGAGAAGGAACACCGCGACGGCGGGCGGATCGGCACGGTCACCGGGATCCACCCGACGTCGAAGTTCGGCGAGATGGACGTCAGGGACAACGTGGTCCTGGAGTTCAACGAGAAGCCCACCCAGGTCACCGGCTTCGTCTCCGGCGGCTTCTTCATGTTCCGCCGGGAGTTCCTCGACACCTACCTGAGCGACGACCCGATGCTGTGGCTGGAGAGCGAGCCCTTGCAGCGCCTGGCCCGCGACCGGCAGCTGAGCCTGCACGCCCACCACGACTTCTGGTGTGCCATGGACACCTACAAGGACTACCAGCACCTGAACGGGCTGTGGGCGGCGGGGAACGCGCCGTGGAAGGTGTGGGACTGACCGCGCCGGGAGCCGGCGCACACGGCCGCGCGGCAGGCCCGGGACCTGCTGCGCGGCCGTGTGCGTTCCGGTCAGGCGCCGGCCTGCCGGGCGGGGAAGAGCTTGTCCTGCTCGGCGCGGAGCGCGTCGACGAGCCGGCCCGGCGGCAGGGTCACGTCGTCGTAGGTCACCACGGAGTCCTTGGCGACGCCGCGCCGCAGTACGCAGCCCTCGGCGACGCCCATCGGGAGCAGGTTCCGCTCGCGCGTCCTCGCGTGGGTCTCGGCGACGCCGTACGTGTCGTAGCCGCCGAGGCCGTCCAGCACCGTCCCGGCTGCCAGGTCGCGCTTGGCGGTGGCGACCACGTCCACGCGCGGGCCGGCGGGCGGCGTCAGCGCGGCGTCGGCGAAGTCCACCGCGCGCGCGATGGAGTTGGGTACCTCGAAGTGGCACAGGTGGTACGGCGCGTAGAAGCTGTACAGGGGCCCCTTGCCGAGCTTGTACAGCTCCAGGTAGTGCCGTTGCCGCGGACTGTCGTGGGTGCCCAGCACGTACACGCCGGGGCCGGGTTTCGCACCGACCACGTAGTCGACGACGCCGCCGAGCGCGTGCAGCTCGTCGATGTCGTAGACCTCGGTCAGCTCGTCGACGTGCCCGGTGTGGTCGCGCCCGTACATGCCGCGCCGGCCGACGGTGAGGCCGAAGGCGTTGGCGACTATGGCCTGTTCGAAGGAGACCTTCGTGCCGTCGGCGAAGCTGGTGACCATGTTGACGTTCTGGCCCCAGCGCTCGGCGAAGGCCCGCTGGGTGGTGGGGGTGCGGTAGGCGTCCTGGAGGCCCTTGACGTTGCCCGCGACCAGCGGCGTCACGCCCAGGCCGCGCACGAAGCGCAGCAGGTTGGCCTGGACGGCGGGCTGGTCGCCGTCCGCGCCCGTCAGCACGGTGCCCGCGGCGCGGGCCCGGTGGGCCAGCAACGGCCCCACAGTGGCGTCCAGTTCGGCGTTCATCGTCACCACGGGCAGGCCCCGTTCGATGGCGGCGACGGTGACGTGGGCGCCGAACTCCACCGCGCCGGTGACGTCCACCAGGCAGTCGATGCCCTCGGCGGCGATCAGGGCGAACGCGTCCTCGGTCACCGCCGGGCGCCCGGTGGCGACTGCCGCCTCGATCTCCCGCGCGGTGTCGGCCCGGACCGGCTCGCGGCCCGCTTCGGTGTAACAGCGCTCGGCGTGGGCCGCGGTGCGGTTGGCGACGGCGGCCAGCCGCATACCGGGCACCGAGGTGATGATGTGGTCGGCCAGCCCGCGGCCCATGAAGCCGGCGCCGATCATGCCGACCCGGATCGGCCGCTCCTCCTGTGCGCGCCGGCGCAGCGCGGCGTCGATGACGATCATCGTGCTTCCAGGGGGGCATCGGCCAGCAGCGGCCAGGCCGCGTCCTTGTCCGAGACCACCTCCACCGGGACGGGCCACGTCACGCCGAGGGCGGGGTCGTCCCACCGCAGTCCCCGCTCGGCGCCCGGGGTGTAGGCGGAGGAGACCTGGTACAGCGTCTCGGCGTCGTCGGTCAGCGTCAGGTAGGCGTGCGCGAAGTGGCGCGGTACGTGCATGGCGAGCCGGTTCTCGGCGGTCAGCGCGGCACCGAAGTGCCGCAGGTAGGTGGGGGAGCCGGGACGCAGGTCGACGATGACGTCGTAGACGGCGCCCCGGGTGCAGCGGATCGTCTTCGCCTCGGCGTTCGGCGCGAGCTGGTAGTGGAATCCGCGCAGGGTGCCCCTGCGGTGGTTGAACGACAGGTTGCACTGCTCGACGGCGGGTTCGAGTCCGGCCGCGGTGAACTCCTCGCGGCAGAACGTACGGGCGAAGAAGCCGCGGTCGTCTTCCAGGTGTTTCAGCTCGATGAGCGCGGCGCCGTCCAGCGGCGTGGCGTGAACCAACATGGGCGCATCCCTGGTTTGTGTAGATTCGTCACGGATGTCGCAGGCTAGGGCGGGCCCGGCCCACCGGGCAACCAAGTGCCGGCCCCCTTCCTGTTTCCGCTGTTCACCACAGGTGCGATGGCGGCGAACGAGGTGCAAGGCCACCGAGTTGACGGTGTGTCCGGCGTGCTCGGTACTCTCACGCAATGCGCCCGTTACCCGTCGCAGACCCAGGAATTCCG
The DNA here is from genome assembly GCF_044329785.1 of Streptomyces sp. NPDC017529. Taxonomy (NCBI): domain Bacteria; kingdom Bacillati; phylum Actinomycetota; class Actinomycetes; order Kitasatosporales; family Streptomycetaceae; genus Streptomyces; species Streptomyces sp. NPDC017529. The sequence goes on from NZ_JBIRJY010000010.1 coordinate 274,952, forward strand.
GATATCCGTTCCGCCACACGGTTCTTGCTGTGGCTCGCGGGCCGAATCGTCCGGCCGCTCAGCGCCGCGGCGTTCTGCGGCCTGCTCTGGCTCGGCTCGCAGGCACTGGTGCCGGTGGTCGTGCGCGAGGCCATCGACGACGGTCTCGTACCGGGCGAGATGGGCGTGGTGCTCTCCTGGTCGGCGGTGCTGCTCGCCCTCGGCGTCGTGCAGGCGGTGTCCGGGACCATCCGGCGGCGGCTGAACATGCACAACGCGCTGTCGGCCGGGTTCCGCACCGTCCAGCTCGTCGTCGGGCACGCCGACCGGCTCGGCGCCTCCCTGGAGCGCAAGGTGGACGACGGCGAGCTGGTCAGCGTCGGCACCTCGGACATGACCACCATCGGCAACGCCTTCGACATCGTCGGCCGGGCCGTCGGCGCCCTGGTCTCCACGGTCCTGGTGGCCGCGGTGCTGCTCGGCCAGTCCCTGCCGCTCGGCATGCTCATCATCGTGGCGCTGCCCGCCATCATCCTCACCATGGGCTACACCCTGCGCCCCCTGCACCGCCGCCAGGGCGCCTACCGCGACTACCAGGGCGAGCTGACCTCCCGCCTCACCGACGTCGTCGCCGGGCTGCGCGTGCTGCGCGGCGTCGGCGGGGAGACCTCCTTCGCCCGCTCCTACCGCGAGCGCTCGCAGCGGGTGCGCGCCGCGGGCTCGCGGGTGGCCGGGGCCGAGGCCCTGATCAGGGGCGCGCAGGTCCTGCTGCCCGGCCTGCTGGTCGCCACCGTCACCTGGGTCGGCGCGCACGCCGCGCTCACGGGCACGGTGACCCCCGGCGAACTGGTGGCCTTCTACGCCTACGCCGCCTTCCTCGTCGAGCCGCTGGGCATCTTCACCGAGACCGCCGACCGGTTCGCCCGCGCGCACGTCGCCGCGCGGCGCGCGGTCGCGGTGCTGCGCCTGCCGGTGGACTCCGTACCGCCCGAAGACCCGCTGCCCGTGCCCGACCGCGGCCAGGAACTCGTCGACGAGCACTCGGGCCTGACGGTGACGCCCGGTGAACTGCTCGTCGTGGTCACGCCGCCCGCGGAGGCCGCACGCCTGGCCGACCGCCTCGGCGGCTACACCAAGGACCCCGTCACCTACGGCGGCGCTCCGCTCGCCGAACTGCCGCCCGAGGCGGTCCGGCGCCGCATCCTGGTGGCCGACAGCCGCTCCCGCCTCTTCCGCGGGCCGCTGCGCGCCGCCCTGGACCCGCACGGGACCGCCGACGACGCCGCGATCGCCGCCGCACTGCGGGCGGCCGTCGCCGAAGACGTCGTCGAAGCCCTGTCCGACGGCCTGGACACCCAGGTCACCGCCGACGGGCGCCGCTTCTCCGGCGGCCAGCGGCAGCGCCTCGTCCTGGCCAGGGCCGTGCTCGCCGACCCGGACGTCCTGGTGGTCGTCGACCCCACCTCCGCGGTGGACGCACACACCGAGAACGAGATCGGCCGGCGCCTGCGGGCCGCGCGGTCCGGCCGTACGACCGTGCTGATCAGCTCCAGCCCGCTGCTGCTCGACCGGGCGGACCGGGTCGCCTTCCTGCCCGGCGGCCGCGTCGCCGCGACGGGCACCCACCGCGACCTGCTGGCCGCCGAACCCGGCTACCGCCTGGTGATCCAGCGCGAGACCGGCGAGGAACTGCCCGGTCACCACGCCCCGGCCGGCAGCACGCCGGCCTCCCGTCTCGCCTCACGAGGGAGCGCCGAATGAGCCGGGCGTCACTGCCGGTCGCCGATACCGCCGAGGTCCGCGAGCACGGCCGTGCGCTCGCCCGCCGGCACGCCGCCGACCTGGCCTGGATGCTGGCCCTGCACGGACTCGCCGCCGTCTGCGGCCTGGTCGCCCCCTGGCTGATCGGCCGCCTCATCGACGAGGTCGTCCACGGCACCACCGCGGCCACGGTCAACCAGCTCGGCCTCGGCCTGCTGCTGTCGCTGGTCTCCCAGGCGGCGCTGACGTACTGGGCGGTGCAGCGCTCCTGCCGGTTCGGGGAGAAGGTCACCGCCGAGATCCGCGAGGACTTCGTCGACCGGGTCGTGGGCCTGCCCCTGTCCACGGTGGAGGACGCCGAGCCCGGCGACCTCATCACCCGGGCCTCGCGCGACACCGACGCGCTGACCAACACCGTGCGCTACGGTGTGCCCGAAACCCTGATCGCGGTGCTGACCTGCGTATTCACCTTCACCGCGCTGATGCTGGTCGGCCCGTTGACGGCACTGCCCAGCCTGGTGGTCATCCCGCTGCTGTGGGCCGGCACCCGCTGGTACCTGCGTCGCTCCGGCGCGGCCTACCGGCGGCGCGGGGCCAGTTACGTGGCGCTCGGCGACAGCCTCGCCGAGACGGTGCCGGGCGCCCGTACGGTCGAGGCGCTGGGCCTGCGCACCTGGCGCCGCCGGGCCCTGGACCGCGACCTCGGCGAGGCGTACGAGGCGGAGCGCCACACCATGTGGCTGCGCAGCTCCTGGTACCTGCTGGTCGAGTTCAGCTATGTGGTGCCCGTCGTGGCGACACTGGCCGTCGGCGGACTGCTGCACACGCACGGCCTGGCCACGCTGGGACAGGTCGTCGCGGCCACCCTCTACGTCCGGCAGCTGATCTTCCCCCTGGACGACGTGCTCAGCTGGATGGACGAGCTGCAGATCGGCTCGGCCTCGCTCGCCCGCGTCCTGGGCGTCAGCAAGCTGCCCGCCGACCGGCGGCCCACCGGCGCGGAGCCGGACGGCGAGAAGCTCACCGCCCGCGCGGTCACCTACTCCTACCTGCCGGGGCGCGACATCCTGCACGGCGTCGACCTGGACATCGCGCCGGGCGAGCGGCTGGCGGTCGTCGGCCCGTCCGGCTCCGGCAAGTCCACCCTCGGCAAGCTACTCGCCGGCACCTACGAGCCGGGCTCCGGCTCGGTCGAGCTGGGCGGCGTACCGCTGGTCGAGCTGGGCACCGGCGAGCTGCGCGGCCGGATCGCGCTGGTGACCCAGGAACACCACATCTTCCGGGGCACGCTGCGGGAGAACCTCACCCTCGCCCGGCCCGCCGCCGGGGAAGAGGAGGCCCGCCGGGCGCTGGAGGTGGTCGGCGCGGCGGGCTGGACGGGGGCGCTGCCGGACGGGCTGGAGACGGTGGTGGGCTCCGCCGGGTACGAACTGACCGCGGCGCAGGCCCAGCAGGTCGCGCTGGCCCGGTTGCTGGTGGCCGACCCGCACACGCTGGTACTGGACGAGGCCACCGCGCTGCTGGACCCGGCGACCGCCCGGCACGCCGAACGCGCGCTCGCCGCGGTGATGGGCGGCCGTACCGTCATCGCCATCGCCCACCGCCTGCACACCGCACGGGACGCCGACCGCATCGCGGTGGTCGAGGACGGCCGCATCTGCGAACTGGGCAGCCACGACGAACTGCTGGCCGCCGGCGGCGCCTATGCCGCGCTGTGGCGCACCTGGCACGGCGACTGAACGGCAGCCGGGCACGGAGGCCGGACGGGCCGGGCACGGATCCCGCGCAGGAATTCCCCGAATTACCGGAACGGGCCGAATTCCTGCGCGGATTGTGCTGCTTCGCCACCCGGTAACCGCATTGTGAACAAAGCTGCCGCGGTCCTAGCCTGGGGATATGGAACCGAGACAGCCCCATGTGGATTGGGACAGCCTTTTCGGCGATGACTACGATCACTTCGACCTTCCCGACCTCACTCCCGAACTGAGTGCGCGGGAAGCGTCGGCCATGACCGAACTCGGCGGTTTCGAGCCGGGCATGAAACTGCTCGACGCGCCCTGCGGACACGGCCGGCACGCGAACGTGCTGGCTTCCCGGGGCTTTTCCGTGGTCGGCATCGACCGGGACGAACGCTTCCTCGCCATGGCCGCCGACGAGGCCCGGAGCATGGGTGTGGACGTCGATTACCGCCATCTCGACCTGCGGCAGATGACGTTCGACGCCGAATTCGACGCGGCCGTGTCCTGGTACAGCTCTTTCGGCTACTTCGACGACGCCACCGACCGGGACATCCTCCGCCGCTATCGCCGCGCCCTGCGCCCGGGCGGCCGATTCCTGCTGGACATGCATTCCCCGTACCGGCACATCCCGAGCGTCCTGGCCAACCACGAGATGCACGTCGACGTGCTGCGGCGCGGCACCGACCTGGCCATCGACATCCAGGAACTGGACGCGGAAGCCAGCCGCTATTACGCGGAAAAGGTCACCATCCGCGAGGGGAAGGTGGAACGCGCCCGCTACAGCGTCCGTATGTTCACCGCGCCGGAAATCCTGGAGTGGTTCCGTACGGCCGGCTTCTCCGACGCCAAGGTCATGGACGAGCACGGCGGCACGTTCACCGTCAGCAGCCGTCGTCTGATGGTGCTCGGCACCGCCTGACCGGTCCGCCCGTCCGCCCATCCGAATGGGGAACTTCTGTGGTCGCCAATTCCGCCCAGCTCATGGCATCGATCGACACGCTCAGCACCGCGGACGCCGATACCGAAGCGCTCCGCGCGCATTACGCCGCCCACCGGTGCGCACAGATCCCGCAGGTCGCCGACGTCACCGAACTGCGGGCCGCGGCACGCTCGGTGTACGAACAGCTGCGCGACGAGCCCGTCGTGGACGCGCAGGAGCACACTGACGACGACGGCACGCTGGGGTACGGCTTCCGGCTGCTGCGCATCGACGCCAAGTCCGACTCCCCGGCCCACACCGAACGCGTCACCGCGGTCTTCCGCGCGCACGGCCTGCTCGACTGGGCCGAGCGCACGGCCGCCGAACTGCTCCCGCTCGTCGACCGGATCACCGGCCGGAAGCTGCGCTACGAACGGGTGTTCCTGCTGGCCTACCGGGAGGGCGACTACATCGGCCCGCACGGCGCCGAGCACGACACCGACCTCGACCGCTTCAACCTCCAGTTCCCGCTGTGCTACGACACGGTCGGCTCGATGCGCATCCTGCGCCAGGGCTACCTGGAGCCGATGTACGACCGCGACGGCGACGCCCGGCTGCTCGGCCCGCGCATGTGGCACGAGGTGCCCCCGCTGCTGCGGCTGCCCGGCGGCCCCGACCCGCTGCGCCTGGTCGTCTCGCTCCGGCTGATGGCCCGGTAGTGCCCGGCACCGCACAGGACGCCGCCGCCCGCGCCGCGGACACCGCCGCGGTGGCGGCGGAGGTCTTCCACCGTCACGGGGCCGACTTCGCGGCCGCCCGCCGCGCGGGCGGCCGGACGAACGCCACCTGGCTGGGCGGCGGGCTCGCGGTACGCGTCGCGGGCGCCGCCGGCTCGGCCGACCTGCGGCGCGAGGCCCGGCTGTCCGCCGTGCTGCCGCCGGAGGTCGGCTACCCGCGGGTGCTGGAGACCGGCACCACCCGGGGCCACCAGTGGGTGGCGATGGCCCGGATCGACGCGGTCGGTCTGGAGGACGCCTGGCCGGACCTGGACTGGGACCGGCGCATCGACGCGATCCGGCAGCTCTGGGCCAGGGCCCGAGCGGTGCACCGGGTCGACGTGGCCACCGCCGCGCCGCTGGCCCGTCCCCGCAACCCCTTCTACGCGCAGACGCCCGGCGAGGCGACGGAGAGCCTGCTGCGGCTGCACGCGGCGCAGGTGCTCACCGACGAGGAGGTCAAGCGCCTGAGCGACGCCCTCGACCGGCACTGGGCCGCGCTGCCGGGCGCCGCGCGTGTGCTGAACCACGGCGACTTCTCCCCGGTCAACGCCCTGTGGAACGGGTCGGAGGTGGTGTCGCTGCTCGACTTCGAGTTCGCGGTGGTGGCCCCCGTACAGCTGGACCTCAACGAACTGATCAAGATCGCCTACGCGCCGCCGGAACCCGGCACGGCACCGGACCCGGCGGACGAGGCGGGCCGCCGCCGGCTCCAGGAAGCGGTCACCGGCCTCGCCCGCCCCTTCCTGCGCACGGAGGCGGACATCGCCCTGCTGATGGGCCACTCCATCCAGTTGGAGGCTTGGGGTCTGGAACGGGAGCTGGCCAAGCCCGGCCGGGAAGCGTACGCGCAGTGGGAGCCGTACCGGATGCTCGTCGCGGCAGCGCACACCGAAGGCGGCTACTACGCGCCCCTGCTGAAGTCGCTGGGCTGACAACTGGAGGCACCGGGCCGACGACACGGAACACCGGCAAGGCGGCACAGCGATGACCACCGCTGTGCCGCCTTCCCGCTGTCATCGGCCGCCGCACACGCGGCGGCCCCGGTCACACCCCGGGCAGCGTGCCGGTGCCGTGCTCCAACCACTCGCGCTCGGCCTCGCTGAGGGTGTACGCCGTCGCGGCGAGGGAATCGCGTACCTCCGCCACCTGCCGCGGCCCGATCAGCGGGGCGACCGGGAACGGCTGGGACCGCGTCCAGGCCAGGGCCAGCCCCGTCGCCGAGACGCCCTTGCTGTCGGCGAGCGCCCGGGCGCGCCGCACCCGCTCGGCGTTGGTCTCGCTGTACCAGGACTCCGCGAGCGGCCCGGTGCGCAGCTCGTCCGGGTCGTCGAGGGCGTGCGCCCCGCGGCCCTGGCTGGCCCACGGGTAGAGGCAGACCTCCTCCTCGGCGAGCCAGGCGCGCCACTGCGGGTCGTTGGCCGTCACGGTCCCCGGGTAGATCGGGTGCACCATGTCGATCAGGCTGAACTGGTTGCTCACCCCGGCGGGGGCGGGCAGCGCGTGGGCCCGCGCGTACGCCACGGCCTCCTTGACCCGCTCCAGCGGCCAGTTCGACATGCCGTAGGCGCCGATCAGTCCGCGCTTGACCAGGTCGGCGAGGACGGAGACGAACTCGCCCACCGGCACGTCGGGGTTGTCCCGGTGGAGCATGTAGAGCGCGGCGCCGTTGCGCCCCATGCGCTCGAAACTCTCGTTGAGCTGGCCTTCGACCCGGTCGGGCAGGCACTCGGGCGTGTGCGCGCCCTTGGCGAGGACCCACACCTCGTCCTGGACGCCGCGGGACGTGGCCCACGCGCCGAAGGCGCGCTCGCAGCAGCCGGGCCCGTAGGCGTGCCCGTACAGCCAGGCGGTGTCGAAGGCCCGGCCACCGCCTTCCCAGTAGGCGTCGTAGACGGGGAAGGCGCGTTCGTTCTGGCCGAAGGCGGAGGTGCCGAGCACGGTACGGGGCCGGCCGGCGTCGTCGTACGGGTCGGTGGCGGGGGCGGAGGACATGCACTCTCCTGACGTCGGTGGAAAGGGAAAGGGCGCCGCGCCGGGCGGGGACGGTCGCGCCGCCCGGCGCGGCGGCCGTACGTCACGCGGTGACGGCCCGGCGTACCTCGTCCGCGACGTGGTCGAGGTGCTCCTCGCCGAGCCCCGGGTGGGAAGGCAGCGCCAGCAGCTCCTGGGAGAGCCGCTCGGCGACCGGCAGGGACACGCCCTGGTGCTCGGCGAACGCGGGCTGGCGGTGCAGCGGGAAGGGGTAGCGCAGCAGCACCGGTACGCCGCGCGAGCGCAGCGTCGCCGCGATCTCGGCGGCCGGGGCGCGCCCGCCGCCCGGCGCCACGCGCACCACGTACTTCCAGAACGCGTGCACGGTGTTCTCCGGCTCCACCGGCAGCTCCAGCCCGTCGATGCCGCCGAGCCGCTCCGTCAGGTACGCGGCGTTGCGCCGGCGGGCCGCCAACATGGTGTCCAGGCGCTTGTGCTGGGCGTGGCCGACCGCCGCCTGCACGCTCGTGAGCCGGTAGTTGTAACCCACCTCGTGCGCCCAGATGAGCCCCGGACGGCCCTCGATGGGACCTTCGCCATGGCTGCGCAGCCGCCGTACCCGCTCGGCGTAGGCCGGGTTGTTCGTCAGGACTGCGCCGCCCTCGCCGCCGGAGGTGATGACCTTCTGCTCGAAGAGACTGACGCAGGCCAGGTCGCCGAAGCCGCCGACCGGCCGCCCGCCGATACTGGTGCCGAGCGCCTGCGCCATGTCCTCGATCACCGGGACGCCCGCCTCCGCGCCCAGCGCGCTCAGCGCCTCCATGTCGGCGGCACACCCGTTGATGTGGACGACCACGATGGCCTTGGTGCGCTCGGTGAGCAGCGCCTTGACCGAGTCGGGGTCCAGGCAGTGGGTGTCGGGGGTGACATCGGCGAAGACCGGGCGCGCGCCGAGGTAGGTGACGGGGCTGGCGGAGCCGATGAACGTGTGGGTCGGCACGATCACCTCGTCGCCGGGACCGACGTCGAGGGCGTGCAGCGCCAGGTGCACGGCGGCGGTGCCGGTGGACACCGCGACGGCGTGCTCGACGCCCTGGCCGGCCGCCAGCGCCGCCTCGAAGTCCGTGACGACGCTGTTCCCCAGGCCGACCAGGCGGTTGGAGCGCAGTGCCGCGACCGCTGCTTCGATGTCCTCGTCGGAGAGCTGGGGCCACCGGGGCAATTCTATGGAAGAACTCAACGCTTTACACCCTTCATTTCCATGGAGGCCGTGCCGGAACGGCGGAGGTCCGCTTCCGGTGGACCATGCTGGATTGGGCCCGGAAATTCTTCAACCTGCGCCGGACGCCCACGAATTGGCCGCACCGGAACCGTGGACCGGGAATTCGTCTTTTCCGCGCGCTGCGCTTATTCTCACCGCAGGCCGAGGGCGGCGCGTACGGTCCCGAAGAGCGCGGTGTTGTCGTGGACGCCCCGTACGCGGTGCGCCTGCGGTCCTTGGGCGGCGACGCGGACCTGAACACCGGTGTGCTCCTGCACGTCGTCGGTCGCGTTGGTCGCGTAGCCGACGTGCATCGGGCTGCCCTCGTCGGTGACGAGGGTGGCGGACAGGCCCGGCGGGCGGGCGTCGGTGGGGATGATCTGGCTGGCGTGGCCGTGGTCGGCGGTCACGATGACGAGCGTACGGGGATGCCCGGCGGCGAACTCCAGCGCCGCGGCGACGGCCCGGTCGAAGGCGACGGTCTCGCCGATCTGGCCGCAGGGGTCGGCGTCGTGGTCCTTGTCGTCGATGGAAGCCCCTTCAACCTGAAGAAAGAACCCCTTGGCCCCCTTGCCGGCCGCCCCGCCGTCGGCGGCGCCACGCCCCGCGGTGAGCAGACGCAGGGCGGCGCGGGTGGACTCCGCCAGGTCGGGCGTGCCGGCCGGACGCGCGGCGTTGCGGGTGCAACGCTGCGGAGCCGTGCCGCCGACGGCCGCGGGCCGGCCGCTCCACTCCACCGGTACGGACTCGTGCGCGAACAGCCCCAGCACGGGCCTTCCGGGCCGCGCCGCCGTCAGTTCCGCGCGGTCGCGCACCACCTGATAGCCGCCTGCGCGGGCCTGTTGGAGGACCGTGCGGCCCTGGTGCGGCCCCTGCGCGACGGTCTGCCCGAAGATCCCGGCCCCGCCGCCGAGCAGCACGTCAGGCCGGCGCGCGAGGCTCTGCTCGGCTATCGACCCCAGGCCGCCGCGGGCGAGGGTATCGGCGGGGCACTCGGCCATGTCGGCCGGCCCTTTGCAACTGCGGTCGGTGACATGGGCGGTCAGGGCGGCGGGCGTGGCGTCGGTCACCGAGGCGGTGGTGACGCTGCCGGTCGCATAGCCCTGGCGCTGGGCGAGCTCCAGCAGCGTGGGCAGCGGCCGGTCGGTGTCCGGCGTCTTGGAGACACGGCCGTTGACGGTCTTGCGGCCGGTGGCCCAGGCGGTGGCGCCGGCGGCCGAGTCGGTGACGTAGTCGGGACGGCCGTGCGTGTCCACGGACGAGGTCAAGGACGCACCGGTCATCGGCAGCCGGTCCATGGCCAGCCGGCCCGTGGCGCCCACGGTGTAGTTGCGGGCGAGGGTGATCTCCGAGTCGCCCATGCCGTCCCCGATGAGCAGGATGACGTTGGTGGCGTCGTCCGCCCCGTGCGCCGCGCGGGCGGGAGCGGGGGAGGGGGCGGGCACGGTCACGAGGGTGGTCAGGACGGCCGCGCACGCGATCAGACCGCGCCGCCGCGAGGTACGGGACGAACGCACTGCTGTGGTGGTCATCGGTGCCGGCTCCCTGTCGTTCCGTTCGCGTATCCGCCGCCGACGGCGACGTGCGGGAGGCCGGGCCCGGAGGCGTCCGGGAGGCCAGGCCCGGAGGAGAGGGCAACCCGGACCCCGTCACGCGCGGAACGCCCGGCGGCGTCGGCCACCTCCTGGGCCAGCAACGCTTCCCGCACGGTGCACACGCTCGGACCGCCGTGCGCGGCCAGCTGCAAAAAGGCGTGCATCTCGGCCCGGTAGGCGCCCCGGAACCGATCGGTGAAGTCCATGAAGGCGGACTGCGGCGCCGGTTCCGCGGCGGCCCCCTCGCCGGTCGTCCGCACCAGCCGCAGCGGAGTGCGGTCACCGAGCCCCACGGACAGGGAACCCAGCGTGCCGAGGACTTCGACGCGGTGGTCGTAGCCGTGCGGGTCGAGACGGGAGGCCGTGAGCACGGCCCGGGCGCCGTCGGCCAGGGTGAGCACGGCGGTCGCCACGTCGTACCCGCCGCCCTGGCCGCCGGGACTGCCAGGGCCGCCGGGACCGCCGGGGATGGTACCGGCATCACCGGGGACGGCACCCGTATCGCCCAGGCGCCGCACACCGTCGGCCTGCACGGCTACGACCGCCTGCCCGGTCAGCCACTGCACCGCGTCCATGTCGTGGATGAGGCAGTCGGTGAAGATGTCCCCGGCGCCCTGCTCGTACCCGGCGGCAGGCGGCGCGTGGTCGAAGGCCGTACAGCGCACCATCAGGATCCGCCCCAGCCGGCCGGACATGATCTCCTCCCGCAGCAACTGGTACTCGGGATCGCACCGGCGCTGGAAACCCACGTGGATCCGGGCCCCGGCTCCGGTCAACGCCTCGGCGAGTTCCCGGGCCTGCCCCACCCCCGCCGCCAGCGGCTTCTCGCAGAACACCGGCAGCCCGGCACGCGCCGCCGCCAGCAGCGGCCCGCTGCGCCGGGTGGCCGGGGTCGCGACCACCAAGGCGTCCGAAGCGCCGACGAGTTCGTCGAGCGAGTGCCGCACCGTGACCCCGTCAGGGCACGGCCCGACAGGACCACCGAGCGCCCGGGCCAGCCGTTCGGCGGCACCGGCGTCGGCGTCGTAAACGGACAAGGACACCCCGTCGGCGAGCTCCGCCAGCGCGCGGGCATGCACCTGCCCCATCCGCCCGGCCCCGACGATCCCCACCCTCATCGGCGCAATTCCTGCGCGAACGGCACGGCGTGCGCACGCCGACATGCGTGGTGAACGGGCATGAGAGAACACCCCCAGATACGGAAACGAACGCGGCCCCGGACAGGGGCCGCGGATATGGGAGCCGAAGGTACCCAGCGCTCCGCATTCGCGACCAGCACGTCCTGCCCATCAGGGCGTTCAGAAAAGGCGGGTTGCGTATTCACCACGGGCATGCGACAGTTCCGGCCCCGCAGGTTTTCGACTTTTGGCAGCCTCGCGCACCTGGTAACACGTACGGTCCGCATCGCCATCTTCTGTGCACCGGTGGTGTTCTTGGCGACCCTGCTGACGGCCACCAATTTCCTCGTCGTCTTCGACGGACTGGTCGTCACGGTGGCGCTGCCGACGATCCAGCACGGCTTCTCGCTGGCGCAGTCACAAGCTCAGTGGGTGATGACCGCCTATGATGACCGTCACCGGCGGTTCGGCACTGCCCGCGGACGACATCGACCGCATGGTCCGGGAGGCGGAGCAGCACGCCGAGGAGGACCGCAGGCGGCGCGAGGCGGCCGAGGCCCGTAACCAGGCCGAACAGCTCGTCTACCAGACCGAGAAACTCATCGCGGACAACACCGACAAGATCCCCGCGGACGCGCGGAGCGAGACCGAGACGGCCCTCGCCACCCTGAAGGAACGGCTGAAGGACGAGAAGGCGGACACGGCGTCGGTCCGGCAGGCCATGGATCACGCCGCGCAGGCGGCCCAGAAGATCGGCACGGCGTTGTACGAGCGGTCGCGCACCGAGGCCGCGGGTACCTCCGGGACGCCCGGCGGCTCCGGCGCTTCCGGCACCTCCGGCGGTAGCGACGATGTGGTGGACGCCGAGATCGTCGACGACGAACGGCCGGAAGCGAGGTAACGATGGGAGACGGCCGACCGCGCACGGGGAACACCGAGCTGCAGCGCCTGCTGGAGGAGCGCACGGCGGATCTCCAGCGGGTGAAGGCCGAGTACGACAACTACCGCATGCGGGTACGTCGGGACCGGCTGGCTGTGCGTGAGATCGCGGTGGCCAACGTGCTGACCGCCTTGCTGCCGGTGCTGGACGCCGTGGACCGCGTAAGCGAACACGAGCCCATGCCCCCGGGCCTCAAGGACATCGCCGGCACTCTGGAGGCCCAGCTCGCGGCGCTCGGAATGCAGGAGGTCGGCGAGGAGGGCGAGGAGCTCGACCCCACCCGGCACGAAGCCCTGGCCCACCACATCGACACCACGGCCAGGCACCCGACCTGCACCAAGGTGCTCCGCCCCGGCTACCGGCTCGGTGACCGTCTGCTGCGTCCGGCGCACGTGGAAGTCACCGGGCCGCCTCCGGCCGACGAGCAGCAGCACCCCGGACGGACCGCGGGGGGCCGGGAACTGGGCTGAGAGACGGGTTCCCCCAGCGACGGCGCGACGAGGCTTCGCCGTTCCTGGGAACGACGACCCTGCACACCTACAACGTCGTTCCCTTCGACGGCTACCTGATGCTCCGCGGCGAAGTCGACTGGGACGACGACGGACGCGACGAACTCGTCGCCGGCTTTCAGGCTGACGCGCCGGACCGGCCGACCACGTGAACGGCTGGGTGGGGAAGGCCGGCGGATACGGCCGGAAACGTAGTGTGGCCGCGGTCGCGCTGCCTCAGCCGTCACGCGTTCACGGTGGGCTGGCGCCTTCCGGCGCGGCATGGTTGGCGGAGCTGTGGGTGCTGCTCGTCGGCCATGGTTCAGCCGGTCTGCCGGACCGGCTGTGCTCCGGTTTCGGTCAGGAAATCGGTGATTGCCGCGGCGAGTTGCTCGGGCTGGTCCTCGGGGACGAGGGTGGAGGACTCGGCGATTTCGACCAGTCGGCCTTTCGGATACAGCTGTGCCAGCCGGGGTCCGTGCTCACGTGGCATCAGGCGGTCCTGTGCGGCCCAGACGACCAGGACGGGACGGTCGAAGGCGGCCAGTTGCTCGCTCCAGGCCAGCAGGGTCTTCCGTCCTGGTGCCGAGGTGGCGAATGCGGCGAAGTCCCTGCGGATGGCCCTGCTCCGGGTGGCGGGAGCGAACCAGTCCGCAATCAACTCGTCGGGGAGGCCGCGCAGGCTCATCCCGCCGTACCCGTTGCGGTGGTTGCGAAAGGCGGGAATGCGCATCAGTTGTGTCAGGAACCGGACACCGCCGGGAAGCCTGCACACGAGGGCCATCGCCTTGGCCGGCCCCGGGGGGAAGTTGTCGAACGCCTCGCAGGCTACGAGCACCATGCGCGCGACCCGTTGGCCCTGCTCCTCCAGCAGCAGAAACTGGCCGCCGCCCCAGTCATTGAGAACGAGAGTCACCTCGTCCAGATGCAGCCGCTCGATGAACTCGCCCAGCAGCCGTGCGACGCCTCGATGGGAGAGGTCGGCGTCAGGGTGCATCGGCCGGCGGTGACCGCCCAGGGGCAGCGTGGGCAGGATGCAGCGGTACCCGCTGAGCAGCGGCACCACCTTGCGCCACTGGGCGCCGTTCATCGGCAGGCCATGGCAGAAGACCAGCACCGGCCCCGCGCCGCCGGTGTCCTGATAGTCGATCGTTCCGGACGACAGCTCGATTTCCCGCACGGCGCCCCTCTTGACAGATTGTTCCAACCACGACGGTGGCGCTGGAGGTCGCCGGCACGAACGAGGCCCTGCGGGGCGCGACGGCGGAAGCCGCTGGGAACGGCGGGCCGTTCGATGGCGGAGCTGCTGCGCACGGCCACCGAACGGCCCGACTCGTCCGGGGCCTGGTACAGCCGGTCCCGGGCAGTGCCGGGTGGGACCGGCGGAGGGCTTCAGCCCAGGGGGAGTTCGAGGTAGGACGCGTTGCCGTCGGGGGAGCTGACGGTGAGTGTGTGCGGTGCCTCGTTGGTGTCGCTGTAGAACGCGTCCTTGCTGTCGATGACGAGCATCAGACGGCGCCCTGCGCGGACGTCGTAGCCGGTGGCCTGGAGTTCGAGGTCGATGGTGTTGGAGCCGCCGACCGTAGCGGCCGGCGCGGTGAATGGCGCGTGGGTGATGATGTGCGCATTGCCGTCGGCCCCTGCGTCGAGCAGGTAGGCGATGAAGGTGGCTTCGCGCGTGCTGCCGGTGACGGTCAGGTGCAGCTTGGGGGTGCCGTGCAGGCGCAGACGCTCGGAGGCCGCCGGCGCGGACCAGACAAGCGCGTCGGAACGGGGGATGTCAGGTGTCGCGTACACCTTGGGACGCCCCAGCATCTCGGCCATGCCGGTCCAGATGACGGTGTCGGCGACCACGGCCAGGGTGGGGGTGCCGACCTGGAACGCCCGCTCCCAGCCGACCGACTCGGCTTCGGCCAAGTGCCCGTCGTCACCGCCCTCGGCGGGGGTGGTGAGGTACAGCTTCCGGGTGTCTTGGGTGACCGAGTCCCAGTCGGGGTGGGTCTCCAAGGCACGGGACCACATGATCTGGCTGACGACCTTGCCCTCGTTCCCGGCGCCGTTGTCCTCCTCCATGAGGAAGTGGTCGAACCACCGGTTGGCGGCGGACCAGATCCGGTTGGGCAGGCCGATCATGCCGGACATCTCGGGCCCGGAGTGGTCGCCGATCGAGAAGAGCAGCCGCTTGGGGCCTTCGAGCCTGTTGAACATCTCCAGTGTCTGGTTGGACGGGAAGAGCGTCTCGTGCCACGCCTGTGCGAACAGGACGGGTACCCGGCGCGCGTTGAGCGCGTCGATGTGCGTCAGCGGGGAGCGGTCCTCGGCCCACAGCAGGATGTTCTCGATGTCCGCGCCGGCCAGGACGAGGTCGAAGATCTCCTGTGTGCGCTTGCTGAGCCGGGCGTTCTTGGCGGCGCCCAGGAGCGCCGTGACGGAGGCCAGGTGGCGGGTGCGGTTCTCGTAAAACGCTTTGCCCAGGTCGCCCCAGGTGCTCATCGCCACGACGGCGTCGACCCGGGTGTCCTGCGCGGCGACGATCTGGCTGATGCCGGAGCCGTAGGAGTCCCCGAGGAACCCCACCTTGGTGGGCGGCTGCCCGAGTGCGCCGGTGAAGTAGTTGAGCGCCTCGATGCCGTCGTGGATGTCGGCCTCGCCGGCGACCTCGACCTCACCCTCGGACTGGCCGAAGCCGCGGGCGCTGTAGGCGAGCACGTCGTAGCCCTTGACGGCGAACCGCATCCCCTGGACCGCATACGCGAGCCAGCCCATGTCCGCCCACGGGGAGGGCATGATGATGGCCGGCCGCGGCGTGCCGTCGCCGTGGATCCACTGGACGGCGTCGAGCGCGTCCCCGCCGGCTCCGGGCACCCGCACCTTGCTGAAGCGGGTCACCCTGCGGGCCTCGTTCACCTCGGAGGCGAGGGCGGGAGGCAAGCCGGAGGTGTCGCCGGTTTCCAGGGCGTGGGCGACGCCGGGGAGGTCGGTTTCCTCGGGTGAGATGTACAGGCCGGCCATGGGCGGGACCTGTAGGGTGCTCGGCTCGCCGGTCGGCCGGGCGGGGCCGGACTCCTCAAGTGGGGCGTTGAGCGCCACCAGGCTTGCCGGGTCGTTTTCGAGACGTCGTGCCCAGACGGTGCGCTCGGTCATGGCGGGGTGCTCCTTTTTCGGAAGAACGTGCGACAGGGTGCGGACGTCGGCGCGAATTCACCTGGTCGCCTGGTGGAGGGAATGGCAAGCGGCCGAGTGATCAGAGGGGAGTGATTCCGGCGGACACGCTCGCTGTATGTCAACCGAGCAGTAATTACCGTTTCACGCAGTGGTCGTCTCGCCGCATCAGGATGTACTTTCCGAATTCGGCCGTCAATGGGGCCTCAAGATGAGGCGCTACATGGCCGGTTCTCGCCCGGCGGGCCGTAACGTGGGCCGCGTGCCGAGAACACCACAGGCCCGTCAAGTGCCCTGTCAGAACAACAGCCGCATCAGTTTCAGCCCGGCACCTCGGCTGTGACCGTCCGTGCCGATCGCGGCCAGGAGAATCGGCGTGCCAGATCGGCCGGGTCTGGGGTAGCCGGGGAAACGTCCCCCGCCTGGTGCGGTCGGAAGGTGAAAATCGAAGCTGCATGCGGGCCACTCCGGGCGTCACTGCCGCGTTGCTTACTCGGCTCCCCATGAAACGGCCCACCTTGCAGAGCAGCTTTCCGAATCGGCAGTACGGTGCGGCTGGTGTTCTGCGCGAATTGGTTGAGCAAGGCATCTCGCCTGTGCCTCGGCGTCAGGAACGGCCTCAGCTTTCACTCTTCTCTCCGTAGCCGTCATGAATTGATCGCAAGATGTGACGGGAAGCGGCTCGGGAGTTGCCCGCCACCGAAATCGGGACACTCGACTCACCCACTCTCGTCACGGACGCCACACGAACCCCCGCTCCACCGATTTCGGCACGGACCATTCGGACACCCTTGAACGCGACCCGTCGGTAACTATGCTTTTCAACATTGCTGCCACCCCTGTGTCGAGGGTCGGTGGCGCAAAATGTGGAGTGTGCCAACGAAAGGTGTGGCCTGTTCTGTTGCGAACTCATCGTCCTGCATCCTCTGGCTGATACGGCCCCTGCCCGTATTTCACCCCCGGCAGGAGACTCCCTTCACCCGCCGAGGACTGTTTCTCTCCTCGCCCGGGTCTGCGACACAACGGGCGCACGCATCGGCGCGTTCAGCCTGATGCCTGCAAGAGGAAAGGGAAGTACATGGCAGAATCGGTATACAGCGTCGGCATTGAGATGGCGGTGCAAACGGCCCTCGCGCTGGAACAAGGGGGCTACCGCCTCTTCGGTTTCAAGGGGGTCCAGAGCTCCACCCCCAACGGAGCGCCGGTGGTGTGGCTCAACACGGGTACGTACTCCACGGAAACCGAGATCAGGTGGGAGCGGCAGTTCGAGGCCTACGGCTCGACGAGTGAGATCAAGCCGGGCGTCGAAATCAGCGGACGGAACTCCCAGCCCATCAAGTTGGGAGAGAAGTTCACCATCATCTCCGATCTGGGAATCGGAGAGGTCTCGACCGGTGGGCCGTCCGGGATCATCACGGTCATCAACAACCGTACGAAGCCGTTCGCGGTCGGCGTCTCGCAGGCTCAGGCCGGCCAACGTGCCGCGCCGTTGTGCGCGGTCCAACTCTACGGCCTCAATTCGGCTACCTTCCTCCCGGTGGAGAAGGTCCTCCTCACCTTCGCCACCCAGCCCTTCCAGGTGGGCACGGTCATCGTCCAGATGTTCGCCCCCGGGCTGTTGATCGACATGGGCGCGGAGCAACGGCGGAACGTCACCTTCGACATCAACCATGGGTGGTCCGCGGCGGGGAACCCGCCGTGGGCGTACAAGGTGAACTCGGGTGATCTCATCACCCCGCTGCTCATGACCCACTCCATGGACCTGGCCATGCAGGTCGAGGAGGTGAAGGTGCTTCCCTGAACAGCCGGCGACAGGAATGCGGCCCCTTACCGGTATCCGGCCGGTAAGGGGCCGTTTCCTGCCGGCGGGTGCACAGGCCCGTGGGCTTCGGTGCCCGTGCCGTACGGGCCTGTCGTGCCGTACGGGCCTGTCGTTCGGCTCAAGGCCGCAGGTCACCACGTCTCGGCCGGCCCGTCGGCGGGCCGTTCGGCCCACGGACGCGGTGGAGACGGGTTTCGAGCCCCTCGGCGGGACGTACACTCGGCCCATGGGTCGCATGGGTGACGTGAGGGAGAGCCTGCCGCAGGCCACCTCCGTGCGCCTGAACGCTGCGGGTCCGGAGGGTGCCGGGCCGTATGCGGCGGTCGACGTCGGGGTTCCCGAAACCGGCCGCCTCGCGTTGCACGGCCACGGCTAGCGACTCGTAACGCGCCCCTGGCGCCCTGCCGTTCCGGGAGCGCCGCGGGACTTCGGAGCGCCGCGGGACTTCCTCTGCCGCGCCGGCCTGACGCTCGCGTCCGGCTCTCCTCGGACGCGCCTCGGTCACCTGTTCCGCTACCACCCGTTCCGCTACCACTCGTTCCACGTCATCACCGCAGTCTCGGCGTTCCGCCGGCGCTGTTGCCTGGCTACGGCCGCACGACCGGGCCTGGCCGCCTTCGAAGGGTTCATTGTGAAGCTGAGCGAGTTGCTGGCCGGGCAGGACTACCAGGTTCTCCGTGGTGATCCGGAGAGGACGTCGATCACCGCGGGAGTGGCCTTCGACGCCGACCGGGTAACGCCGGGTTCGCTGTTCATCGCGGTTCCCGGCCACCGTGGGGGCGGCCCCTGCGCCGTGGCACCGGCGCTCGCCCGTGGCGCTGCGGCAGTGTTCGTGGACGGCAGCGCTCCGGCCGTACCGGAGTCGGTGTGGGCCGGGGCGGCAGAGGTGTGCGCCGTGCGGGTTGCGGACAGCCGCGTGGTGGCGGCGATCGCCGCCTCCCGGTACTTCGGGGAGCCGGGGCGGCAGATGGACATGGTGGCGATCACCGGCACCAACGGGAAGACCTCGGTGTCGTACATGGTCGAGTCGGTGCTGCGGATCTCCGAGGGCGCCAAGGTGGGAGTCATCGGGACGGCCGGAAGCCGGATCGGCGACGAGCTGATCCCGATGGCGAGGTCGGTGCTGACCACGCCCGAGTCACCGGATCTGCAGTACCTGCTGGGGTGCATGCGTGACGCCGGGGCCGGCAGTGTGGTGCTGGAGGCTACGTCCATGGGCCTGCTCACGCACCGGGTGGACCGTACGTTCATCGATGTCGGTGTATTCACCAACCTGACACAGGACCACCTGGACGATCACGGAACAATGGAGAACTACCGGGACGCCAAGCTGCGTCTCTTCCAGGGCCTGTGCCGGCGCGCTGTGGTCAACGCCGACGACGCCGTGAGTGCCCGGATCCAGCTGATGATGCCCGGCGCGGTGACCACGTACGCTCTTGACGCGCGGGCGGACTACCAGGCAACCGACCTGGTCGCGGACGCCTTGGGAACGCGGTTCACCCTGCACCACGACGGCCGCAAGTACCCGGCCGCGATCCCGGTTCCGGGCCGGTTCGCGGTGGCCAACGCGCTTGCCACCGTGGCGGCCTGCCACATCCTGGGGCACGACCTGGACGCGCTGGTGGCCGCGCTCGAACGGGCGCCCGCTGTCCCCGGTCGCTTCGAACGTTTTCAGACGCCGCGCGGCACCGTGGTGATCGTGGACTACGCCCACTCACCGGACTCCCTCAACAAGGTCCTGGCCACCATCCGCGGCTTCGCCTCCGGCCGGGTCGTCACCGTCTTCGGCTGCGGCGGGGACCGGGACACCACCAAGCGGGCCGAGATGGGAAGCATCGCCGGGACCCACTCCGACCTGTGCGTCCTCACCTCGGACAACCCGCGCAACGAAGACCCCCAGGCCATACTGGACCAGATCGCCCCCGGCCTCGAAGCGACCGGCACCCCCTTCGAACGGTTCACCGACCGCCGCCGGGCGATCGCCTTCGCCCTGGCCGCGGCGGGCCCGGACGACATCGTCCTGATCGCCGGAAAGGGCAGCGAGCCGTACCAGATCGTCGGTGAAGAACTGCTCCCCTTCAGCGACATGGCAACCGTGCACGAACTCGCGGGGGCGTGACCGGGAACGCGGTGTCTTCGGAAGGGAGCGCCTGATCGTGGCCGCCGCTTCCTGTCCGCGTCGCGTCATCGCATCCGGCTGGTGCCTCTCACCGGCTGACACGTCCGCAGTTGGTGCCGCTCTTGCCGGCCGACTCACCTACGATCACTCCGCCCCAGGAGACGCAGTAGCCCTTGGCGTCGAGGTAGACCGGCCCCGCGTACGAACGGTAATAGCCGCCGTCGTCGGCGTAGTCTCTGGTGTCGTCCCGCTGGACCCAGGCGTACATGTAGACAGCAGGACCGGTGGCGCTCCGGATGGTGACGGCACAGTTCTTACCCGTCGCGGCGTTGTAGGTCAGATAGGACGTACCCGCCTTCCCTATGTTGGCCTGGTTCACGACCTTGTAGCCGGCGCCGCATGCTTTGTTGTAGGCGGCCGCAGCCTTGGCCGGAGCTGCTGCTGCCCCAGTGGCTGTGGCCATGACGCCCCCGGCCGCCAATGCCACCGCGGCCCCCGCCAATCGGATGTATCCCCAGCGTCGCATCATGTGTCCTCCCCGAAATCGTGCCCGGTGCGCCGCCCCACGCCCCGCCCATCTTGCTGGGACCCGTGGTGACGCTCTTGCCTGCAAAGACACAGTCGAAGCCCCGGCCAGTTGCATCCCTCACACCGCGAACCGCCGCCATTGGCAGATTCCAACCCCAGCACACACACCGGCCCCAGCCGCCATGTCGGACGGTGTATCAAGCACTGCCTGACACTGAAGTCAGGTAAACCGATCGGCGTACCCCACCCGTCCACGGAGCCCTGTATGAGGGAACGCCGGCACCTTCCGCATCGGGTGCTGCGGGGCATCGAGGGAGTCCGACTCGTACGCTGTCCCCGCCCGGTTGTAGTCATCCTTGAGCCGCATCAGATCGAACTTGTTCCGCGGCGACTCGACCTCGATCGGTTCCAGCGGTTCGTCTCCCGCATTCCGCGGTCCGTGGAACGCCCCGGGCGCGATCCGAACGATGCTGCCCTGCCGGATCGGAACGGACGTGCCGTCCAGTCCGGCCGTCCCGCCTTTACTTTGCCCTCGTCTCCGCCGCATGACTTCAGGGCCGGTCGGAGCTGGAACGCCGAGGCAGCGGCGTTCACCCGCGCCCGTCACCCTCTCGCTCTTGACAGGCTCGCTACCTGAGCGTAGGACTGCAGACAGGGCTTACCTTGTACGGGGCCGATTTTGGGCAACGGCTAACGCCGTCAACCAGTGCGGGAACGGACCACCGCGGCCTAGGCGCCGACGATGCGAGCCACCATCCAGGGCAAGCACGGCCAAGCCGGAGCTGTCCTGTGATCCGAGATAAGCGACCGGCCCGAGCCCCCGGCCATGGAGAAACTGCATCGTATCCGCGTGGCTGGCGCCGACTGGGCCCCTGGCACCTCTGCAGGCCATCCTGCCCCGCCTCCTCGCCGCCATTCGGTGCCCACCAGGAGTCCACGACCGGCAAAACCGTAGTCGCCGTTTGACCACGGACCGCGCTGAGACCACGGACCTCCCTGATGAAGCCGTGCTCGCGACTCCGCCTACCGGCGGCTCATAGGGACAGCGGCACACCGGCCGTCATGCCCAGCCGTGAACCGCTGCCTGAGGAGGGCACCATGTCACTGGCCACCCCCTACCCCACTCAACTCGAACTCCATGCCCCACCGCGAATCGCCCGCTGGCGACCACTCGCGCAATGGTTCCTCGCCATCCCGCACCTGCTGATCAGCTACGCGCTCGGCGCGTTGCGCGAGGTACTCACCTTCATCGCCTTCTTCACCGTGCTGTTCACCCGGCGTATCCCCCGCCCGCTCTTCGACGCGATCGCCATGACCTTCCGCTACGAGTGGCGGGTGGCGAGTTACGCGCTGTTCCTGCGCGAGGACTACCCGCCCTTCGACTTCCGGACCACCGCCACCGACGACGGCGCCGACTCGCACACTCTCGTGACGTTCACCTACCCCGGGAACGTGTCGAGGTGGCAGCCACTGGTCAAATGGCTGCTCGCCTTCCCGCACTACATAGTGCTCTTCGCGCTGGGCATCGCAGCGACGGCCGTCGTGATCGCGGGATTCTTCGCAGTGCTGATCACCGGCGCTTATCCTCAGGCACTCCGCGGCTTCCTCGTCGGTGTTTACCGCTACAACCTGCGCGTACAGGCCTACGTCGGCCTGCTCACCGACGCATATCCGCCCTTCAGCCTGCAAGCGGAATGAGACCGTTCCTGGCTATCCGGGCTACCGGCGCGGAACGCGGGATCACTGCCATCTGTTGCTACTTGACCTCTCACTGACTGCGCCGCGGCATTCGCCTTCGGCCAGCGAGCTGACCGCGGCCGTACTGGCGGGGGAGACGGGCAACAACGGCCCGGTGACCGTGCGTTTGATGTCTTTGCGTGGGGCGGGGCCCGCCTCGGCGAGCAGCAGTTCGCCGCCGGCCTTCTCTCTGGGCTCCGGCCCGAGAACTTCGCCCGTTCGTGCAGGTGTTGGCGTGCGCGTGGCTTGCGCCGGTCACGGGCGCGGAGCCCGCGTGCTGACGGCAGCGCGGGCGCGGGGCGGGTGACCTTCACCCGTACGGGGTAACCGGCGGGCTTCTGAGCATCTTTAACCGGCCACCTGGCTACCTTCGACGCGTCACCCCCAGACCTCGGGTGCTGTCGCGCTGCTCAGCACACGATCTCGCCACCACCGGGCGCGGGGCGTGTCAACCGAGGACTACGCCATGGCGAAGCCCCCACGCCCTACGACCGGGCCTCCGGCCTCCTTCGATCCAAGAAACGTTTCTGGTCCGGACGGCCGTACGCACTCCTATGTCGTGCAGGGGTTCACCGTGATCGAGCTGCGCGGTGAGATCGACCTTTTCACGGCCGATCACGCCGGTACCCTGCTGGAGGCAGCTTGCGCCCGCCCCGGCCTCCGGATGCTGGTGGATCTCCGCCCGGTGGACTTCTTCGACGCCTCCGCCCTGTCCCTGCTGTGCCGAACCCGCCGCCGCGCGCTGGCACACGGCGGCTATGTGGGACTCGTCTGCGCTCACCCGTGGCACCTGCGCATCCTGCACATAGCCGGGCTGAGCGAGGCTCTATGCCCACAGCCCACAGTGGAGGAGGGCATCGCGGAGGCCCTCCTCCACTTACCAGACGGAAACAGCGCGTGACATGGGCGGGGCGAGCGTAACGGTGAGGGGGCAGGCTGGCGCTGGCCTCCGCAGCGGTGCTGGGCGGTGCGACGGCCGCGTCCGCCGGGACGTGGTGCCGGACCTGCAAGGCGGCGTACTTCACGACCTCCGGGTCCACCAATGCGTGCCTGTGACCAGCCTGGCCATTGGCGTTCGGCACGTTTCGCTCGCGTTCCGGTCTTGCCCCGACTACGGGTGAAGAGGACCGAGCGGCGGCGGGTGGAGGACCGCCCGTCCCGCGTCAGCGCGGGCTGTCGGGCATGTCGTAGGCGTCGGCGATCAGCTCGGTGGAGCGCAGCCGGGCCCGGACGGAGTGGCCGACGCTGCCGATCATGAGCTCGTCGGCTCCGGAGTCCCGCTGGACCTGGTTCAGGTGGGCGGTGACCTGCTCGGGGGTGCCGTGCGGGACGTGGGTCAGCCAGCTGTCGACGGCCTGGCGTTCCTGGGCGTCGTAGGGGTAGGCGTCCACTTCCTCGGGGGACGGCAGCAGGTAGGACTTGCGCTGGAACATGCGGAGCATGGCGTGCGCGAGGGTGCCGGCCTGGCGGCGGGCCTCCCGCTCGTCGTCGGATGCCGCGACGGTGAAGCTGACCAGCGCGTACGGCTCTGCCAGGGCCTCGGACGGAGTGAACCGCTCGCGGTACAGGCGCAGGGCGGCCACGACATCTCGCGGGTTGAAGTGCGCGGCGAAGGCGAACGGCAGGCCGAGCCGGGCGGCGAGCTGCGCCGAGTAGCCGGACGAGCCGAGCAGCCACACCGGCAGGCGGCCGGTGGGGCCGGTGACGCCGTTGAGCCGGTCCTGGGCGGGTCCCGGCACGGCGTACACGCGGTCGG
The DNA here is from genome assembly GCF_044329785.1 of Streptomyces sp. NPDC017529. NCBI lineage: Bacteria > Bacillati > Actinomycetota > Actinomycetes > Kitasatosporales > Streptomycetaceae > Streptomyces > Streptomyces sp. NPDC017529. The sequence continues at coordinate 298,626 of NZ_JBIRJY010000010.1, forward strand.
CGTAGGGGTGCTCGGCCGGGAAATCATCGCCGAGGAAGTGCAGCAGCTCGGCCACCTGCTGGGGGAAGTCCTCGGCGCCGCTCGCGCCGCGGCGCAGGGCGGCGGCCGTGGCGTGATCGGTGCCCGGTGCCCGTCCCAGGCCCAGGTCGATGCGGCCGGGGGCGAGGGCGTCAAGCATGCCGAACTGTTCGGCGACGACCAAGGGCGCGTGGTTGGGCAGCATGATCCCGCCCGCGCCGAGCCGCAGCCTGCTGGTCTCCGCGGTGAGCCGGGACAGCAGGACGGGCGGACTGGAGGTGGAGACGCCGGGCATGGCGTGGTGCTCGTTCATCCAGTAGCGGGTGAAGCCGCGCCGGTCGGCGAGCCGGGCGAGTTCGATGCTGCCGGCCAGCGCCTGCGCGGCGGTCTGGCCGGTGCCGGTCATGGCGGAGTCCAGTACGGACAGGGCGGCGGGGGCGGAGCCATGGCGGGTGCCGCGGATCGGCTCGGTCATGATGGTGCGGTCCTTCGGTGATGAGGTGTGCGGCGCGGGGACGCCGGGCGCCGGCCGACAGTCGCGGCAGGTCCCTGTCGGCCGGCGCCCGGCTGTCCGGCAAACGCGTGCGACGTGGGTGGGGTCAGTCGCGGACGCCGAAGTCGACGCGGTCGGTGAGACCGGCGGCGGCAAAGGCGGCGACGAGCTCGTCGCGGCCCTCGGTGAAGTGGGCCCAGCTGTCGTAGTGGACGGGGACCACCCGGCCGGCGTCGAGGATCTTCGCGGCCTGGGCGGCCTGGGCGCTGTCCAGGACGATCACCTCGCCGTCGAAGACTTCGGTGAAGCGGGGCGCTCCGGCGAAGAGGAGGGCGGTGTCCACCGGAGCGAAGCGCTCGGCGATCTCCTTGACCGCGTCAAGGGAGGCGTTGTCGCCGCTGATGTAGACGGTGGGCAGGCCCTCGCCGGTCAGGACGAAGCCGACGACCTGACCGGTGATCGGCTCCACCTCCTCGCGTGTGCCGGGGCCGTGGATGGCGGGCACGCCGGTCACGGTGACCGTGCCGGGCCCGCCGTCCCGGCGCCCCAGCTCGACCGACTGCCAGTCGGCGAGGCCGGTGGCGGCCTCCCCGAGACGCTCCCCGCCGCCGGGGGTGGTGAGCGTCAGCGGGACGTCGGCGAGCAGGGCCCGGCCGGAGGTGTCGAGGTTGTCGGCGTGCTCGTCGTGCGAGAGCAGAACCACGTCGACGCGGCCGAGATCGGCCGGGCTGCCGTCAGCCGCCGCCGTCTTGGTCAGCACGGCGGCCGGTGCCTGGTGGTCGCCGGGGCCGTCGAAGGTCGGGTCGGTGAGAAAGCGCAGGCCACCGTACTCGAAGAGGGCAGTCGGGCCCCCGAAGACACGGACGGGGAACGGCGCGGTCGGCAGGGTCTGGGAAGACACGAAAGAAGCCCCTCACGGATAGATTGCGTATTAACCGTGAGGTGACTGTACGCAGCCCTCACGGATGAACGCAACCCGTACCATGAGAAGCATGAAAGAGAACGTGACGGACGAAGCCGCCCTGCCCTCGGCGCCGGGCGAGGTGGAGCACCCCGCCCTGGCCCTGGCCAACAGCGCCGTCGCACTGCCCGGCGGACACACGGCCGATCTCCTTGGCAGCCCGGCGCAGGCCGAGCAGTGGCTGGCACAGCGCGACCTCGCCCCGGCCGACGCCGGCCTGGCGGAGGTGTGCGCCACGCAGCTGCGCTCGTTGCGCGAACAGGTCAGGTCGCTCTTGGCCTCCCGTGTCGCCGGGCAGCCCGCCCTGCCCGCCGCCGTCACGGCGATCAACGACGCGATGACCCGCGTCCCGACCGCGTCCCTGCTCATGTGGGACGAGAAGGCCGGCCCCTACCGCGCCACACCCCACCCCACCACCGCGATCGTCGAGCACGCCCTCGCGGTCATCGCCGCCGACGCCGCCGACCTGCTCACCTCCCCCGACGCCACCCGCCTGACCGCCTGCGCCTCCCCGCCTTGCAACCGCTTCCTGCTCAGGCACGGCCGCCGCCAGTGGTGCTCCACCCGCTGCGGCGACCGCGCCCGCGCCGCCCGCGCCTACGCCCGCCGCACCCCGACGGGCTGACGACGCCGCATCGTCGGCCCGGCACGACAGTCAAGCCTTGATTTCGCTGGTCCGCGGCCCGCCGATCCGGTCCCGTCGCGGCCGCCGGCGGTGCCGTCCCGCCTAGCTGGACGGCGACAGCGGCTACGACGGCCGTCACCCGCGACGATGGCCGGCCTCACGCGGCATCCGGCACCGCCTGGCCGACAGGGGTGTTGAGCCCTGCGAACGGCTGGGGCGGCACGCATGTCCGGCCCGGCGAGCGGGCGTGGCGTCGGCGAGGCGGCGGGGGCTCTCGCGGCTTGCGATGGCGGCCTGTTCCCACGGCTACCGCGCCGGACCGGCGCGAGAGGCGGGTGAACCGGTATGTGAGCAAGGCGATGCACGCCGCTCAGGCCGCTCGTTCGCCGCACGGAGTAAACTGGGTACCACCGAGAGTATTTCGTACACCGGCTCAGATGTCGGCGTCGTTCTCGGAGAACGACGACCTTCGGCAGACGACGCGGACCAACTGCCCGTCGTGGTGCCTCTCAGGTGGACCGAGCCATGACTGTGCTCGCCGAACCGACGACCCTCACCCCCGAACAGCGAACGGCCAGGCTTTCCCTGACGCCGGCGGACCGGTCCAGCGGCCCGCTGGACGGCGCCTGGTGGCCACGTTCCCGCGACCTGGGGCGTGAACTACCCGCTCTCGCCGCGACATTGGACCCGTTGTGGGGCCGGATCACCCGTATCACGGTGAACCCCTCCCACTGGCCGGTGATTCCGCGCAAGGTGCCCGTCGACGGCCATGTGGTGGGGGTCGGCATGTTCGCGGCCGAACAGGACCCGCACGAGCTGTTCCTCGCCTCCTACACCGTCGGGCGCTGGGACCTGTTGATCGTGCCCCCCGAAACCGCCCCCGACCGGGCGGCGGAGCTGATGCGAGCGGCGGCCGACCCGCACAACACCCGTACGGCGAGCGGCCTTATGGAGACAGTCGGGCCGTCAGCGGTTCCGGCCGCCCGCCGGGCGGGTACGCGGAACACGTTGTCCGACGCGGCCGGGTGGGAGAGCGAGGGCGGAGCCGTCCGCACGGCTCCGGCTCCCCGGGCGGCCCGGAAGGAACTTCCCAATCGTGTTGTCAAGCCGCTCCCGTGACGGGAGGTGAAGCATGAAAGCGCTCTCCGTCACGGATCATCGCCCACAGGACGTTG